>DASWMJ010000083.1:0-18588 GCA_036399775.1 Chloroflexia bacterium | reverse complement strand
TTGTAGTCGTTGCACGCGACTTTAGTCGCCGGGCGCTGTCGCTGTTAGAATTTCACCATAACCTCGCGCATGCTTGGTCCGCGCGCCACCGACAGCTTCGCGCTCCCATCTTTCAGGCCGGATATAGCCTGGGAAAGCTCCTCCACTGTGCTGATCGTCCTACCGTCCACAGCTACAATCACATCGCCTACTTTCAGCCCCGCAGCCTCGGCGGGCGAGCCTGTTTTCACCCCGCCCACATATGCGCCTTGCACCGCCGTGCCGCCGGGCATGGAGTAGCGGCTTGCGTCAGCTACCTTCGCGCCCAGCGATTTGCGACCTGTGGGCGCAGAAGGCCGCGCACGCATGGCGGCTATAATGCGCTCCAACCTGGGCCTGTCGAACCCGACCACCACTTCATCTCCGATGACGGTGACGGGTACGCCCTGCTGCCCTGAGCGCCGGATCATCTCGATAGCGGCGGCGCGGTCGCTGTCAACGTATTTTTCCGTCCAGGGGATGCCCTTCTGCGAAAGAAACTCTTTCACCCTGTAGCACCAGGGTCAAGTATGCGTCGAATAGATCAGGGCTTGCGGCTCTTCCATCGTCTCTCTCCTCTCCACTTACTTGTATATTCTGCACACTCCATGCCAGAGAGTTAAATAAAGTCTATAAATCTTTCTAACTTTTGGCCCGCAGGGCCAAAAGTTAGAAAGATTTATAGACAGAAATAACCTCATTGGCGAATTGCCGCCAATCAGCGACAATGCCAATATCAGAGGAGGCGAAGATAGGAGCGTCGGGGTCGGTGTTCACCGAGACGATGGTGCCGGATCGGAGGATGCCTACCGTGTGGTTGAAGGTGCCGCTTATGCCCAGGCCCACATAAAGATCGGGGGCTACGGCGCGGCCCGTGATGCCTATCTGCTGGTGGCGGGGCAGCCACCCTTCATCCACCACCTTGCGAGAGCCGCCCACCGCTACCTCCTCAGGCGACAGCCCCATCCACTTTCCAACCGCGCTCGCGAATTCATACACTTCAGGCAACGCTTCAGGCCCGCCTATGCCCGTGCCCACGCACACCACCAGCCGCGCATTGTCCAGCGCCAGCCCTGCTTCACCCTCCTGGGTGACTTTCATGACCTTTGCACGCGATTCAGGCAGCCACTCAAGGTCGAGCCGTTCTATCTCCGGCTTCCTGAGCAGGTCGGGCGCATATGTGTCGAGCATACCCGGTCGTATGGTTGCCATCTGGGGCAGAGTGCGGCTGAGTATGGGCGCGACCACCTGCCCGCCGAACGCAGGCTTGATTTGGAGCAGGCCGCCCTCGGCGTCAATCTCCAGGCCGGTGCAGTCCCCCGTCAGGCCGAGGCCCAGGCGCGCGGCCACGCGGGGAGCCAGATCTCTGCCAAAGGATGTAGCAGGCAATAGCACGGCCCAGGGCTGATACTTCTCTATGGCCCTGGAAAGCACCCACGCGTACGTTTCGGCAGCATAAAGCGCCAGGCCCGGATTATCGGCAAGGAGTACCCTGGAAGTTCCATAAGTAGCAAGCGCGTCCGCAAGCGGCTCCACCCCATGCCCTAGCAGCACGGACGTAGCATGCCCACCCGTCAGGGAAGCCAACCGTGCCGCCCCGGAAGCTAGCTCTAAGGATACCCGGCGCAATTCGGGGACATCATCGCCGTTTGGCAGCCACTCGGCCACCGCCCATATCGCACGGCCAGGGTCGGGACTGGCAGGCGGTTGTGGCGGCGGGAGAGCGTTGTCTGTACGCCTACCAGTCGAAGCCAGGCCTCTCGCCCTCAATGCCAGCAGCAAACTCTCCACCGTAGAGCGCGTATCGCCGGAAAGCCTGACGCGCTCACGGTTCACCACCACCGGGCGCAGGTACGCGACCCATGTAGGCGAGCCTGACAGCCCGGCCTCTTCTGGCGGGATGCCCAGGTCGTGCGCGCTCAAGGTCTCTATCAGACCGGGATCAGCAGCGAGGCAGCGATGGCCCTCCTCAATCACGGGCGGTTTGGTCTTTGTGGGCTTGATGAGACGCTCGGCGGCGGTCAGCAGCGCGGGCAGCGGGCACTCTATCTCCTCGAATCCGTAGTCCGTCTCGCGGGTCACGAGCAGATTGCCGTCCATAATGGTGATAGCGGTAGCACCCGTCACATGCGGCAGGTCCAGCAATTCCGCAAGCTCCGGCCCAACCTGCCCCGTCTCCGCGTCTGTAGACCATTTGCCCAGCAGTAGCAGGTCGAAACTGAGCCTGCGTATCGCCGCCGCCAGGGTCCGAGATGTGGCAAGCGTATCGGACCCCGCGAACGCCCTATCGCTTAAGTGTATAGCGCGGTCCACACCCCTGCCCAGGCACTCTATGAGCGCGTCCCGCGCCTGTGGAGGCCCCATCGTAATCGCGGTGATAGAGCCGCCATGCATAGAGCGCAGCCGTATGGCCTCGGTCAGAGCGCGCTTATCGAAAGTGTTTATAGCGGTGGCAACGCCCTCCCGCGCCAGCGTGCGTGTAGCCGCGTCGTAGCGCAACTCCTCCGCTTCAGGTACTTGTTTGATGGGGACGATAATGTGCATTCGCCAGGGGTCAGAGATCAGGGGTCAGGGCCAAATGTGAGAACGCAATATTACTTGTGACAGTATGGTTATATCACAAAGCGTAGACACCGCGCTAAACTACTGGGCTTCCCGTATGATGTTCTTCTCTCCCCAGCTAATCCCTAATCCCTAATCCCTAATCCCTGACCCCTGATCCCTGATCCCTGACCCCTTGACTACCACCCGCTAAACGCCTATACTGGATGCAGATACGTTATTTTACGTAGCCATTACGGGCGTTCGCGGCGCTCCATACCTGCTACATTACCAGAAGGAAGTTATCATGCGTAAACGCGCGCCTTTGATTGTCACTATTGTATGTCTCTTTTTGCTGGCGGCTTGCGATATGACCGGATTGCCGTCAGCCTCCACCACTCCATCTCCGGCGGCTACCGCCATCGCGGACGACCCCACCCCAACCACCCGCGACTCTTCTCAACTTCCCACCCAGACCGCAAGGCCCAGGGCTACGCGCCGTCAGCCCACGTCAACCGCTGAGTCGAGCGACCCTGCTGAAACCGCAGAGCCTACCAGTGTCACCAATAATAATGACGGCACGCGCGATGCCGGTGATGACCCTGTAGTGATCGCCGTCGAGAGGGACACAGCCGCGCTACGTGGTTTGCAGCCAAAGGACGACGTGCCGGAGACTTTTATCACCGAGGAACAGCTTCGCGTCAATCTCACCGAGGATATGAAGACCGACTACCCGCGCGAAGAGGCGCGCATGGACGCGGTCGCGCTGTGGCTCCTGCGTCTCTCCGATGAGCGCTCGTTCGATCTTTATCAGTTCTATATTGACATGCTGAGCGAGGGCGTGGCGGGCTATTACGACCCCGACGAGAACAAGCTCTTTGTGCTCGGTGACCAGGAAGAACTCAGCCCGCAATCGAGAGAGACCCTGTCTCACGAGTACATACACAGCCTCCAGGACCAACACTACGACCTGCGGAAGCTGCTGCCCGACGACAGTAAAGAGGACGACCGCAACCTGGCGGCGCGCGCTACGGCGGAAGGCGACGCAAGCCTCGCGGGGCTGATGTACGCATACAGGCACATGAGCCAGGAGGACTTCCAGGCGCTGATTGCGGCAAGCGAAAATGCCTCCACAGAAGTGTTAGACCGGGCACCCACATACATCCGCAGGGGCTTCATCTTCCCATACGACGAGGGAGTCAACTTCGTAAGCAAGCTGATCGAGGCGGGTGGCTTCGACAAGGTGAACGCAGCCCTGGCCGACCCTCCCAGGTCTACGGAGCAGATAATCCACCCTGAGAAGTACATGGAGTTGCCGCGTGACGAGCCGGTAGCGGTGGTCCTGCCCCCGCTTACCTCCACGCTTGGAACGGGCTGGTCCCTCTCGGACTATGCCACGTTCGGCGAGTTCGATCTGCAAATAGTGTTGAGCGACAACAATGCCGCTGACCCCGAAGAAGCGGCGGCGGGTTGGGGTGGCGGCCAGTACGATTTCTACCAGCGCGGGGACGATGCGCTGCTCATCATGGGTACCCGGTGGGACACCACGAGGGACGCTAACCAGTTTGAAGCCGCCCTCAATGAGACCTTCGAGGATACAACGAAGGTAGGCGAGCTTTGGCAGGACGGCGGGCGCTTCTTCGGCCTCAAGCGCACCGATGACCAGATAGTGCTGGTCGCCGCCACCAAAGCCGAATTCGTGCAAACCGCCCTGGATGACGTGAGATAATTGCGAATTTCGGATTTCGAATCGCGAATTTTCTATATCCAAAGGAACGCAAATTCGAAATCCGAAATTCGCAATAAGGTTAGGGGGATTGTTTCCGGTATGAAATCGCGCTTCCTCGCCACCCTGGCGATTTCCTCGGCCCTGCTCCTTAGCGCTTGCGATATTGGTTCCGCGCAACCCACGCCTACGACGATACCGGGACCCGGCCCCACCGTTGGAGGCAGCGCACCCAACGGCGGCGGGTTGAATCCTGTGGTGGTCGAAACTACCGACGCTACCCGCATAGGCAACCTCGCCACCGAGCACACCATCAACCTGCCGCCCGGCTTCGGCATAAAGGTCTTCGCCGCCGGGCTGACCCACGTCCGCAAAATGGCCTTCTCCCCCGATGGAGTCCTCTACGCTACCGTGCGGGCCGAAGGCAGGGTCGTCAGGCTGCCGGACTCGGACAACGATGGCATGGCGGACCAGGTCCAGACCGTTGCCGACAACATGCAGGGCGTACATGGCATCGCCTTCAAGGACGGCGCGCTCTACGTGGCTACCGAAGTGGAAGTTCTGCGCCTGGAAGATACCAACGGCGACCACATAGCCGACAACCGCATGCCCATCATAGGCGATCTGCCCACAGGCGGCACGGGCAGGGCGGGCGCGAACCACTCTACCCGCACCATCGAGTTCGGCCCCGACGGCAAGCTTTACCTGGCTATGGGATCGTCGTGCAACGCCTGCATCGAGCAAGACCCCAGGCGCGCAGCCATCTCGCGCTACACCATAGACGGCAAGCTGGAGAAGGTCTTCGCGAAAGGCATACGCAACGCCGTCGGCATCAAGTTCCACCCCATCACCGGGGAGCTATGGGCTGTGAACAACGGGCGCGATGGCCTGGGTGATGAATTGCCGCCCGAAGCGGTCTACAAGGTGCGAGAGGACGGCAACTACGGCTGGCCCTTCTGCTACGGCGACCGCGTGCCCGATACGACCCTCGACTTCCCTACGCCCCAGGACTACTGCGCGAGCGTAGACGTGCCCACCTTCACCTTGCCACCCCATTCAGCCCCCCTCGGCCTCGCCTTCTATTACGGCAATCAGTTCCCCGAAGATTACAAGGGCGACCTCTTTATAGGCATACACGGAAGCTGGGACCGCACCTCCCCCAGGGGCTACAAGATCGTGCGCGTGCCCTTCAAAGACAACCAGCCCGACACAACCGCGCCCACCCTCCTGGAAGATTTCGCCACAGGCTGGCTCCTGGATGACCTCACCCACTGGGGACGCCCCGTAGACCTCTTGGTAGCCCCCGACGGCTCCCTCTTCGTAACGGACGACGCGGGCATGGCTATCTACAAGATTTACTACAAGAAGCCGTCCGGCAGCTAGGATCGAGTCAATCGCGCCTGAAGTATGACGCGCACCATGCTTAGTGGTATTGATTGAAAATCAAGTTGCCCCATGTCGCCAGCGTATATACAGCCGCCAGCCCCAGCAACCCGGCAGCCGCCACCATCCCTAACTGCACCTGCATCTTCCCAACAGCAATCCTCCCAGATAGAGAACAGAGCCATTGGAGAGCAACCCCCGCGCACACGCACAGCGCAGGCAAAGCAAGGAAATTGTATCGGATAGTATCCCTATCGAACAGCGCCGTAGCCGCCAATGGGACGCAAGCCAGCAGCCACCCACTCAACACCAACGCCGTAGGGGCGTGATTTATCACGCCCTGTCTCTTAGAGCGCCCAGAGAAGAGTAATCCTATACCCCCCAACGCCGCTGGCAGGATAACCCACCCCTCCCACTTTACAACATCTCCCGCAAGCCTCAAGATGTCGTAACTTCTACCACCGCCCCTGCTCCCGCCGCTCAAAAGGCTGCTGAATTGCCCCTCCATCTGCGCGTTGTAATGCATATAGTAGAGCAAATAAGACATAAGGATAGCCGCCGCGAACGCCCCCAGCATAGGCACAATCCTCCCACGTATACTCTTCGGCGCGAAGATGAGCCATACCACCCCGATTGCCACCGTCACCCCAACGGCAGCGATAGCCATGCCGTAATGCCCTAGCAGCGTGAGCGTTGTGAGAGCGCAGTACCCCATCAGCAGGCGGTATTTTCCCGCCCCGCCCCGCTCCCTGCTCAATAGCTCCACCGCCACCGCTAAAGAAGCCACGAACATAGTCTGCGCGAAGATGTTGCTGTGGTTGCCCGCCGAGAAAAGCTGGAAGACCGCAGGCCCCACCGCGTATAGCGAGGCGGCAAGCAGCGCCGCTACCACGCCCAGCCTGAGCGCCAGCCGGTAAACCAGCAGCACCACGACGGCATCCATCAGCGCGCTCACGAAGCGTAACACCAGCCTGCCCGCCTCAGTCGTACCTCCCAGCAGCCACTCAACAGGCGAGAGCAGCACGTAATACGCGCTGGGGTAAGGCACCTTCAAGCCATTTGGAAGCTCCCCCTCGAAGAAGAAGTTACTCTCCTCCCCCCTGAAGAAGCTCAGCACAAAATCAATTCGATGGGCATGGAAAGTAAGGTCGCTGCTGATGAACTGCGGATAGACCATCCCCCCAAAGCGCAGGACGAACGCGACAGCAAAGATGCCCGCTACAAGGTTCGCTGGCCGCAAATGCCCTCCCTCCAACGCTGTTGCAACCTCGGATTTATGCCCAACGGAAGCGAACCCCCTCCCCCTTGTCAATCTGAGCGCAGCGAAGAATCTCGTCCCTCGCGTATCCGCTTGCCTTTGTGCCCTTGCCTTACCCGAACTAATAAGCGAGGGACGAGATTCTTCGCTGCGCTCAGATTGACAAGGTTGGTGGGGTAGCGTTCCCTCAACATCCCGACTATGCAACAGCCCTGGCCCCATATTCCCTCTGTTCGCGTCGGCCACAACCAATACGAATAGCGCGAACAACCACGACCACAGGAGCACCACAGCAAGGTGCGGCGCGAACATGGTGATTTCCGGCCTCCTCACCGCCAGCACCCCCAACGCGACCAACAGGCATGATCCGGCGATGGCGGTTGCGGCAGCCGCGCTGAGGAAGACCCGGTAAGCCATCGCGTAAACAATAAAGAGCGACGCGAGCAAGTAGAGGCTCACACTAATAGAAGGCACGGCGGGAGCTAAGAGGCTGTAATCCGCAGGCTCCACGCGTATCCAGTCAATATTGACGCCCAACTCGCGCTTGTCGGTGGGCGTAGAGAATACGGGCGACAGAATCGTCAGGTGTATACTCGAATCTGTCCGGCTGTTGTTTGGCACGAAGAACGTCTTTTCCGCGAATCCCTGCTCGGTCTGCCACTTATGCTCCTGCCCATTGATACGCACCGTAATCTCAGGGGGAGGCGGGTCGTTGCCGGGCCGCCCGCCTAGCACCCTTAGCGTGACGTTCAGGGGCTGGCTGCCTATGCCGGGCAGGAAGAAGTCGCTGTGAACTTTGGTCCACCTGTTAGACTCAGGATCGTGCCAGTTGGGGGTCTGCGGGCAGTACTCCGACGTGCCCAGGTACGGGCAGTCGTGCGGCCCCCCTATATCCACCAGGATGGGGCGCTTCACCTGGTACGCTACGCCGATTCCCAGGAGGGCAACCACCATCAGCCCCCACAGCCACCTGCTGCCCAGCGCGCGCACGATAAAGCCAAGTTCGCTTAAGATAACGCTCACCTCCCAACCCTACGCATAACAGAATCATCTATCTCAGATTCGTAGGCGTGAAGGTGGGGTATCCAGCAGCGCACGGCGTCGCGGTATTGGGCGTAGGGAGCACCGAAGCGCCATTCCAGGTCATTCTCTTCCCAGGGGCGCACGAAGTAGTTCCAGCCTATCATACCTGTCAGCACGTAGGCCACGATTGTGGGCGAGCCAAAGAAGGTGCCAACCGCTATGCCCTGTGCGAAGCTGCCTATCGCCATCGGGTTGCGGACGTAGCGATACGGGCCGTGTACTACCAGGGCGCGCGTAGCGTCAGAGGGCAGGGGAGTGCCCTGGCCTTTCGACACCATGAAGATTGCGCTCATCCATGCCAGGAACCCGCCCAGCACGAATAGGACGATACTGCCCCTTCGCCACTGGCGGGATGCAAAGCGGTAGCGGGCGAACGGCGAGGCACTTTCTATCTTGTAGAGTATGGCCGGGAAGATACCGAAAAAGATGCCCCAGAAAGTTAGCGTTTGTACCAGCGTCTTCACCATGTTCCGGCGAACGTTGGCGGGGCGGGCCAGGCGGCCATGCACAGTATAGAGTCTTTTCATCTCAGGCTCTCCGGGCGTAATAGCCACATGAACAGGGGCAGCAAAATGAGAGATGGGAGCATCATGGCCGCGCCGAGCCACGCACCGCCGCTAACGAATGGGAGGGCCAGAGCATAGAGGGCGGCATATACGGCAGCGCCCGTCTGCACGCATAGGGCGGTCCACGCCCAATCACGGTCTTTCGACAGTCCATAGGCCGCGACGAATGCGCTGCTGATGAAGATAGCCAGATCTGGCACGATAAATACCATGAGCGTCGAGTCGGGAGCGCCTGGGGCGAGGAAAGGCATGCGGGCAGGTGGGTAGAGCATCAGCAACGCCCACCATGCGAGCGTGCCGGTCCCCTGCAACAACAGGTACCCAGCCGCTAACTTCCGCACCTGGGCAACCTGCGCTCTATACCTGACCATCATCCGCAAGCTCCACTAAATGTAATACTCTCGTAACATCCTTTAGCCGCAGGTTAGCTTGGGCCGTTATACTTAACTTGCATGGGCGCGATAGCCATGCATTGAGGCACTATAATGGGCAGGCATTGTTGCAACGTCGCTCCCTCCCTACCGCTCTTATAGTAGCACGTTTCTGCTCTATGTTTAAGCGTTAGAAAGTGGTGATATAATGAGCCAACAATACTCACAACAAGCAGTGGTCAAAGCCGTGCAGGCCGTAGCCGTGCAATTCGCTGCCCATCCAATTTTACCGCTTGTGCGAGAGGATAGCAGTTTGAACACAGGAGAATGTACCGTCCTGGTGGTGGACGACGAGCCGAACATAGTAGAGGTTGTTGGCGCTTACCTTCAACGGGAGCTTTTCAAAGTAGTGACCGCCTCGGACGGCGAGATGGCGCTGCAAATGGTGGCCGAGCACAGCCCCGACCTGATAGTGCTGGACGTTATGCTCCCGCGCCTGGACGGCCTGGAAGTGTGCCGCCGCGTGAGGGCTACCAGCAATATACCCATCATCATGCTCACGGCGCGTGGCGAGGAGACCGATAAGCTGGTGGGGTTGGGCATCGGGGCCGACGACTACCTGACCAAGCCCTTCAGCCCGCGCGAGCTGGTGGCGCGCATCAAGGCCGTGCTGCGCCGCTCGATGACAGCCGCGCCGCCGGAGCCTGGCAGCGACACGCTGTTACGCTTCCCCGGCCTCAAAATCAACCCCAAGACGCGCTCGGTGGAGACCGATAAAGGGCAAGTGGAGCTAACCGCCAAGGAGTTCGATCTCCTCTTCTTCCTGGCGAGCCACGCCCACGAAGTCTTCACCCGCACCCAACTCCTCGACCAGGTATGGGACTACTCCTACTACGGCGACACCTCCACAGTCACAGTCCACGTCCGCCGCCTGAGAGAAAAGATAGAACCCGACCCTATGAGGCCGCGCTACATCAAGACGGTCTGGGGCGTGGGGTACAAGTTTGAAAAATGAAACGTAAAACGTAAAACGTGAAACGTAAAGCGCAACCCCAAACAACATCTCAGCAAGCTTTGTGCTCTTTGTGTCTTTGTGGTTCAATAAGTACGTTTCACGTTTTACGTTTTACGATCTAGCGAGAGACTATGAGCATAGAGACTTTGCAACCAGTGGGAAAGATTGGGCGGATGACGCCTTCGCCTGTGCGGGTGGCGGGGGTGGCGGTGGGCGGGCTGCTCGTGGCTTTGCTCACGGCGGTGGTTGTGGCCGCGCTGACCTTCGGCATGTCGCTCTACCCCATGCCGAAGGACTTGCAAGACCTGACGCTCTTTCTGCTGGCGTCGGGGGCGGCGTCGGTAGTGCTGGGGGGCATCGGGTTCCGGCTGGGGTTGGGCACGCGCATCCCGTCGCTGCGAATAATGCTGGCTGTCGTATACATGGTCGGCGCGGCGGTCGTTGGTGTGAACGTCTGGTACACCTCGCTCAATATGTTCCTGAACAAAGAGCATGATCTTCCACTGCTTACTGTGCTGCTCGTCTTCTCGGCCATAATCTCCCTCTTTTTCGCTTTCTTCCTCTCGCAGAGCATGGTATCGCGCCTGCACAGCCTCCTCGCGCTGGCGAAGATGGTATCGAAGGGCGATCTGAGCGCGCGGGTGGAAGTAAACTCGCGGGACGAGATAGGGCGGCTGGCCGCAGAGTTCAACGACATGGTGGAGCGTCTTGAGCAGTCGAAGCAGGAGAAGGAGCGACTTGAGGCTTCGCGGCGCGACCTGATAGCGGCGGTCTCCCACGACCTGCGCACGCCACTCGCCAGCATGCGGGCGATGGTCGAGGCTCTCAACGACGGCGTAGTGACGGACGACGAGACCATATCGCGCTACCTGACGACCATACAGCACGAGACGAAGCACCTGAGCACGCTGATTGACGACCTGTTCGAGCTTTCGCAGATAGACGCAGGGGTGCTCAAGCTACAGGTGGAGTTGACGGCTGTAGAAGACCTCGTATCGGACGCGCTTGAGAGCATGGCACCGCAGGCGCAGAAGAAGAACGTCCAGTTGCAGGGCCAAGTAGAGGGCAACCCGCCTCGCGTGCCCCTGGACGCGCCGCGCATGCAGAGGGTGCTGTACAACCTCATACAGAACGCCATACGCCACACCCCGGCAGACGGCACGGTGGTCATCACGCTACGGGGCAGGCCCGACCAGGTAGAGTTGATAGTGGCCGACACAGGCGAGGGCATAACCCCTACGGACCTCCCCTATATCTTCGACCGCTTCTACCGGGGCGAGCCTGCCCGCACCCGCGACAGCCGCCTGGCTACGTCGGGCGCGGGGCTGGGGCTGGCGATTGCCAAGGGAATAGTCGAAGCGCACGGCGGCAGCATCAGCGCCACCTCCATCCCAGGCCAGGGCGCGGCCTTCCACGTAGTTATCCCTTCGGTTAGCGCGTCGCGACAGGCGCTTTCTCTCTAAGCTGTGCCGCCACATTGCCCGGCGACTGAAGTCGCGGGCAACGTATACAAAGTCGCCCTACGGCGACTACTCTCCCCAGCATAGTCCGCGCAGGCGGACTTCGTTTGCGTAGCCCGCGACTTCAGTCGCCGGGCGCTCCACCCATCGCGCCTAATGCTTGCTTTGTAACAGCCGGGTCATCCTTGCAGACACGCCTCAGGGCACTTCGCGCTGCCAGCGCCTGTCCCTCAGGGTGGTAGGCGGGAAGTACATCCCCTCCAGTTCGCGCTGCCACCACGCGCCGTTGGCATTGCCGCCGTTGGTGTATTGGTAGTTGTAGAGTTGGGCGCGTATGTAGCGTGGCGGGGCGTCGGGGAAAGGGTTACTCTCAAGCAGGGCTAATACTTCGGGCGAGCCTTGCAGCAGGCGCAGCATGAACGCGTCGAACCAGCCGTAGCTTAACTGCCCCTCCCACGGGGGAGTGAGCGCGGCGAACCACATCTGCCAATCCAGGCGGGGCTGGTGCGGCGCTACCCAACCGGGTGTTCTCTCAAGGTCGCCGGGCTTGTAGGCGAACCCGTAAGCCAGCCATGTCTTCCCGTCATTGCTCCCCTCCACGATTATCTCAGGCCGCGACGTAGTCATCACGGCGAAGAGGCCGTAGCTGTTCACAATATGGAAGGGCGTAAAGTGCTGCGCCACTTCCAGCGCCGGGCGGGGCACGTCCACGCCTGGAATATATCTGTAGATAACCTGCACTACGCTGAGAAAAAGGACGAGCGCCGCCAGGGGCGCGGCCAACCAACGGCGCATGCGGGGTGGCCGCGCCGCGCGCTCAGGACTGGCAAGCCTGTCGCGCAGGCTTAGTGGTATGAAGCGGCGCAAGAACGTGTCGTTCAGCAGCAGGACGCACAACACGATTGAGAGCAGGTTGAAAAAGGCGTAATTGCCGGTCAGCATTATGAGGACCTGGAGGCTGGCGAGTAGCCCCGCGCCTACCAGGCGCGGGCGGCGAGGGGCAAAGATGAGGAAGGGCACCAGCAATTCGATGAGGAACATCATCGCGGACGATAGGGTGTGGAACCAGAGGGGCAGTTGGTGGGCGTACCAGGCGAGGGGTGTCGGCAGGGGCTGCGTCTCATAGTGGAATGAGAGCGCAGTGAGGTTGCGCCACGTAGGGTCGCCACTGGCAACCTTTACCACCCCGGAGAAAAACATCAGCCTGAACGCCAGCAAGCGGAACAGCCACAGCACTATGCGCGAGGGTGGCGCTTCACGCGGCACTCCCGGCAGCACCTGTAAAGGCGCGAAGAAGATAGCCAGGAAGCCCGTCTCAAGCAGCAACACGTCCCACTGGTAGCCCAGGAAGACCTGCCCGACGCTGAAAAGTGAGAGGTACAACGCCCACAGCAGTGACAACACAGGAATAGGCAGCACGCCCAAGATCAGCAGCACAGACAATACGACGCCCGCCCCGCACATGAAGAGGAGGAACCCGTCGCTCGCGTTGAACCATGCTAACGTGGGCACGAGCAAGAAGCGTTGCGCCTCGGTGGGTGCCCAGACGGAGGCCAGGAACTCCCCAGCAGGCAGGATGCCGTTACGCCCTATCAGGCCGGGTATTTGCGGCCATAATGACGCGAAAGCTACAAGGTAAACGACGCCAAGCAGGCGCAGGAACAGCCAACGAGTAAGGATGTAATCGTGAGTGACCTGTTGGCGGGGATCTACTAGTTGCCGGAGACGTGCAGACAGTGAGCGTCCCGGCGAGTTGGTATCCCGCGTTATAGTGGCGAAGTGCGGCCAGTGTGGTGCCGCAAGGTGGGATAGCGCACGTTCTTTATGCATGGCCGTTTCGATAATCCCTGGTTGCTTTTGATATAGGGAGAATCAAAGCTAATTAAGTGCTTATCTGAGCAGGATGCATTCCAGATGTGATATAATGCCATGAAGTAAGGACTAAGGACTCCCCATAGTTCTGCTTGCCGTTCTGAGATAGCCTAATATAGAGGGTTATCTCTGCTTGTGGAGGCGATGCTTATGTAGAGCTACTTATGCGTCAAGACTCCTTTTACTTTCGCTCTCATCCGAGCCTTGCGCTCGCTATTCTTGGCCCCTATGCATAGGGGTACGTTTGCGCGGGATAGAATCAAGCTCTGCCAGGGATAATCGAACCCCCTCAGAGCATCAATTGACTATATCAAACATCATCGAGGAGGATGGGGAACAATGAGAAAGCTAATAGTAGCGGCGCTGTTTCTGGTATTCGTTTTCACGTTCGGGCAGGTAGCCGGTGGCCCGGCCCTGGCCGCTCAAGACGTGCATTGGACGTATGAAGGCCATGAGGGGCCGGAGCACTGGGGAGAGTTGAGCAAGGACTATGCTGCGTGCTCCGAGGGGCACGAGCAATCGCCAATTAACATACCCTCGTCGGCACCCACCAACCCGTTCGGTATCCTGTTCAACTACATGCCCAGCAAGCTCAACGTTGTGAATAACGGGCACACAATTCAGATCAACTATGATGCGGGTAGCTCAATCATGGTGGACGGCGAAACATACGATCTTCTGCAGTTCCACTTCCACGCGCAGAGCGAGCACACCATCAAGGGCAAGTACTCGCCGATGGAAGTACACTTCGTGCACCGCAGCGCGAGTGGCAAGCTGGCCGTCGTGGGCGCGCTGATGAGCCAGGGCGCGGAGAACGCGGCCTACGCCCCCGTCATGTCTAACCTTCCCGCGACGGCATCAGGCGTACAGACCGTCCCAGGCGTGACCATAGATGCCGACGATCTGCTGCCGGTGGACCATGACTACTACAGGTACAACGGCTCACTTACCACGCCTCCCTGCTCGGAAGGGGTGAAGTGGCTACTGATGAGCCACCCACTCGAGCTATCCGGCGCGCAGATAACCGCCTACACAACGATATATGCCCACACCAACCGCCCCGTGCAGCCCTTCTACGACCGCACTTTCTTCGTGGGTGGAAAGGCTGTCGTCGGGATGCCCAAGTCAGGCAACGAAAACTCCACAGCCTGGCTGGTAGTCTTGGGGGTCATTGGCTTCGCCTCCCTCGGCGGTGGCGTAGCATTGTCGCGCCGCAAGTCTTAGCACGGTTTGAGGTGATAAATAACGGGAGCTACACTAATACTCTAGGTGTAGCTCCCGTTGTTGTCTTCACTATTGAGGTAAGGCTTATCACCTTAAACCTTCTTTATAAGCCTAGATCTTCAGAATATATCTCATGCTGATACTTTGATGTTGCAATCGGATCAGAGAGATATTCGACTAGATCTTTAAGGATGATCGCCTCGAAGGCGTGTGTGTGAGATGCTGAATGGGAGAAGGAATGGGTAGCTCCATGAAATTGTCTATGATGTGCGTTACCTTCATCAAGATACGAGAGCACATCAAAGAGACCCTGCCATTTGGATCCCATCTCCCAAGCCACAACTAAACTTACATCGTTCGGGCTTTTTTCCCCTGTTTGGAATTCCTCAATCAATCCGTCAACATTATACTTATATTCCAAAACTTTGACAGCAGAAGTAAGAGGCTCTGAAATTATAGCCTCTACACCAAGCGGATTTTCTGCATTACGTGTGTAGTTTGAAAAAGGAGGCTTTAACTTTATGCGGTATAAACCGTCGTATTGTTTATATTGGCTTGATGCCAATAGTTGGATGCCCCTTATTATTCCTGATGACAACATTTGATTAAACAACGCTACAACGTCTTGTTCAACCAAAGGGGTTGAACGGATGGCTAACTCTTCAGTAGGCAGAAAGAGTCCTCTTCCTGTGATAACCAAAGGAAACTTAAGTTCATGACTCTTTTGCTGTTCAACCCATTCTTCTAACTTCATCTGTTGCTGGAGGTCTGGAGCACCTGTCTTAGCGCGTAGTAGATCATAGTATTTGGCAAAGATCGTTACTGCCGATACCGCCAACTTTTCAGCGATCTTAACATGCTCGGGTTGGAATCCTTTTCTACCTAAATCGGGTTCAGCGTTATCCATATGGACAATTACATGGGCGATATTCTGAAAGTAGATGTTCCGAGTAATCGGAATGGTCAGAGGCCGCCCTTGCGGCATGTTACGTGTTGCTAATTGGAGCCCGCCTTCTAATAGTCGCAGACCCTTACGCAACCGCAGTTTAGTATCGTTGTATGCATCCCATAAATCTGTAGAATATCCCAAGAATGTGTAGAGCGTAATATCAAGTTCGCGCACGAGTTTCTGTTCATCCGAATCAAGCTGCGGCTTAATGGGACTCTTGTCGATAAGGATCTCTTCTCCAGTCCATTCGCCCCATATACCATTTAACTGAGTGTATTTTGGTGGCTTCTTTGACAAATCTTGGCGTCTCTTCTCTCTAACTGCTTGATCTTTTAGGTATTCTCGAAGATCCGCTGATGTACCTAGCACTGTATGAGGGTAGACGTAAGTAGGTTGCGACACTGTCTCGTGCGTTGCTTGCCTTTGAAGGTCTATTACCTCCAAACATACTGTAATCCGAGGCGGTGTTTGTGTGCAGAGATAAATCCCTCCTAGTGGTGTCGCGACGCGCAAAATAGCCGCCCATTGTTCAGCAGTAGTTGCTCCACTGTAGCGAAGATTATTACGCACATGCTGACCTGTCAATTTCAATGTCATTGACGTGCCGCGATCCACATTCAAGAAGGGAGGATGAGTGGGTGATATTATAGTCATTCGTGGGCGGCCCACAGTTTCAGTAGTATCCTCTACCCATTCCCGACCCTCTCTGAGCACTCCAGAATATACTTTGCCCTCGAATTTGGTCGCGACCTCAAGATAGTTATGCCCATATGCTAAATACGTTGCCCCTACGCCTTTACTACCACGAGTAGTTACCCCGTCCTTAAATGAGATGTTGGGTTTGAGGAAACGTTGGAATTGTGCTAATGGCATCCCATATCCATTGTCAGTGACTGAGACAGCCGATTCTTGGAGATCAATTTTAATCCAAATAGTCGGCGTATAACCGCCATGTTCCTCTCTTGCTCGCCGTTCTACTGCGTCCAGGGCATTCTGGAGCAATTCAGCAAAAAGATCATACGAACCTGTGTAGCTCTTCAGTATGTTACGTATTTGACGTCGTAGAGCAGCAAGCAACAGACCTGGATCTGGCTCTTCTTGGCCTAAGGGATCCCAGTCTTCGATTGCTTCTGGTGCAGATAACGCTTGTGCTTTGGTCTGTAACATCTGTGCTCCCATCCTTGCGGTAATTAGGAAAAAGTATACCACACAACAGAGAAGGCAAATACGCGTATTGGCAAGCCTCTACGCTATCTTTAGCCAAATTTACGTTAGTGCCCTACGTCCATTTATTGTTGGTATCTAGCTATCACCTATCCGAACATAGCTCCTCCCAACCTTGACTATCATCCCAGATGCAGGTCTCACCAACTGGTCGCGATTGGTGATTTTCTCTTCGTCCAGGCGCACGCCCCCCTGCTCTACCAGGCGCTGAGCGTGCTTGCGGCTGGGGGCCAGGCCGGTGTTTATCAGCAGGTCGATGATGCCCATCTCGCCTTGCTCATTGGCTTTGTCGCCCAGGGCTTTGTCCAGGGGCACGGTGGGCACCTCCGTCGGGAGTGCGCGGTCCTGGAACTGGCGCTCGAAGTCCTCTTTGGCGCGGTTAGCGGCCTCTTCGCCATGATATAGCCTGACTATCTCCCAGCCGAGGCGCTTCTTCGCGTCCATTGGGTGTATAGAGCCGTCTTCCAACCCCTTTGTGATTTGCTTGACCTCCTGCATGGGGAGGCGCGTCGCGGACTCCAGGTACGTTGGGATAATTTCGTCGCCCATAGACATGATTTTGCCGAACTGGTCGCGCGGGTCGTCCAGGAGGAAGATGCCGTTGCCCCAGGTGGTAGACATCTTGCGGCCATCGGTGCCCGGTATCATGTTCATAGTCAGCACCGACTGTGGCGGCTGCCCCGACTCTTCCTGCAGGACGCGGCCCGCCATCAGGTTGAATAGCTGGTCCGTGCCGCCTATCTCAAGGTCGGCCTCGATTGCCACCGAGTCGAAACCCTGCATGATGGGATAGAGCAATTCGTGCAGGCCGATAGGCTTGCCCGCGTCCCACCTATCGGAGAAATTCTCGCGTTGGATCATCTGCGCGACCGTGAACTTGGACGCCAGGCGGATCACGTCGTTGAAGTTGAGGGGCCGCAGCCACTCGGAATTGAAGCGGAACTCTACCTTGCCCAGGTCGAGGACTTTCCCTATCTGCTCCTTGTAAGTTGCCATATTGGCCTCTATCTGGTCGGTGGTAAGCATAGGGCGGAGCGCGTCCTTGTCGGAGGCGTCACCTACCAGGGCTGTGAAGTCGCCGATGATGAGCACGACCTGGTGGCCTGCCTCCTGAAATTGGCGCAGCTTGAAGAGTGGCACTGCCCGGCCAACGTGCAATAGCGGGCCTGTGGGGTCTATACCGAGCTTGACGCGCAGCTTGCGCCCCGATTTGAGCTTCTTTTCCAACTCGTCGCGCACGATGACATCCACTACTGCACGGGTGAGTATCTCCTGTACCGCATCGTCGCCCGTATTGACGCCTCCCCACATTGAAGCTTCTTCGGTGTAGCCACCAGCGCGTGCCTGGGCTTCGGCTGCGAGTTCTGCGGTCGCCTCGACATCAGCGGCCTGCGCTTCGGCCTCTATCTCCTTGCGCCTCTCACGCAGGTCGCTGTGGAGTTCTTCCGGTGTGGGCACCTGGCGGGTATTGTCCATATGTGTCATCTCCTATACTGCATGCAAATAAAAAAGCCCTGGTCCGTCATCATGCGACGGACGAGAGCAGTTAGCTTCGTGATACCACCGTGCTTCGCGCAAGCCTCGCGGCAGTGCGCCTCGGCGGGTCGGGTAGACCCTTGCGCTGTAGCGGGCGCGCCCGGCGAGGCTCCGGAAGGTGTAATTCGGCCCGGCGGCTCCATAGGGGTTCGCACCAGCCACCCCTTCTCTGTACGGTTGCCTACCGACCTACTGCGTCTTCCTTCGACGCCTCTCTATATTGCGGTTAGGTAGTGTTATAGCACAGGGTGTGGGCGCAGTCAAGGGACTTAAGACGGGTAAGTGTTCAGCCTTGAGGTAGAAAAAACCGTAGGGGCGTGATTTATCGCGCCCTGGTCAGGATACACATGGAGCCGACCAGG
>DASWMJ010000082.1:0-40073 GCA_036399775.1 Chloroflexia bacterium | reverse complement strand
AGGGAAAAGCCGGCAGCGCATGGAGCAAGATCAAGGGCGTGGGCAGCAGCGCCTTCGATAAGGTCAAGAGTGTAGCGGGCAAGGCATACAACGGCGCGAAGGAGTGGGGCGGCAAAGCCCTCGACGCCGCCAAGAACGTAGCCGGTAAGATGACCACCGAGAATCTGTGCAAGGCGGTCGGCTGGCTGACCGAAAAGGCGTATAACCTCGTCGCGCCCGTCGTGAAGAAAGCCTGGAACACCGCCAAAGAGTGGGGCGGTAAGGCGTGGGACGCGGCCAAAGAGTGGGGCGGTAAAGCCTGGAACACCGCTAAAGAGTGGGGAGGCAAGGTCAAGGACTTCGCCAAGGGCGCGGTTGACAAGGCCTACAGCGCGATAAAGAACGGCGCGAGCAAAGCGTGGAACTTCGCCAAAGACCTGGGTGGCAAAGTCATCAACGGAGCGAAGAACGCCGCCGGCAAAGCATGGAATTTCGCCAGGGACATGGGCAGCAAGGCGTGGAATGGCGCGAAGAATGCGGCCACGCAGCTATACGGCAAAGCCAAAGACCTGGGCACGAAAGCCTGGAACAAGGCTAAAGACCTGGGGGGCAAGGTGTGGGACAAAGCCAAAGACCTGGGCAGCAAGATAGCGGATACCGCCAAGAACGCGGGCAGCAAGCTGCTCGGTATAGCGGACAAGCTGACGGGCGGCGCGGCGAGCAAGGTCGCGGGCATGGCGCAGAAGATACTCGGCAAGGCGGCGGGCCTCCTCTCGTGGGTGATGAGCAAGGCGCAGGACCTGGCGAGCAAGGCCGTCAGCAAAGCCAAAGAGTGGGCGAGCAAGGCGTTAAGTGCCGCCAAGGAAGCCGCCACTAAAGCGTTCAACACCGCCAAAGATTGGGCGAGCAAGGCCGTCAACGCCGCTAAGGAATGGGGCCAGAAGGCCATCAACACCGCCAAAGATTGGGCGAGCAAAGCCTTCAACAAGGCCAAAGAATGGGGCCAGAAAGCAGTCAACACCGCTAAAGATTGGGCGAGCAAGGCGTGGAACAAGGCCAAAGAACTGGGAGCCAAAGCCCTCAGCACGGCTAAAGATTGGGCGAGCAAGGCGTGGAACAAAGCTAAAGAATGGGGCGGCAAAGCCTGGGACAAGATGAAGGAGTGGGGCGGCAAAGCCTGGGACTTCACCAAGAAATGGGCGGGTAAGGCGTGGGACTTCGCCAAGGATGTCGGCGGCAAGCTGAAGAAGGTCGCCAAAGACCTGGGCCTCGATAAAGCCTGGGCCAAAGCCAAAGAACTCGGCGCGGCGGCATGGGCCAAAGTGAAGGAGGGCGCGGCCGCACTACAAAAGCGGTTCGGCCCATTGATAGAAATGGCGAAGAAGGCAGGCGAGATAGGGGCCAAAATAGCATTCTTAGCCAGCCCGGCAGGCCTGCCGATGGCGTCAACCTGGCTGGCCTGCAAGACGCTCGGCTGCGCGCTCCCCAGGCTCGTAAAGAAGGGTAGCCAGACCACCCAGACCGTCGCGGATGTGACAACCGATCTCGTACCCGTTGTAAGCACGATCAAAGACGGCTGCGCCTGCCTGACAGGCGAGAACCCCGTGCTGGGCGAGAAGATGGGTGGTGTGGAGCAGGGTATCTCCTGCGCCTCAGCCGCCATAGACATAGCCAGTTACATCGCGGCTATCCCAAGCGGCGGCGCTAGCGTGGCTGGTGGAATAGCTGCCAAGCAGGGTCTGAAGACGGGCATCAAGGCAACCCTCAAGAGCCTGCTCAAGAAGGGCGGCAAGGAGCTAGCCGAGAAAGGGGCGAAGGAGCTTGCTGAGAAGGGTGCTAAGGAGCTAGCCGAGAAAGCTGCTAAGGAATTGGCAGAAAAAGGGGCCAAAGAGCTAGCAGAGAAAGCAGCCAAAGAAGCGGCTGAGAAGGCGGTAAAGGAAGCGGGTGAGAAGGCAATCAAGGAAGCCGCAGAGAAAGCCGCAAAGGAGACTGCGGAGAAGGAGGCTAAAGAGCTGGCCGAGAAGGCTGCTAAAGAGGCAGCAGAGAAGATGGAGAAAGCCGCTAAAGAGGCCGCAGAAAAAGCAGCTAAAGAAGCCGAGAAGGAAGCCGCCGAGAAGGCCGCTAAGGAAGCGGCTGAGAAAGAAGCGAAAGAAGCCGCCGAGAAAGAGGCTAAGGAACTGGCGGACAAGAACCTGGCGGGCAGGCACCCCACGCCCGATGGTGGAGAAATAAAGGTCACAAAGGACGGCAGGATATACGTCTGCTCATCGCCATGCCAGGAACTGGCCGATAAGTACCCCGAAGCCTTTAAGCACTCCTCCTACCTGGAGCAGAAGCTGAAGGATGCCAGGGCGCTTAGCGACCCGAACCTTCAGGCCAAGGCAGCCGCCGACATGAAGAAATCGTTGGAAACCGTCACTAACATGCAAGACGAGGGAAGGAAAGCCTTCAGCACGCTCTCGCCCGACCACCAGAAGCGATTCCTCGATCTCGATGATGCTACGCACCTGGAATTCAACAAGAATACTGGGTTGCGGCAGGCAGAACTGCTACAGGATGTTGAGGGTATGGAGAGGGTTAAAGCCCTCGACAAGGGCTATACATCGGGCGGCGGCGCTTTAAAGGAGGGCCATAGCTACTCCAAGCACGGCGCTCATCTGAGCGATGATTTCCTGTTTGACCGGGCAAAGAACATGTCGCCACCCAAGCCGGTCTCCCGCTTCGATACGTTCGCCAAGCAGGAGGCGGAAATAAGTAAGTACCGCAATATGCTCGATGACGCAACTATTCCCCCCGGCACGGCGGACTCGCCTATCAACGCGGCGGGCAAGAGGGCCATAAATAGGGGCACGGTCAAGGCAGAGGACATACTCAAAGACCCGGTTGCCAATAGGCAGTACCTGAAGGAAAAGGTCGAGTTCAAGCAACGCCCTGCCCCAGGTATCGGCAAAGAATTCGACCCCGACGGCACCACTATACGCAACGTTGACGAAGTGACCGTAGTCTTCGAGCTGGATAACACGGGCAAATACCAGTTGCTTACGGCGTTCCCCGACAAGGTATAAAGAGCGTGGCTATGATATGATACTTCCAGACTTTGTAACAATAAACCTGGATGCCCTGGGCAGCGCGTGGCTCAGCTTTGTGGAACTCAACTACGTAGAGCCTCTGGCAGGCGGCTCGATGTTCGACCCTGGGCGTAAGGCGGACCTCAACGAGGCCGTGCGCAGCTTCACACGGTACGTGAGCGACAACTACGATGACGAACAGGAAATACGGCACGCGATGGCCTGGGTACTCAACCTGCCGGAAAGCCACTTTGAGGATACGTTACGCAAGCTGAAGATTCCCTTCCAGTATAACAACCCGGCTGATGCTCACCGCTTCCTTGAATTGCTCTGGGAACGGACCTGGGGTGATTGGCGCGTGGAGGGATTCGACGCCGGTGAGTACGACGTGGAGCCGGAACGTTTAGCTCCATCCAGGGAAAAGTGAGCCGTCGAAGTGGATGGCAATATCGGAAGAGAGATCATCCGCGATATTGAGGTATCATATCAGAACTTGTGCAGGGCTGGCTTTACCGGCTTGTGTGCCGATTTCAGCGATACGAAGCTGGAAGGTGTAAAATGGAAGGGGCAAAGCGTCAGGGTGCCAGATTCGATGAAGGGGCTGGGCCTGGACGGTAACGTTTGCGCCAGGGTATGAATGTTGCAGCCTTATTGGGCACATTGAGCTTGTAGAGGCAAATTGAGAGGGTGCGGATATGGCTGTCAGATATAGCCAGGAAGCATACGAGAGCAGCGCCAGGCGGCTCGCCATACAGCGCGAGGCCGATTCGAGCGCGCGGCACTCCGGGCCGTCTACCACCGCCGACAAGGATAGCGGGCACGGCAAGCGCAGCAGCCAGGACGGCTACTACACCTACGGGCATTACGAGCCGAGCGACCCGCGCTTCCAGGGCCGGGGGAACGGTCCCGTGAAGATCGCGCTGATGACCGAGATGCAGCAGACGCACGGCAACCGCGCGGTGCAGCGCTTCATCCAGCGAGCCGCCACCGGCAGCGCCACGCCCGCCGTTGACGACGACCTGGGGGCGCGCATCGAGTCGAGGGCGGGCGGCGGCAGCAGCCTCGACCCTGGAGTGAAAGGGCAGCTTGAGAAGGGCATGGGCGCGGACCTGTCGGGCGTGCGCGTGCATACCGATGGAGAGGCCGATCAGATGGCCCGCTCCGTAGACGCTGTGGCCTTCACCAGCGGCAACGACATCTTCTTCCGCGAGGGCGCATACGACCCAGGCTCGCAGGAGGGCACGCGCCTTATAGCGCACGAAGCTACGCATACCGTCCAGCAGTCGCGGGGGCCGGTGGCGGGCACGCCTGCGGGTGGCGGCGTAGCGATCAGCGACCCGTCGGACAGCTACGAGCAGGCAGCCAGCCAGACCGCCGAGCAGGTAGTATCGGGTGTGCAGGAAGAGGAGTCGGGCGGGACACGTCCTCCCCAGCAGCAGGGCGGCCAGCAGGCGCAGAGGTCGGTGCAGCGTGCCAGGAACATGAAGACTTCAGGGGCCAGGCTCACATCGAGCAGGCAAATGGGCGTGCGTGCCGCCAACGCGGGCAAGAAGGACTTAGGCCCGATGGAAGAATGGGCCACGAAGAAGATACAGGAGCTCTCCCCGCCGTTCCGCAAATACGGCGAGGCGACCGTTGACGCGCTGGCCGATAACGTGGACGCGCTACCCGAAGCGATGGCGGTGCTGGCGGGCGGCGATATGCAGACCTACGTGCAGTGGCTGTGGGACAAGTCTAAGGACAAGGCAGAGTGGGTCGGCGGGCTTGTGACGCGCATCCTCTCGATGCTGGCGGGGTCGGAACTGTTGGAGTTCCTCGACATCCTGATGAAGAAAGCCAAGCCGTTGGAGAGCAACGAGCAGAGGGCGGGCCAGAACGTGCTCGGCCCCAACCCCTTCCCCTGGAACGAAGTGATGGTCGCGTCGGGCCGTGTGGTTGGAGCTATCGCTAAGGCCAAAGAAGAGCAGTCGTTCATCACACCTCACATCCTCAACCTGACCGAGGACGAGCGCACCCAACTGCCCGACGTGGTATACCAGATGGTCTTCGTCTACCAGCAGCAGAAAGTAGGCACCCAGTACGTGGGCGAGCCTCTTGAGGACCAGGCGAAGGACGGGCAGTACGGCGGGCCGGAGATGCTCAAGTCGGACGAAGACACGGGCAAGCACTTCCGCGATTACACCGACTCGCAGCAGGCGCAGATCGCCTCCGACTACTACCGCATCATCATGCGCGGCGGCGTAGCAACCGAGTTCGAGCCGTTTATAGAGGAACTGCGCAAGGGCGACCTGTAAATCGTAAGCGCAACATCAACATGAAGGGTCAGGCGACATATAGGTGGTGCCTGGCCCTTCGTAGCAAAAAGGAACCAATTTATGCGCGCTCAGCGCACCTTGCAGCTTGCTAACGACGGCGGAGGCGGCGGCACGGGCGGCGAGATAGCGGTCCACCAGGGCAAGCGGCAAAAAGGCGCGACGAACGACGCCGGCAAGGCCAATATGTTCTTCTTCAGGCCCAAAGTTATAGACAAGTAGCAGGAAAGAGTACGCCCATGGAAGAGCATAAAGGTGGCTTCCGCTCAATTGACGAGTATATCGCCACATTCCCTGAGGACAAACAAGCGCTCCTTAAAGCGGTACGAGCCACCATCAAAGCCGCCGCCCCTAGCGCGCAGGAGACGATTAGCTATCAAATGCCTACGTTCGTGCTGAACGGGCATCTAGTCTATTTCGCTGCGTGGAAGAAGCACATTGGGCTTTATCCAGCCTCAGGTGGGGTGCCGGAGGCATTCAAGGATGAATTGTCCAGGTATGAGTGCACATCAGGCACCATAAAATTCCCCATCAGCCAGCCCTTGCCACTCGACCTGATAAGCAGAATTGTTCAATTCAGAGTTGCCGAGAATCGCACCATCGCCGAGGCAAAAGCACGCAAGAAAAAGTCTTGAATTCGCACACCTCGTCAGGCACGGTGTTGGGGTCGGCGGACCCACTACCCGTTGTCATTCTGAGCGCAGCGAAGAATCTCGTCCCTCGCGTATCATACTAGGGGTAACGCATAGGCAAAATTATGCGCGAGGGACGAGATTCTTCGCTGCGCTCAGAATGACATGGGCTAGCTAATTTACTCTCCTCCACATCATACCTGCCTTTGCATCCTCTCTGAAATAACAGGCTGGCCCTTTGCGGTCGGTCTGCAATATTTGGTATGATGTTGTGAACCCTACTGAAAGCAGGGTAGTTGCCCATGAGCGAAACTTCCCTTACCCAGAAAGAGGCGATCTGGCTCGCCTGCAAATCAAAGACCTGCTGCTACTCCTCGTTCGTGTTGCCGAGCGGGCGCGACGTGTGGCGCATCTCGCGCGTGCTCGACATGCAGCCCTGGGCCTTCGTGGTCTACTTTCAGACGCCCAAGCCCAGGCCCGACTCTTTCATCCTCGACGGGTCGGGGCGGCACTTTCGCATCGCCCTGGCAAAGCAGCAGAGCCGCCGCAAAAAGACTCCCCCACCTTGCATTTTCCTTATGCGTACTCGCAACGGCTATCATCGCTGCGGGCTGGGCGATTTGCGCCCGCAGGTGTGCCACAGTTTCCCCTCCGATATGATGAACGGCGTGCTGTGCGTGCCTAACGACACAGGTTGCACCTGCCGCAAGTGGTCCCTCGCTGATGTTGACATAACGGAGGAGTCGCGGGCTGTCGAGGTTCGCCAGGCCGAGTACCAGGAGTATTGCTCGGTGGTGGCGTTCTGGAACGAGCAGGTTACTAACGCGCCGGAAGGCTCTACTTTCGCCTTCGTTGACTTCTGCGAATTCCTGCTTGACGCTTACGACCAGCTTGACGAAGAGGAAAGCGTGGAGGTCGCCCCGTGAGTGACATGGTAGACGCGGTGGATGTGCCCGAATTCGCCGGGGACGCCAAGCCACACGACCCCTGTGGAACGTGCGGTGCGTGCTGCCGTTCGTACATCGTGCCGGTGTGCGGCTACGACGTGTGGCTGATAAGCAAGCACCAGCGTATCGGCCCTGAGCAGTTCCTGATCGCCTGCCCGCAGGAAGAGGCGGGGTTTGACGGCTTCCGGCTCAGCATGGACCGCCCCGCCTATGGCCTGGCGCTGGACAAGCAGGGGCCTATCCACCCGAGCAGACCGTGTGTTTTCCTCATGCACTTTGGCGAGGGGAACACGCGCTGCGGCGTCTACGGCCACCGCCCGTCGGTGTGCCGGGCGTACCCGATGTCCATCTGGAACTTGCAAGTCCACCAGATGCCCGAATCTCTCTGCCCGCCTAAAGCCTGGCCCGAAGGGGAACCTCGACGTCCCTCCTGGCGGGCGGCGATGGAGCGCCTCTACATGCACTTCGACATTTACAACGAGGTGGTGGCGCGCTGGAATGCGCGGGTGGGCAGGATGCCGCCGGGGATACGCTTCACGCTGAACGAATACTTCAGCTACCTGTTGAACGTCTACGACAAGCTCGACGCGCTGGCGACGCAGGTAGGGGAAGAAGAGGTCGAACGCATACAACGTACCTGGCCCACAGCGCCGCGCCCCAACATCGATTTAGAGGAAATGCAAGTGCGCAGCGGCGAGCGCCCCTGGCTGGACTACCTGCTCAGGGTCCGGGGTGTCATAGACAGTTTCTTCCCCGAAGTAGAGCCTCAACCCCTGCTCGCTTTCATGCCGACCTACACAAATACCACCAGCAAATTGCCGTTCGACGCGCGCAAGCTCTCTAAGGCACATAGCAAGCCGCCTCTGACCCCTGATCCCTGATCCCTGGCCCCTTATTTCAGAGGAATTATGGCCGCTTGAAGACGGCCTCCGTCTCGCTTGAGGGTTCCATCCCAAGCTCGCGCTGCAAAGCGAGCGCGCACAGCTTGTACCAGTAGGCGGCACGACTCGCCTGCCCCAGCCGCTTGTGGCTGATTATCAGCAGGCGGTAAGCGTCTTCCCGGCAGTTGTCTTGCGCGAGGAGCTTCTGCGCCCAGATGATGCAGCCGGTGTAATCGCCCGCTTCCAACGACATGCCGGCCAGCAGGGTCAGGATGCTGGCATAAGCGTCACGCAGGGCTTCACGGCGCAACAGGGTCCAGTCGGCGTAAGGCTCATCCTCAAGGTAGTCGCCTATGTAGAGGGCCTCGGCTTGCTCGTACTCGTAGATGGCTTGCTGGGTCTCTCCCGCTCGCGTATACCGCCAGCCGTTCTGCCAGTGCCGCTCAAACTCCACCACGTCCACCCAGAGGCTGGCCTGCGGGTTGAGCATGAAGTTGTTGCCCGAGCTAATCACGAGGTCGTCCAGCCCAAGCTCTTTGCAGGGTATGCTCTTGCGGAGGGTATGCATCACCACGCGCAGGCGGCTGT
The DNA here is from genome assembly GCA_036399775.1 of Chloroflexia bacterium. GTDB lineage: Bacteria > Chloroflexota > Chloroflexia > QHBQ01 > JADMIH01 > JADMIH01. Next base: position 31,666 of record DASWMJ010000082.1, on the reverse strand, counting down.
AGGCCACCGAGGGGTTGGCGTCGGGCCAGAGTAGGTCCAGGAGGGCGTCTTTGGGGGTAGGGCGCCGCCCCTGGCTGATGAGGTATTCCAGGACGGTCCTCACCTGGCCGGGCACGCCGGGGCCGAACTTGCGCCCATTGATCTCAAGCTGGAAGGGGCCAAGCATACGCACGAGGATGGCGGCATCGGTGCCGGTTTCGGCGCGCACCACGCCGGGGAGCAAGGGATGAGGTGGTGGTTGGTGGACCTGTGGGTCGGGGCGGACGGAGGTGGGATAAGGCTCTACAGTAATGCCCATAGCCGCTAACTGCGTGTTGAGGGCCATGACGGAGGCCGCGAGCTTCTGGTACTCGGCGGTGGCCTGGGCCAGCAGTTGCGCCGGGTTATTCGGTTCTGTCATGTCTGATTTTCCGCCCGCGTCAAGCACTCAACCCCTCACTCTCATACGTCCCTGTTTCGGGGCGGGCTGGCAGGTCCATGTATAGAGCGAGTCCGCCTCGGTGAACGCTTGTAGCGTGCGAACCAATGAGGGCGTGTGTACTGGCGAGTAGAAGGACTGCGCTAACCGTTCCATGTGCCGGGGAGTGATGACGCATGGGCAAAGAGAACCGTGCCCAAACACATAGAGTTGCTCAACGAGCGTATAGAAATCGGACCTGAGTTAAGCCATTCTATCAAAGGGCCATGTTCGTGTCAATAGGAAAAACAGGACCCTACCTATTTCTTTCCCTCCTCACGAACAGCACTGTGCCCACGGCTAGAAACACCACAAAGCCGGCAGCCAGCACCGCGAGGTTCGTCTGCGGAGATTCGAGTACCACGCTTTCGTAATCGGGTCGACCTGCGTAGTAGATGCCCCGCATGAAGTCCACAGCGTAACGCAGGGGCGAGATGCGCGAGAGCACTTCCAGGTAGAGTGGCAGGCCCGTTGCTGGGATGAACACGCCCGCCGTGAAGAACTGCGGCAGCATGACGAAGGGGAATATCTGGTTGGCTGCTCGCTGGCTGTTCAGATTGCCGAGCACCAGCACACCGAACGCCCCGCCGAACAGACAGACGATCGCGGCTACGGGAAGTAGCGCCAGTATCCCAGTCAATGAAAACGGCACTCCTAGCAGTATGCCGAAAACAACGATGGCAAGCCCCTGCGGCAGCGCCACCAACGCCTCGCCCACGATCTTGCCAATGATGATGGAGAAGCGCGAAATGGGAGAGACGAATATCTCCTGGCTGAAGTCACTCTCGCGGTCCTCGATGAGTGAGATGATGCCCGTAGCCGTTGATTGGAACAAAGTCTGAGCAAGTATGCCGGTGAAAGTCACGATGAGCACATTGTAGCCGACCGCCCTCCCCAGGCTGGCCTGCATCGAGCCGCCTAATACGGCGATGAATATGAAAGGGAAGATGAAAGTGGACACCATACGCGTTGGGTCGCGCAGGAGTTTCATCAGGTCGCGGTAGGCTATGGCCGCGATAGCATTGGCCTCTCTCATCCCTCTGCCCCCTCCTGCGCCTTCTCCTGGACATTCTCTTCGACCTTCTCTTCCCCCTGGCTCTCTTCTCGCCCCACGATGGCGAGATAAGCGTCCTCCAGTGTGGGCATGTAAGTTTGCAGTACGGTAAGTGGCGTGTCAATGGCCTTGATGATGTGTTGGGCGTCGATGCCCGTGCCAGGACCATTGCCGTCCAGCTTGATCTTGAACTGCGGCGTCTCGGTGAAGGGCACCTTTAGCCTCTGTAGTTCGGCGCGCAGGGTAGCACGGCCCTCGGAAGCCCTGGCATCAAGGAGCAGGTAATTCTGCACTAACTCAGACTTGACCTGCTCAGGCGTGCCATGCGAGACGATCTTGCCCCTATTGATGATGCATACAACGTCGGCTTCCTCGGCCTCTTCAAGGTAATGCGTGGTCAGGAAGAGGGTGGTGCCGCTTTGGTTACGCACGCTTCGCAGGTACTCCCAAAGGTTGCGACGGCTGGCCGGGTCGAGGCCCAGGGTCGGCTCGTCTAAGAACAGCACGGCGGGCCGGTGGATGAGGCTCCTGATGATCTCAAGCTTGCGCTTCATGCCACCCGAAAAGGTCTTCACCGGCTTACCAATCTCTCCTTCCATGCCGAGCACGTGGGCAAGCTCCTCTATCTGGCGGCGGTACTCACGCGGCATGAAGCGAAATGCAGGCCGGAAGGGGTAGAGGCCGTACAGCACTGCATGGAAGCGCACATTCTCCTCAGCGGTGAGGTTCGTGTCGAGGCTCGGCTGCTGAAAGATGATGCCCACACGTTGACGCACTGCGCTGGCCTCCCGCACGACATCGTACCCTGCGATGTGCACCCGGCCCGATGTGGGAGAGAGCGTGGTGGTGAGGATCGAGATGGTGGTGGTCTTGCCCGCGCCGTTGGGGCCGAGAAAGGTAAAAAGCTGGCCTTGCTCCACGCGGAACGATACCCCGTCCACTGCGTTGACGGTGGCCTTCCTGTAGCGTTTGACGAGTTGTTCTACTTCGATTATAGGTGGCATGGCGCTCCCTGCTCCCTGGGACGGCTTACCCGACTTGACGACATGAACAGGTGCAGGGCACCCAACTTGAGGCCACCTGTCTATGCCAGGCGTCTCTATTCTAACAGACTCGTGGCTGTACTAAAGAGAGTAGTGCAGACTGGCGACGAATCAGGTGTAGTATGATAGGTTTAGCCATATGAAGCTGATTCTAGATAGCAAGCCCCAATCGTACACTCGCAACAATGCTCACACCCACCGGCTTGTTGGCGGGCGCATCGCTGTAGTAGGCACAACCGGGTCGGGGAAGACCACTATGGCGCGGGATATAGCCGCTCGCCTGGGCGTGCCGCACGTTGAGTTGGACGCGCTGAACTGGGGGCCGAACTGGACCGAGGCACCACGCGAACTCTTCAGGGAGCGTACCACGCAAGCCTTGAGCGAGGACGCCTGGACGGTAGATGGCAACTACAGCAAGGTGCGCGACATCGTATGGAGCAGGGCCGATACGATTGTGTGGCTCGATTATGCCTTGCATGTGATAATGTGGCGGCTAATCCGGCGCACGTTCAGGCGCGTAATGACGCGGGAGGAGCTATGGGGTGGCAACTGCGAGACGATAAAGAGTGCGTTGTTCGACAAGGACGCTATCATATGGTGGGCGCTACGTACATATCGCAGGCGACGTAGAGAGTACCCGGCCCTGTTGAACGCGCCTGAGCACGCTCACCTCGCGGTGGTGCATCTGCGCTCGCCGCGAGACGCACGACAATGGCTGCGCGGATTAGCGGGACATGGGCACGTATTGCCTGGAGGCTAATCGAATATGGCCGAAGTTACGTACACGAAAGGCGAGTTCAGCATCAGCACCGACAGGTCGCGAATAGATTTGGACCTGGTGCATAGCTTCCTTAGCAACTCATATTGGGCGCAGAATATCCCCAGGGAGGTTGTTCGCAGATCAGTGGAGAACTCTCTCTGCTTTGGCGTATACGAGGGCGTAGCGCAGGTCGGCTTTGCCAGGGTTATCACCGATAGGGCTACTTTCGCATACCTGGCCGACGTGTTTATACTTGAGAGCCATCGTGGTCGAGGGCTGTCGAAGTGGCTGGTTGAATGTATACTGGCGCACCCCGACCTACAGGGCTTGCGGCGCTGGCTGCTCGCTACCCGCGATGCTCACGGCCTCTACAGCAAGTCCGGATTTGTGCCGTTGAAAGGGGCAGAGAAGTGGATGGAGATGCATAACCCAGATGCATATCGTTAGCAACCAGCCTCATGTTCGCTTCCGGGATGTGGTAATATGGGGCACACTTCGCCTGACCGTAATCAGCACACAAAAAATTGCCCTGGAGGAACGGCCTGATGCATTCTTATCCTGCCTTGACCACCGCCCCTTTCGAGCCGCTTGTGCGGCGTATTGTGGAGGAAGCCACTGTCGAGAACGACCGCATCCTGAAGATTGACCATTTCCTCAACCACAGGATCGAGCCTGCCTTCATGTCGGCTATGGGCACCGCGCTGGCTGAGAGGATCGAGCAGTTTGCTCCCGATTTGCTGCTCACCGCCGAGGCTAGCGGCATCGCGCCCGCGCTGGCTACCGCTTATGCTCTCGACGTTCCGCTGGTCTACGCCAAGAAGTACGCGCCCGTGGTGGAGCCGCCCGCGCTCTCCAGGATAGTGCCCTCGCCCACGAAAGGTGGGGAGATGAGGCTGGTGGTCTCCGCCCGCTACTTGCAGGAGGGGATGCGGGTGGCGCTGGTTGACGATTTCCTGGCTAACGGCAAGACCGCCGTCGCGCTCGCGGAGATAGTGGGCGACGCGGGCGCTCAGACTGTAGTGGCCGGGTTCCTGGTGGAGAAGCTCTTTCAGGCGGGGCGCGCCGGGCTGGAAGAGCTAGGCATCCCGGTAATAGCCCTGGCCCAGGTGCAGCGCCTGGAGCATGGCCGGGTTATCATGGCAGGCTGCTGATGGCTACGCTGCTGGTTAGGCACGCAGCCCTGCTCGTCTCTATGGACGACGCGGGGAGCCGCATGCCTGACGGCGGGCTGTACGTCGTTGACAACCTCATCAAGCAGATTGGGCCTACTTCAGAATTGCCTTCCGAGGCGGACGTGACGATTGACGCGAGCAGCATGCTCATCATGCCGGGCATGGTCAATACTCACCACCACTTCTACCAGACTCTCACCCGCAATCTCCCACAGGCGCAGAACGCCAACCTATTCGACTGGCTCGTGGCGCATTATCCCATCTGGGCGGGGCTGACGCCCGAAGCCATCTACGTGAGCAGCAAGATAGCCATAGCCGAACTGATCCTCTCCGGCTGCACCACATCGAGCGACCACACTTATATCTGGCCCAACGGCGCTCGCCTGGACGACCAGGTAGAGGCCGCCGTCGAGATGGGCTTCAGATTCCACGCGGCGCGCGGCTCCATGTCGGTAGGGGAGTCGCAGGGTGGTCTGCCGCCGGACCGTGTGGTTGAGGACGAGGAAGCTATCCTGCGCGACTCGCGGCGGGTCATAGAGGAGTACCACGACCCTGGGCACGGCTCTATGCTGCGCGTGGTGCTGGCCCCGTGCTCGCCCTTCTCGGTGTCGCCCGGCCTGATGCGTCAGAGCGTGGAGCTTGCGCGCTCCTATGGCGTGCATTCGCATACGCACCTGGCCGAGACGCGGGATGAAGAGCGGTACTGCCTGGACGTGTTCGGGCGCACTCCCGTCGAGTTGGCAGAAGACCTCGGCTGGGTAGGGTTGGACGTGTGGCACGCGCACATGGTCCACCCTCGCCCCGACGAGATAGAGCGCTTAGGACGTACACGCACAGGCGTCGCGCATTGCCCCAGCTCCAACATGCGGCTTGCGTCCGGTATCGCGCCCGTGCGGTTGCTGCGGCAGGCGGGTGCGCGCATGGGTCTGGGGGTTGACGGCTCGGCCTCGAACGACGGCTCGCACATGCTGGCGGAGGCGCGGCAGGCGATGTTGTTGCAGCGCGTGGGCGGCGACCCTGCGGCGATGAGCGCCCAGGATGCGCTATGGCTGGCTACGCGGGGAGGCGCGGAGGTGCTTGGGCGGGACGATATTGGCTACCTGGCCCCAGGCATGGCCGCCGATTTCATAGGCTACCGCCTGGACACGCTAGGGCTGGCGGGCGGCGCGGTCCACGACCCTCTTGCGTCTATCGTTTTCTGCCAACCACCCAACGTTGATTTGAGCGTGATAAACGGGCAGGTGCGCGTGCAAGAGGGCAGGCTGGTCGGCGTGGACCTACCTCCCGTGGTAGAACGTCACAATGCCATCGCGCTTGCCCTGGCGAGAGGCGAATTGAAGTAAAAGCGCGAGTCATGCCTCAATCCCGCGATACCCGCCCTGACGCGGAGCGCACAAATAGAGCGTCTGTGTAAAGCTACGGCGTCTCGCAGCCTGGAAAGAAAGTGTTGGCGACTATCTTAGAGGTCTGCCCCCTGGTAGCTTTCGCGTTTGGCCTGAAATACGGCAGGTTAGATGGACCGCAAGGCTCACCGGGCCCCCCGCAAGGATAGCCTCCCATGATCCCCTCGGCTGCAAGTCGCTCTATCCACAGGTGGAAGGTGCTGCCCGGAGGTACGTCTTCAAACCTTTGGCCCGTCTGCGGGTCCGACAAACCGGCAGACTCGGATACGATCTTGGATATTTGTCCTCTCGTGGCGTTATTGTTGGGCCTGAAATACGGCAGGTTACCCGTGCCGCAAGGCTCGGCCATCCCGCCACATGGATAACCTCCAATGATGCCCCTGGAAGCCATCCTTTCTACGAACTGGTAAAAGCTGCTGCCGGGTAGCACATCCTCAAAGCTCCGGCCGGAGACAGGCTCGCTGAACCCGGCAGAGTTAGCCACTATCTTGGACAACTGTCCCCTGGTAATGTCGTTGTTGGGACGGAATGTGCCGTCCGAGTATCCGCCCAGGATATTCCTGCACGATAGGCACCTCACGAAGGGATAGAATGTGCTACCGCTGGGGACGTCGGTGAACTGCAATGTGCATGGCTGGGGTGTCGAAGTAGTAGTTGGACCTGGCGGCGTCTGAGTGGGCTGGGCGGTTATCGTGCTCGTAGCGGAGGCTGTAGGGGTAGTGGTAGTCGTTCCACACCCTGCATAGCGCTCTACAAGCGTGCTCTTACGCTGTACGCTGTTAGCGTAATCACCTACAGCCCACAGGTCCTTCGCTCCAACGATTTCTATCGCTCTCAGTACTTGATCTCTTGAGAACTTCTGGTTGAAGCTGGGGACCACGTGCCACGAAGTGCCATCCCAGTGCTCCACCAGCGTCTCTCTCTGCCCCACGTCTGGATTGTAATAGTCACCTACGGCCCAGACGTCATTTGTTGATACGACGCCGACATCGTAGAAAGCTGGGCCTACACCCACAAGCGGCACAGGGATCTCAGTCCAAACAGTACCATCCCACCTGATTGCCAGAGCTGATGTTGCCGCTGAGCTTTTTGACTGGTAACCCACCGCCCAGACTTCTGAGCTTGAGCTCGCGTCTATGCCGTTTAGCACGTTGCCGCCAGTACCGGGGCTTGGGCTGGGAACCGCGTCCCATTGAGTGCCATTCCAGTGGAGCACCAACGTCTGCGAGGGATTACCGGCGTAAGCGCCTACCGCCCACACGTTATTGCTGCTTATCGCTTCTACATCCTGTAAGTAACCGGCCCCCTGTACGGCGGGGACGGCGACTATGCTCCATTCAACGCCGTTCCAATGCAGCGTCAGGGGGAATGCATTACCCGATTGGTCCCGATAGTAGCCCACTGCCCACACATCATTAGCTGAAAGCGCCGATACGGAGGTCATCTGGTTGAAATTAGCCTGAGTGTTCGGGCTGGCGACCACGTTCCACTGCGTCCCGTTCCAATGCAGCGTTAGCGTCGACTCCGTTGCCGTAGTTCCATCATAGGAATAGCCGACCGCCCATACATCGTCAGACGAGACCGCCGCGACCCCAAAGAGCGCGCTGCCTGTGCCGACATTGGGGCTGGGCACTATGCTCCATTCAGCCCCATTCCAATGTAGCACCAGCGTTTGTGTGGAATCCCCAAGAGCCGCCTCCCTAAAGCTTGGACCATATTGACCTACAGCCCAAATATCGCTGCCGGAGACTGCATCAACATCATACAGGTAGTTGTAGTTGGGATATGGTTGGCCAGAGCTGGGCACCTCGTTCCATCGCGGGACGCAAGTGGGCGTCGCGGTGCCTGTAGGCGTGGGCGTGCTGGTGGGTGTAGCCGTCTGGCATAGTCCCAGATAGTGTTCTATCAACATGATAGAAGAGTTGTCCACATTGGTCCAACCTACTGCCCAGGCGTCATTGGCTGCCAGTGCCACCACCCCGACCAGGCGGTTGGCATCTCCCGGATTTCCTGTGGGGACTATACTCCATTGGGTGCCATCCCAATGCATTGCCATTGTTTGGTTCGGATCGAATTCCGTCTCCTGGTGGGAGCCTACTGCCCAAACGTCGTTTGCGGCACGAGCATCAACCGCGAAGAGGTAATTGTCCATTCCAGGGTTAGGACTGTTAACGATGCTCCATTGGGTGCCATCCCAACGCATTATCAGCGTCGTATATCTATTAGTGCTATTTGTATGGGTGTAGCCAACTGCCCATACGTCATTGGTTGCCGTGCCGTCCACGCTCTGAAGGAAATACTGAGTGCCCTCGCTGGCAGGGAGGCCTGGGATATGGGTCCATTGTGAGCCGTCCCAGTGGAGGTTTAGTGTTGCGAGGGCTGTATTGTCAAGATAATATCCGACAGCCCATACGTCGTTTGGGTTGCCGTTTATGGCTTTCACTCCGTAAAGCCTGTTCTCAGCGCCCGGATTAGGGCTGGACACTTGATTCCAGGTTGTACCATTCCAGCGTAAGATCATGGTGTTAAACACCGTGCCTGAATAATAGTCACCTACCGCCCATGCTTCGCTGCTCGAAACGGTAGTGACAGAGCTTAGATGGTTGTACTCGGTACCTGGGTTAGGGCTGGGCAAAACACTCCAGGCCGTACCATTCCAGTGCATTGTCAGGCTCTGTCGCGTACCCTCCCCGCTCAATTCTGTATCGTAGTGGCCTACAGCCCACACATCGTCAGTAGCTCGTGCATCAACGGCGAATAGAATGTTACTTCCGTTTCCCTGGTTAGGCGCGGGTATCTGCGACCACTGGGTGCCGTTCCAATGCACTATTAAGGCTTCAATAGGCTCTGTGTCGCTCAGGTTGGAGAGGTCCCCAACGGCCCAAATATCATTAGGCCCGGCTGCTGATACTGAGCTCAGGTTTTCAAATTGCGTCTTCGGGTTGGGCGCGGGGACCACGCCCCAGGATGGCGTACACCCGGAAGGCAGGTTTGCGTGTGGGGCCGCCGACACGCCGGCAGCCGGAGGAGTCGAAGGGTTAGCTCCATCGCCTGCGTAAGCGGGCCAGACGCACAGCATGGCGCCAATGAATATAGCCCCGATGCTACAGGTTAGAAGGAGGACCGGAAATGACTTACGCATGAAAAATGAACTCCCTTTCTTTAGCTAGGACGCGACGTGTCATATCTTCTGTAGAAGGCTAATTGCCTTACAACCAGATTCGGCAACCGATTATTATACCAATACTTGCTTCCGGACCGCAATGCCGCTATAATAGTCGCAAATCGGCGCACCCAGGTTTGAGTGTGACCAGGGAGGTGGCTGCATGTCCATGCGTCTTGCTGACCGTCTGGCGGCGGCGCGTCGCCGCCGTTTTGTAGGGCGTGAGAATGAACGCGCTATGTTTCGTGACGCCCTCTCGTCGCCCGAATTGCCTTTCTGCTTGCTACACGTCTTCGGCCCAGGCGGGGTGGGCAAGACCACCCTGCTCAAAGAGTTTATTGCCGTCTGCGCCGAGCTACAGGTGCCTTCCATCTACATGGACGCGCGCAATATCGAGCCGTCGCCCGAAGCCTTCACCGGCGCGCTACGCCTATTCCTGGGCATCAACCCCACGGACGATCCCCTTGAAGTCATCGCGTCGAGAGCGCACCGCCACGTCATCCTGGTGGATACGGGCGAACTGCTGGCCCCACTCAGCACATGGTTGCGAGAAGTCTTCCTCCCCCAGTTGCCCGACGACACCCTGATAGTGTTCGCCGACCGCCGCCCGCCCTCCCCGGCCTGGTACGCGGACCCAGGCTGGCAGGACATCATCCGCATCCTCCCCCTCCGCAACCTCAGCCCCCACGAGAGCCGCGATTATCTTGCCAAACGCAGCATCCCCATGGAGCATCACGCGGAAGTGCTCAACTTCACGCACGGACACCCCCTGGCCCTGTCGCTCGTGGCTGACGTTTTCGCGCAGCGTGGCGACATCCCCTTCCAGCCGGAGGCCACCCCCGACGTAGTGAAGGCCCTCCTTGAGCAGCTTGTTCAGAAGGTGCCCGGCCCGGCCCACCGTACCGCCCTTGAGGTGTGCGCCCTGGTGCGCGTCACCACCGAAGCCCTCCTTTCGCACGCCCTCGACATGCCCGACGTGCATGAACTGTTCGACTGGTTGCGCGGCCTGTCATTTATTGACGCGGGGCTGCTTGGCCTCTTCCCGCACGATCTCGCCCGCGAAGCCCTGACCGCCGACCTCCGGTGGCGCAACCGCGATTGGTACGTGGAGCTGCACCGCCGCGTGCGTACCTATTACGCGACCTGCCTTGAGCAGACCACCGGCCTTGAGCAGCAGCGCATCCTTTTCGATTACGTCTTCCTGCATCGCGATAACCCCGTAGTGCGCCCCTTCCTGGAATGGCAGGAGAGCGGTACGATGCTACCCGACGCTCTGCGCGAAGCCGACGTGCCCCACATCCTGGCGATGGTCGAGCAGCACGAGGGCGGGGAGTCGGCGCGAATAGCTGCCCACTGGCTTGAGCGCCAGCCCCAGGGCGCGCTCATCTTCCGCGACGGCGACCAGTTGCCCGTAGGCTTCTTGATGGTGGTCGCCCTGGACCGCGCCACCGAGGAGGACATGGCGCTAGACCCCGCGACGCAAGCGGCAGCGCGATACGTGCAGGCCCACGCCCCTCTGCGGCCAGGAGAAACGGCCTTCCTCTTCCGCTTCTGGATGGCCTCCGACACCTACCAGGCGGTCTCTCCCATGCAGAGCCTGCTCTTTATCAGCGCGGTGCGCCACTACTTTACGCCCGGCCTGGTCTTTTCGTTCTTCCCATGCGCGGATGCCGATTTCTGGGCACCCCTCTTCGGCTATGCCGACCTGAGCCGCATCCCGGAAGTCGAGTTTGAAGTGGGAGGTCGGCGCTACGGCGTATTCGGGCACAACTGGCGAGCCGTCCCGCCCGCAGCCTGGCTCAACCTGCTGGCCGAGCGCGAGATAGCCGCCACGCCGCAAACCGCGCCCTCTCCCCCCACAAGCGCGCCGCCCCTGGTCGTGCTTAGCCAGCCTGAGTTCGCGGCAGCCATGCAGGATGCCTTGCGCAACCTTACGCGGCTCGACGCGCTCCAACGCAACCCCCTCCTGCAATCGAAGCTGGTAATCGAGCGAGCCGGGGCGAATGCGCCTGCCCCTAAGCGCGTATCCACCTTGCAAGCCCTCGTCCGGGAAGCGTGCGAGTCGCTACAGCAGTCCCCGCGAGAAGCCAAGCTCTACCGCGCCCTTTACCATACCTACCTGACCCCGGCAGCCACCCAAGAGCAGGCCGCCGAGCTACTGGACCTCCCCTTCAGCACGTTCCGCCGCCACCTCAAGGAGGGCGTTACCCGCCTGGTAGAGATACTCTGGCAGTGGGAGCTACAGGGCACCAGCACATAGCCTTTAAGATGCATCTCCCCCCTTGTCGCCTCCAAACTAAGCCCCGAAGGGGCGAAAGAAAATAGCCCCACGGCGTGAGCCTGGGGACAAGTGCCCATCCAAACAGAATAGCCCCTGGAAGGGGCGAAAGAAAACCGTGTCTGCATTGGGATACGGGTTTCGTCTGTCGCCCACTTCGTGGGCTTGATGAATAAGCATGACAGCTTTCCCCAGGCTCACGCCGTGGGGCTATTTTCTTTCGCCCCTTTCAGGGCTGTGCCTACTCGCTTCAATAGGCTGATATTCACGTCACCCTGACGCGTGCTTCCTTTTATCCCCAATCCTAACGCCTAGAACAATATCTACTCTTATTTGCTATCTCTACTGTTTCCAATGGATGCCATAAATGAGCATCCAGTGAGCAAATAATGAACACTTTTTGGTCTGGTAAATAAGCGCTAAGCTGGGGCACAATATGCGTGCGAGACAAAACACCAATACCAGGGCAGGGGGCCAGGCCATGAACGAAAGCACGCACGAGCAGGCGGCCACGACCGAAGAAACCAGCCGGTTCATCGCACAGTTGCTGGACGCTATGAACTCGCACGACATGGACCGCGTGGCTGCCTGCTACGCGCCCGACTACAGGGGCGTAGACGTAAACGAGCCTGCCCCCCAATTGGGCAGGGTAGGTATCCGGCAGTCCATGTCTCGCTACCTGGCGGCTTTCCCGGACCTCCGCTTCACCCAGGAAGCAGCCGTCATCGCAGGCAACCACGTAGCTATCCAATGGACCGCCTACGCCACGCACCAGGGCACGATGCTCCGCATCCCGCCCACAGGCAAGCAGGTGGTGGTCAGGGGTGCTACGTTCCTCACCTTGCAAGGCGGCCAGATAGTGAGCGCGAGCTACATCTGGGACGTGGCTTCGATGCTGCGGGAGATCGGCCTCCTGCCTGAACTGTAAATCTACATTATTAGAAAGGAGATTACGCGATGGCAACACAAACTACGGCGCAACCGGCAGCAACCACAGGCTCAGGCTACAGGGCGGGACGCGCAGAAGGCGCGTCGTTCGACAGGTTCGCGGGTATGTGCGCTATCCTGGGTGGGGTGGCGGGCCTGCTCTATTCGGTGGCGTTCGTCATCATCGCCCGCACCTCCCCCGACCTGGGCGTGACGCTCTACTCGCTCTTCCTGCTGCTGGGCGGGGTGCTCAACACCGCCGTGCTGGTGGCCCTGTACCACCGCCTGCGCGCCACCAGCCAGCCTTTCGCCATGTGGGGAGTGGCGCTGGGCGTGGCTGCCGCCGTCGGGTCCATCATACATGGAGGCTACGACCTCGCCAACGCCATCAACCCTCCCGCCAATGCCAACCTCGACCTGCCCAGCCAGGTAGACCCGCGTGGGCTGCTCACTTTCGGCGTGGCGGGCATTAGCGTCTTCGTCCTGTCGTGGCTAATCACACGCAACGGCGACTTCCCTAAAGCTCTCGGATACCTGGGCTATGTGGTGGCGGTCATGCTGCTCATCATCTATATTGGCAGGCTCGTCATCCTGGACGCTACCAACCCCGCAATCGTGGTGCCTGCGTTGCTTACTGGTTTCCTGCTCAATCCCGCCTGGTATATCGGGATCGGCTTGGTGCTGCTGAGGCGAGAGCGGCCTTAATCCATTGTTTATCTCTATGCGTATGCTTGACATTGGTGCCAGGTCGTGGACTTACCTCTAAGTCCAGCCCCAGGTGCCGGTGGCAGCCAACCATACGCCTATGGCTCAGGTGGAAGCCGTAGAGCGTGAGACCAGGCGTAAACCACCTCGGATCCAGCTAAATCGAGGAAGGATCCGGCCTAGAACGACAATTATTTCTGACGAGGAGGTGATCGAGCCAGGGCAGCAGCCTGAGCATGGATAGAAGGAAGTCGGTTCGGGAAGGGCGCTCCTGGGCCAACACTTTTTCGAAGCGCCAGGTTAGAACGAATTCACGGTTTATCCACTTTATAGTTTACGAACCAAGGAGACTAGTTCAATGAAACTACCGAAGCTATTGAGCACGGCGCTCGCGACGGCGATGGTGTTCGGTCTGGCGGCATTCGGAGTACACTCCACCCAGACCAGCGCCTCCAGCCACCGCGAGGCCCCATTGATCAGCAATGACCCCATTGCTGACGGCACCGACCTTTACGCCTTCGTCAGCCCCGACAAGCCTGACACGGTGACGATCATCACCGGCTGGTACCCATTCGAGGAGCCGGTGGGCGGCCCGAACTACTACATGTTCGGCGATGACGTACTGTACGAAATCTACGTGGACAACGTGGGCGACGCCGAGGCGCACGTCACGTACCAGTTCCGCTTCAAGACGACGGTCGGCAACGGCAACACCTTCCTCTACAACACCGGCCCCGTCGAGAGCATCAACTCGGCTAACCTGAACATCAAGCAGACCTACTCCGTGACGCGCATAGTGAACGGCCAGGCCACCGAAGTGGCTAAGGACCTCGCGGTGCCGCCGGTGAACGTCGGCGCGAAGTCTACCCCCAACTATGAGGCCCTATCGAACGCCGGTATCCATGACATGGCGGGCGGCGGCAAGGTCTTCGCCGGCCAGACCGACGACCCCTTCTTCGTGGACCTCAACGTATTCGACCTCTTAACGATCCGCAAGCTCCCCGGCAACATGGGCGGCGGGATTGACGGCCTGAAGGGCTACAACCTGCAGACCATCGCCATCCAGGTGCCCAAGAGCGAGCTAGCCCTGGGCGGCAAGGCCCCAACGGCAGCTACCGACCCCAGCGCTGTCATAGGCGTATGGACAGGCGCAAGCCGCCAGGCCACGCGCGTGCTCAGCCCCAACGGCACAATGAAGTCTTCGGGCGACTACGTGCTGGTCAGCCGCCTCGGCGCGCCCCTGGTGAACGAAGTGGTCGTGCCCCTGGCCGCCAAGGACCTGTGGAACTCCTCATATCCTAGAGATGACGCCCAGTTCCTGGGTGGCGTTACCGACCCTGAATTGGCCCGCCTCTTCAAGGCGATCTACAACATCCAGGTTCCACCCACACCGCGCGACGACTTGGTTGCCATCTTCCTGACCGGCATCCCCGGCGCTACTCAACCTCCTACATCTACCCTCAAGCCCTCCGAGGAATTGAGGCTGAACATGGCCGTGCCCCCATCGGCCAACCCCAATCCACTGGGCGTAGTGGGCGGCGACCTGGCCGGCTATCCTAACGGACGCCGCCTGGCGGACGACGTGACCGATATATCCCTCAAGGCTGTGGCGGGCGCGGCTTACCCGCTCTTCCACCCTGACTTCAAGCCTGATCCCCTCGCGGCGCAGCTTGGCGACGGCGTGGACGCTAACGACGTACCGTTCCGCAGCAGCTTCCCGTATGTGGCAGTGGCGCACGACGGCACAAGCTCCGTACCTCACGGCGTTGACGCGCCTGCGGCAATGCAGTGCCCGCCCGCCCCCGCCAGCACCCCTTGCCCTCCGATAGTCGGTCCGGGTGGCATTGCACCTCCGGGCATGCCCAAGACAGGCACCCCGTTCGTGATTGAGCACCTCGGCGACATCTACGGCCTTGTGCTCGGCGCGATGGCCCTGGTGGGCGGCGCGGTTCTCATGGGCGGCTATGCGTTTCGCCGCAGGTCGGCCCAGGAGACAACCAAGAAGTAAGTAATCTATGGCGTGTAGGGGCGGCATGAACCCGCCCCTACAGGGCCAATTCCCCAGATACCAGGGGGATTATCATGGTACGCATAAGATTGCGGAGCGAAGAAGGAGCTACTCACACGGAGCTACAAACTTTCTGTCTTTCATCTGATCAACTGTAGACTCTAACTGAGGAGCATAAACAAGAATGAAACTATCACGTAAGATCAACACAATACTCGCGATGCTGATGGTGTTCGGGCTGGCCGCCTTTGGCGTGTCATCAAGCCAGACCAGCGCATCCAGCCACCGCGAAGCGCCTTTGATAAGCGCGGACCCCCTGGCAGACGGTACGGACACCTATGCCTTCGTCAGCCCTGAAGCCCCCAATACGGTTACGCTCATAGCGAACTGGATACCGCTACAGCAGCCTGCTGCCGGGCCTAACTTCTATAACTTCAGCGATGAAGTGCAATACGAAATCAACCTCGATACGCAAGGTCTTGCTCGCGCCAACGTCACCTTCCAGTTCAAGTTCAGGACCGACTATCGCAGCAAGAGCACCTTCCTGTACAACACCGGCCAGGTCACGTCCTTGAACGACACCGACCTGAACGTTCGCCAGTTCTACACCGTGACAAAGATCATGCGCACGTTCGCCCCCGATGGCACCTTCCAGGGCGGTACGAGCCAGGTGCTGGTGAGCAACGCGCAGGTAGCGCCCGCCAACATCGGCCCGCGCTCCACGCCCAACTACGAGGCAAACCTGGCGACACCCGCCATCAAGAGCCTCGCGGGCGGCGGCAAGGTCTTTGCCGGTCCCCGCGACGACCCGTTCTTCGTGGACCTCGGCTCGGCCTTCGACCTGCTCGGCCTGCGCCCCCTCAACCCGGCCCACCTTATCCCCCTCGACGCTACTGAGGGTGTTGATGGCGTAGCCGGTTACAACGTACATACAACCGCGCTCCAGGTGCCCATCAGCAGCCTGGGCCTGCAAAACGGCGTGGTGGGCGTGTGGTCCGCTTCCAAGCGCCAGGCCACCCGCGTCATCAACCAGTTCGACGGCACGATTACATGGAGCGGCAACTGGGTCGGTATCTCCCGCCTCGGCATGCCCCTGGTGAACGAGGTAGTGGTGCCCCTGGCGTTCAAAGACTCCTGGAACTTCTCTCGCCCCGACGGCGATGGCCGCTACGCTGCCGCCGTTGTCAATCCTGAGATGCCGGTGCTGATGAACCTCCTCTATCCGCCCCTGGTGGACGCGCCGACGACCAATCGCAGCGACCTGGTGACGGTCTTCCTGACCGGCGTGCCGGGCGTCAACCAGCTTCCGACAGTTACGGCTTCGGAGATGATCCGCCTGAACACGGGTATCGCCCCTTCCGCCAACCCTAACCGTCTCGGCGTGGTGGGTGGCGACAACGCGGGCTTCCCCAACGGACGCCGCCTGATTGACGACGTAGTGGACATCGAGTTGCGCGCCCTGGCTTGCAGCTACGGCGTGGTCGGCACCCTCGGCCCCTGCGACTCTGCCACGTACAATGTGTCCCCCAACAAGGACCTGACCGACGGGCTGGACGCCAACGAAAAGCCCTTCACAGACGCCTTCCCCTACATGGCCGAGCCATACCAGGGATATGAGGCTGAGCCTCCCACGACCGCTTCCGCCATCGGCGTAGCGTTCGCGGGCATCGGCCTGGGCGCTGTTGCCCTCTTCGCCTATCGCAGGCGCAAGACTACAACCGGCAAGGCTACCCAGGACGTAGTGTTCGAGTAATCTTAGTGTGCGCGGGCGAGTTTCATGCCCGCCCGCGCAATTTCACATGACAGCAATCATCCTGATATTTGATATAGTAGTAAGTGCGGAACAGTGGAGAGATACGATGCAGAGTAAGAGTATGAAACAGCGCAAGGGGATGGGCTTTTTTGACAACAATATGACGCTCATGGTGGCTGTGGCCCTGGTGTTGGTGGGTATCAGCATCATCTTCGGCCAGTCGGCGATGCCCCAGGCCCAGCCTGCCCCTATAGTGATAGGCGACGCCCAGACCATCCTCACGTCGGGCGCGGCCTCGGCCACAGGCTATACGGACCGCATCATCGCCCAGAAGCAGGAGCGCGTCAAGGCCGACCCTTCCGACTACGAGTCGTTCTCGCAGCTTGGCATAGCCTATCTCCAGAAGGCCCGCGAGACCAACGACCCCACCTTCTACAGTCAGGCAGAGGACGCTTTCAAGGAGAGCCTGGCCCTCAAGCCGGACGATTTCGACGCCCTGGCAGGCTACGGCTCGCTTGAGTTGTCACGGCACGAGTTTCAGCAGGCGCTCGAATGGGGCATGAAGGCCCAGCGCGCCAACCCGGCCAAGGCTTACGCCTATGGAGTAATAGGTGACGCGCATGTAGAGCTTGGCAACTACGACCAGGCGGTAGACGCCTTCCAGAAGATGGTGGACCTGCGGCCCGACCTTAGCTCCTACTCCCGCGTATCCTACGCCCGCGAGCTATACGGCGACAACGAAGGCGCGATTGTGGCGATGAAGCAGGCGATCAGCGCGGGTGGTCCAGCCGCCGAGAACACGGCATGGTGCCGCGTGCAGCTGGGGCACCTCTATTTCAACAGCAACCGCCTGGCGGAAGCCGAGAAAGAATACAGCGATGCGCTACAAGGCTACCCCGGCTACCTGCACGCTCTGGCGGGTATGGCACAGGTGCGATGGGCGCAGGGCAAGACCGACGAGGCTATCAAGCTATACAAGCAATCGGTGGAGGGAGTGCCCCTGCCGCAGTACCTGACCGCGCTGGGCGACGTGTATGCGTCAACGGGTAACACAGCCGCCGCGAAGGAGCAATATGACCTGGTGCTCTACATCTTCCAGGTGTTCGAGTCGGGCGGCGTGGACGTGAACATAGAGAAGGCCGCTTTCCTGGCCGACCACGACATGCAGCTTCCGGACGCGGTACGCATGGCTGAGACGGCAGCTAAAGGGCGCAAAGACGTAAACACCCAGAGCACGCTCGCATGGTCGCTCTACAAAGTGGGCCGCTACCAGGAAGCCCTGGCCGCGCAGAAAGAAGCCATGCGTCTGGGCACCCAGAATCCCGTTTTCTACTACCACCTCGGTATGATATACGACAAGTTGGGCGACAAAGAGAACGCCCGCGCCAACGTGCAGAAAGCCCTCGACATTAATCCACACTCCAGCCTGCTTTTCTCCAAAGAGGCTGAGGCTTACCTGACGAAGTAGGGTACGATGAAGAAGTCACTCTTGCGATTATCCATTGTGAGTATGGCCGTGCTCTGCCTGGCCATGCTGGCCGCGCCCCGGCCCGCCTCCGCGCACCCCATGGGCAACTTCAGCGTCAACAAGTACAGCGCTCTGACCGTCGGCACGGAGCGTGTGGACCTCCATTACGTGATTGACCTGGCGGAGATACCCGCCTTCCAGGAACTAGCCGAGATACGCGAGGATCGCTCCACCGACGTAACCCCCGAAGAGCGCGACGCCTACATCGCCCGCAAAGCGCCGGAGTTGATGAAGAACCTGTCGCTGGCGGTTGACGGCAAGCCGTTGCAGCTTGCGCTCACCAGCAGCGAACTTACCTTCCCACCGGGCAATGGCGGCCTGCCCACCTTCCGCCTCGAATTGTACATGAGCGCGCCCCTCTCCGGCATCGAGCGCGGCACCCTCCAATATAAAGATAGCAACTACCCCGACCGCGTAGGCTGGGAAGAGGTTATCGCCGTGCCGGGCCAGGGTATCGCCTTCCAGAATTCAAGCGCCGCCTCAGTTGACATAAGCAAAGTGCTTACCGAATACAACCCCAACGCCACCAGCAACGCTCCGCGCGTCACCGAGGCAACAGTAAAGTTCGTGCCCGGTGCGCCCGGCTCGGCGGGGAAGAATGCGCCGCAGGCGCAGCCCGCCCAGAGCGACCTGTGGGGCACGGTCAACGGCTGGATGCAGACGCAGACCAATACTATAACCTCCATACTCAACCAGGACGAACTTACCTTCGGGACCATAGTGCTGGCGCTCCTGGTAGCCTTCGGTGTGGGAGCGGCCCATGCGCTCTCTCCTGGGCACGGCAAGACTGTGGTGGCTGCTTACCTGATAGGCAGCAGAGGCACGCCGAAGCACGCGATCTTCCTGGGCCTGACCGTGACCATCAGCCACACCGTCGGCGCGTATCTCGCCTGGGCGGTGATCAAGTACGCATCCGATTACATAGTGCCGGAAGCTCTCTATTCATGGTTGGGCTTTATCTCCGGGGTAGTGATAGCGGGCATGGGCGTGGCGCTCTTCGTGCAAAGGTGGCGCGCTTTACGCCGGGCCAGCATGCCTGCTCCCCATGTACACGCTCAGGATGAACATACCCATGAGCACGACGGCCACGTTCACAGTCATCACGAGCATGACCACGAGCATGACCACGAGCATGACCACAGCCACGACCACGCTCATGATCATACTCACGACCACGAGCATGACCCCCTGGTCCCCCACAAGCACGGCTTATTCGGGCGAGAGCACACGCACGTACCCCCGGAAGGGACAAAGGTTACTTTCGGCAATTTACTCGCGCTCGGCATCGCGGGCGGCATCATCCCTTGCCCATCCGCCGTGCTGGTGCTGCTCGTGGCCGTCGGCTCGAAGCACATAGACCTGGGGTTGCCCCTGTTGCTGGCTTTCAGCCTGGGGTTGGCGGGCGTGCTCACTTTGATTGGTCTTGCCCTGGTCTATGGGCGCTCCCTCGCGGGCCGCGTCAGGGTTAGCGGCGCTATTTCGCGCACGGTGCTTCTCAGGCTGCCAATGGTCTCCGCGTTGGCCGTGTGCTGCCTCGGCATACTGATGGCGTTTGGCGCTATATATTCGAGGTAAAGTAAGGGTTACGCTAGGCAAGAATAAGATCCTTAAATTCAATAATAAAATGTGCGGCGCAGCCGCACATTTTATTATTGAATATTCCCCTTATATGTGATGGTGCAGCGCGGCCCGCTTGGCCATGAGGCACGTATGGATTGCTCATGTTGCCGCCTTCATCTTACTTCTTGCTCTCCAGAATGGTGACCAGTTCCTTCAACGCTTCACGCAACTGCTGCATCTTGCGCTTGCCGATGAGGCGCGCCCACTCTTCTTCAACCCCACGGACTACGCGCCTGGCTACGGACATGACTTCCTGGCCGCGACTGGTGAGACGCACAAGCCTGGCGCGCCCGTCCTCGCTGTCGGGCACGCGCTCCAAGTAACCGCGCTCCTCCAGGTGGTCTACGAGGTAGCCCATAGACTGCTTGGTCATCTGTGCGTCTTCCGCCAGTTCCGTTAGCCTCGAACCTGTTTCCTCGTTGATGTGCCGGAAGACGGCAAGGTGGGCGCGGCTGAAGTCGTCAAACCCTTCGGCTATCAAGCCGGTATAAATAGCGTCCACCACCGTGAGAAATGGCACTCGCAAAAGAGCGCCCATGAGCCTCTCATGCTGGCCGTTCACGTGCTGTTGTTCACTCATGCCGTCGCCTCAACAAAAATTGGTAAGAGAATCTGATGATTAACCCCTTGACAAATTGGTAAAAATACCTTACTATAATGGTCAGAGCAACTTACTAACTGATTGTACACTCACCGCTCAGGAATTGCAAGCCCTTTTATACACCAATCAGGAGGCAAAATAATGGCACTTGAACGGAACAAAGAGATCGTGCGACGTTTGGTTATCGAAGACCTGAACAGCGATAACCGCGACGCCGCCGACGATATAGTCGCGGAAGACTTCGTGGACCACACGAACCCGCCCGAACTGAAATATGGCCTAGACAGCCATAAGAAGATCGTAGAGATTTTCCACAGGGCTTTTCCCGACGTGGAGTGGATTATCGAAGACATGATAGCGGAAGGCGACAAGGTAGTGGTGCATTTACCCTTCCGCGCAACGCACCTGGGCGAGTTCTTCGGCATCCCGCCTACGGGTAAGCAAGTATACGTGGACGGCGTCCACATCCTGCGCGTAAAAGACGGCAAGGTCGCCGAACACTGGGGCAGCAACGACGACCTCGGCCTGATGCGGCAGCTTGGCGTCGTCTCCTGATGCAGTGAAAAGGGGGAGGACCTTTCTTTTAGGAATCAGCAAAGATGAGCGGCTTACCCGCTCATCTTTGCTGATTCCTCACTTTCTATCACTAATTCCATGACCGTCCTGGCCCTTGATACCATCGCGGCCAAAGCCTGCCCCATCTCACACCAGGAGTTCGTGCTTACCGAGCGGCCCGAGGAGTTCATCTTCTTCATAGGCTAGGTGCGACAGGAGCATATCGCCAAGCTCGTCTGCAACCCTCCGCACCTGATCCAGCCGGCCCGGGTCGTTCATCATCTCCACCAGGGCACGGTCTACGCGGTCGATCTGCTCGGCTATCACCTCGTGCTCCCAGTGCAACTGGTCCAGCACGGGCTTGAGCGACTGGTCTTCCCTTCGGAGACTGGGAAACACCTGGTAGTCTTCGAGTGTGTGGTGGATGCTCACCACGCGGCAGTACTGCGCACAGAACGCCCCCAGCGTCCAGTAGTTCTGCCGCATCGCCATCCTGTTGAGCAGCGAGCGGGCTGATGCGGGGTCCATTGCGCCCGCCGCTACCTGGGCTGCTGCCTCTTGTAGCTCCCTCAACTCCGTGCGAAGGTGCTCGTGGACCTGGATGAGCGTTTCCTGGCTCTGCCTCCCTGCGAGTGTGACAGGCGCTTCGGTACCCTGACCCAGATGTGGCCGCTTCTCCTCGTTGAGCGCGGCGGCATGTGGCGTGGGACCGCTACGCCTGGGTGTTACCGCCGGCACGGTTGCCGTTCGGGCTGCAATCCGAGCGGGTGACTGGGCCGCGCTTTCGGTAGTTGTTTGGGCAGGCTCTCCACGCGAAAATGACGCTTCACGTGCCTGGACCACCGCCTCGCGTACACCTGGCGCTACCTCTTCGGCGAAGCGGCGCAGGTCGCCCTCTGCGTCCTGGCCTGGGCCGAGTACGAAGACGCTCATCCCCTGCTCAATCACAAGCTCAGTGAGTTGCTCTATCCACAGTCGGGGTGGCCCCTGAAGGTAGCCTTGCTCCGATGGAAGGAATTGCCCATTGATGTTGTAAGCACGCCTGATCGCCCCAGGGTCGCGCCCCGCCTCAACAGCCGCATCGTCTATGGTGCGCGTCATCTCTCCCAGTTCTTGCGGCTTGGCGTAGCCGAGGGAAGGTATCCAGCCGTCCGCCAATCGCCCCGTGAGCCGCAGCATCCTGGGCTTGTATGCTCCCAACCAGATGCCGATGGGGTGCGGAGGTATGGGGCCAGGGCGCGCAGCTTGCAGACGGTAGTGCCTTCCCTCGAAGGTCACCGCTCGGCCCGGCGTCCAGAGCGCCCGGATCACCTCGATGGCTTCTTCCAGGGCATCTATCGCCTCTCCTGGGCTGCGCCTCTCGCCACCCATAGAGACGACGGCATCGAAGAACGCCCCACTGCCCAGGCCCAACTCCACCCTCCCGCCGCTCAGTATGTCCAGGCTGGCCGCTGCCCTTGCCAGCACTGCGGGAGGTCTCAAGGGAAGATTGATCACGTCGGGCACAAGCCGTATCTGCTCCGTCTCCCTTGCAAGCGCCGAGAGCAACGTCCACGTATCGAGGAATTGCGGCTGGTATGGGTGGTCCTGTATGCCCACGAGATTAAGCCCTACCTGGTCGGCGAAGCGGGCCAACTGCACAACAGTGTCGGCCTGTTGCGCGCTAGGCGTCAGAAAGCATCCAAACCACAGTTCATGCCCCAGGTCGCCCATAACGAACAGACTCTCCTTATAGGGATTGCGACATCCACGAAACGGCTCTCCTGGCCCGCCACATGGATAACCACCTATTATACCCCGCGAGGCCAACGTCTGCACCCAGCGTAAACAAGTACGCCGGTCGTGATGGAACGACAGCGCCGCCATCCCAAGAATAGAAAGAGGGGCAGGCACACAGCCTACCCCTCTTTCTATTATCCGAACTACAGATTATAACTCAGCACTCAGCACTCGGTACTCGGTACTCGTTACGCTGCCTGGAGCATGACGAGACGGTTGGGGCCGGATTGCTTGGCGGCACGCAGGGCGCGCTCGGCCAGGCCGATTAGCTGCGGCTCCCAGGTGCCTTCGCCCGGCCTTGCCGTCGGCACCCAGTAAGCGACGCCTATCGAGGCTGTCACCTTGATCGGGTCGCTTGAGGTGGGGTTGACGAAATCGTGCGCGGCTACTGCGTCACGGAGGCGGTTGGCAGCGACCTGCGCGCCCTCGGCGTCGGTATCGGTCAGGAGGGCGATGAACTGGTCGTCACGGTAGCGGGCTATGATGTCGGTGGCACGCAGGCCGCGAATGACCACATGGGCCATGTTGCGCAGCACTTCGTCGCCCACCATGTGCCCCCATGCCTCGTTCACCGCGTCGAACCTGTCAATATCGAGCAGCAGGCAGGAGAGGGGGTAGCTATGACGGGAGGAGCGTTTTACCTCCTCCTCCACGCGTATCATCATGTAGCGGCGGTTGAAAAGGCCGGTGATAGGGTCGTACAGGCGCTCGGCTGCCAGGCGGGCGTTCTCCATGACGAGCGTCTCGTGCAGCTTCCTCGATTGGAGCGCGGCGTCGAGGCGCATGCGCAACTCGGCGTCGCTGATAGTGGGCAGGGCTTGCGCGCCACTCTCGGCCAGCTTGAGCACGGGCAGGCCCCAGTTGTCTATCTGGGTTTGCAGGTCGGCCCAGCCTTCGCCCGTGCCGGTCACGCCTGTGAGCAGCACAACGTCGGGCGGCGTAGCTTCCAGGATGGCGGCAGCCGACTCATAATCATCGGCGGAGCGCGCCGAGTAACCCAGGCGCATCAACTGGTCGCGCATGGCACGCTGGTTCAAGGGCTCAGGGTCTATAATCAGCACTACTGCCGGTTGTGAACTCCCGGATGAGGAGACACGCATAAAGTAACACCTCTTCTTGTTGCGAAGTGTGGGCTGCCGTGTGTAGAAGCACGATAGGCTAATGATGGGCGACGGGCAGCGTCCAGCACTCCGTGTTGCATTCGGTTTGCCACCTCTATTCTATACTAGAGTAAGAGGTTTGGGAAGTTAATACCACGTAATTCCTAATGGAAAGTTTCTTTTAGTACTAATGGATGTCACAAACTGCCGTCTCATCTCGTCTCCTGTATGAAAAACGATAACCTGACGAACAGGAGGAACACAGAGATGGATACCAATATGAATACTCAGCAATCAGACGTAATAGTGGTAGGAGGCGGGCTGGCGGGGCTGGCTGCGGCAAGCTACCTGGCGCGGGCCGGGCGCAGGGTAACGCTTTTCGAGAAGTCGGCAAGCGTGGGCGGGCGAGCTATTAGCCAGGAGCGCAACGGCTTCTACTTCAACCTGGGCGCTCACGCCCTGCAAGTGGACAGCCAGGCGACCAATGTGCTGGCCGATCTGGGCGTGCCCTATACCGGAGGTAAGCCGGGGAAGATATTGGCGATGTGCGACGGCAAGCTGGACACCCTCCCCACCGGCCCGGTGTCGCTGCTGCGAACGGGCCTCCTCAGCCCCGCAGCCAAGTGGGAGGCGGCGCGCTTATTGCTGGGTATGCAGAGCACCGACCCGGACAGCCTGCGCTCGGTGAGCCTGCAAGATTGGCTGCAAAGCTCCACGAGCAATCCTCAGGTGCGCCGGTTGATGGAGGCCACCGCCCGCGTCCTCACCTACACGAACGCGCCCCAGGCTGTAAGCGCGGGCCTCTTCGTCGAGCAGATGTGCGCTGCCTCCAAAAGCGGTGTAATTTACCTGGACGGCGGCTGGCAGACGCTCGTAGACGGTCTCCGAAGCGCGGCGGAGCGATTAGGGGTAGAGATCGTAACCGGCACGAGGGTCGAAGCCATCGAGCACGACAACGGTAAGGTCACGGGTGTGCGCTTGCATAGCGGTGAACACCGTCCCGCCCAGGCTGTGGTAGTGGCGGCAAGTGCTAATGACGCGGCGCGGTTGGTAGAGAAGGGAGGGGACGAGAACGTGGCGCTAAGCAAGTGGGCAGAGCAGTGCGTGCCCGTACAGTTCGCCTGCATGGACGTGGCCTTGCGACGACTTCCCCACCCGGACCGCGTAGTGGTATTAGGCATAGACAAGCCGCTCTTCTTCAGCGCGCAATCGGTCTACTCAAAGGTCGCGCCCGAAGGTAGCGCGTTGGTTTACACTGTTAAGTACCTCGACCCCGCCAAGCCCACGGAAGCCGAGCAGGACAGGCGCGATCTGGAAGAATGGCTCGACCTCATACAGCCCGGCTGGCGCGAGCAGGTCGTAGAGCAGCGCTTCCTGCCTCACATGACGGTAGCTAGCGCGATGATCGAGGCGGAGCACGGAGGCATGTCAGGGCGGCCAGGCCCCCAGGTGCCGGGCATCAGCAACCTCTACGTGGCAGGCGACTGGGTAGGTCCGCGAGGTATGCTGGTCAGCGCGAGCCTGGCAAGCGCCCGCCTCGCCGCGCAGATGATAACCGGCCAGGGCGAGCAAGCCCATCTTGAGAGGGCGGCCTAGCGCCGAGTAATGTCGCATGGGAGAAGTGCAAGCCGCTCATATTGCGCTTCTCCTATGCGGGGCGAGCAATGAAGGACAGGGTAGATGGCCGCAGAGGACAGCGTAGAAGTATTCAACAAGCACCGGGCGCTACTCTTCTCAATCGCGTACCGCATGCTGGGCAGCGCAGCCGACGCCGAAGACATCCTCCAGGAAGCCTTCCTGCGCTGGCAGCGTGCCGGTGAGGACGAAGTGAAGTCGCCCAAGTCCTATCTTTCGGCGGTGGTTACGCGCCTGTGCATAGACCAGTTGCGGTCGGCGAAGGCGCGGCGGGAGGTATACGTGGGACCCTGGCTGCCGGAGCCGATTATGACCCAGCACATGCCTGACATGACCAGCACGCAGGAACTTGCCGAATCTCTCTCCATAGCGTTCCTGGTGGTGTTGGAGAGCCTCAGCCCGGTGGAGCGGGCGGTCTTTCTGCTGCGCGAGGTCTTTGGCTACGATTACGCCGAGATTGCGCGCGTCGTGGGGAAGAGCGAGGCCAACTGCCGCCAGATCACGCACCGGGCGCAGCAACGCATACACGAGCGCAGGCCCCGCTTCCATACCACCCACGAGCAGCAAGAGCGCGTCACCCAGGAGTTCATGCAGGCGTGCGCCAACGGCAACCTGCAAGGGCTTATGGCTATGCTCACCAACAATGCCGTCTTGATGTCGGACGGCGGCGGCAAAGCGCAAGCCGCGCGCAACCCGATCTATGGGCCGAACAACGTAGCGCGCTTCATCCTGGGTATACTGGCGAAGGCCCCGCCCAACATCTCGGTGAGGCTAAACGACGTGAACGGCCAGCCGGGCATAGTTACATTTGTGGACGACCAGCCCAATGCCGTGCTGGTACTGGATGTGCAGGACGAGCAGATACGAGGCGTGCATATAGTTGCGAACCCGGATAAGCTGCAAGCCTTGTCATAGAGCGTGAAACGTAAAGGCTTGGTACTAAATGGGCCTTTACATTTCACTCGCCGCCTGCCGCCCTCCGCACCCCGGCCAGCACGTTAGCCTCGTCTACAACTGCCAGCGCGTCGAACAGCCGCAGCGCGCGTGCTACAATCCCGGCAGCCTTGGTGATCTCCCGCGCTGCCTTGTACGCCTCTATCGCGGCTGGTACGTGGCTGTTGTCTCTGCACAGAGCTAAACCAGATAAGGCCAGGCCATTAGTATCTAATGCTCTGAAGTTCGATGCGCTGTACTTCACCAGTTCGTTCGCCTGGGCCACTGCTTCAACAAACGCTTCCTGCGCCGCTTCGTTATCTCCTTGCCGTAACGCAATCAAGCCTAGCAGCGCTAGCACGTAGTGCTTGCCATCTGGTTCGTCATATTGTCGACCAGCTTCGGCGGCAGTGCGAGCACGGGACAAATCATTAGTACATAGGCAAATGAGAGCCAAGTGGCAATTAGCCCATATACTAGTTTGTGGGCTACTAATTTCCTGTCCGATTTGCAAGCTCTCCCAGGAAAGAGCTGCAGCCCCTTCGTAATTTGCTTTATCAATTAACACTTTTGCTAGGTCGCCCATCTGCAGCCCCTCCCTTTGCCGATCACGAAGCTGACGGCTAATAGCAAGTGCTTGTTCATAATAAACAATGGCGCGATCAATTTGCCCTAACTCAGCATAGCAGTTGCCCAGGTTACCAAACCTTATTCCTTCCCCTTGAAGATCACGAAGCTGGCGGCTAATGGTAAGTGCTTGCTCGTAATAGATAATAGCGCGGTCAGTCATTCCTAACTCAGTGTAGCTGCTGCCCAGGTTACCTAGATACGCTCCCAGTGTCCCAGGGTCGTTCTGATCGCGTGCATCTCTTACCGTCTGCTCATAGCAAGCTATCGCTTTTTGATAGTATCCCATCCTGTAGTATGCATTCCCTAACTCACCTCGGCTTTGGTACTTTAGCGTTCGGTTAGTTATTTTGCCATCTAAGCGTTCGTGCAATTCGGCTAGCACTTGATAGAAACCCCACAGGAACAGGTAGCCAAAACCTATTTCGGACAGTATCTTTGCTGCTGTATCGTAATCTCCGCCTGCATAGCGTAGATCGAACTCCGCCAGTTGAGGGCTAAGGTCGTCTATGGTTTTCCAGTCTTCGCGGGGCGCGCGGGATATCTTGAAGTAATCGGCGGCGCGGTCCATCAAGGCGAATTGTGTGAAGGGAGGTTTGTTCTTCTTGTTGCGATCCCTCTTCTTGCCCTTGGGCAAGCAGCCAAAGGCGTAATCGTGATCAACTGAGAGCAGGGAGCAACGCCCCTGCTTCCTAAGGACAAGCTGCATGCTCACCAGCCGGTTCAATATTGGGGTGCTATCTACATCTGGTACGTATGGCTGTAGTAAAAAATCTACTGCCGCCGGCGTAACCGGGCGGGCGTAGACAGCCAACGCCTCCATCACCTGCTGGGCATCGGCGTCAAGACGATTAAACGCCTCGCCCGCCAGGGCCTCAACTATGTTCCGAGACAGCAACTTGGCATTATCCTGCAATACACCCGGCAGAGTAGTGTGGCGGTCTGCCGATAGTCTCGCGAATAGTGTCTCCAAGGCGCGCGGGTAGCCACGGGTCCGCTCGCGGGCCTCATTGAGCAGGCTGTCCGGGGCGTCCCTAAATCCGACCTTGCAATCCCTGTCCATGGCGCGCAAGAGGTTTTCTGCATATGGTGAAGGTAGTCCATCAAGTGCAAGAAGAACTTGCCGTCCCAGCTGCACAAGCGCTAGATCACGCGGGGCAACGCGGGTGGTGATGATTACCTTTACAGCATGTTGGGGTGAGTCCAAGAGAGCGCGCAGAGCGTGCCTGATCTCCATACTGGTGATGTCGAGTGTTTCAGTGTCAACCAAGTCTTCAAAAGAATCCAGCACTATCACTATGCGCCCCCTGGGGAACTCCTTCAATAAAGCCCGCATCTTGGTATCCGTGCTGGCATGGGGGTTCTTATAAAGGGCATCTAATCGGGTGGCAGCAACTGTGGGGAGCAGTTTGCTCAAATCGGAGTACAAGTTGAATATGGTGGTCTGGTGGGAGCCAACAGCACTTAGATAAACAATACCGTCAATGGGCATCGGCCCGCCATCGTCCGGTAGCTGGCCGCCCTCCAGAGCTTTCAACAGGCGGCATACCATCGCGGTCTTGCCTACACCAGCCCGCCCCACGACCATCATGAGGCGCGATGTGTCATTCTTTAAGAAATCACCGATGATTTGGGTTTCAACTTGCCTGCCCTGAAAATAAGATGGTGCCACAGCGGGTGGAGGATTGATGAACTTCGCGTGCCTCGGTGTGCTGATCGGCTTTTCCCCTAGGCGGTCACGCTCTATTCCGATGGTTACGCTCTCCTGAACGCGTGCTTGCGTCATTTGGGGATCGGTAATAATCGCCTCTTGGTTGGCGATGTCTAGTTTCAGTTGCTCCCTCTCCTCCTGGAGACGCGCGTTCTCCGCAGGGTCTTTGGCGCGCCGTAAATCGCGCTCGGCGTCCGCCAAGCGGTATTTGAGAGATTGCACTGCTCCCTCAGGCGAAGCCAGCCACCGGAAATAGTTCCTCAGCCGGGCCAGACCCTGATCGAAGCTGCTGCTGAAATCAATATACTGGCGGTTAGCGAGCCGGAACGGAGCTTCAACTGTGGGGTCAAGCTTGATTGGTACGATAGGCTTTTTGTATTTGAGGGCGCGGGTCCATTCTAGCTTACAGATCGAAGCGTCGTCTACGCTGTCAGAGGTCATTATGAACAGCAGGATGTTACAGGTGCTGATTGCTTCTGCGACCTGCGAATCCCAGTTCCCGCCCGGATTTAGATCGCGCTTGTCGAGCCAGACGGGTAAAGGGGGTGGCCCAGCTTCCAGGACATCGGTGAGGCGGAGGGCGAATTCTGTTGCAAGGTCAGAGTAGCAGATAAAGTTGTGATTCAAAGCAAATCACCCTTCACTATAAGATTGGGCTTGGCTCTAGGACTTACACGGTGAAGCAGTAGAAATGGCTCCCCAGCAAAGTACCCTGTTTATCAGAATGTCGTCTAGTTCGTTGAGAGGAAGCGCAAATCCCATCAATGCAGGCGCGGCACGGCCACATTATAGCACATTTATGCGAATGGTGGACTACAGTATGGTCAACAAGGGGCGTTGTAGGACCTAACTATCGCCACCAGGGGACGTTGGCCTGGGCCGGTCCAGAGGCTCCAGGAAGAAGGGTTGCGCCACCAGGAACACCACCAGAAGGGGGGCCGTTATCAACACGGAACCGGCCATGAGCAGGGGCCAATTGGTAGGGTCTAGCTGCTCAAGGTAGGCAAGCCCGACCGAGAGGGTGTACTTCTTTATGCTCTGGATATAGAGAAGGGGTTCGTTGAACTCGCGCCAGTAGTAGACGAACGCCAGCACCCCGATAGCCGCGAATGCCGCCCGCGCCGCCGGTATCCCAAGCGACCACCAGCACCGGAAGGCCCCGGCACCGTCAAGCTGCGCCGCCTCCCAGGTCTCTTTCGGCACCCGCCTGAAGGTCCAGTAGAAGACCAGCATGTAGAGGGGCGTCGTGCCCAGCAGACTCGGCGCGGCCAGGGCTACTGGCGTGTCAATAACACCCGCCAGCTTGTACAGGATAAACCTGCTCACCCATAGCGCCGTTTCGGGCAGCAACAGCAACAGCAACGCGCCCGCGATGATGCGCCGGGCCAGCGTCGAAGGCAATTGCGCCAGGGCGAACCCGGCCCACGACGCCACCAGCAACGTGACAGGCACGGCCAGCGCCTCTACGACGAGCGTGTTCAGAGCATAGCGCCCCAACTCGACAGTCTGGAACGTGAGCGGGTAGTTACTCCACGTGAGGGGATTGGGCAGCCACTCTATCCCCCTCGGAGGCGGCAATCCAGGCTGGCGGAGCGACCCTGCGAACATCGAGACCATGGGCAGGACGAATAGCGCCGTCAGCAGCACCGCCACTGCGTACCACATTAGCAGTTGTATGAGGGAGCGTCGCGCCCGGCCTCTTACCTGCGTAGAGGGGTTTTGCTTACTCATATGACGCCTCGCTCCACTGGCGCGTGGTCTTGAATTGCAGGAAAACGATGATGGCTGTAACGCCGTAGAGCACCCACACCATCGCAGCCGCGTAGCCGAAGCGGAAGTTCTGAAAGCCGTCGTAGTAAATTTTGAGCGGCAGGAAAAGGGTCGCGAAGTGGGGGCCGCCCTGCGTTACCAGCAGGGAGGGCGCGAAGTTGTCCTGCAAACTGACGATAGTGTCCCGGAAGAGGAGGAGCAGAAAGGTAGGCGCGATGAAGGGCAGCACCAGGTGTCGCAGCCTCTGCCACCTGCCCGCCCCGTCCACCAGGATCGAATCGTGCAACTCCTGCGGCACATCCCTCAGCGCCGCCAGCATGATCACCAGCCCTTCCCCTACCTGCCACCCGGCCATCAAAATGACTATAGACCTGGCCCCACCCGTGTCTATCAGCCAGCTTTGCTCCGGCCAGTGAAGAGCGCGCAGCACCTGGTTTACGGGGCCGAATAGCGGGTTGAATATCCATAGCCAGACGAGCGCGTATGCTACGTCGGGTATGATGGTGGGAAGGTAAGCAGTCGCCCTGAATGCGCCGATGCCCTTACGCCTGCGTTCCAACAACAATGCTAACCCAGCCGCGCCCAGCAACCGCAACGGCACCGACCCGGCAGTGTAAATGAGCGAGTTGCCAAGTGCCGTCCAGAAAAGCTGGTCGCCTCCCAGTTGCGCGAACTGGCCCAGCCCATCCCACTTGAAGTTGGTGGGATGGAGTGGCGAGTAATCGAAGAAAGCCACAGCAAGGCTGGCGGTCGCGGGCACAATCACCAGTACCACCAATCCCACCAGGAAAGGCGCAAGCATCAGCAGTAGTTGGGTACGATAGCGCATACGATAAGGACCAGTTGCTATTTTACCTTATGCTACTGGTATTCGGAACGATGCAACTCCGCAAGGCAGTTAGGAGAGAGCGTAAGGCTAATCATTTTCGCTGGCCGTTGCCCGGCGACTGAAACGTTTGGTGTGAGATAGAAGAGGTACACATTACCAATCACCAATCCCATAGGTCAACGAAAGCAAGGTGGGGACGACCAAGCTGAGTGTTGAGCCAGATGCAGAAGTTGTGCAGCCCCACTTTGGCTGCCA
>DASWMJ010000081.1:0-71435 GCA_036399775.1 Chloroflexia bacterium | reverse complement strand
GTAGTGGTAGGGTTGGCAGCGCATCATGGAGCAACCAAGCTACCACAGGCTCAACGGGCCTTTGCTTACCGCTTGGAGCGCACCATGTGGACCAATTGGCATTGCCGACAACCTCATGCCTGACTTTGCATCCGCCCTAGCTGTTCTGGCCTTGTTCTATCGGGTAAGCCAAGAGTTATGCTATAATGGCGAAACGTAGGATGTCCAATAAGTCCTTGAAGGGTGTTCAGAGTAGCGCATAAAGGGACCAAGCTTGTGCGAAGTGAATTATGAAAAAGTGGATGCTTCTGATTATGCTGGTGCTGGGTGCAGCCTGCCCCACTTCAGCATTCGCCGACTCTACTGTAACTCCGCCTCCGGGGTGGACGGGCACCTACAAAATAGTTAGTCCCGACGGCCGGTTCGTGCTGGTCATGCTGAATGGTGTGTACGAGGAGCCTGGCAACAACGTCTCGCCCAGTATTGCTGAGGCGAACAAGCTTCTCTTGAAGTATACCGCTTCGGGTCTCTATAAAAATGACGGCTCGAACAGCCCCTTATGGGTGATGCCGTATATATCCTGGCGTGCTAAGCTTGAGCTTCTATCCGATGGGCATCACATGGTGGTATGGGGCGAGTGGTCTTCAGATACCAGGACATATAATGACACAGCGCTTACCTTCTACGAGGATGGCCGCAGGCTTACAGGTTATGCTGTGAGGAACCTGGTTATGGACCCTGAAGAATTGCCTCACTCCGTCAGCCATTACCAGTGGGTATTAGACTCTGCGCTTGATGACGTGCAAGGGATGCTCACTGTAGAGACCTACAACAATGAGAAATACGTCTTTGATGTGAGCACGGGCAAGATAGTCAGCGCGATTATTCCCACAGTTACCGTAAAGAATCGCGTCAATGGTAAGCGCTCAGCAACGGCCTCGGCTATGTTTACTTCGGTGCCCGAAAAGTCCGTGCCTGTGACCCACTACCAGGACAACCTAATGGGTGGCAGCTTCCTCATCAGCGTTAGTAGTCTAGCCGTGCTATTCACAGGGGTAAGTATCCAGAGCGCAAAGGCCCAGCGTAAGCGTCTGAGCAAACACTGCTGATTATTCGCACGTATTAGGTGTCAGCACATGAGAAGAGGGTGGTTGGCATTATACCAACCACCCTCTTCTCATGTGCTGACTGTCGGCTGTTACTGCTCTACAAATATCACTGTCCAGTAGTGCATCCCGTCCGCGCTCTTGGCGTAGCCTACACCTACCATGTTGTAGCGTCCGTCGAGCATGATCGCCTTGTGGGGCGCGCTGTTCAGGTAGCTATCCAGGGCGACCTTCGCGGCTTCCGCGTCGGGGTAGTTGTTCCTCGCCAGTATCTCGCCCGCGAACTTGTAAGGTACGCCCCGGTCATCGAGCATCTGCAAGAATTGAGCCCCTTCCGGCGTCATGTGGCTGAAGTAGTTACGCCGGGCCATATCGGTGCTGCGAGAGCGCGACAGGTCGGTCACAGCGCCCGCGATCTGCACGGGTGCCAGGCCTGCCGCCGCACGCTGGCCGTTGATGGCGTCGAGCATGTAGCGCTCCATACCCGACAGGTTGACTTCAGCGGGCGACTTGGGGGCTTGCTGTGCGGGAGTCTGCGGCGCGGCGGCAGCGGGCTGTCCGCCCCTTCTCTCCAGGGCAGCCTTGCCCAGGTGGGTCAACTGCACCGCGTTGCCTGTTCTCTCAAGCTCAGGGTGATACTCGAAGCGGGTGCGCTCGAACCACTGCACTGTCAGGCCGTCCTGCGCCATAGGCTCGGAGAGAGGATAGCCGAACAATTCAACCGACCCGTTGCGCTTCCAGTACGATAGGAAAGGCTCGGAGAGCGAATGTCCGGTCTCCTTCATGTAAGCCTGGGTGCGGGTAGACTTGAAAGGCTTTACGGGGCTGAAGGGGGTGTTCTGTGTGAAGTCCGCGCCCAGGCGGGACATCAGCACGGTATGGCCCTGGCTCATCAGTTCAGGGTGGTACTCCATGCGCACGCGCTCGAAGTACTGCACCGTCATGCCGTTCTCCTGCACCTGGTCGCTCACGGGGTAGCCTATGCGCTCCACGCCGAAACGCTCGTAGGTGGCGAGGAAATCGCCCTGTATCCTCTTGCCCGTGCTGGCGACCACGAGGCTACGCATGGGCGCGCCCGCGCTGGGTAGCGCCTGGGCAACCTTGCCGGTATGCGCCTGGGTGCCGAGTGTCGGGGCCAGCATCGCGGCGGCGAGCACTACGGAGCCGAGGCCATGCACCAGGACTTTGCCGAAGCTTGATCTCTTGCCTTGTGATGTTTTAGAAGAAGAAGGATAATTACTGCTGGCGACGCTTGATGCGCAGCTTTCCGGGATGGGATAGTATGATGCCTGCATTACAACCTCCGTTGTGATGGTGGATTCGACAGAGGTTGCAGGCGGATGCGTGACGTGGTTCTACCATAGAACCTACCTGTGGGGCATGTGCCGGGCAACCTGGCTGTCGTAGCTCTCGCGAGCCTTAGATCCAATGGCTTTGCGTCCCCGCCTTTCGACGGGTTTGCCTTTTTCCTGCTCCGATATCGGAGACTAGATAAAAAGAGAAACTGATGATAATAAAATGATGATAACTTGTAAAAGATGTGAGCTTTATCGGCTCAACCCCATTGTACAGGGCATCAAGAGTAGATGTAATGACCAGTATGTCCTATTAAGTACCCCCTGCCTGTGCTAGCCCGTAGGTCCGCACTCGCATCTACCTCAATCGGATTAGTACCAGGCCACTTCGATGCGTGCGCGGTAGTAGGACGGTCCAGGCTCAGGTTTCGCATAATACCGCCTATCCATTCAAAATCCCATACCTCGTAGGCTGTAGTCCCATAGGTTTAGTGACCACAGTCTCCCCAATACTTACCCCGGAGGCCACTGCATTGAAATTCATCGAGGAAATGGTTGACCGCACTCTCTCCGGCATGTCGCCCGACGAAAAGCGCGACCTGATACTGGGCGTAGTAGAGCGCATGCTAGCGCAAATGACCGCACAAGAACGGCAGGCGATAATGGAGCGCGTAGTTGACCGCTTCCTGGACGGACTGCCCGACGACGAGCGCCAGGCAACCGTGCGCGAGCTGGTGCCACGCCTGCTGGCCCAACTTATGCAAAGTGGAGGCATGACCGTAGATGAACTCCTATGGGCCGCCATGGGTTCGCTAGGTGCCCTCGAAAAAGGCGAGACGGAAAATAGAAGCTAGAAGTTAGAAATTAGAAATTAGACCTTAGAATGGGCATTCCTGACCCCTAACCCCTAACCCCTGACCCCTCGTACCGACCATGCTATTCTTGAGTGAACTCCTCAACCGCACAGTGTACGACAGCCGCCACGAGGCTGTAGGTAAGTGCCTGGACGTGTACGTAAACCCTGATGAGGGGTTTCCGGCTGTGGTCGCGTTGGGCGTCCTCAGAGGCGGGCAGGAGTTTCTACTTTCCACGCTCGACCTTGTGCGGATGGATTCTAAGGGCATTATATTGGGCGGACGCCTGCGCGACCTGGCTTTGTACGAACCGCTAGGGGGCGAGATTGGCCTGGCGCGGCAGGTGCTGGACAAGCAGATCATAGACATAAACGGCAGGCGCGTGGTGCGGGTGAACGATTTGCAGTTCGCTTACGCCAATGGCAAGTACCGCCTCGTCGCGGTGGACGCCACGCCGGGGGGCAGGGCGCGGCGCTTCGGCATGGAGGGGGCAATGAGCAGGATGCTCAAGACGCTGGGCAGGCGCGGCCAGGGTCTGCTCATCCCCTGGGACCAGATAGACCCGACGGCTATAGGTCCGGCGGGCGTGCCACTCAAAGTGGCCCGCAGCGACCTCGGCCAGATGCACCCCGCAGACATGGCCGACATTGTAGAGCAGCTTGACATCGAGGCGGGCGACTACGTGCTCTCTACCCTCGACACCGAGTTCGCCGCCGATACCCTGCAAGAGTTGGACGACCCGGAGCGGCAGGCGTCCGCGCTGGAGAGCATCGAGCCTGAGCGCGCAGCCGACATCCTGGAAGCGATGGACCCCGACGACGCGGCGGACGTGCTGGGCGACCTGTCGGCGGAGAGACAAGCCGACCTGCTGAGCCGCATGGACAAGGAAGAGGCCGAAGACGTGCGCGAACTGCTCGCCTACGACGAAGAGAGCGCGGGCGGCATCATGACTACCGAGTACATCTCCATCCCCGCCGACCTGACCGCCGAGCAAACCATCCAGCGCCTGCGAGAGCTTTCCCCCGACGCCGAGACCATCTATTACCTCTACGTCACCGACCCCGAAGAGCACCTGCTGGGGGTCATATCTCTGCGTGACCTGATAGTCAGTCCACCCGAACAAAGGGTCAGCGAATTCATGGTCGCGCCCGTAATCCACGTCGAAGCGGGTGACACCCAGGAAGAAGTAGCCGCCGTTCTCGCCAAGTACAACCTGCTCGCCGTCCCCGTCACCGACCACACAGGTCACATGCTAGGCATAGTCACAGTAGACGACGCCATAGAGTCGGTAATCCCCGGTGCCTGGAAGCGCAGATTGCCCAGAGTGTTCGGGTGAGGACAAATGCGGAGTGCGGAATGCGGAATGTGAAGCGCATCCATAATAGCCTCTGCGTCTGTGCGGTAATATTTGACGCAGCAAACGCAGTATTCTGTGCTGGGTATTCCGCACTCCGCATTCCACATTCCGCATTTGGCACTGATTTGGCCGTTGGAGTATCATTAGGGCTGATGATGTAGAGCTAACCTCACGGCTCAACGACGAGTGCAGAGAGGTGGTGTAAGAATGAATAGTGACGAGAAGCCGCGTGCGCGCTTTTACAACCGCCTGCACGCGGGGCACGAACTGGCGGCGGACCTCCACCGATACCTGGGTGGGCAAGAGCCTGTCATATTGGCTATCCCTCGCGGCGGGGTGCCTGTGGGCGCGGCTATCGCGGGCGTTCTCTCCGCGCCGCTCGACCTCATAGTGCCGCGCAGGATAGAGGCACCCGGCCAGCCCGGCGTGACACTGGGCGCTATCGCCCCCGACAGGACGCTGGTCGTCAACAGGGAAGCCACGTCCGGCCTGGGTCTCTCCGACGAGCAGATAGACGAGCTAGCCGTGCCGGTATGGTTAGAGTCCCAGCGCGTGCAACGGCTCTACCGCCAGAACCGCCCCTACCCCGACCTCAAGGGGCGCATCACTATCATAGTAGACGACAGGCTGCTCACAGGCTACTCGATGATGGCCGCCGTAGCCTCGGTCCGCAAGCTCGAACCCGCCAGGATAATGGTAGCCGTCCCGGTCTCCTACCTGGACGGCATAGAGCGCGTGCGTAGCTACGTGGACGACCTCCTTTCCCTGGAGATAACCACCGACCCCGAATACATGGCCTCGCGCTACTACGCCGACTGGGCACCCCTCGCCGACAACGAGGTAATCTGGACGCTAGAGCACGCCTGGGAAGAGCACCCGGCGCAGGGGTATAGCGAGACGTTCTGAGGGCGAGGGGTCAGGGACCAGGGGTTAGGGGGTCATTGAAAGTTAGGGGCATAGAAAAAGCCCCGCCCGATGGGGCAAGGCTGCTGTAGAGGTAGCGCATAGGGGATTCGAACCCCTGATCTTCTCCTTGAAAGGGAGATGTCCTAGGCCTCTAGACGAATGCGCCATAAATCCTTGTTTAGTGTAACAGATGGAGTTTCCAGCGTCAAGCTGCAGCGAAAGTGTAAGCGTTTAGAGTTAGGATAGAGAAAAATAATTGTAGGGGCGTGATTTATCGCGCCCTGGTGGGGTCACACGCCATGTTGGTTGGCTACTCCTTGGGCGCGATAAATCGCGCCCCTACACCCTTATTGTGAACAGTTACGATTTTTGCTCAGTATCTTGCTGTAATTTTGCCATAGGCCGCTACCGGCCTTCTACCTGAAACGGCGGCGGAATTTATGGTGAAACCATAACGGTCCTGACTCGTACAACTCCCAACTGTCTCTGCTTAGCGTTTCAATGAGTTGGTTCAGGGCCGCTACAGCCTGGGCATGCTGTTTTGGTACAACTCTGCCACTCCCGATACTTTGCGAGTCGTAACGAGTTGGCGGTGATGTGCCTGCCTCATAGGAACCGCGCGCGCCTGTAGCTTGAGCAAAGAATATAAGCGGAGAACTTTCCAAAAAGTTCCGAGTTTTGCCCAAACGCCAGCTAATCTCACACAACTCATACATCATCCCTGTCTGGTCTACTTGCTTTCCTATGGCCTCAACGTGCTCAAGGATTTGGTCTGTCTTACGGTCTATGCCAGCCAGGACTTCTGTATAGGCTGCATTGCCCGTTCTATGAATAGCCAAGGCGGATTTACAGTAGGTACAGGTGACAAAGTTGGTGCCTGTCGGTACTTGCAACGGAGCACCGCACTTATTGCACGACATGCTTAGGATTTCCATGCGCCTTCCTTCTTATTGGCCCGTAATCGCGGTTACTACAATATCATACCTAACCGCCCCTTCTGATGCGTCAAAGCTGATCTCGAAAGGGCTAGACTGGCCGGGAGCTAGATTGGAGATCGTCGCAAGACCCGTATTCACGTCCAGTACCTTCCCATCCTTGTCATATACCGCCCCGTAGGCAAGGACGTTGGTACCGATGCGACTACCTACGTTTCTCACTACGCCTGTGATCTTTGGACCATTCGAGAAACGACCTCCGGGTACCAAATTCGCTTCTTCTACCTGGAAATCAGCATAGAAGAGGTCCGGCATAAATGTGCTAAGGGGCGGGACTTGAATCTCAACATCGTAGGTTTCCCAGTCACCAGCATAGTCGAAAAAGAGGACGTTGAAGGGGATTACTGTGTTTGGCTTGATGAGACTGGGGACGCTGAAGGCCTTTTGGGCGGCCACGAGCTTACCATCTTTGTCTCTGAGGGAGACCGAAATTTCAGGCATGCCGCCAGGCTTTGAGCCATTGTACTGATACACGCCTACGACAACAGGGTTGCCGATGGAGTTGGTGTAGTTGTTGGTGCCAACCAACACGAGAGCCTTGACTGTAGGGGTTGGTGAAGCTGGGATGGGCGTGGCTGTGGGTACGGCCGTAGCTGTGGGCTCAGTGGTTTGAGTTGCGGTGGCTGTGCTTGTAGGGGTAGGCGTACTCGTGCTCTGAGGTGTGGCCGTTGGAAGCGGGGTAGGTGTAGCGGGTGGCTCGCCAACAGAGCACCCCGCCAACACCGTCAGTCCTAGCAGACACCCTGCCACCTTTAGAAGGATCGCTTGTCGCATAAGCTCTCCTATATATCGGCTGCATATCCATCAATCACACTGTGTAGCGATACGAGCTAGGGGCTCTAATAACGCGCGTCGGAAACTGGCGGGGTAGGTAGCTAGCGCATCATTGAACAAAATCGAGTTTTGTCCAGTATTTTGCTATAACAATTCAGTCATATATCCTCTAATATAACACAAAGGTCGGTATTGCGCTATAAATACGCGCAAACCGACCTGTTTGTGGGCGAGCCTGGTCTCGAACCAGGGACCTCAGTCTTATCAGGACTGCGCTCTAACCAACTGAGCTACACGCCCAAGCCGATATTTTCCTGAGCAACTGTAGCAAAATCACGCCCGAATAAGATGTCTATTTTTGCTTGCTGCTCTTAGTTAGTAGTTGGCTGGTTTGACGTATCAATCTTAGGACTGCACACAATCAAACCGCATCATGAGTATATCAAATTCGAGCACCCATGTCAATTTGACTTCAGATTGCAAATGTTCAGATATAGAGCAAAAGGCAGGCGTGACTGGGATGAGGCAAGTAGGCAATCTCTATTTTGCTTTATGGGATTTCCACAGGTTCAATTATGCTATGATACTACAAATCCTAATATCGGTTATCGAATAGCTATTGAGCACCAGAGTGATTATGAGGAAAGGATTGGTAGTAAGTTGAAAGCAAGGGTCTCAGTAAGGGGGTTGAGAAAAAGGTTAGTAGACAATAGTATCGAAGCTTATATTATGGCTTTGGAAACCATCAACCGCTTAACCATCAAATATCGCA
The DNA here is from genome assembly GCA_036399775.1 of Chloroflexia bacterium. Classification (GTDB taxonomy): domain Bacteria; phylum Chloroflexota; class Chloroflexia; order QHBQ01; family JADMIH01; genus JADMIH01. The sequence continues at coordinate 63,397 of DASWMJ010000081.1, read as the reverse complement.
TTGAGGCGTTTGCTTATCTTATCTGTAATGGTTGGGAGTTGTTGCTCAAAGCAAAAATCTACAACGATGCGAAAGATAGAGCGGCCATTTACTACCCGCGAAAGAGGGGCGAGCCACTGCGCTCTTTATCCTTGCGAGACTGCGTAAAGCGTGTGTTCCAAAACGAGAATGACGCAACGCGCCGAAATATTGAGCGTGTAGCTGAACTCCGTGATGAGGCGGTGCATCTTGTAATTAGTAAAGTGCCCAAAGATGTACTGGTACTATTCCAAGCCTGCGTTTTGAATTATCATAAGCGGCTATTTGAATGGTTTGGCATTTCACTTTCTCAACGCGTATCTGTCGGCATGATGACAATTGTTTACGATTTCAGTCCGGAGGAGTTCGATTTGCAAAACCCCGTCCTGCGCCGCCAGCTGGGACGTGAGACCGTTAAGTATCTGACAAAGTTGCAAGCTGAATTACGCGAGGAGTTCGAAGCGTTGGGCAAGCCTGCTGAGTTTTCTATAGACTTGGGTTATAAACTGGCCCTTACTAAGCATCCTACAGATGCAGACATTATTCTCGGAAAGAGTGCATCTGGTAGGATGACTCATACTGTCGAAGTGCCTAAAGATGCTAGCAAGACGCATCCCCTATACGTCACAGATGTTGTGAAGCAACTCCAGGCCGCGCTATCAGGTACAGAGTCCATAAACAGATTTGACGTTCAGTGCATTATAGAGGTTTACGGTATAAGAAACAGACCGGAGTTCTACTATAAAGGGGCACTAAGACATTCTTTAGGGCAATATAGTCAGTCATTTGTCAGTTGGATACTAACTCAATATAAGAATAATAAGCAGTTCTTCAATAGCACGCGGCTCACGAAGCAAAGGAAAGGGGCATGATATGCCCACTCTCAAGTCCTGTGGCTTGTCACTGATTGCCAGCCCTCTTACAGGGGAAAAGTATCCACCAAGATTTCCAAGCCCCGCCAACCATTTGAGATTGCACCTCGTTACCATGCTAAGGAGTAAAAGGACTAGAGATTCTCAAGCATGACCTAACCTCCCCTATCTATAGGGTCAGGCCACCACTGATACACTTCCAAATCCACCGTGTAATCAGCCCGAACGCGAACATCCTCGGCCTCAAGCTCCTGCTTGTGCTGCTCCATACCGCCCCAGCCGTACACCGGGGCTAACCGTCCCCACCTGTTGACTACACGCTGGCACGGCACGTTAGCCGAAGCGGGCGTGCGGAACAGAACCGTCCCCACAGCCCTGGCCGCGAACGGCGCACCCACCATAGCCGCCACCTGCCCATAAGTGACCACCTTGCCTGCAGGCACCGAGCGCACAAACGCCCAAACCCGCTCCCGAAAGTCGTCCCCAGCCATCTGGCTATTTTAGATTTTCGATTTTGGATTTTAGATTGGGGCCGCAGTTTATCTGAAGCTTCAAATCTAAAATCCAAAATCGAAAATCTAAAATTACTTGATTTCGACCTTCGCGCCCTGCTCTTCGAGCTTGGCGCGGGCCGCTTCTGCCTGGTCCTTCGGCACAGCCGTCACGACGGCCTTGGGCGCGCTTTCTACCAGGTCCTTCGCTTCCTTCAGGCCGAGGCCGGTCAGCTCGCGCACAATCTTGATGACCTGGATCTTGTTCGCGCCGAAGTCGGTCAGCACGACATCGAACTCGGTCTGCTCCTCAACGGCGGCAGCAGCCGCGCCCGCGCCATCGCCGCCACCAGGCATCATACCGGGCATCATGCCGCCCATCATCATGGGGGCAGCCGCGCTCACGCCGAACACCTCTTCCATGTCCTTGACCAGTTGCGAAAGCTCCAGCACGGTCATGTTCTTGATCGCATCGAGTATCTCATCACGAGAGATTGTAGTTGCCATTGTTGGTTCTTCTCCTTTTGTCTGTTGTAAATTGGCGCCGCTTTCACGGCTAATTCCTAATTGTTCCAATCGAGAACCCCTGCTGATTACTCAGGAGCCGTTTCCTCTGCCGCTGGGGCTTCGGGAGTTGCTTCCTCTACGGGAGCCTGGGTAGTCGCCTCGTCCGCCGTAGTCTCCTGGGGAGCTTCCTCAGCTACCGATGCTTCAGGCGCGCTTTCCGCAACTGAGGCTTCAGGGGCAGTTTCCGCTATTGACGCTTCGGGAGCCGCGTCCTCTGTTGTAGTTGCCTGGGGTGCAGTTTCCGCAACTGAGGTTTCGAGGGCGCTTCCCTCCACTACTGAAGCTTGGGGAGCCGCGTCCTCTGTCCCTTCGCTCGTGTCGCCCTGCTCCTTGAGTTGGTCAATACGCGCCTGCATGACGTTCATGAAGCCGCGAATCGTGCCGTTCAACACGTTCATCATGCTGCTGATGGGCGACTGCATCGAGCCGAGCATCTTGGCAATATATTGCTCGCGGGTGAGCATCTTTGTCAGGTCGGACACCTGGTCCGGGTTCAGCACCGTTCGCCCCGCGAGGCCGCCACGAATGGTAAGCACCTTCGAGATCTTCGCGAAATCGGCCAGCACCTTAGCGCCGCCCGGAATGTCGTCGCCCACGAAGGCGATAGCCGTCGGGCCGTCGAGCATCTGCTCAAGGCCCTCCATCCCAGCGCGGTTCGCCGCGAGGGTGGTCAGCGTATTCTTGGTGACGTGGTACTCGACCCCCTTCTCGCGCAATTGGCGGCGTAAGTTGCTGATCTCGGCCACCGTCATACCCCGGTAGTCGGTGAATACGAGCACCTGGCTGTTGGAAAGCAGCCCGTGCAGGTCCTTTACTATCTCTTTCTTTCTGGTTGTTGGCATTCTTTCTCTTTCACCTCCCTCTGCTTTAACTTAATCAGCCGGGCCGCGCATTATGCACAGAGAATCAAAAATCCCCTTGCCTACGATTTGTGCCGAGGCATGGGGACCGCAATCTCCACGAACAACATCCACCCACGCGGCGACCCGCTAAACGAGTGTGGCTGTTGGTTTTACCTCGGCGGGCTGGTGTATTAAGCGTCGTGTACACATTGGCCGACGCGCCGGCTGTCTCAGGCTATTCTATTTTCATGCGTAGCTTGCGCTAACGCCCCATTATACCGGAAACGCAACGCAGAGTCAACTCGGCCACACGATAATGACTACGCCTGATTTCCTTGCAATTTTGACACGCTTCTCTTATAATACTAAAGCGAATCGCCAGCTTGAGTTTGCGTGAAGAAAGCCCCTTTTGTCATCATTTGGCAATATGCTACACCAACGGCACACCGGCTGTTTGGTGAGATACCTCGTACACAATTCCCCTGGCATCGCCTATTTCAACTCTAAGGACGGTGTGGATGAACGAAGAGCAACCCAGTCAGCCATTGGATACGGCGGACGAGCAGAACGGCAACGCCGCGGATGCTGCATACGCTAACGGCGCTACAGATACGGATACGGATACAGATACCGGTACGGGTAACGAGCCTGAGGCTCAAGCCCCCACGCAGTATGCCGATCTCGTAGACAATGGCACTAGCGGCCAGGCAGGCAACGGCGACAGCAACGGCAACGGCAACGATGCGGATACCGGCGCGGGTGCGGGTGCAGACACAGATGTAGCTGATGTAGCTGATGTAGCTGATGTAGCTGTAGAAAGCGCGGACGCAAATGCCGTAGATGCTGTCGGGACGGATGCTGGCGATGAGACCGGCACTTACGAAGCTGAAGCTGATAGTGTTGAGCCGCCGCCCACGCCTCGCCGCCCTGCCCAGGCTCAAGCCCAGGGAGAAGAGAGCGCGCAGGACGAGATGGTCGTGCATAGCGCGCGCGACCCCCGCTTGAATGACGTAGCCGCCAACGCTTCGATGGAAGACCTGTTGAAAGCCTCCGAGCAGCAGTATCGCACGCTCAAGTATGGCGACGTGATCGAAGGTTCCATCATGAAGGTGGACCGCGACGAGATCATGGTGGACATCGGCGGCAAGACCGAGGGTATCATCCCCAGCCGCGAGGCGCAGAGCCTCAGCGATACCGAGCGCGAAGCCCTCCAGATTGGCGATGAAGTGCTGGTGTCGGTAGTGCAGCCTGAGAGCAGCGACGGCAACGCCATACTCTCCCTCGACCGCGCCCGCCAGGAGCGAGCATGGCGCGACCTCCACAAGAGGTTCGAGGCTGGCGAGATCATCCAGGCGCAAGTCGTCGGGCACAACAAAGGTGGCCTGCTGGTCAACCTTGAGGGCATACGCGGCTTCGTTCCGTCTTCGCAGATATCATCCATGCCTCCGGGTGAGGCCAACAAGCAGGCAGAGCTAGCCCGCCTCCACAACCAGACGTTGCCCCTCAAGATCATCGAGATCAACCGCAACCGCAACCGCCTGATCCTATCGGAGCGCCAGGCGATGCAGGAGCAGCGCGAGGGCATGCGTGCTCGCCTCATGCGCGAGCTTGAGCCTGGGCAGGTACGCCCCGGCACAGTCACCTCGATTGCCGACTTCGGCGCTTTCGTGGACATCGGCGGGGCGGACGGCCTCATCCACCTCTCCGAACTCTCCTGGAAGCGCGTATCCAACCCGCGTGAAGTGCTCAAGGAAGGCGACCGCATCAACGTCTACGTGCTGTCGGTTGACCCCAACGAGCGCAAGATCGCCCTGTCGCTCAAGCGCACCCAGCCCGAACCCTGGGAGACCATCACCGACACCTACCAGCTAGGCCAGGTGGTGAGGGGCACAATCACCCAGATAACCACCTTCGGCGCGTTCGCCCGCCTTGACGATGGCATAGAGGGCCTTATCCACGTATCCGAGCTAGCCGAAGGGCGCGTGGCTCACCCCAAAAACGTGGTGAAGGAAGGCGACGCCCTCGACCTGAAGGTTATCCGCATAGACCCTGCCCGCAAGCGCATCGGCCTCTCCCTGAAGCGCATGAATGAGGGCACGCAGGCACCTGAGGGGGCGGAAGGTTCAGCAGAGACGGCGATGCCCGACGTAGTGACACCGGCTGCCGCAGAGGAAGCCGCCACGACGGGTCCCGTGCTGAGCGCGGAATCACCCGCCGGACCCACTCCGCAGGGCTACGCAGCCCCGGCCAAACCGCAAGAGCGCCGAGGCGAGCGGCAAGGTACAACCAGGCCCTCCGAAGGACAGACGGGTGGTGGCGGTCGCCGGGACATGCCCGACGAGGACCAGCCAATGACCGCGCTTGCCGCGGCATTCAGCGCCCATGCTATGCGCCAGTCTGATAACGAGGACGCGGAGGATGCGGCGGCGAGTGATTATGCTGCTAGCACTGCTGCCATAGCTGAATCTGGATCGGGCGAGGTGGCCCAGGACGAAAGCAGGGCAAGCGCCGGAGCGGGTGCGGACACTGTCGAAGAAGCCGCCGAGCCATCGGGTGAAGCCGCCCCTGACGAGAGTGCCACAGGCCCTGACGTAGACATGGCAGCGGAAGCCGCACCGTCAGGTGAAGTGGTCCAGGACGAGAGCGGAGCGAGTGCAGACGTCGATGCAGTTGCAACCGCTGAACCTGCCGCCGAAGATACCGGCACCGGGACAGACGACGCAGGTGGCCCAGAAGCCATGATGCCCTCCACAGCCGACACCGAAGCCGCGACGGAAGGCGATACCGAAACCACAGCAGAAGGCGATACCGAAGCTGCGACAGACGCCGTAGCCACCGATATGGCTGCGGACGTTGATGCTGGCACGGACGCTGATACCGCGCCGGAGGCCGATGCCCTGCCCAGTATGGGTGACGACATCAGCGACACGGGCACAAGCGATGCAGAGGCATCTGAAACGACAGATGAAGGCGGCAGCGATAGCGCCGTCCCGGCCGCAGATGATACGGCTGGGGAAACTGATACTGCTACGGATGCCGACGATACGAGTGACTCAGGAGTAAGCGACACATCCGCAGATGCCGGCGATAGCGATACCGCCGCTCCTTCCGCAGCCGATACCAACATCGGCACCGGCGCTTCCGATTCAGGTGAGACCTTGAACGATGTCGCTGACATGGCGGACACCTCCGGCGCATCAGAGGCAACCGTGGGCGAGGAGAGCGATACCGCAGACTCCGGCGCGATGAGCGGTGCTGAAGGCATGCCCTCGACAGCCGATAGCGGCGGCACGGGAGAGGCAGATAACGCCAATACTTAGATGTCTAAGACGTAATGCGTAGTACGTATTGCGTATTGGCCGATCTGAGATCGAACCAATACGCAATACGTACTACGCATTACGTATCCCCCACAGGCGCTGACGGTAACTACCCCCTACCTAAGGGCCTCCTAAAACTAGGTATAAAGTTGTGCTTTCTGCTCTTGACACGCGCGGCATAGCAAAGTATTCTTAAGATACGAACTGAATAGCAAGCATATGCAAGTGGATAAGGGCAACTATCAGCAGTTCATTAGCGTATTATAATATAGAACAAACCCCAGGAAAGACATAGGCTCTGCATAACGAGATAGGAGACGGAGGACCGAGGACGTTGCCCTCGCACTTGGTTCTCACCACCACTACCCTTACTGAAGTATCCAAAAGGGTTCGCCGGGCACCCTCCGGCGCTGGAGAGATGACAGATGACAGACCGATTTGATAAATTTACAGAACGAGCCCGCAAAGTATTGCAGCTAGCCCAGGAAGAAGCGCAACGCTTCAACCACAACTACATAGGCACCGAGCATATACTGCTTGGCCTGGTACGCGAAGGCGACGGCGTCGCTGCCCGCGTATTGAACAATTTAGGTATAGAGTTGCACAAGGTGCGCTCGGCGGTCGAGTTCATCATCGGGCGGGGTGACCGCCAGGTGCTGGGCGAGATAGGGCTTACCCCCCGCGCCAAGCGCGTCATCGAGTTGGCAGTGGACGAGGCGCGCCGCCTCAACCACCACTATATCGGCACCGAGCACCTGCTCCTCGGCCTCGTGCGCGAGGGTGAGGGGATAGCAGCCGGTGTGCTCGAGAGCCTGGGCGTGTCGCTCGAAAAGGTGCGCGGCCAGGTGATAGAAGTGCTCAAAAGCTCCAGCGGTTATTCGTCCGGCAGCGGCGGCAAGACCTCAAGCAAGACCCCCTATGTGGACGCGCTTGGCACCGACCTCACCGCGCTGGCGGCGGCAGGCAAGCTGGGACCCCTGGTTGGCCGCCAGAAAGAGATCGAGCGTGTAATCCAGATATTGTCGCGCCGCACCAAGAACAACCCCGCCCTCATAGGCGAGCCGGGCGTCGGCAAGACCGCTATAGTAGAGGGGTTAGCGCAGCGTATCATCAACAACGAAGTGCCGGAGACCCTGCGCGGGAAGCGCGTGCTGGCCCTTGATATGGGCGCGCTGGTGGCTGGCACCAAGTACCGTGGCGAGTTCGAGGAGCGTCTGAAGAAGGTCGTGGCCGAGATCAAGGACAGCAGCGCCATCCTCTTCATTGACGAGCTACACACCCTGGTGGGCGCGGGCGCGGCTGAGGGCGCGGTGGACGCCGCTAACATCCTCAAGCCTGCTCTCTCTCGCGGCGAATTACAGACCATCGGCGCGACCACGCTTGATGAGTACCGCAAGTACATCGAGCGCGACGCCGCCCTTGAGCGCCGCTTCCAGCCCGTCCACGTAGACGAACCTTCACCCGAAGACACGCTGGCGATCCTGCGCGGCATCGTGGGCCTCTACGAAGAGCACCACAACCTCAAGATAACTGACGAGGCCCTGAAGGCTGCGGCCAGCCTGGCGGCACGGTACATCACCGACCGCTTCTTGCCCGACAAAGCCATTGACCTGGTGGACGAGGCTTCCAGCCGCGTGCGCCTCTACCGGGCGGCCCAACCTACCGGCCTGCGCGACGCCATGCAGGAACTGGAGGTCATCTCGAAGGAGAAGGAAAGCCTGGTAGCCTCCGAGGACTACGAGCGGGCAGCCGATCTGCGCGAGCGCGAGCAGGACCTCCGCAAGCGCATCGCCCGCATGGAAGAGGGCTTCCAGGCCGAGAAGAGCGCCGACACCCTCTACGTCACCGAGGAGGATATCTCCCAGGTGGTCTCCATGTGGACCGGCATCCCCCTGACCCGCATCGCGGGCGAGGAATCGGAGCGACTGTTACAGATGGAGTCGGAGCTACACAGCCGCGTAATCGGCCAGGACGAGGCCGTAACCAACCTGGCGAAAGCGGTGCGCCGGGCGCGTGCCGGGCTGAAAGATCCCAAGCGCCCCATCGGCTCTTTCATCTTCCTGGGACCGACCGGCGTGGGCAAGACGGAGCTTGCGAAGGCGCTTGCCGAGTTCATGTTCGGCTCCGAAGACGCACTCATCAAGATAGACATGTCGGAGTTCATGGAGAGGCACAACGTCTCACGTCTGGTAGGCTCGCCTCCGGGCTACGTGGGCTATGAGGAAGGCGGCCAGCTTACCGAGGCCGTGCGCCGCAAGAGCTACTCGGTCATCCTACTGGACGAAATCGAGAAGGCTCACCCCGAAGCGTTCAACATGCTCCTACAGATCATGGAGGACGGCAACCTGTCGGACGCCAAGGGCCGCAAGGTGGACTTCCGCAACACCATCATCATAATGACATCGAATGTTGGCGCGGACATCATCAACCGCGACGTGACGCTCGGCTTCTCGGTGCGCTCCGACGAGGCGAAGACGGCGGCCCGCGAGTACGAGACGATGAAAGACAAGGTATTGCAGGAGCTTAAGAAGTCGTTCCGGCCTGAGTTCCTCAACCGCCTGGACGCCGTAATCGTGTTCCACTCGCTGAACACCGCCCACATCCGGCACATCGCCGACCTGATGCTCACTCGCGTGCGCACCCAGCTCAAGGAGCAGAGCATCGAGCTAGAGGTCACGGACGAGGCTATGGAACTGCTGGCGACGCGAGGCTACGACCACAACTTCGGCGCTCGCCCCCTGCGCCGCATCATCCAGAACCTCATCGAAGACCCCCTGGCCGAAGGCATGCTGGAGCAGCGCTTCCTCGCCAACACCTCGGTCTACGTGACCGTCGAGGACGGTCTTCTCAAGCTGAACTCCCAGGAGGAGTACGACAAGGCCGAAACACCAACCGAAGACCGCGAGCCTGAGCTTTCCGGCGCGGGCGCGGGCGGTGGCCCGGCGGGGGATGCGAAAGAGTAATAGGTTCTAAGTAGTTAGTCTAGTGTGAAGGGTCGGCTTGTGCCGACCCTTCATTTCTGTTTAATCCGGAATATTAGACATGGTTATAGTCTACTTGCCGCATCCGGAGAACGCGATAAGAACACTTGCTTCGTCATCTTCCTCAACAGAGTATTGACTCCCAGTAGCGTTTGATGTATAATCCGGTCACTGTACCAGGTGTCGCCTCAACTTAGAAGGCACATGTAGTTGCTACATATGTATAGTAGCGCTCATACCCGGTTTAGTATATAACTTGCCTATCGTAGGGTTCTCCGGCTCTATGAGAGGAGGCATGAGGCTGTCTGACGCCGTTTGAAGCACCCAAATAGAAGGAGCGGGATAATGAAGGCGACATTGATCACGATAATAGGTTTTGTTATAGCTTTGACCCTGCTTACAATAATAGGCACCCAGCCTGGAAGTGCCCAGGGGCGCCAAGCAGCGCCACAAGGGCTAATGCTATCGATTCCCCACCACCCGCCTCTATCACCGAGCCACAAAGGCAAGTCCACGCTCCGGTCTGGTGATGGTGTCGCACCTGGCATCGTGAAACCTGTCAGTACGGGCACACCTGGTGTGTTCTCTACTCCCGCCAGCCCGAAATCGGGTGGCTCTAGCGGCGCGTCTGATGCTCCCGTCACTTTTCAGTTGGACGACGGTACGAGGGAGAACCAGGTTGCCTTTACTGAAGATAGCACCGAGTATGCAGCCTTGTGGCTCAACCGGTTCACCCCTTCATCAAGCTCCTTCCCTATCACCCTACAGTCAATCAGCGTATTTTGGCCTCCCAGCTCGTCGGGTGGCACGCTAGTTGGCAAGCAAGCTACATTGCTCGTTTACCGGGATGCTGATGGTGATAACGGCCCATCAAACGCCACGCTGGTGGGGCAGCAACTGATTACGATTGGATCGTTGCAGACGTTCGAGACTTATAACGTCAACATGACGATCCCTGGTCCCGGCGGCGATATCTATGTCGGCTTCGAGAACACCTATGCGCGCGATGGCTATTCGCCTGCTCTTTATTCTGCGTCAATAGATACAACCCAGTCTCAGCAGCGATCGTGGGTTGTCGCCAACGCCGACAACAGTCCCCCGGACATCAACAATCTTGGCAGCAATGATCAGCTCGGCTTAATAGATAGTTTCGGAATGCCTGGCAACTGGATGATCAGAGCGTATGATCAAGGTGGCACAGGTGCCACTCCAACGACCACATTTGTCCCCGCCGGAGCCACAGCCACGGCCAGCGCCACTTCCTTGCCAGCTGCGGGGAGCTTTGTCTTATTTAGCGATGTTCGAGAATCTGATTACTTCTATATCCCTGTCAGCTACCTGGCTTCGCAAGCAATTATTTCAGGTTACACGGATGCCACCTTCCGCCCTTCTAACACCTCTACGCGCGCTCAGGTAGTTAAGATTGTGGGCAAAGCTTTCGCCATCCCTACTTACACCCCGCCAGACGGCAACTATACCTTCTCGGATGTACCCACTAGCTCCGTGTACTTCGGAGTCATCGAAGCGGCCAACCATGCGGGTATCATCAATGGCTATGGGTGTGGCGGATCAGGCGAGCCATGCGATGTTGCCAACCGACCATATTTCCGCCCGAACAGAGAAGTATCTCGAGGGCAGCTTTGTAAGATCGTGGCGATAGGGGCCAATTGGACCCTGCTCGATCCGCCAAACGCAACCTTTGCCGACGTCGCCCGTGGCTCCACATTCTACCAGTTCGTTGAAACGGCAGTGAGCAAAGGTATCATTAGCGGCTACACCTGCGGTGGGTTAGGCGAGCCTTGCGACGAGTTGCATCGGCGCTATTTCCGCGGAAGTGGCAATGCGTTGCGTGGGCACCTGGCTAAGATCGTCTACAGCGCGCTTCCTGCCCCGAGTAGGGCAGTCAACTGGCTGAATATCTACCGTAACATAGCCAGCTTGCCCTTGCTCCAGATCCACCCCTCAATACAGGCCGCCACTCAATACCACGCCAACTATTACCTGCTCAACCATAATGACCCTTCGGCTATGACCTACGGGCCTCACGGCGAGGTTGAGGGCAAGCCAAGCTATACTGGGCGCTGGCCGTCTGATCGTATTCGGGCGGCAGGCTTCGAGTGGTGGGGCGGCGCAGAGGTCATGCATTTCATCGGTGAACCAGTGGCCGGTGTAGATGGATGGATGTCTACGATCTACCACCGCGTCATTATGCTAGATGTCAAGGCTCGCTACACGGGTTATGGCAGTGGCTCGCAGCAAGAGGGCAATGGCAGGCAGGCAGTTGACGTAATGGACTTCGGCGAAGGCCCTCCGGAACCCACAACACCAACGCCTTTCCCACTGGCTTATCCGGTGGACAACCAGATCAATGTGCCTCCAGAGTGGGATGGAGGTGAATCGCCCGACCCATTACCTCCTGGTGCCCAACGACCAGTCGGATACCCATTCACACTGCAAGGTGAACGCGGGGTGCTCCACGTTGATGCAGCCGAGCTACGCACATCATCAGGAGACCTGGTACCCACCCACCCAAATCCTCCTGATTGTCCCAGTTTTAACTGCTATGCGCTGATTGCCATCAGCCCTTTACAACCTCATACCACTTACATCGTTCATGCCAGAGGCACCATCCAGCAGCTAGCTTTCGACCGCACATGGCGTTTCACGACAGGAAGCTTGCCTGCTTCCCCCTCCTATCCAGCCTTGCCGGCTAATACGCCGTCCGTGCTGATTGAGCAGCCATAAGGACACCTATCAGGTTTCCGATGGTGCATGGGGCGTCATACGGGAGAGTGCTTCTCCTCGGTAAGGCAGGCAACGTAACTACGAAGGGCACTTGCCCTTCGTAGTTACGTTGCCTGCCTTGAGCGCCAATGTCCCGAACCGTTCCTGGCTAAGTGTTTGCTTCAATATATGGAACCCTACCTTCTATCCAGCACCGCGACAGTCTCCAGGTCGTAGGTCTGGGAACATAGCAATCATGCGCGGAGGTAAGTTGGTAGTTGGAGGAGAGGGTCTCGATATCGCGGGCGAGCGTGCTTGGGTCGCACGACACGTACATTATGCGCGGTACTTTGCAATGGGCGGATACCCGTGCGGCGGAGTTGGGGAACCCTGCGGAGTGGGCAGCAAGCCATACTTCAGATGGGGCAACAACTCCACTAGGGAGCAGGTGGCTAAGATTACCGCCAACACCTTCTTCCCCAATTGCCAACCATAAGCAAATATTACTCTTCCCATCTCACCAACTGCTCAGGTGAGCAAACCGAAGGGGCGCGACAGATATGCCTGTCGTGCCCTTACGTTGTATACTTTTCTTATGACAGATGATTACAGACAAACTATCAAAACGCTGGCCCTCGATGAAGAAACCTTCATCCGCCTCACCCTCAAAGGCCCAATCAAGGGTCGAGACATCCCCTGGCGCAGGATAGTCGTGCGCCCCGTGCTCGTCAAGGGGGAGAGGCACCTGCAATTCTCCTACTTCGACGAGCGCAAGGACATCACCAAGAACTATCGCGGCGGTGAGGCCGAGAGCAAGCTGAACGAGGCGCTGGCGCTGCCGTTCAGCCTCATACAGTTTAAGTCTACAGGCGAGAACCTACAAGTGCAGATAACGAAGGACGGCAAACCAATCTTCCACAGGAGCAAGCCTGCCTCCGGTAAGCAACAGCCGGACCTCTCCCACGACCATGCTAAGGCCCTCCCACTCCCCACAGGCAAGCCGGACGCTTTCCTACAGACGCTCGGCATCATGAACGCGCAGGGGCAGATACGCCCAGGCATGCACGACAAGTTTGCCCAGATTAATGAATTCCTGAAGCTGCTTGAGCATACGGGCGAGCTACGCAGCTTCGACAAGACCCCCATAAACATCCTCGATTGTGGCAGCGGCTCCTCCTACCTCAGCTTCGCAGTCTACCACTACCTCAACGACGTGCTGGGTATCCCTACGAACCTTGTGGGCATTGACGTAAACGAAAGCCTGGTTGAGAAGAGCAATGCTAACGTAACTAAGCTGGGCTTCTCGCAGGTATGCTTCCGCAAGTCGGCCATCATTGACTACGTGCCGGACGCGCCGCCCGACATCGTACTCGCCCTCCACGCTTGCAACACGGCTACCGACGAGGCTCTAGCGCAAGGCATCAGGTGGAACTCCCGCCTGATACTGAGCGTGCCTTGCTGCCACCATGATCTCAACGAGCAGCTAGGCACGACAGAGCCGTTCAAGCCAGTCTTCCAGCACGGCATCCTGAAGGAGCGCATGGCCGACATCCTGACCGATGCCTTCCGCGCCCAAATCCTGCGCATCATGGGCTACAAGACTGACGTGGTGGAGTTCGTGTCGTCGGAGCACACGAACCGCAACCTGATGATACGAGCGGTGAAGCGTGGCGAGCCGGGGGATGCCAGGCTCGTAGAAGAATACAATGCCCTCAAGAGCTTCTGGGGTGCGACGCCCTACCTGGGGAAACTGGTTACTTTGCCAAACACCCCGTAGGACCTGCAAAATTACTTGCGTCTAAAGTAAGGTCGTGCTTTTATTCTGTTGACCATCTTTGCATAACCGGCAGAGAGTGGAATATACTGTGATTCTCCGCAAAAGGAGCCGGCATCAGCAATACAGTTGTGAGGGTGAGGTCCTATGATCAGAATCAGCAGTCGCAACTATTCTATAGCAAGATTGACCCCCGTGCTTGCTATTGGATTGGTACTCCTTCTGTCCCTGGAAATACAAGCGGCAGGGGCAGCAACCGTGTATGGGACTCAGTCTCGACCAGCCGTATCTACAAGTTCCGCGTTCTGCAATACCCAGCCTATTATCATAAACCATTTCCGTGTTGCAAGCCCTTACGCCTCTGAAATTATCGTGTCCGGTCTGCCGGGGGTTGTGGCAGGTCTCACGGTGGACATCAAAGACTTTCGGCATAACTTTGCTGATGATGTGGATATGATGCTGGTGGGGCCGGAAGGTCATAGCACCATCTTGATGTCGGACGCGGCGGGGCACGTAGATGTACGGAACCTCGATCTCACGTTCCAGGATGGAGCGCCGCCTGTGCCCGACAGCAGTCCACCTCCATCGGGTACATATAAGCCCACCAACTATGAGCAGTCAATAGACGAATTTCCGAAGCCTCCACCTGCAGCATTGCAAAGCCCTACCCTCTCCATATTTAATGGCACCAAGCCCGAAGGCGTATGGGGTCTGTACATTGTGGATGATTTTGCAGGGTTCTCAGGGGAAATAGAGGGCGGCTGGTGCGTCAATATAACCACAGGCGCACCTGCGGGCAGCAGTGTAGCGCGGTAGGTATAGCTGACCGTATATACTCAGACGTCATCACGGCTACTGCTCCGTAAGCTCTTGCTCACGACCACCATGTAGTCTCTCGGCTAGATTGAGCCGCACTTAATCTAGTACTCGTGTGCCTCTGCCATGTTATACTTTAAGGTACAGCAGAGCAAACTAGAAAAGAGCGCACAAATGCCACCCAAATCTAAAAGCCGTACAATGTTCGTCTGCCAGCAGTGCGGCGGCGAGCAGCCCAAGTGGACCGGGCGCTGCCCCGACTGCGGCGAGTGGAACACCTTCGTAGAGACCACAGTCAGCGCCTCAACCGCCTCCCAACCCACCTACGCGCGCCCCGACGGTACAGGCAATCGCCCCATGCCGATCTCGCAGGTGCAGAACGAGAATTTCACCCGCATGGTGGTGCCCGGCGATGAGTTCAACCGCGTGCTGGGCGGGGGTATCGTGCCCGGCTCGCTGGTGCTGATTGGGGGAGATCCAGGTATAGGAAAATCTACACTGCTCTTGCAAGTAAGCGCCGAGCTAGCCCTGTGGGGCGACAAGCCGGTTCTCTACGTGTCGGGTGAGGAGAGTCCGCAGCAGATAAAGATGCGCGCCTCCCGCCTCGATCTCAACCCCGAAAGGCTGCTCCTCCTCTCCGAGACCGACCTTGAAGGGATATTGACGCAGATAGACATCTTGCAGCCGGGCTTGGTCATCATCGACTCGATACAGACCGTCTACCTACCCGACCTCACCTCGGCTGCCGGGTCGGTGAGCCAGGTGCGCGAATGTACGTCCAGATTGACGCGCCTCGCCAAGATGCGGAATATCCCTATGTTCCTGGTGGGGCATGTCACGAAGGAAGGCGCTCTCGCCGGGCCGCGCGTGCTTGAGCACATGGTTGACGCGGTGCTCTACCTCGAGGGCGACAGGTACCACCAGTACCGCCTGCTCCGGGGCGTGAAGAACCGCTTCGGCTCGACCAACGAGGTAGGCGTGTTCGAGATGGGCAACGAGGGAATGATCGAGGTGAGCAACCCGTCGGCGGCCTTCCTGGCTGAGCGGAGCAACGGCGCGCCCGGCGCTTCGGTGGCCGTGACTTTGGAGGGCACGCGACCCATACTGGTAGAGGTGCAGGCGCTCACGTCGTCTACCACCTTTGGCCTGCCCCGCCGCACCGCCAACGGCATAGACCTCAACCGCCTCCTCCTACTTACAGCGGTGCTAACAAAGCGCGTGGGCATGGGCCTGTCCAACCAGGATATATACGTGAACGTAGTGGGCGGCCTCAAAATCTCGGAGCCTGCGGTCGATCTCGCGGTGGCCGCAGCCGTCGCCTCCTCCTACCGCGACGTACCCGTGTCGCCCGACATGGCGCTCATAGGCGAAGTCGGCCTCTCCGGCGAGCTAAGGAGCGTGGGCCAGCTAGAGCGCCGCCTGGGAGAAGCCGCCAAGCTCGGCTTCAAGCGCGCCATCTACCCACCTTCCACTCGCAAACCCGCTCTACCCCAGGGCTTGCAAGGCCTCTCAGTGGCGACTGTGCAGGAGGCAATAGAGGCTGCTATGGTGAAGTGAGTACCGAGTACCGAGTACCGAGTACCGAGTGTATTGGGAGATAAAGGCATGGGCAAAGCAGTAGTACGTATACCGTTCGATGAGTTCTCTAATAATGTCGAAGATGTCTTTGACCGCGTGCTCCGTGATAACGAGATTGTTGAAGTTGAGCGGCAAGCGGGCGAGATAATTGTTTTGCAGCCTGCCCAGGTGAAGGCGAAGCTTAGTAAAGGCAGGACCGCAGCAGACCACGAAGCGTTCCTATCATCGTTCGGTGGTTGGAGCGATGTTGATGTAGATACGTTCCTGAATAATATCTATGAGAGCAGGCGAGTGTTGCCCAAGCCCGCTGTAGAGTTATGAGTTACCTCATTGATACCGATTGGGTAGTAGCTGCATTGAAAGGTCGGGCTGACGCTCAAACACTACTCACATCGCTTTCGGAAGAAGGATTGGCGGTTAGCCTCATTACCTACGGTGAAATTTACGAAGGGATTTATCACGGAGCAGACCCTCTTAGACATGAACAAGTTTTCCTGGCGTTCCTTCGTGATGTAGACATTCTTCCTCTCAACGAATCGATAATGCAGGAGTTTGCCCGCGTTCGTGGCGAACTTCGAGCCCAAGGTAACTTGATAGGTGATTTTGACCTACTCATTGCCGCGACCGCTATCCACCATGACCTTACGTTGGTCACGCGTAACACCGCACACTTTCAGCGTGTCCCCAATCTCTCGCTTTATCAATTCGTGCGATAACTCATCCATCGTTGAGGTTACACGTATATGAATTACAAGATAATGTTGCGGAAGTCCGACGAAGGCTATAGCGCCTCATGCCCCGGATTGCCTGGGTGCTGGTCGCAAGGGGACACGGAGGAACACGCGATAGAGAACATTCAGGATGCTGATGCTATTCGCGAGTATTTAGCTGCTGTAGAGGAAAACGGCAGAAGCCGCCATGCGTGAGATGCAGAAGTTGGAACCTGGATATGGCTGAGGCCTTGGAAATCAATTACTTTGATCTTGCGGAGGATATCGCTTCAGATTTCAGCAGCGATGCCGGTTTTTGGCCTCCCAGGTATATTTCATCGCCCTCAGGGAAACCAATTGGAGTCTGTTTCAGGTTCTTAGACCCGTTACCTTCCTACGGATTAGACTTGCTCAAGCAACTCACGAGCCTTCTCAGTGAACCGTACACTGCGGAAAATCGTGGTCCTGCAGCTTCGTTGATTCTTACGTCTGAAGAAAAAGCAGATGTGATTATAACCCTATCTGAGGAGTTACACGACGAAGAACTAGCCTTACACTACGAAGTGTGGTGGCGGCACGCACAAGACGCGTTTGACATGGGATCGTTCTATCTACATCCTTATCAACCAGAATAAAAATACGGTCAAGATACTCATGCAGCCTCACGACGAAACAAACTCAAAACTCCTCGACCGCTACTCCCGCCAGACCATCCTCCCCCAGGTAGGCCGCGAGGGGCAAGACAGTCTGCGCGCTGCAACCGTCGTCATAGCAGGCGTGGGCGCGCTCGGCTCAAGTATGGCCGAGATGCTAGCCAGGGCGGGCGTGGGCACTTTGCGGCTGGCCGACCGCGACTATCTTGAATTGCACAACCTCCAACGCCAATCCCTCTACACAGAGAACGACATTGAAAGCGGCCTCCCCAAAGCCGCCGCCGCCGCGAAGCGTCTCACCGAGATAAACTCCGAAGTCAACGTAGAACCCTGGATAATAGACATAACCCCCGAAAACGCCCTCGACCTGCTCTCAACAAATCCAAAATCTAAAATCCAAAATCTAAAATCCAAAATTGTAGTGCTAGATGGCACCGACAACCTCCAAACCCGCTACCTGCTGAATGACGCCTGCATCAAGCTGGGTATACCCTGGGTATATTCGGGCGTGGTAGGCGTGAGCGGGGTGAGCCTTACCGTCGCGCCGGGCGAGAACGCCTGCCTGCGCTGCCTCTATCCAGCCATGCCCGCTGTAGGCACCACCGAGACGTGCGACGTAGCGGGCGTGCTGGGTCCAGCCGCCCATGCTATGGCTGCCGTAGCCGCCGCCGAAGCTATCAAGCTGATTGTCGGTGGCGAACCTGCTGTCGGGTTGCTGGTGGCGGACCTGTGGGCTGGTAGCTGGGAGCGTTTCGAGGTGCCCCGCAACCCCGACTGTGTGGCGTGCGTCCACCACCGCTTAGAGTACCTTGAGGACGAAGCGTGGGGCCGCGACGGCGTTCGCCTGTGCGGGCGTGATGCCGTCCAGGTGCGTCTTGCGATGGGTGGAGGCAAGCTCGACCTGCGGCTAATCGGCGCGCGTCTGCAAAATAGCGGCGCGGGCGAAGTGTTGGCCAACGACTACCTGGTGCGCCTGCGAACCGGCTCGAACGAACTAACTATATTTGGCGATGGCCGCGTCATCGTCAAGGGCACGGAAGATGCAGGCATAGCGCGTGGCCTGGTAGCAAAATACATCGGCATATAGGCTGGGCCAAATCATACGAGACTTCTGCGGTGAACGCTCTGTGATGCGAGAGTTGTTGTCATGCCATATTTCGGCGCTCTAAGTCTAAACGACCCACTCATACAATTACTCCTCAATATCAGTCGCGCCCTGCTGATACTGGGCGTGGCGCTCGTGCTAGCCCGTGTCGCCAGACGCTGGGTGGTGCGAGTGCTATCCAGGGCGAGGGGCCGCGTTAGCCTTAATACAGCTACCCTGCTGGGCAACCTGGCCCAGGTGGGCGTCATGTTCCTGGGCGTGGTCTCTATCCTCCCCTCTTTCGGGGTCGACTGGACGGGGCTGCTCGCCCTGGTGGGCGCTGCGGGCCTGGCGATCTCCCTCTCGATGCAGGACCTCCTGAAGAACGTCATCGCGGGCATCTACATACTCATGGAACAGCCCTTCCGCATAGGCGACCGGATAACGGTCAAGGAGGCCACCGGCGTGGTGCTGGGTATAGAGCTACGCACCACCGTCCTGTGTACCGACGAGAACTTGCAGATGATCGTGCCAAACAATGTCGTGCTGACCGAGATCATCACCAACCGCTCCGCCACCGACCTCAAACGCCAGTTGGTGATCGTCAGCACCCAGGGCGGCAACCTGACCGAGATGGGCCGCCAGATAACGGACGCGCTCAACGACCTGGAAGGAATTGCCGCCACGCCCCCGCCCGCCACCGCTCTAGAAGGGATAAAGGAAGGCATAGCCCGGCTGCGAGTGGAGTTCTGGGTGCCCTCCACCGAGCGTATAGCTGTTACCGCCCTGGTAATTGAAAGGCTCAGGGCGCTCTACCCAGGCGCGGATGTGGACGTACTCTGATGCCTGCTCATATGCAGGCCCGCCGCATCGGCATAATGGGCGGCTCGTTCGATCCCATACACATTGCCCACCTCATCATGGCCGAGAGCGTGCGAGAATCTCTATCGCTCGACCTCGTGCTGTTCGTGCCCACAGGCAGCCAACCCCTCAAGAGCGGCCAGTACGTGACGCCCGCAGAGCACCGCGTAGCGATGGTGGAGCTTGCTATCGCGGGCAACCCCCACTTCGTGCTATCCAGTGTAGATGTGGTCCGCCCAGGCCACTCCTACACGGTGGATACGGTAGCCGCGCTCAGGCAAGAGTGGAGCGGCCCAGGGGTAGAGATGTGGTTCATCGTGGGAGCAGATTCGCTCTCTACATTCCCTATGTGGCGCGACCCCTCCGGCATCCTTGCTCATGTGCGTCTCGCGGTTGTGCGAAGACCCGGAGTGCAGCCGGATATGCCCTCGCTAATAGTGGCGCTGCCCCAGCTTGAAAAGCGCCTCGATTGGGTAGACGCCCCCTTGATAGACATCTCCGGCACAGACATACGCCGCCGTGTGGCCGCCGACCTATCCACCAGGTATCGCTTGCCCGATGCGGTGCGCGATTACATAGAGGCCAACCGCCTGTATAAGCCGTAAATATGCTCCCTGGAATGTGCAACGTCGCTCCTCAGTCCTGCGTATATGAGTGGAAACCCGCTAAACACAAGACAGGAGAATGAGATATGGAAGAACGCCCACGAAACGCGGGACCGCCCCCGCAACAGCAAAATACCGACCCCGGCGCGACACGCTACTTTCCACCACAGGGTGGACCGACTACGCAGCCCCAACCCGCCCCCTACCAGGCACCAAGCCCTGCCCAACCAGGCAACGGCTCCTCTGCTGAACAACCCCGCAACGACTACACTAACGCTGTCCCCCCCTACCAGCAGCCGCCTCAGCCTACGAATCCGACCAATCTGCCTTACCACTACCAGCCGCCTGCTGACCGCCGCGCCCGCGAGCGCACGATCCTGGGCCTCATCCTGGTCGGTGGTGGCGTGCTTTTCCTCTTGCAGCAATTCTCTATCTTCAGCGGTTTTGGCGAGATTATAGTGCTGCTCATCGGCAGCATTTTCATGTACGCCTACTTCAACACGCGCTCAGCCTACCGCGTCGGTTTCCTCATACCGGGGGCTATTTTACTCGGCATCGGCGTTGGCGAAGTCATTTCCAACCTCCCGCTACCCACCTTCTGGACGGGCGGCGACGTAACGGCATTCACCCTGGGCCTCGGCTTCTGCCTCATCTGGCTCTTCGAGCGCAAACATTGGTGGTCTCTGATACCAGGCTCAATACTGGTCCTCTCCAGTCTGGCCGAGATGTGGGTCTTCGGCAGGCTATGGCCCCTGGGCCTGATCGCCCTCGGCGCATACCTCCTCTACGACCAAAACCGCCGCAGGCAAGTGCGATGACAGGGGTCAGGGATAAGGGGTTAGGGATCAGGAACCAGTAGATACGCTAACGCCCAATATCTGACCCCTAGCCCCTGACCACTGACCACTCGCGATGGCATACCACTTGCTCTTCCTTACGCTCAGTGGGGACACGCCGAGTTACCGGCACCCTATACACTCACAGGAGGACCGACAATGAATAAGGATAATACGGAGGGCGGCGGTAGGCCCGACCCCGACATAGATAATACAGAAGGTGGCGGTGGGCCCGACATAGAAGATTACGGTAGCCCTGCGACAGACACGCTTGGTAGCTCGAACGAGCTTGGCAGCGCATCCTCATCCAGTGTCGCGCAATATAGCGGCGGCACCGAGGGCACGGAGCAAGGGAGTGGCGAGGGCGAGCAGTTTGGCGAGTTCGGCAACACCGGCACAGGTACCGACCTCACGGTAGAGATGGAGAATAGCGACGCCCGCACAGGGATGGTCAAGGGCGGCGAGCAGGGTGCCGACGACGTAGGCGGCCCCGGACGGTATGGCGGCGCTACGGGCAGCGTCGGGGGCGACAGCACCCAATAATCGTAAAGTTGATAAATAAGCAATAAGCGACGCCGGGCGTCGCTTTTTGCTTATTTATCAACAGAAGAAAACCTCTTCCCACACGCGGGGAGCTACGCTACCTGTGGCGTTACGCCCTGTAGCGGCCCCGTCGTCAGACGCGTCGTCTTGAGGCCACCCGAAATAAGGTGCGACGTATCGGTGCTCTCCGACCGCTTCTTCTGCACTTCTCGCGCCGAGTTGACTACCAGGTGCTCCCGCTCGCGCTCCGCGACCGTCACAAATGCCGCCGCCACCGCCGGGTCGAATTGAGTGCCCGCGCACCGCTTCACCTCGGCTATGATCTCATTGAGGGGCATCCCCTGGTGATATGGCCGGTCTGAGGCCATCGCCTCCGCAGAATCGCATACCGCGAGGATACGCGCCTCCAATGGTATCTCATCCGCCTTTAGCTTATCCGGGTAGCCCCTGCCGTCCCACCGCTCGTGGTGGTGCCTGACGAAAGGCGCGAGATGGCGCAGTCCCCGGCACATCTCCAGGAACTCCCCACCCAACGGCGCGTGAGTCTTTATGTACTCGTACTCTTCGTCGGTCAGCTTGGCGGGCTTGTGCAGGATCGCCTCCGAGATGGCTATCTTGCCTATGTCGTGCAGGAAACCCGCCTGCCTCAGAGGCTCCATGCGCTCCGGCGAGAGGCCCAGCTCGTTCGCTATGGCCGTCGCGTAGTCGGCAACCTGGGCCGCGTGCCCGCCCACGTATGGGTCGCGGGCGTCAATGATGCGGGAGAGTGTGAGGAAAAGCTCCTCGTTTAGCTGCTGCATAGCCACGCTCGCCTCTACCACCTCCTGGTTGGCGTGGGTAAGCTCCGCGTTCATGCGCTGAAGCTCGCGCACGCTGTCCTGGGTGCGCTCGATGTATTGCTTCTGCGAGAAGCGCATCATCGCTATGGGCATGGCGAATACCACCAACCCCACAGGCCCCTGCGCGGCGTAGGCTACCCCCAGGAAAAGGCCCATTATGCACAGCACTACGTAGTGCCCAGCCAGCCACTGGAACCGCTCGCGCCAGGTATTGACCGTGTTGGCCCCACTGGACAGGCCTATGGCTGTGGCGATCAGGCCCGTGTCTACCGCGTAGTAAGCCAGGGACGAAAGGACGATGGGCACCCCCAGCACGAACAGGTTCTCCATGCGCAGGGGCAGCCCTATCGCTTGCATAACTACCACCGGCACCATACCCGCCAGCACGTGCGTCGCCCAGTTGAACGCAACCTTATACAGCGCGGTGCGCCGCCTCATATAGTTCACCAGCACATTGGCGGCGCAGGCGCATGCCACCCCTGGTACGCCCGCTACCAGCGCAGCCGCGAACATGGCCGCCACCGACACCGACATCGTCTCCGGCCCGTAGAGGTTTACCTGTAGCAATTCGGCCAGCGTCGCGAGCGTCACAATCAGGCAGAGCGCGAGCAGGTCAATCTGCGGGTGAGTGCTGAACCCCAGCGCCGTTGACGTTACCCCGGCGGCGATTACGCTCGCCACGTAGAGCACCAGCACCTTGTCGCTCTTACTTTTGCCTGGTGCCGCCTGCACTACCGTCTGCTTATTGTTCTGTGGCCTGGCGAGGCCATTCATAGCCGCGACTTGCGCAGGTGCCAAAGAAGCGGTCGTGAGGGCGACAGGTGCGTTGCCTGTGGGCGCGGGCTGGGCGGGCTGGACGACATGCGCGCTAACGGATGTAGGGGTGCCCCTGTCAACCGCCGCGGGCCGGGGAACGAAGGCGGCTGCGTATGGTGCTGCCAGGCGGTCCTCTGCGGGCATGGTAGGCATGCTCCCCAGGTCTAGCGATTGTGGCACGTCTGAAGCGCACACCACGCAGTTGCGCCCGTTCAGCTTCGCTCTATACACCGCCACGTCCGCCTCGTGCAGCAGGTTTATGGTGGTAGTAGCGTCGTGCGGGAAGCAGGAGATGCCTATGCTCATGGTCGCGCTGATAGGGGTCTGGCTGGTTGATACGTCGTACCTGGCCTGCTCCACAGCTTCCCTGAGCCTCTCGGCTACTGCCTGCGCTTCTTCGGGCGTGGCCTCCGGCAGCACTATGGCGAACTCCTCGCCTCCGAAGCGCCCTGCGATGTCGTACTCACGCACGTTTTCGCGGATTATCCTGCCTATGTTCGACAGCACCGTATCGCCCGCCATATGCCCATACGTGTTGTTGATGTTGCGGAGCAGGTCCAGATCGGCCATGATGAGGGCGAGAGGCCTCTTATATCGCTGCGCCCGCTCCAGTTCGGTAGCGAACAGGTTGGCGACGTGGCGCGCATTCCACAGGCCCGTCTTCTCGTCGGTCTGCGCTTCCCGCTTCAACTGGGGTATCTTCAGCGCCCTGTAGATGAGCACGAGCGGCAGGAGAGATAGCAAGACGAGCCACATGCTATGCTCCCACATTATCGCCACCGTGTAGCCCATCATCAGCAGCACGAGGTCGGTTAGTATGCTGTCGGGGCTGAGGATGCCCGACTCGCGGAACGATATTCGCCGCACCAGCACGATAGCCAGGCCCGTGAGGAAATGGTTGAGGATAACGTAGGTCACGGCTGCCGCGCACACGGAGGACACGGTTGAGAACGATAGCATCGACTCGGAACCGCTACTCAGGGTGACGAAGACCCAGCGCGCGGTAAAGCTCGATATGATGTGCGTGGCTATGTTGGAGGGTTGGATGTACCACGTTTGTAGGTGCTTGCTCTTCGTCAGCCTGGCCTTCACCCACTCAATCGCGTGTGGAATTACCATGAGCAGCATCAGCAATAGTGGGTGCAGGGAGAGCACGCCCGCGAACTGGAACACGAGCGTAGCGTAGTAGAAACGGTGGTTGGGGGCTTCCGCCTTGAATAGCTGGGCGAGAGTGGCGAGGGACGTTAGTACCAGGAAGTACTCCCAGTTCGTCTCGGAAGGGAAAGGAAGCGCGAGCGCCATGCCTGCCAGTGTGCCCCCGGCAAGCAGCACACCCAATATATAGAGCCAAGCCAGTTTCGACATAGCCTCGTTCTCCAAGGTTCTACGTAGTAATACAAAGATGAAGGTTTATGCGTCACAATCAGCCTGCGAGTACCCGACTAACAGCTACGCACAGCGCAAAAGGGAGTAATGCCGCATAAGTTGCAGTGAGCTAATAGTACGCTGATTCCGCGTCGTGGGGCATCGCATGATAGGAGTATAAGCTGTAGTACCTTTCTGCTAGCATTTTAATAGGGTGATATGGGACCTGCGCAGCCTCGCTCTGATACAAAAATGACCTGGCAGCGCAAGCCGCCAGGTCATTCAAAACCCATCGTAGAGACGCACGTCTGTGTGCCTCTACAGCCGGATTGTCTAGTAATCCCAGTTGTCCGAACCCCAGTTGACGGAACCCCAGTTTACACTACCCCAATTGACGGAACCCCAGTTTACGCTGCCCCAGTTGACAGAACCCCAGTTTACAGAGGTCCATGTGATGGGAGTGCTACCGGTCCAAAGCAACTGGCTGGCAGGGATGCCGGTGTTGGCGCTCAGAAGTGTTGTGCCGTTCACGGCCGCGCTGACATCGAGTTCGCCCGCCCCGGCTCTAGGCCCATTCATGCGCCGGGTTGTAGCCATCAAGCGGTACTTTACTTGATCAGGCGTGAGGTATGGCTCATCCTGTATCAGCAACGCCGCCGCGCCTGCTACCACCGGCGCAGCCATCGAGGTGCCCGACATACGGAAGTAATATCGAGCGCCGGGGAAGCCGGTCACCCGGTGGTCTGAATGCTCGCGGGATGTTACAGCCACGTCGCTAGGAAGCGTGCTGATCATGTTGGTGCCCGGCGCTACCAGGTCAGGCTTGCTAACCCGGTCAATTGTTCTACCGTAGGCCGAGTATGAAGCTACTACGTCATCGCGGGTGTCGGCGGTGCCCATGTCATCTACCGCGCCCACCGTGATTACAAAGGGGTCATTGGCGGGTGGATAGAGCGCATTTCTGCCCTCGTTGCCCGACGCTACGACAACAACTATCTTGTTGAACCACAGGATCTCCACTGCGGCATCCAGGGGGTCAACGTTATAGTCCTGCATGATGCTGCTGTTGAGGGAGAGGTTGACCACCTTGATGTTATAAGCGTCCTTGTTATTGAGTATCCACTGTAGGCCGCTTACCACATCGGAGGCGCTAACCGCGCCTGTGTCGTCGCTCACCTTGACGTTGATCAGATTGACCTTGGGGGCTACGCCTATGTAGTTGCCGTTAGAGGCGCTGCCGTTGCCGCCGATTATACCAGCTACGTGCGTGCCGTGCCCGTATTCATCTGACGTGGTAACGCTGGTACTGTTGATGCTCACCGACGCCACGACACGGCTACCGGTACCTGCTGCGTTTTGCAGGTCGGCATGCGTAGCCGTGATGCCGCTGTCAACCACCGCTACACCGATACCCTGACCTTGCAGATAATCGGGTGAGTTCCATACCGACGGGGCCTGAACGGCCTGGACGTAGGGGCTTCTCAACTTTGAAGTATCAACGCCGGTACACCCAACTGTGCAAAGGGTGCTAACCATGGCCGCGTCCATAGATACCCAGCGCACGCTGTCAGACTTGGACAATTCCAGAGCGGTCTTTGCCGTCATCTGGGCGGCGAAAGCATTGATGATGTGGAGGTCCTTGGTGACGGTACCTCCCAGGCGGGCAACGACGCTTTCCGCGTTGCTGCTAGCCATTTCTTGAACGATCACGCTCACCGTGGCGTTGGGTTGCCGTGCGGCCATCTCCAGCAGGGCCGCGTGGGCCTTCGGAGCGTTCTCTTGCGCTGGCGAGAAGGCCAGCAGGGGCAGCATGAGGGCCAACATCATCAGGAAGCGGCCCAGCCTGCTTCCGTATATGCCGAGAGAGCGTGTGTGTAGTTGTTTATTCATGTAGTTCTCCCTCCCGTAGTGCGGGATGACGGAAATGTTAACCCCAATTAACCAGCATGATTGCGGAGTCGGCGGATTGAACTATCTTGCGAATGTGCCTGAGTAACTTCATAGTGGTCTCCTTCCCACGAACGGCGGGATTGGAACTGAGCTAGTAACGTTTATGCGCCCTGACCTGACGTTTCAACCGGCTCGCCGGAAGATACAGGGCATCTTCCACTTCGAGCATGCTTGCATGGTTTGGTAGGGGCGTTTTCACGGTGTCTGCATGCAACCTCCTCTCTGGATGTCAAGCTTATGGTCATGGCACGACCTGGCCCCGAACATAGAGCTTCGCTTCCGTGAACTCTTGTGTCTTATCAGAATGCCGGGGAGATTTCGGCTACCCATATAGTACCCGCCCAGCACAAAAGTCACATTACTACATAGTAGTATAGTCACTGGTACCTTCATGCTAACACTTCCCAGCCGCGCGGTAGTAGTACCACCCATGCTCGTGGCTGCGTGGCTCAAGCGTTGAAACAAGTACCAGGCAGGGCTAATCCTACTACCTGGAGACCAAAAAGAGACCCCGAAGCCGCCCACCGCCCACCGCCCACCACTCGCCACTCGCCACTCGGTACTCACGTACATTTGACACCCCGCCGCCCATTTGCGACAATCGTCACATGCAACCTGACAGCCGAACGCGCGGCCTGGCAACCCGCCAGCCACTCCTCCTCTACCTTGCTGCCGCGCTTATCGTGTACGGCGCGCTTGGCGTCGCGGTCCATCTCCGGTTGCTGCCCCTCGTAGTGCAAGGGCTTGCAAGTTGGCTTGGGCCACCGCCCGCTTCCAGCCCGCCTCCCTCCATACCGCCCCTCAGCCTCCTTCAAGGGCACTATGATGCGCTACCCTGGCTTCCCTGGGCGGCGTGGCTCGCGGGCGCGGGCATCCTGGGCGTCGTTGTTCGCCGTTCCTCTGGCGCACCTAGTGAGGCCGAGCCGGACGCGACGCAGCCCAACACTTTCGGCCCCCACAGGCGGTGGCTGCTCCTGGGACTCCTGCTGGTGCTGCTCCTGATTGGCGGTTATGCGCGCATGTCGCAGCTTTGGCCGCAGGGCTACGGGTTATCCCAGCTCCCTTACGACGACGAGGGGGTGTACGCGGGCACCTCGCAGCTATTCATCCAGGGCATCATGCCCTACCGCGACTATTTCTTCGCCCACCCACCGATCGCCGCTTTCTCATACGCGCCCGCTATGGCCTACCACTTTACCGAGTGGGGCAGCCCTACCTCCTTTATGATGGCGCGCTATCTCTCGGTGGCGTACAGCCTCCTGACCCTCGCTATACTGTTCTTGATAGGCGTGCGGCTAGCGGGCGTGTGGGGCGGCGCGATCTCCTCCGCGCTCTGGGCGCTGGATGGCCGGGTGGTCGAGATCAATCGCAAGGTAATGCTCGACGGCCCAATGGTGCTGCTGTCGTGTGGCGCGCTCCTGCTCTACCTGTGGGTGCGGCCCACCCTGGCGGGCGACACGTCTTCACCCGCGAAGCGTCCCCTGGTGTGGCTGGCGTTGGCCGGGGCGTGTGCCGCCATGAGCGCGCTGACCAAGATAGCGGGCGCGGCCTGCTTCATCGCCATATTAGCTGACATTATCTGGATAGCGGTTGTAAATCGCCGCGCAGCCGATAAGCCGCAGGTTCCACGCTTTCGCCTGCAACTCGGAAGCCTCCTATTGGGAGCAGTCGCTGCCACGCTGGCAATACTCGGTCCCTTCCTGGTGATGGCCCCCTCACAGTTCGTGCGCTATGTCTTCTTCTTCCAGGTGCTACGTCCCAGCGACGGCACCATAGACGTGCCCTCCCGCATCGCTGATCTGACGCTAAATCTCGGTAACGCGCTCACTCCGTTGCTCGCGGCGGTCGGTTTTGCCTTCCTATCACTGTGGGTGTGGAACAGGCGGCAGGCCGGCCCCTGGCGCGTAGTCGTGCTGTGGACATTCTTCAGCCTCCTCCTCTTTACCTACAGCCGCTCTTTCTATGGTCATTACTACATCCAGCTTGCCGCGCCTCTCTGCCTGCTGGGTGCCGGTGTGAGTCTCCTGCCTTCGTTCTTGTCTCTTGTCGAAACGGGCAGGCGCAGTGTTGCTCCCGCGATGGCGCGCCTCTCTCCGGTCGCGCTTCTCGCCCTGATTGCTCTCCCACTCGTGGCCGTGCAGTGGGGAGGTATCGTCACGCGCCGCGAGGATCGCATCTTCGAGATCGTGGGCCGCTACGCCGGGGACGCCGTGCCCCCCGGTAGCCCGATCCTCAGCACCGACGAGCAATTCAACTTCCTGGCCGCCCGCCCCCCAAGCCGCAACGCCACCGGCTACCTGATAGACAGCTACGGCCATATGATCGCCCTGGGCCTCGGCCTGAACACGCGCGACTGGCCCGACCTGTGGGCAGCCTCCCTGCGCGGCGAGCACAGCGATGACGCCTACGCAATAATGCAGCGTCCCACTCCCCAAGCCGACTTCCTCGACCGCGCCTCGCGTGCGCCCCTGATAGTCATCCACAGCAAAGGCTACGCCCGCCTCACCCAATCTACCATTGACGCTATAGAAGCGCAGACCAGCGTAGCGGAGCGGCAGGCACGGTATACTATCTACCGCAATACTTCTCCGTAAGCAATCACAGCTGGCAACACGTTTCAAATCCTGCTACAATAGGCGCAAGCGCAATAGTATCGTGCTTGTAATAATGCGGAAGGCGGGAAATAATGAGCCAAAAGCTGACTGTGGAATTAAGCGATGAACTATATACTATTATCCAGCACCAGGCTACAGAAGCTAACATCTCGCCTGCCCAGGTAGCCTCAGCATCCCTCGAGCGATACTTCCATGAGCAGCGCAAAGTACGAAGGGGAAGCAAAAGGACTGAGGCAGAGTTGCGAGCAGCATGTGAACGGTTCGAAAGGCATTTAGGAAGTGTTGATTTAGGCTATGAGACGGGTAGTGATAACGAGGAGATTGACGCCGATTTAGAGCGCGAATATGCCAACGTGAATGAGACGGCATAATGCTCCTCGACACATCCGGCTTGCTCTGCTTGCTCCACCGTGCTGAAGCACAACATAAGCAAGCTCTAAAGCTGTACAGGACTGCTTCTGCCCGACTGGTACATAACTATGTGCTGGCGGAATTCGTTGCGTTAGCCAATGCGCGGCGTCTACCTAGATTAGCTGCGTTAACGTTCATTTCCGACTTATTAGGGAACCCGGATATCGAAATGGTGTGGGTGGATGAGGCCCTGCACCTGGAAGCACTGGAACTGCTATTTGCACGCTCCGATAAAACCTACTCTTTATGCGACGCAGTGAGCTTTGTCTTGATGCGTAGGGGAGACATCATCACAGCACTCACGACTGACCGCCATTTTGAGCAAGAAGGATTTCAACGACTCCTAGTAACCGATGCGGACTGAAGTTTGACGCAGGTGGGCATGGTAACCACGCCCACGCCATAATACAGCGTCCGGCGCATCCTTGTACAAAGTGGCTCGCGCCTGGCATGAGCATCAACAACGTATAGAGAGCAAGCAAGACTTAAGAGCCTCTGTGAACTTCGCGTTTCTTTGCGTCTCTGCGGTTAGCGTCATTGTTTGATTGCCAAACCCTGGTGTGGTAGCGTTCAATACACAATTATGTTATAATAAGCGTTGGCGTTTCGGGAGGCACCCTCCGGGAAATGCCGCGTGGCAAGCGGTCGCATAGGCCGCTATCAAGCACGCCGTCGGACCTGGCGGGCTGTGCATGGAGGGTACGCACAATTGCGGCCCCATGTGCCCCAGGGTATGAAGACGGCGGAAGTCATAACAACACAGATGGAGGAATGGATTGGCAACATCGGATATGGACACGGTAATAATAGACACGGTAGAGGCGGAAGCCCCCGCACCCGTAGAGCCTGAGATTGAGCAGGCTACCCCCGCTCCGCAGGCGCAGCCGGAAGCACGCCCGGAGCGCGAGCCTCGCCAGGACAGGAACGGCAGTGGACAGGGACAGGGGCAGGGCGGCTCAGGCATCAGCATGAAGGCCCTCCTGGAAGCGGGCGTGCATTTCGGGCACCAGACCAAGCGCTGGAACCCCAAGATGAAGACCTACATCTTCACCGAGCGCAACGGCATCCACATCATCGACCTTCAGCAGACCGTCGCGGGCCTACAGGCAGCGATGAGCTACGTCAGCGACCTTGTAGCCAACGGCGGCAAAGTGCTCTTCGTCGGCACCAAGAAGCAGGCGCAGGAGGCTATCCGCGAGGAGGCCGAGCGCGGAGGCCAGTTCTTCGTCAACAAGCGCTGGATGGGCGGCATGCTCACGAACTTCACCACCATCCGCAACCGCTTGCGCTATCTAGCCGACCTGGAAGACCGCCAGGCACGCGGCGAGTTCAAGGACCTCCCCAAGTCGGAGGCCAACAAGCTGGAAGAGCAGATTGACCGCCTCAACTCGCTCCTCGGTGGCATCAAAGAGATGCGCCAGATACCCGACGCGGTATTCATCGTAGACCCGCACCGCGAGCGCATAGCCATCACCGAGGCCATCAAGCTGGGCATACCCGTAGTGGCGATGGTTGACACTAACTGCGACCCCGACGAGGTGGACTACGTTATCCCCTCGAACGACGACGCGATACGAGCCGTGCGCGTTATCACCGCCAAGATGGCCGACGCCGCCAACGAGGGCCGCCAACGCCGCGAGAGCCAGCGCGCCGATATTGACTACACAATCGAGCCGGGCCAGTACAGCTTCGCCCCCGACGACGATGAAGAGGCCATATAAGTATAGCCTCGCGCCCTCATAGAGCGGGATCGGTTGGAAATATCAAAAGACCGCTCGTGAACGGTGGAAACACCAGGTATTACCAGGTTGACACTCATGGGCGTGACGCATATCACGCCCTACTTTTATGCAAAACAGGAGGATATTAGAGTTGGACATTTCAGCAACATCAGTCAAGGAACTGCGCGATAAGACCGGCGCGGGGGTGATGGAGTGCAAGCGCGCCCTGCAAGACGCGGGCGGCAGCATGGACAAGGCCGTCGAATTGCTTCGCCAGAAGGGGCTTTCCAAGCACGCGAAGGTCGCGGGCCGGGACGTGAACCAGGGCATCATCGAGTCCTACATCCATACCGGCGGGCGCATCGGCGCGCTGGTCGAGATCAACTGCGAGACCGACTTCGTAGCCCGCACCGACGAGTTCCGCACGCTGGCCCGTGAGGTCGCCATGCAGGTAGCCTCTATGGACCCCAAGATGGTCGGCACGATGGAAGGCGACGAGAACGGCGCGGACGCTCTTCTCAACCAGGAGTACATCCGCGACTCCCGCCGGACCATCCGCGATCTCATCAAGGAGACCATCGGCAAGGTGGGCGAGAACATCCAGATCACCCGCTTCACCCGCTTTGAAGTAGGCACCGGCACACCCGCCGCCACTGAGAACGGCGCGGAAGGCGGCACGCAGGAGTAATCACAAGGGAGGGCAGGCCACAAGCGGGTCTGCCCTCCTTCTCAATTGTAAGGTCGGCCAGGCTTCAACCGTTTCTTATTGTGGCCTATCTGTCATCAATTGAACCAAATCAATAACTCAAAACTCAAAACTCAAAACTCAAAATTAGCACACAGGTCGTTGCCTTCACTCCGCAAACCTGTTAGACTAATAGGCACCTGGGAAGGTATGCATAAGCAGGAGGATTTGAAGCATATATGGAAGCTAGGTTGCCCGTTGATGACCTTGACGATATAGCCGATCTCGATGGCGGCGATTTGGCCTCCTTCGAGCGTCCCCTCAGCCCGCAGCCCCACTATCAATCTCAGACCCCTGAGCCGCGCTACCGCCGCGTGCTGCTCAAGCTGAGCGGCGAGGCATTAGCCGGTGAGGCAGGTGGTGGTATAGACCCCGCCATCGTAAACACCATCGCCGACCAGGTAAAGGATGTCATATCGCACGGCGTACAGGTGGCGATAGTGGTGGGTGGGGGCAATATCTGGCGTGGGATAGCCGCCTCCGCGAAGGGCATGGACCGCGCCACCGCCGACTACATGGGCATGCTGGCGACCGTCCTCAACGCCCTGGCCTTGCAGGACGCTCTCGAAAAGCGCGAGGTCTACACGCGGGTGCAGTCTGCTATAGCTATGCACGAAGTAGCCGAGCCGTACATCCGCCGCCGCGCCATACGCCATATGGAGAAGGGGCGTGCCATCATCCTGGCCGCAGGCACGGGCAACCCTTATTTCAGCACCGACACCGCCGCCTCCCTCCGCGCCCTCGAACTTGGCGCGGAAGTCCTCCTGATGGCGAAGAACCGCGTGGATGGTGTGTATACGGACGACCCTGCCAGCAATCCTAACGCCACCAAGTTCGACACGCTGAGCTACCGCCAGGCGATAGAGATGGGCCTGCGCGTCATGGACACCACCGCTATGGCTCTCTGTATGGAGAACTACCTCCCAATAGTGGTCTTCAATTTGCAAGAGCCGGGCAACATCCTGCGCGTTGTTATGGGCGAGCACGTAGGCACGAAAGTAGGAGCCTGACTATTTTAGATTTTAGATTTCCGATTTTCGATTACGATGAGAAATCTAAAATCTAAAATCCAAAATCTAAAATAGAGGGAATAACATGACCGAAGATGTATTGAAAGATGCTGAAGAGCGCATGAAGAAGGCGATAGAGGCGTTGCGCCATTCTATGCTTTCTATACGCACTGGCAGGGCCACCCCTGCGCTCATAGACAGGTTGCCCATAGAATATTACGGCACGCCCACCCCGCTCAACCAGCTTGCTACCGTGTCGGCTCCTGAGCCGCGGTTGCTGATGGTCCAACCCTGGGATAAAGGCTCGCTCTCCATTATAGAGAAGGCGTTGCAGAAGTCCGAGATGGGCTTCAACCCCTCAAACGATGGCCGCATTATACGCATACCTATCCCCCCTCTGACCGAAGAACGCCGCCGAGACATGGTAAAGATGGTCAAGCACAAGGTAGAAGAGGGCCGCATCTCCATCCGCAACGTGCGCCGCGACGCCATGCACGACCTGAAAGAGCTTGAAACAGAGAAGATGATCTCCGAAGATGAGCACAAGCGCGCCGCCGAAAAGCTGGAAGACCTCGTACACAAGTACATCCGCGAAGCCGAGCACGTAGGCGACGACAAAGAGCGCGAAGTGCTTGACGTCTAATTTTGAATTTTGAGTTTTGAATTCTTAATTGTGTGTTTACCCTGAATTCAAAATTCAAAATTCAAAATTCAAAATTATGGTAGAGAATCGCCCGCCATTAGAATCGAAGCCCCGGCACGTTGCTATCATCATGGATGGCAACGGGCGGTGGGCGCGCGGGCGCGGCCTGCCCCGGCTCATGGGGCACAGGGCGGGCACGGAAAACATCAGGCGCATAGTGCATGCCTGCGTGGAGAACGACGTGCAGTACCTCACCGTCTACGCCTTCTCCACCGAGAACTGGACGCGCCCCGACAGCGAAGTGCAGGGCCTGATGCGCATCCTGGCCGAGGTTATCGAGCGCGAGACGCCGGAGCTTGACCGCGAAGGCGTGCAGATACGCCACCTGGGCCACATGGAGAACGTCCCCCAGGCCCTACAGGACTCCATCAAGTACGCCCTCGACACCACGCGCCACAACAGCCGCCTCATCTTGAGTGTCTGCTTCAACTACGGCTCGCGGGACGAGATCGTGAGGGCGGTGAGGCAGATAATCGCCTCCGGGGTGAAGGCCGAAGATGTCACCGAAGAGATGATCTCGCGCCACCTCTATAGCGGTGATATACCCGACCCCGACCTCATCATCCGCACGGCAGGCGAGATGCGGCTGAGCAACTTCCTCTTGTGGCAGGCCGCCTACTCTGAGTATTATTCGACCCCTCTCACCTGGCCCGATTTCGATAAGGACGCTTTTTACGCAGCGATTGCCGAGTACAGCCGCAGGCAGCGCAAGTTCGGCGGCATCCTCCCCGAAGAGCACCAGGAGTACAAAGAGCGAGAGGGCGCGCCTGCTACGGAAACGGTAGAGGCGACTCCTTCGACACGTCCCGACCCGGCGGCGGTATAGGCGGGCATGCCTGATGCCGGGTACCAGTACATCCCTTTTGCGTGAAGCGCGCCCGGCAAACCCTCGTGCAGTCTGGTATCACCTCGCCTGGAAACTCCTGCTGGCGCTCTCTATCTTGCTGCTCATGTTGGTGGGCATACCCCTGCCCGGCAACCTCATCGTGTTGGTGCCCATAACGCTCCTCGCCTGGGGCGCGCTCTTTGTGGGCATAGCTTCCTCCAACCTGTTTGAAGGGCTGCCCGCTATCCGGTGGGCGTGGATAGCTCTCACGTTAGGCGCATACGGCGCTCTCGTGATACCGGGCGTTGTCGCGGGCATACCTCGCCTGGCGGACGCCCTCGGCCCCGTCGCCGCGCTCACCCTGGCCGCTCACCTGGGTAGGCGCGACTTGCCCCAGGCGTTGCGCGATTGGGCGCTCGTCATGGGCCTTGCCTTTTACACGGCTCTGGGCGTGCAGGCGATGCTCCTCCTGACCACCTTCGGCGTAGTAGTCTTTGTAGTGGGCGCGCTCTTCCCGCCCTTGTTGTTGGAGGCTACCCTGCTCCTGGCCCGGCGTCTCACGAACCGGCCTGAGAGCTTACCCATCACCCTTGCCGCCCTGCTGCTCTCCACTTTGCTCGCCGTGTCGGCCCTCGCGTGGACCCTCCTCAACCGCTCCACGCAGCCCCTGTGGTTGGCTATCTTCGCCTTGGCTGTGGGCCTGCTCATAGGCGGCGCTCTACTCGTAAGCCACCTCACGCGGCCCCTGATAGAAGCTGCCTCCGGCGCATACGACGGCAAAGGCAAGGGCTACAACTTCCGCCGCGCCCTGGTCGAACTGAGTCACGGCCCCATTCTGATCTCCCTCGTCCTCTACATCCCCCTGCGTCTGCTCGGTATGGCAATGCCCGGAGCCTGACCGGAAAATGAGCCTCTCACACCAACCCCAATCCGAACACTCGGTACTCGGTACTCGGTACTCGGTACTCAACATCGCTTTGCTGGGCGCGACCGGCTCTATTGGCACTCAGACCCTCGACGTCGTCCGCAACCTGGGAGGGCGCTTCCGTGTCGTTTGCATGGGCGCGGGAAGCGACAGGGATAGCTTGCTATCCCTTGCCGCGTCACTCCCGGAACCGCCTGCCTTACTCGCACTTGCCGATGAAGAGGCTGCCGCTTCCACACCCCCTGACGGCCCTCCGGTATTGGCGGGTGAGGCGGGCATGGTGGAACTTGCCACGCATCCTGACGTTGATATAGTAGTGGTCGCCACCACAGGGCACGCGGGCTTCGCGCCGACGCTTGCCGCGCTCGAAGCGGGCAAGCAGGTGGCGCTGGCGAACAAAGAGGCGTTGGTGATGGCGGGCGCGCTCGTCACCGGCCTGGCCCGCAGGAAGGGCATCAGGATACGCCCGGTGGACAGCGAGCACAGCGCCATCTGGCAATGTCTCGTCGGTGAGCCTGAAGACTCCAGGTGTGAGGATGTGCGAGGTGCGAGCGGCGCATGGTCCACCATCGAGAAGCTGGTGCTCACCGCGTCGGGCGGCCCCTTCCGCACCTGGGACGCGGAGAGCACGGCCCGCGCTACACCACAACAGGCGCTCAAACACCCCACCTGGAATATGGGCGCGAAGGTCACCATCGACTCGGCCAGCCTGATGAACAAGGGGTTGGAAGTCATAGAGGCGCACTGGCTCTTTGGCGTGCCTTACGATGACATAGAGGTAATTATCCACCCGGAGAGCATCATCCACTCGATGGTGCGCTTCACAGACGGCTCGGCCAAAGCCCAGCTTGGCATACCCGACATGCGCGTGCCGATACAATACGCCCTCACCCACCCACACCGCTACCCCAATCCTGCCCACCCCAGGGCCGATTGGGCAGCCCTGGGCGCGCTCCATTTCGAGGCGGTAGACACGGGCCGCTTCAGGTGCCTTGCCCTGGCGTTCGAGGCCGGGCGGCTGGGTGGGACATATCCAACCGTTCTGGCAGCCGCCGACGAGGTCGCCGTGCCCCGCTTCCTGGCGGGAGACATCCGGTTTGGCGATATTCCTGGTATAATAGAAGGAGTGCTCGAAAAGCACGTCGCCGTCGCGGTAATGGACCCTGACATCAGCGCGATAAAGTGGGCCGATGATTGGGCGCGGCAAACCGCTTCGGAATTGGCAGATTGGATGCAGAAAAAGTGAAACGTGAGTCGTATTGCGTAGTACGTATTTCGTAAGTGCCCTCGATGATTACGCAATACGTACTACGTAATAGTAAGAACCGATTTATTCCTGGAGAACGAACATGGATTGGCTATGGGTAGTGCCCGTGTTGGGCGTGTTGATTATCGTCCACGAGCTGGGGCACTTTCTTACCGCCCTGTGGCTTGGTATCAAGGTGGAGGAGTTCGGCCTGGGCTTCCCTCCCCGCGTTTTTGCCATCCGCAGGAAGGGTATTGACTACTCTCTGAACTGGCTCCCAGTCGGCGGCTTCGTCAAGATCGTGGGCGAGAACGGCGATTCCGACGACCCCGCGTCCTTTGGCCGCGCCCCGGCCTGGAAGCGCATTATCGTGCTGGCGGCAGGCTCGTTTATGAACCTGTTGCTCGCGGTCATAATCTTCGCCGGTATGTCCATCGCGGGCACCCGCGAGGTAGACGCGCCCTTTACCGGCGTGGCGAGCGTACAGCACAACCAACCGGCGGAGAAGGCAGGTGTACTACCGGGTGACAGGATCGTGAGCGTGAACGGGCAGGTTGTGGGCACCGATACCGAGATTCGCGCGCTCAGCAAGGCGAACCAGGGTAAGCGGACCATCTACGGAGTCGAGCGCGAGGGCGATATCATCATGATGACTATCACGCCCACCGTAGACCCGGTAAACGGCGCGTACCTGGGGGTGGGCCTGACTCACTGGGTCAGCCCCGCTAAGGTTGACCTGGTGCAAGCCGGGCAACTGGCCGATAAGGCGGGTCTCAAGACGGGCGACGTGATCGTGGAGATCAACGGCACCAAAGTAACCAACCTGCCGCGAGCCACCGACCTCTTCAGCAAGAGAGATAAGCCGCTAGAAGTATTCGTAGAGCGGGGCGGCAAGCGAGTTGGGCCTTTCACCCTGGACGCTACCCAGAATAAGAACGCCAGCAATCCCTTCGGCTTCACCCTGTACAGGCCGATCAAGACGGTCTACTACAACCCCGTTGACGCGCTCGGCAGGTCTATCAGCAGCACCTGGGACGTCATCAGCAGCATACCGAAGGGCCTCGCCCTCGCCCTGGCGGGCGGTGTGCAGGGTCCCGGCGTCACGGGTCCTGTGGGCATAGGCCAGCTCACCGGCGAAGTCGCGCAGCTGGGCGGCCTCAACGGCCTGCTCAACCTGACTGCCCTGCTGGGTATATCGCTCTTTATGATAAACCTCCTGCCCCTCCCGGCGCTGGATGGTGGCCGTCTCCTGTTCATCTTCATCGAGCTACTGCGCGGTGGCCGCCGCATCGCCCCGGAGAAAGAAGGGATGGTCCACGTAGCGGGCATGGTTGTGCTCTTGGCGCTCATGGCTATCATCACCGTGTTCGACGTAGCGCGCCTCTTCGAGGGCAAGCCACTCCTTCCGTAGCAGGGAAAATGGAGCTACAATCCGACCTATACCTGCGGCCCGCCGAGCTACTGCAAAACCTTATCCGCTTCGATACCACTAACCCGCCCGGCAACGAAGCTGAATGCATAGCGTACGTAGAGGCGCTGCTGGCGCGGGCGGGCTTCGAGACCAAGCTCCTGGCGCGCGACGCCAACCGGCCCAACCTCGTGGCGAGGCTGGCGGGGAGGGGAGACGCGCCCCCTCTGCTCCTGCAAGGGCACGTAGATGTCGTTACCACCCAGCACCAGGAGTGGCAGCACCCTCCCTTTGGCGCGGAGCTTATAGACGGTTACGTCTGGGGACGTGGCGCGCTCGACATGAAGGGCGGCGTGGCTATGATGCTGGCCGCAGCCATGCGCGCCAGAGCCGAGGGGTTGGACCTTCCGGGCGATATCGTTTTGGCTGTTCTCGCCGACGAAGAAGCGGGCGGCGCATACGGCGCTAAGTTCCTGGTGGAGAACCACGCCAATCTCTTCCAGGGTATCCGCTATGCCATAGGCGAGATGGGCGGTTATTCACTCTTCCTGGGCGGGCGCAAGTTTTACCCTATCATGGTCGCCGAGAAGAAGGTGTGCTGGCTGAAGGCCACCCTGTGCGGCCCCGGCGGGCACGGCTCCATCCCTACGAGCGGTGGCTCTATGGCGAAACTGGCGCGCATGCTCGACACGTTAGACAAGAACCGTCTGCCCGTAAAAATCACGCCTGTGGTGCGGCAGATGGTCCAGGCGATAGCCGCCGCGTTGCCCGGCCCAACAGCCTCCAGTCTACGCGCGCTACTCGACCCTGCGACCACAGACTCGGCGCTCGCCGAGCTAGGCCCTGCCGGGCGCATATTCCACCCCATAGTCCGTAACACCGTCAACGCGACTATCGTGCGTGGTGGCGAGAAAATAAACGTCATCCCAGGCGAGATCGTGGTCCAGATGGATGGGCGGCTCTTGCCCGGCGACACCTCGGACGACATGACCGCCCAGTTACGCGCCCTCATAGGCGACGAGCCTGAGTTGGAATTGATAGACTACGACCCCTTCAACGCCGAGCCTGACATGGGCATGTTCGGCACCCTATCCGCCATCCTGAAGGAGACCGACCCTGATGCCGTGCCCGTGCCGTACCTGCTCAGTGGCTTCACCGACGGCAGGCATTTCGCGCGCCTCGGCATCCAGACCTACGGCTTCCTCCCTATGGACCTGCCGGAAGGTTTCAATTCGACCCAGACCATCCATGCAGCCGACGAGCGCATCCCCGCAGAAGCTGTGCAGTTCGGTGCGAACGCGATCTACAAGCTGCTGCAATCTCATGGGCCAGGTTTATCAAGACGGTCTCCTACACCTCCCTAAGGGTGTTACCAAAGTTTGTAAAGGCAATCTGGTATAAAACTTGCAAATCCAATCCATATGTGATAATTTGTAATAAGAAGAATCCGTAGTGCGCAATCGGCCATTGGCAGGGAATCGCACCCTGATGGTATAACGGCTGCAATCTACATGGCCTGAAGGCAGGCCCACCAGTTGGGTGTTTCCAGGGGCGTTACCGACCGGGTTTGTCTTCGCTAAGGCATCAACCGGTCGTCTATCGCCTGGTAACAGAGAAAGGTTGGTCAAATAATGAGAAACAGAGCGCATGCGCCGCGTCCGCGCCGAAAGTACGGAACCTGTGACTTGCCATCGGAACCTATGAAGGAAATGGATGTAGAATACCAGGACCAGCCTCCGAGCGGCGAGCCGCATAGCGATCCGCCAGAGCACAGGTATATGCCTCCTCTGCGGAAGGGAGCGGACGTGCCTGATCCCAACCCCTCGCCCCCGGTAGAGTTCGGCAAGCCAGTATATCTTGTACCACGTGAGCACAAATAGCCTAGCACTTTAGCTGCTGCTTATAAGAAGTAGCGGTATACGCACATACTCCATAGGGATTGCCAATCCCTTGCACATATCAATGCAATGCTAGATACCGATTCTGATTCTGCGATTGGATGATCAATTTATCTACGAGGAGGCAAATGCTATGGCACGTGCAAACAACCCCAATAGGTCGGATGAAGCTGGGACCAGTCTCGCAGTCGTGGAAATAGAGGAGCGTGCAGCCTACGAGGTAACCCTGGAGTATCTATCCGATGCGCCTATGATCGAGAGGCCCACAAGCTCCAAGCCACGACATAGGCCACCACCCGTGCCGAAGGGCGAACTGGTCCAGGACGAGAACCCTACGCCTGCCATCTTATTTGATTCGCCCCAGATGTTCGATGAAATGGCGCTCGGCGCGGTAGACCCTGACGAACTGGTGATACAGCGCCAGCAGGATATAACGGCACTGGCTGGTCGCAATACTTCCAGCCAGGTAAACGAGCCTAGCGCGGCAATGAATGGCAACCTCGTCTTTTATACCGGCAACTGGTACGCCGCCATATCTACCGATGGTGGGGCTACGTTTCGGTTCGTAAACCCGTCTACACAGTTCCAGAACCCTCCTGGCCTCACCTTCTGCTGTGACCAGGTGGTACAGTACATCCCACAAATAGATACCTTCGTCTGGCTTCTACAGTACAGCAATACGGCGAATTCGGGCGGCCCAAACATCCAGCGCCTGGCGTTCGCTACTACGGCCAACGCCCAACAAGGAACCTGGCGACTGTTTGACGTCACCCCGGACAGCCTGGGGCAGCCTGGGGTCTTCATGGATTTCCCCGACCTGGCAGTGGGCGCTAATATGCTTTACATGACGACCAACATGTTCCAGGGGGACTTCTGGCGCGGCACGGCGGTAGTGCGCATTCCATTGGCAAGCATCGTGAGTGGCAACTTCTCAGCAAGGGCGGTAACTTCCAATATATCCTCAGGCTTCCGCGTAGCCCAGCACTGCAGTACTCGCGCCTTCTTCGCGGCCCACCTTGATACCAGCACTCTCCGTATCTTCTCCTGGGACGAAGCCTCCAACTCACCAACCTCCACTGATATAAACAACATACCCACCTGGAACGAAGCGCGCCCTTATGCGTCCATAACCCCCGATAACCGTCGCTGGTTGAATAGGGCGGACGGAAGGATCCTCGGAGCTACGATGGCTCGTATCAACAATGTCAACGAGTTGTGGTTCGCCTGGGGTTCAAATAGAGGGGGCGTCAACAACAGGCGGCACCCTTTCATCCAGATAGCCAGGGTCAACAGCGCCAACTTCCAACTCATAGAGAGCATCAATCTGCACCATGATAGCTTTGCGTTTGCCTGCCCGTCTTTGTCTACTAACGCAAAAGGTGAGGTGGCTGCTTCATATTTCATAGGCGGCGGAGGAAATTCGGGAAAGTTCCCAACTCATGCGGTAAGTATCCTGACCGGCGTGCGCAAAGACGTGACGGTGATAGATAGCCTGTTTGGACCCTTTAGGGCGCAGAACCAGGCCCGAAATGGGTTTGGCGATTACCTCACCCTGCGGCGGCACCACCCAAACGTCAATTTATTCACATCCACAGGTTATACTTTGCAAAGCGATCCTCAGCAAAACGAACGGGACGCAACGCCGCATTTCATCATCTTTGGCCGCGCCGCAGATATTGTGTGACGTTTGTGAGTAATCCTCTATGGCAAGCACCGGCTTAGAGCCAGCAACGAGCAGCCCACCACAAACCGAGCAATACCCACCGTCAATCGAGCGCGCCGTCGGGCCGCTCCATGCGGAGCAGGCTTCCTCGCCAGGCCCTTTCTCCGAGCTTGCGGCGCTCTGCCCTATAGGAGCGTTCGACTCAGGCATGGGCGGTCTCTCTATCATCGCCGAGCTTCGCCGCACCCTGCCGGGCGAAGACATCATCTTCTACGCGGATAACGCCTACTGCCCCTATGGTGGTCGTACCGACGAATGGCTGCGTGCACGCTCGCTGGAGATAGCCAACTTCTTGCTCGACCAGGGCGCGAAGGCAATCGTAGTGGCCTGCAACACCGCTTCCGCAGCCGGACTAGAGCACTTGCGCGCCATCCATAAAGTGCCCATCGTTGGCTTGGTGCCTGCGCTCAAGCCCGCCGTCGCCGTTACGCGCACGGGCGTAGTAGGCGTATTCGCCACCCAGGCAGCCATGCGTGGCCGCTTGCTGGCCGATGTGATAGAGCGTTTCGCGCTGCCCGCAGGTGTAGAGGTGGTGACGGTCGTCCCCGAAGGCTTTGTAGAAGCTGTGGAGCGCGGCGACTTTGAGACGCAAGAGACGGCAGAGTACGTGGCTCGCGGCCTTGCACCCATGCTGGAACGAGGCGCGGACGCTATCGTGCTCGGCTCCACACACTACCCTTTCTTAAAGCCCATCATCCGCCGGATAGCGGGCGAGCACGTCCAACTCATCGACTCCAGCGAAGGTGTAGCCCGGCAGACCCGCCGCGTCCTCGAAGCACGCCACCTCCTCCGCAAGCCTGACGCCCCAGGCAGCCTTACCGTCTACACAAGCGCCAACCCTGATACTGTTCGTTCGCTGGTATGGCGTCTCGCAGGTGAGGAAGTGCCAGTGTTGCAGGGTTAGCCTCATGCAACTCGCGAACGACTGACCCCTGATCACTGATCCCTGGCCCCTGAAAAATGCGTATCCTCTGCATTGACGTAGGCACCGGCACGCAAGACATACTCCTCTTCGACTCCTCGGTTGAGATAGAGAACTGCGTGCAGATGGTCATGCCGTCGCCAACTCAGATCGTGGCCCGGCGGGCAAGGGCAGCAATGTCGGCAGGACATACGATCCTCCTGTCGGGGGTCACAATGGGTGGCGGCCCCGGCGCGTGGGCGTTGGAGGACCATATCAAGGCAGGCTACAGCGTCTATGCCACTCCGCAAGCCGCCCAAACGTTCGATGACGATTTGGAGCGTGTGGCGGCTATGGGCATCCGCGTAGTAGACCAGGCTGAGCTAGAGGCACGTTGGGAAGAGGCAGGCCTCGACCGCGCAACGCACATCAAAATGGAAGACGTGACGCTATCCGCGATTGACGCTGCTCTCGGCAGTTTCAACGAGCCTGCGCAGTATGACGCGCTGGCGGTGGCGGTATTCGATCATGGCGCGGCCCCGCCCGGATACAGCGACCGGCGCTTTCGGTTCGACTACATATCCCAACAGAT
This sequence comes from Chloroflexia bacterium, assembly GCA_036399775.1. GTDB lineage: Bacteria > Chloroflexota > Chloroflexia > QHBQ01 > JADMIH01 > JADMIH01. Next base: position 20,428 of record DASWMJ010000081.1, on the reverse strand, counting down.
GGACAAATGGGCAGGAGAGCCTGTAGAGCGCGCCCTCGCTGCCTTCGCCGCGCCCGCCACCGATGTTCACCCCGACCTCACGCGCATGCTGGCCGTCCGGGAAAGCATTGCAGAGGCGGGCCGGGGCGATCTGCCTCTCCTGCTCATGGATACGGGAGCAGCCGCTCTGATGGGCGCGCTGGGCGATCCCAATGTGGACCGCGCCTCCAATAGCAATACCCTGTTCGTGAACGTGGGCAACTTCCACACCCTGGCCTTCCACATCGCAGGCAGGCGCATCCGTGCGCTCTTCGAGCACCACACTGGACTGCTGGATGGGCCAAAGCTGGTACGCCTCTTGCAACGACTGGCTTCCGGCGCTCTCACCAACCAGGAGGTATTCGACGACAGCGGGCATGGCGCTCTCACCCTCCCTTCCAGCGCGTCACAACTCGAAGCAGCACCGGAAGTATCGCTATGCATGGTCACCGGGCCGCGTCGCAGCATGCTTAGCGGCCTCGACACACCCTGGCCTGTCTACATGGCCGTCCCACATGGCGACATGATGCTCTCCGGTTGCTACGGCCTCCTCAGGGCCTACGCAGCCCACTTCCCGGAAGCCTCCGAGAGCATATTGCCCAGGCTACAGGTAAGATAATCGCGCATCACATTTTACGCATGAGGCAAGCATGAAGCGTTTCGGCATCGTAGACCAACAAATCGAAGATTACCTTTACTCGCTCGTGCCGGACCGCGCTGGCGTGCTGGCGGACATGGAGAGCCATGCGGAACGAGAGCGCATACCGATAATCGACCCTACACAGGGGCATTTTCTCTATACCCTGGCCCTCGCTACGAAGGCAAAGGACATTCTTGACGTAGGTACCGCAATCGGTTATTCAGCGATGTGGCTAGCATTAGCGGCACAAAAAGCCGAGGGGCGCGTGGTAACAATAGAGAAAGACGCATCGAGGGCGGCATGGGCAGAGGCATATTTCAGGCAGGCGAACCTCGCGGGCGTGTGCGCTGTCCGCAGGGGCGATGCCTTAGTGCTGATGAGGGGCATGGAGGAGAGTTTTGACCTGATCTTCCTCGACGTGCTGACCCAGTTCGACAGGCCCGACACCGCTCTTCAACTGCTCGACCTCTGCATAAAGCGGCTGCGCCCCGGCGGTGTGCTCCTCTCCGACAACGCCCTCCGCTCCGGCCAGGTGCTTGACCCGGCCCCCGCGCACGCCTCCACGCAGGGCATAGCCGCCTTCAACAAAGCCATATCCGACCACCCCAGGCTGACCAGTGCTATAATCCCCCTGCGTGACGGAATAAGTATGAGCGTGAAACGTGATGCGTGAAACGTATTGCGTATTGCGTAGTACGTATTGAACCGTAAGGAGCACAAACTTTGCTGGAATGTACGAAGCGCGGAGGAGCAGAGGTCGTCAAGGGATTATGCAATACGCAATACGCAATACGCAATACGCAACACGTAGAGGAGAAGTATGACACTCGACCCTAAACACCTGGCCCAACATAGCCCTGCTGTCTTGGTGGAGGTTACGCGTGGGCCAATCGTTGAGTCCTGGCACTATGGAGCTATCGCCGTTTCTGATGCGGAGGGTAATCTGCTCGCCTGGGTGGGCGACCCACATACGGTTTGCTATTACCGCTCTTCCTCGAAGCCGCTACAGGCTTTACCTCTCATAGAGAGTGGGGCAGCCGACCATTTCGGCCTCACCGACGCGGAGATAGCCCTGGCCTGCGGCTCGCATGGCGGCGAGGATATACACGTTGAGACGGCACTCAGCATCCTTGACAAGATCGGCGTTTCGCCTGACGCCCTGGCCTGCGGGGCGCACATGCCCTACGACAAAGCCGCCGCCCGCGACCTTCAAGCCCGCGCCGAGTCTCCCACCGCGCTCCACAACAACTGCTCCGGCAAGCACTCCGGCATGCTCGCGCTGGCTAAGTTTCACGGCTGGCCCATCGGCGGCTACGAGAGCATTCGCCATCCTGTCCAGCAGATGAGCTTGCGGGTGGTCGCCGATTTTGCCGGGTTACCTCCTGAGCAGGTGGCGATTGGGGTAGATGGGTGCGGCGTTTGCACGTTCGGCATCTCTATGCACCAGATGGCGGTCTCTTTCGCCCGCCTGGCGCACAGCGATTACTGGCCGGAACCGCGCCGTTCAGCCGTTGAGCGCATCACACGCGCTATGATAACCCACCCTGAGATGGTCTCTGCCCGCCAGGAGCGTTTCGACCTCGACCTGATGCGGGCGGGAGAGGGCACCCTGGTAGGCAAAGTGGGGGCCGAAGGGGTATATTGTGCCGCCCGCCTGGCTGTAGATGGTCAGCCCGCCACCGGCTTTGCCCTCAAAATCATGGACGGCGACCCCCAATGGCGCGCCCGCAACCCCGCCGTCGTGGAAGGGCTGCGGCAGGCCGGCCTCATCAACGAAGAAGCCGTAAACCGCCTCGAAACCTACTGGCAGGAAGAGGTCCGCAACCGCCCTGGCGACGTGGTAGGCGTGGTGCGTCCTGCTTTCACGCTGTTATCAGCGGACGAGCTTGGCTAAATTTTCGCCTGGTAAGCATAGAACCTTTAGATTTGAAGAATAAGAAAAAAGTTCGGCAGAGCCGAACTTTTTTCTTATTCTTCAAATTCCAATAAATGGGGTGGGGTAGTAAGGCGCTACTAATTGCGCTAGAGCACGTCTTTCGTGAGCGTCGTCAGGAACTCATTGTTGTCTTTGGTTTTTGCGAGGCGAGCTAGCATAAGCTCCAGCCCTTCGGTGCCGCCCAGCACACCTACCATGCGGCGCATGGTCCACACCTGCTTGAGAGTGTTCTCGTCCATAAGCAATTCCTCGCGCCTGGTACCAGACTTCACAATGTCTATCGAGGGGAAGATGCGCCGGTCGGCCAGCTTGCGGTCCAGGTGCAACTCCATGTTGCCCGTGCCCTTGAACTCCTCGTATACAACGTCGTCCATGCGCGAGCCGGTATCTACCAGGCAGGTGGCGATAATGGTCAGCGAACCACCCTCTTCGATATTGCGAGCCGCCCCGAAGAACTGCTTGGGTGGATAGAGCGCGATGGGGTCCATACCGCCCGACAGAGTTCTACCCGATGGGGGCATAGCGAGGTTGTAGGCGCGTGCCAGCCTCGTAATCGAGTCGAGCAGTATCACCACGTCCTTGCCACCCTCAACCAGACGCTTAGCCCTCTCCAGGCTCATCTCAGCGACCTTCGCGTGGTTCTCTACAGGCTCGTCAAACGTCGAGGCAACTACCTCGCCCTTCACCGAGCGCAGCATGTCCGTTACCTCTTCGGGACGCTCGCCAATGAGCACTACCATCAAGAAGGCGTCGTTGCCATAGTTGGTCGAAACGCCGTTGGCGATGGACTTGAGCAGCATCGTCTTACCGGCCTTGGGCGGCGACACGATAAGTCCGCGCTGGCCCCGACCTATGGGTGCGACCAGGTTCAGCAAGCGCGTGGACAGTATTTGCGGGCTGGTTTCCAGGTTGAACATTTGCTGCGGGAAGATAGGGGTGAGGTCTCCAAAATGGGGGCGGCGCTTGGCGGTCTCGGCGTCGAGGCCGTTTACCGCTTCAACACGCAGGAGGCTGAAATACTTTTCGCCCTCTTTGGGCGGCCTCACCTGCCCCACTACCTCGTCGCCCGTTCGCAGCCCGAAGCGCCTTATCTGGCTCTGGCTGACGTATACGTCGCTGGGGCCGGGCAGGTAGCTGGTGAGGCGCAGGAAGCCGAAGCCGTCCTCCATAATCTCAAGTATGCCGCGCTTGAATATGTTCCCCTGCTGCTCGGTCTGCGCCTGCAATATGCGAAACGCCAGATCTTGCTTCCGTAGGCGACTGTACCCCGATATATCAAGCTCCTTCGCCATCTCCTGCAAATCGTCCAGGCTGCGGGTCTCAAGCTCGGCAAGGGTCAGCACGGTACGGTTGTCCGCGCCGTTAGCACCTACAGTTCCGCTTGCCCCGGCTGTTCCGGCTATTCCAGCGGCGGCGGCCAGTTGCGCCTGGGTCTGCTGCTCCCTCGCGGCTATCTTCTCTTCCTTGAGGGCGGCTCTCTCTGCGCGTTCCGCCTGCTCGGCGCGCTCTCCTCTCTCCTGGCTACCCTGCCTGTCCCGGCGATTGCCATGCGAGGTATAAACGTTGCCCCTGTTGTTCTGTCGTCTTTCCATGTTTGCTCTCACTCTATCCAGGACTGATGTCCCAAATCAAACCAATAACAATCGTCATCTACGCTTTTGCTTCTGAGTAGGCCGTCAGAGCGTGTGAAAATAGCGCCTGGTAAAACTCCTGACCCCTAACCCCTACTCTCAGAGGAGCCTTGCCCATCTATCGCGGATACCTTATCCCTGCGGTGGAGCGCCCTGATATACCGGATCGTGCCACTTTTTGAACGCATCACCACAGACTCGGTTGTGGCCTGCCCCGTGCTGTAACGCACACCTTGCAGCAATTCGCCGTTCGTGATACCCGTCGCGGCGAAAAACACGTCGTCGCTCTTCACAAGGTCATCGAGCATGAATATCTCGTTGACGTTTACACCCGCTGCTTCGGCATTCTTGCGCTCTTCCTCGTCGCGGAAGAAGAGCTTGCATTGCATGTCGCCGCCCATCGCCTTGAGCGCGCACGCCGCTATGACCGCTTCGGGCGCGCCACCCGAACCCATCAGCATGTCAACGCCCGTGCCGTCTTCGGCGGCGGTAATCGCGCCCGCCACGTCCCCATCGGGTATGAGGCGCACCCGCGCGCCCGTAGCCCTTATCTCTTTGATAAGCTGCTCGTGTCGCGGGCGGTCCAGCACCATGATGGTGATGTCGCCCTCGTCGCGGTCGAGCGCCCGGCTGACGGAAGCGATATTCTCGGCTACTGACGCCGTTATATCTATAGCCCCCTTTGCCCTGCGGCCCACCGCTATCTTGCTCATGTAATATACGCCTGGGGGCGCGCTGTACATGCTGCCGCGCTCAGCGAGGGCCAGCACCGCTATCGCCCCAGGCATACCGAGCGCGAGGAGGCGCGTGCCGTCAATCGGGTCCACCGCTATGTCCACGCGTGGGGGCCGCCCCGTGCCTAGCTCTTCACCGACGTAGAGCATGGGCGCTTCGTCTTTCTCTCCCTCACCGATGACCACCACGCCGTCCATGTCGATGCGGTCCAGCATGTTCCTCATGGCGTCAACGGCTGCCTGGTCCGACCCGTTTTTGTCGCCCCGCCCCATCCAGCGCACCGCTGCCATCGCGGCGGCCTCCGTTACCCTGGCAAGCTCAAGCGCGAGATTGCGCTGCATCTCTTCAGCCATATCTATTTTGTCTCCTCATTGAGCAAAGTATGGACTACCGAAAAAGAGCGCCACGAGCTATGAGCGATGACGACTGCGCGGACAACTCAAGACTCACAATTTAGAACTCATAGCTGAATGGAATTTAGGCTTAGGAAAGCAGGATTCCCGGTTCTATTATCGCCGGGGCGGGCCATAACCTGGATGCAGGGGAAGCGTATACTCACTTAGATAGGCAGATAGAGTTGAGTTGTTAGCCTCTCAGGAACGATAGGATTATGGGAAGCGGGAGCTTTGCAAGTCCGGGACGCTGTGACTAACGCGGCGCAGCCTGAGGGCAGAGACGTGGAGCAGGACGTGGCTGGGAGCAAACCGCTCGTAAGGACCGCGTGGGATGGGGAGCGGGGAGATAGGGATTCGAACCCTAGAAGCAGGTTAATTCCCGCTTAACCGCTTAGCAGGCGGCCCCATTCGACCTCTCTGGCATCTCCCCACGCGCTGTTGGGGCCAATTTCATATTGGCAGCACAATTATAGCACACGTCTGCGTGTATTGCAAGTGTGCATAACCGCGCCCGCTAACGATGAGCAGGTTCCTCACCGCGAAGACACAAAGAAACGCAAAGTTCACGAAGTTTCTATGTAAGTATCTTTTAAACAACCTGGTCGCCTTGCAACTGCTTGGAACCGCGTGCCATCAGGCGGTGTAACTGAAGTGTCTGCGCTACTACAGCCCTGGGGTGCAAGGTAGCAGGCAAGCTATTTCGGACAACCGGCCCAGGGTAAGCTCTCCTTAACCTGCGCATAGCATTCTTCTTTGTCGAAGGGAACCTCCTGATGAAATATCGCTTCATTCCGATCGTTTGCCTGGCTGTGCTCTGCCTGCCACTCATATTAGTAGGCGGGCCTGGCAATTCGTGGGTGGGGAAAGCCCACGCTGCCGATCCGCTGCCTGAAGGCAAGGAAGCCTTACCGCCGGGCGTGACGATTGAGACAATGCTGGCAGATATGGACAGGCCAGTGGCTATGGCGTTCGACCCACAGGGGAGGCTCTTCTATACCGAGAAAGATACAGGCAACGTGCGCCTCTTCGCCAATGGCGTGTTGCAGCCCGACCCGGTGATCAACTTCAAGGTAAACAACGACAACGAGCGCGGGTTGCTGGGTATCGCCGTAGACCCCAGCTTCAACCAGAACCACTATATTTACGTCTATTACACCTGCTTGCTCGGCCAGGATTGCGCGAGCACAGAGAACAGGGTGGCACGCTTCGTCGAAAGCAACGGTTCAGGCTCCAACCCAACCACTATATTCACCTCGCCTGCAACCGCCCCGGCGAGCCAGCACAACGGAGGCAATATCCACTTCGGGCCGGACGGCAAGCTGTACATCACCATAGGAGACGACGGCAATGCCGCCAACGCACAGGACGTAACCGATAAGCACGGCAAGCTCCACCGCATCAACCCCGACGGCAGTATGCCGGGTGACAACCCCAACTTCAGCAAGCCGGGGGCGCTCCCTTCGTTGTATGCTATGGGCCTGCGTAACAGCTTCGATTTTGCCTTTGACCCTGTGGTGCCGGGAAGGATATTCGCCACCGAGAATGGCCGAGGCTGCGACGATAAGGTGAACCGCATAGAGGCAGGCTTCAACTACGGCTGGCGAGAAGACTACCAGTGCGCGGGCGATACTCCCGACCCAGCTTACAACACAATACCTCCCCTGTGGGTTGCCCAGGGGCCATGCTGCCCGGTCCCCACAGGCATCACGGTCTACTCCGGCAACCAGATACCGCAGTGGCGAAACGGCCTCTTCATGGCTACCTACCAGGCTCCCCGCAGGCTGTACCATTTCTCTCTCAACGCTGACCGTACCGCGCGGACGGCGGTTAATACCGTGCCGGAGGTCTTTGCGAACATGGACATCGAGACCGGCCCGGACGGCGCTCTGTGGTACATAGAGGGAGGTGGATTCAGTGAGGGCACGCTCAAACGCCTGGTAGCTTCAAGCCAACCGGCCCAGCCAACCCAGCAACCCGCTGCTACCGCGACGCCCGCCGCCAACCAGCCCGCCATCCCTGGTAGCGGCAGTCGCTCTTTCCCCGAAACCGGCATGAGTGTATCCGGCATCTTCCTCGATTATTGGAACGCGCACGGCAGCCTGCCGCAACAGGGCTTCCCCGTATCCAGCCTGATAACTGAGGTTTCAGACCTCAACGGCAAGCCTTACACCGTGCAATACTTCGAGCGTGCGGTATTCGAGCACCACCCTGAGAATCAGGCTCCCAACGATGTGCTGCTCTCCCAGCTTGGCACCTTCCAATACAACAAGAAGTACCCAGGTGGAGCTACCGGCCAGCAACCTAACACCGGACCCGGCTCGGTGCTCTTCCCCGAAACCGGCAAGCGTGTGGGCGGTAAGTTCCTGGATTACTGGCAAAAGAACGGTGGGCTGGCCCAGCAAGGCTACCCTATCTCCGACGAGTTTCAGGAGAAATCCGACCTGGACGGCAAAACCTACACCGTGCAATACTTCGAGCGTGCGGTGTTCGAGATGCACCTTGAGAACGCGCCGCCTTACGACGTATTGCTCTCCCAGCTTGGCACCTTGCGCTATAAGGAGAAGTACGGCAATAGATAGGCTGTCCGCTCAGGCCCTATCCTCGCGGTAATAGGGCAGGCCGAGCGCTGCCGGAGCGCCCACCCGCCGCCGCATCGTCTCCTGGGTAGCCAGCACGAGCACCAGGATGGTGAAGAGGTAGGGGAGCATGTTGAGGAAGAAGGGGGAGACCTGGGTGCCCGCGCCCTGCAAGCGGAACTGCAAAGCCTCTACTCCCCCGAAGAGGTATGCGCCTACGGTGGCGCGGGCGGGGTTCCAGGTGGCGAAGATGACGAGCGCGATGGCTATCCAGCCGCGCCCGGCGGTCATGTTCTCGGTCCAGCCTGGATTGGTGGCGAGGGAGATGACCGCGCCTCCCAGACCGGCCAGCATCCCCCCAAGCACAACGTAGATGTAGCGCAGCCCAACCACACTGAGGCCCATCGCGTCGGTGGTGGCGGGGCTTTCTCCGACGGCACGCAGGTAGAGGCCGGGGCGGGTGCGGTATATCCACACCCACAAGATAGGTACCAGCACGAATGAGAGATAAGTGAGCATATCCTGCCGGAAGAAGACGGGGCCGAGGATAGGCACGTCGGCCAGCACGGGGATGGCAACTTTAGTGAAAGAGGCGGGCGCGGGTTGGCCGACCAGAGGCTGCCCCAGGAAAGATGTCAGGCCCGTGCCGAAGAGGGTGAGGGCAAGGCCGCTGACCACCTGGTTTGCTCGCAGTGTAACGGTCAGCAGCGCGTGTATGAGGCTCAGCAAACCCCCGGCAGCGATGGCAGCCAGCGCGCCCAACCAGGGGCTAGCGGTCCAGAATGTGACCGCGAAGCCGCTCAACGCCCCTATGAGCATCATTCCCTCGACGCCCAGGTTGAGCACACCGGCGCGCTCGGCCAATATCTCCCCCAGGCAAGCGTAGAGTATAGCCGTGCCCGATGCTATGGCTGCCGCGAAAACTGCTATCAGAAGGTCCATGTGGTAGATCCTAGCGTGAAGCGTGAAACGTTGCTCGCTAATGATCCTTTTGTCGATGTATCGATTTCAGAGCCTTCTTTTGCTCTTCCACCTTTCATTCTTCTAAGCGCTCTCACTGAGTTTCTCATAACTCTGAATGCAATTTGGTCTACTTCTACCTTGAAGGGTAGCTAACCAAAACCAATTCCACGTCTGTCTTGCTGGAACTCACCACATTGGTTTCTACGCTGAGGGTGAATTCCGGGTCTGAGTCCATACCCCCGCCACCAACATGTACGTAGTGGTAGGACTGTCGGGATTGAGATGTTACTCGTTCCTTCCAACCATCTTTAGTAAGGACATCTTTGTAGAAAGTAGTAACTGTGTCAGGCCCGTCTTTTGTCTGGAACGTGACTATCTGTATTCGTGTGCCAGGGAACTCCCGCTCTTCTCGGCTCCTCACATCCTCTGCCCCCAGATAGATGGGTGGGGTTGTGGTGCTAGCAGGGGCATCAGGTACGTAATTGGAGTAGAAATAGGACGCTAATATATATAAGGGTATTGTTAGAAGCGCAATCCCTAGTAAGAGGAGAACTGAAACTATTAGACGGGTCATATTGCGATTCTTCATCACGTATCACGCATCACGTTTCGCCTTGAAGGTCACCCTGTACCGGGCCAGGATTTCGCCTCCCAGGATGAAGAAGAGGATGGTGCCTTGCAGCATGGGGGCGATGGCGGCGGGGAGGCCCATTGTTATTTGTAGCTGGTCGCCGCCCACCAGGAGGCCCGCGAAGAGGACCGAGACGAGCACGATTGTCCAGGGGTTGAGCTTGGCTAGCCAGGCCACGATTATGGCGGTGTAACCGTAGCCAGGGGAGAGGTTGCGCTGTAATTGGTGCGCCACCCCCGCCACTTCGCTCATGCCCGCGATGCCCGCCAGTCCGCCACTTATCGCCATCACCAGCAGGATGTTGCGGGCGATGTTCATGCCTGCATATCGGGCTGCGCGCTCGTTCTCGCCTATGACCCTTATCTCGTAGCCCCAGACTGTGCGGCGCAGTATGACGAACAGCACGGCAGCAGCGATGATGCCAAAAAGGAGGCCCAGGTGGACGCGAGTCGGGAGGAGGCGGGGCAGCCAGGCGGCATCGGGGAAGGTGGCAGTGCCGGGGAAGCCGAACCCCTGCGGGTTCTTCCAGGGGCCGTGTACAAGGTATTCCGAAAAGAGGATGGCGACGTAGTTGAGCATCAGGCTGGTGATAATCTCATTCACCTTGAGGTAGGCCCGCAAGAAGCCGGGTATCAGCCCCCAGAGCGCGCCGCCTACGAAGCCCGACATGATCATAGCCGGGATAATGAGGAAAGAGGGCGCGCCGGGCAGCAGGTAGAGCGCGGTGCCGGTGGCGAAGATCGCGCCGAAGTACAACTGGCCTTCCGCGCCGATGTTCCACAGGAGCATGCGGAAGGCGATGCTCACTCCCAGGGCGGTCAGTAATAAGGGAATAGTCTTGACCAGCGTCTCCGCGATGCCGTGCTGCGAGCCGAACGCGCCGCCGAACATGGCGCTGTAGATAGCCAGTGGGTCGTGTCCCGCCGCCAGCAACACTATCCCACCCAACAGCAGCGCCATCAGCACGGAGAGAATGGGCAGGAGCAGCGTAACGGTGCGCGTGGGAGTGGCGCGGCGCTCTATCTGCAAGGCTGTCATGCGTCTACGCTGCCCGTTACCAGGCTGTGCTGCCCGGTGCCTGCCATCATCATGCCTATGTGCTCTACGTCTGCCCCGGCGGCTTCTACCGTGCCCACGATGCGTCCCTCGTATATCACCGCGATACGGTCACACAGCGCCAGCAATTCATCCAGGTCTTCGGAGATGAGCAGGATGGCGGTGCCCTGGGTGCGCTGGGCAAGCAGGTGGGTGTGGATCGCCTCAGTGGCCCCGATGTCAACGCCGCGAGTGGGATGGACCGCTACCAGGAGGCGCGGGCGGCCCGCCAGTTCGCGGGCGAGGAGGAGCTTTTGCTGGTTGCCGCCGGAGAGGAGGCCCGCCCTGGCGGCGAGTCCGGGCGCTGAGATATTGTAGCCATCAATGAGACTGTTGGCGAACGTCTCGGTGGCCTGTCCGTCTATGAACGGGCCGCGAGCTATCGGCACTCGGCGATATTCCTTCAGGATGGCGTTGTCGGAGAGGCTCAGGCTCTTGATAAGGCCGGTGCCCAGGCGGTCCTCCGGGATGTGCGCCACGCCCGCCCGCACGATCTCCTGCGCCGAGCACCCTGCCATCTCTTTCTCGCAGATGATTATTCGCCCACTTGAAGGCGAGCGCAATCCCGTGATCACTTCGGCAAGCTCGCGTTGCCCGTTGCCCGCCACCCCCGCTATGCCTACTATCTCCCCTGCCCGCACGCTCAGATCAACGCCGGAGAGCGCAGCCAGGCCCCGGTCCCCCTGGGCGCATAGTCCCTTTATCTCAAGGGTTATATCGCCGGGCGTGGAGGATGGTCGCTCTACCTTGAACAGCACTTCACGGCCTACCATCAGGCGGGCCAGGGCGCGATTATCTGTGTCTTTGGTGTCGGTGGTGCCTGCCACTCGCCCCTTACGCAGCACAGTGATGCGGTCGGATACGGCCAGCACCTCGCCCAGCTTGTGGGAGATGAAGATGATGCAAAAACCCTCGCCTGCCATGTGACGCAGTGTCCTGACCAACTCTTCCGACTCCTGGGGGGTGAGCACGGCGGTAGGCTCGTCGAACACCAGTATCTTCGCGCCACGATAGAGCAGGCGGAGTATCTCCACACGCTGCTGCTCGCCTACGGATAGCTGCCAGATGCGCGCGCGCGGGTCAACCTGGAGGTGGTATCGCTTGCTCAGTTCAGATAGCTCGGCTTCAACGCGAGAGGTGTCGAGGCGCATGCCCCGCCCGCGCTGCCCAAGCATAGCGTTCTCCGCCACAGTGAGGGAGTCCACCAGCATAAAGTGCTGGTAGACCATGCCCACGCCATGAGCAATCGAATCTCGCGGCGAGCGAAGATGCACAACCTGGCCGTAAACAGCCAGGCTACCGGAGTCGGGCCGGTAGAGGCCCGCCAGTATGCTCATGAGCGTGGACTTGCCCGCCCCATTCTCGCCCAGGAGCGCGTGTACCTCGCCGACGCGGGCGGCGAAGTCTACGTCTTCGTTAGCGACCACGCTGCCGAAGCGCTTTGTGATGCGGGTCATTTCTACTGCGTTCAAGGGCTTTTTGTCGCTCATCGGGTCTCGCGTACTAAATCAAGATGCTCTTGTATCAAGAGTGCTAATTCCCTTTTGGAGAGTCCTGGATGCTCCCGCCGCAAGCGTGCGTCCAGGACTCGGACTTGCTTATGGCGCAGCTTGAGCATCTGCGTGACTTTGCGAGCGGGTGCCATCTTGGCGTAAACCTCGATTTGCACCCACTCAGCATCGTTCCACCCAATCCGCTTGAGCATGCGGGCCGCTAACGCTTCGATGTTCGGGTCTGGGTCAGCCAACTTCTTTTACTGCTCTATCGTGCCTTCCACACCTTCAACGAACCAGTTCATCTTGGAGAGGAGGTCGTCGGGGGTGAGGGTCGTGCCTGCGGGCACCTTCTCCGCGCCGGTCTGGTCCTTTATGGGGCCGGTGAAGATGGTGAAGATTGTCTCCTCGCCGCTCTTGAACTTGGCTATCTCGTCGTCCGCCATTTTCTTGACGTCGGCGGGGACAAACTCACCGATGGGGGCGAGGTCTACGAGGCCGTCTTTCCAGCCGCCCCAATACTGCTCGCTCTTCCAGGTGCCTGCCTGCACGGACTTCACTATGTCGGTGTAATACACGCCCCAGTGCCAGATCGGGCTGGTGAGGACCGCTTTGGGGGCGAACTTACTCATGTCGGCGTTATAGCCCACGCCGTACTTGCCGCGCGCTTCGGCTGCCTGCTGAGGGCCGGGGGTGTCCTGGTGCTGGGCGATCACGTCAGCGCCGCTATCGAGCAGGGCTTCGGCTGCCTGGCGCTCCTTCTGGGGGTCGAACCATGTGTTGGTCCAGACCACCTTCACCTTAGCGCTGGGGTTGCTCTTGCGGACGCCGAGCGTGAAGGCGTTGATGCCCCGGATGACTTCAGGGATGGGGAAGGCCGCCACATATCCTAACGTGTTGCTCTTGGTCATCTTGCCCGCGATGAGGCCGGAAACATATCGCGGCTCTTCTATCTTGCCGAAGCCGGTGCCCACGTTGTCGGCGGTCTTGTAGCCGGAGATGTGGATGAAGGTGGTGTCGGGGAAGTCCTTAGCTACGTTGATGGTGGGGTCCATGTAGCCGAAGGAGGTGGTGAAAATGACCTCGTAGCCCTTCTGCGCGAAGTCGCGGATCACGCGCTCGGCGTCTGCCGCGTTCTCCGGCACGCTCTCCTGGTAGTCGGTCTCCACGCTGAGGTTCTTCTCCAAATCGAGCCGCCCCTGGTCGTGCGCCCAGGTCCAACCCGCGTCACCTATCGGCCCAACGTAGATGAACGCGACCTTCGTCTTAGCACCACTCTTCGCGCCGATGCCACTGTCGTCCATATCGGCGGCAGTAGCGGTGCCCGTGACCGCCGTCGGCACCGATGCCGTGGTGCCCATATCGCAGGCCGATAACGCCAGAATGCTGATGAGCGCGAGGACCATAACCAGCTTTTGCTTGAACATCTCCATGCCTCCTTCAGGACGAACTTTCCACACAATTGCCAAAGCCCAACATCTGCTAAGGGTTGGGACCACATTATGCACGCAAAAAGCCAAGATGTCTATCAGTTCCACCTGATATTAGAATGGCTGCATGGCCGAAATGCGTGGGAAAGGGCACCCACCATCCGTGTCATTCTGAGCGAAGCGAAGAATCTCGTCCCTCGCGCACCTTCTTGCCTATGCTCTACCCCTGCCTGATACGCGAGGGACGAGGTTCTTCGCTTCGCTCAGAATGACACTGGGTAGTGGGTTCGCTCTCATAAGGCACATATTCGGGGTTGCATTCACCCTGCTATATCTCCTCGAATAAAATATCTTGAGCGCCCTCCCACAGTATGAGCTTGCCCATCTCGCGTAGCTGCTCTTGCCCCTCCACGACTGTGAGGAAGTGGTTGGCGGCAAGCTGGCCCATCTTGGCGGCGAAGCAGCAGCTTCCGTAGGGGAAGAGGATTTCGGTCTCGCTGAAGCCGCCTGGGTAGAAGAGGATGTCGCCGCGCGAGGGGTAGCTTGTGTGATTCTCGAAGCCGACGCCCAGCTTGAAGTCGCCCAGCGGTATCCAGCAAGCCTCACCGCTCCACCTGCAATGGATGATGCGCTGGCGGTAGGGCAGGAGCTTGCTGAACGCGGCGCATGTCTCCGGCGCGTCCTCTTCCTCCATTCGCGCAACGTACTCGAACGGGCCAACCGTAATCTTGAGCATCTTCACGGGCAGTTATCCTCCTCTTCCTAATCACGCATCACGTTTTACGTAGACAGCGTTTCGCGCAGCTTTGCGATGCATCTCAGTACGTCTTCGCGGTTCTTGGCGCTCTTGATCCATAGTGGCAGCCTGCTTACGAGAGTGCCGCTGCCTGTGATGCCGCCTTCCCGCAGGTCTGCGCCCACGTAGTCTCTCAGGAAGGAGAGATGCTCTTCGTTATAGGCCCACAGCGTTTCTCCACAGCAAGGGGTTTGCAGCCATAGGGGTTGGTTGAAGTACCCATCGCGCAACTCCTTCCCGCCGACTTTCTTCCCCTGCCAATCTTTGTTGTAGCCGCAGCTATCGCAAACCAATCTCCTGGGAGAGAATACGAGGTCGGTCCAGATGACGGACCCCACGTTTCCAGGGGCGACTTTGGCCTGCCCTTCGGCGGGGTGTTTGGCTATAGGGATTATCGTGGCGCACCTATCGCATCGCGGGCAGCGCACCAATATGCGGTTGAGGAACCTGTAGAGGTACGCGGGATAGCCCGCAGCCTCAAACTTCTGCTTCATGGCTCACCCTTTGCCTCTCGCTCGCGCGCCTCCATTATAGCCGCAAGCACCCGCTCAGGCGTCATCGGCTGCTGGGAGACCCATACCCCTGTCGCGTCGTGGATGGCGGTAGCGACGGCGGGCGCGAACGGTACCAGGGGCATCTCGGCCATGCCGCGCGCTCCGTAGGGGCCGTTCGGGTCGGCCAATTCCATAGTGATGGGGTAGATTTCGGTGGGCATGTCCATTGAGGTCGGTAGTAGGTAGGTGCTGAAGTAGGGGGTGACAACCTTCCCCTCTTGCATCTGGAAGTGCTCGGTCAGTGCGTAGCCTACCGCCTGGGCGAGACAGCCCTCTATCTGCCCTTCCACCTGCTGCCGGTTGACCGCTTTGCCAACGTCATGCACGCTGATGACGCGCAGCACCTGTACCTGCCCTGTCAGCGTGTTGACCTCTACCTCCACCGCCTGCGCCGCGTATCCATAGGCGTAATTGGGGTGGCCTGCGGTGGTCTCAGGGTCGAGGCCGGTGGTTTCGGGCGGGCGATATTGCACTTCAGCCCTGGCGGGTCGCTCTCCGGCCTGCCATTTTTCGAGAGCCTTCGCCGCTGCGTCGTGTACGGCACGGCCACCCATGAGGGTCATGCGGGAGGCCGATGCGCTGCCTGCGTTCGGTGCCTGGCTGCTGTCGTCCGTGACCATCTCTATCAGGGGCGCTTCGCCTCCCCCCTCCGGCCTCTCGAACGGCAGGCCGAGCGTTTCGGCTGCTATCTGGCGCAGGATGGTGTGCGCGCCCTGGCCGACGTCCGCTGCGCCCACGCGCACGGTGGCATGCTCGATATGGTCCGCGCCGTAAAGCTCGACGCACGCGGTAGACTGCTCAGGGTAGCCGAAGGAGTAGCCGATATTCTTGATGCCGCTTGCGATGCCGATGCCCCTGCGTAAGTGGGGTTGGGCAGGCTGGTTGCGCGGAGAGCCGTAGCCGAAGCGCGACTTTGCTTCCTGCACGCACCTCTCAAGCACGGGCAGGGCGCTCACGCCTGGGGGGAGGGGTTGCTGGGCCGGCTCGATGCTGCCTTCGCGGTAGATGTTGCGTCGGCGCATCTCGATGGGGTCTATGTTGAGGGCGTGGGCCAGGCGCGTGACCATGCTTTCGGCGGCGAACTGGGCCTGGGGCGCGCCGAACCCCCGGAACGCGCCGCAGGGGATGTTGTTGGTGTAGACCACGTAGCCGTCTACCGAGATATTGGGCACTTCGTAGCAGCCGCTCGCGAAGAGGGTGGCGATCTTGAGCACTTCCACACTGGTGGAGGCATACGCGCCGCCGTCGGCCAGCACTTCGGCTTGCACACCAATTATGCGCCCGTCGCGCATAGCGCCCCAGTGGCAGCGTATCGTGATAGGGTGGCGCTTGTGGTGGGCAACCATAGATTCTTCGCGGCTCCAGACGATGGCGGTTGGACGCTTGAGCTTCCAGGTCGCCAGCGCGAGCAGGTGCTGGATAGAGAGGTCTTCCCGCCCGCCGAACGCCCCGCCGATGGCGGCGTAGCGGATTATCACATCCTCTTCAGGCAGTTGGAGCATGGCAGCGACCTGGCGGCGGTCCTCGTGCAGCCACTGGCCTGCGGTCTCTATCACCAGCCTGCCCGACTTGTCTATGTAGGCGATGCCCGCTTCCGGTTGGAGGTAGGCGTGCTCCTGCCAGGAGGTATAGAACTCGCCGTCGAGCACGATGTCTGCCTCCGCCAGCGCCTTCGCTGCGTCGCCCTTGCGGATGGGGACGTGGCCCAGCACGTTGGTGCCGTGCGCTTCGTGGACCAGGGGCGCGTCCTGGTCCATGGCTGCGCGGGGGTCCGCCACCACAGGCAGGTCTTCGTACTCAACTTTGACCAGCCTCGCGCCCTCGTCGGCTGCCTCGGCGGTCTCAGCTACCACCACTGCGACCCGGTCGCCCACGTAGCGAACTTTGTCGCTGCACAGGGCGGGCTGGTCGGAGTCTACCAGGCCGTAGGCGTTGAAAGGCACGTCGGCGGCGGTGAGCACGTCCACCACGCCTGGGTGTCGCAACGCCTCGCTCGCGTCAATCTTGAGGATGCGCGCGTGCGGGCGGTGCGCGAAGACTATCTTGAGGCGCAGCATGTCGGGGCGCACGAGGTCGGCAGGGTAGCGCGTCGCGCCCGTGACCTTGCCACGCGAGTCGGGTTTGGGGACGGATGCTCCGATTAGGGTAGTCATAGACACTCTGATAACTTATCTTTGGCTGACACCGGATATTTCTACAGTGTTAGCGGTCTGCAACTGCGGTAACGCAGATGAGATGATGAGACTATAAAGGCCGTTGGCACTACAGGTGCCATTAAGGATGGACCCTAAAGTATCCATACCTCTCCTCCCTTCCCCCGCCACTCAAGTAAAACACGGTCACGTAGACCTGATGCACCCCTACCCGGCCCTCCTTATATCTGAAGATGGCGCTTCGCGACGGATAGGCTTCATAGTGGGTTTCACCAACCACCTCCCCGTCTACGTAAAAAGTGACATCCGCCGCGTATTGGTCTAACCTCGGAACGACGAGGGAGAAGGTAGTGCTGGGAGGGGCGCAACGGGGTACCACCTCGACACCCTGCGGGCCTGGAATATCCTCGCAAAGGGCTGCGATATTGGGCGTGGCGGTAGGGATCGGAGTGCTGGTTGCTTGTGGTGTAGGGGATATTGGAACGCTTGATGGAGTCGGAGTTGCTTTCCGTTCTTGCTCTGCTCCTAGCCGCCCCAGCAACACCTCAAAGCGTGTGCCCTTGTTCTCAGGATGGTATTCAAAACGTTGGCGCTCAAAGTACTGCACCATGTAGGCCTTGCCGTCGTCCTTGCTTGTTTCTCGGAACGGCTGTGAAAGAGGATACCCGAATTGTGGAAGTCCTCCTAAGCGATTCCAGAAGGCTGCGATTACCTGTCCTTCTTCTGTGCTGTCACCTAGGGTATGCCTGGTTTCAGGGAACCACTGAATATTACCTCCCGGATTGCTTATCGGCTGAAATGATTCGTCTTGCCGTCCCCTGGTGGCTGCTACCCCTAACAGACCAAGCAATACGTCGGATGGTGGTTGGTTTTCAGGGTGCTCTTCAAATCGTGCGCGCTCAAACCATTGCGTTTGGTACGACTTGCCATCGGTGGGAGATACTTCGATGCGAGGCGCTGTAATTGGTAATCCATTGATGTACAGGCTGTCATCAAAGCTCCGACCTGCTAGCCACACTTCCCAGAAGCGGCCATCGACGCGCTGACCTGTTTCCGGGAAGGTGTGTCCATCTATTGGCTGGGCTAACGAGGGACCGGTGGGCAAACTCGTACCCATGAGAAAGATTGCAGCCAGCAGCAGGGTACCCCCGCCTGACCAAAGTTTAGTTCTCATAGCTACCAGCATGGTACGTCTCTCTGCTATCCTTGTTTTGCTTTAGCAATAATGGCTTCTACCACTTCCGTCTTGGCATCGGCATAATTCTGCACGTATTTCCAATCCTGCATCGCCAGATCTCGTTTTGTTCGTTCGTACCATTCGCGGTCAGCCGGATGGCTTCGCAACCAATCACGGAACAGCAGCATCCGGTCGCTTTCAGAACATCCGGCGGAGAAGGTGTGAACGTTGACATTGGTATCCGGCCCCTTGAATAGCCGGTGCTCAAACCAATCCGGCTCACGAACGCGGAGGATGTATCCTGCTGCCTCCATTGCGGGCACGTAGGACGCTTCGTCAGTTGAGTCCGGGACTACTAGCAGAATATCAATTAGTGGCTTGGCCGCTAAACCGGGAACAGAGGTGGAGCCGACATGCTCTATCTGTAGCACCTGGTCTCCCAGCACCGCACGGATGCGGTTGGCTTCACGCTCGAAGAGGCGCGGCCATTCACTATTATATTCTTCAAGCTGGATACGGCCAACAAGTAGGGTTGGAGGAATGACTGAGGCCGCTAGGATTTGCTCCTCGGTCATCGGTGCTCGATTGTTGGGTATAGCTCCAGTAGGCGGGGCGCTATGTGCCGCCAGTGGCTCAAGTTGGGGTTTGTCTGTGTTCACCGCGTGGTCCCTTTCTTGGGCTTGGGAGGTTCAATCAGAACGGCCTGCTATCAAAGTTCGCGCCTTGCATCGTTGATGGCATCTTGGGCGCTCACACCTTCAGGCCACTGCGCGCTTATCTCCGCAGCAAGCGCCTTCAACTCAGTTCATGTGCCGTTAGCATCGCGGCCAATGGGCAAAGTAGCGTTCCGCGCAGGCCCTACACGCGCGATGACCTGCCCATGCCTGGTTACTTCAATCACCTGCCCCTCTTCGTCCACTTCTCGCAAGATCTCGCTTATATTCGCTTTTAGCTCCCGCACTCCTACCATTTTCATCCTGCCTCCTATGTAGTCACGGTGCAACTACGTTATTAGCGCTTACAATCGGTAGCCGCTCGCTCTTCACGTACAACTGCCTCTATATCTGACCAGTTCATTGGTTTGGGTAGCGAACCGGCAGCCCCGCGCAACGAGGCGATAGTGGAGTATCTGGTCACCTCTACTGTGACCGTGCCTTCATCGTCCAACACGAAGGTTATCTTATCGCCCTGTTTGATGCCTAGATGCCTACGCATCTCCGCAGGTATCGTAACCTGCCCTCTGTTCGACACTCTTGCTAGCAAACGCTTCATTACACCGGACTCCTTAGTTATGCCATTATGCTTTACCAATATGCCATACGTAAGGAGTATTGCCTAGATGCTTCATGAGTCCGGTTTTTAGTTCACCTGCTTATTTCTTACCCCGTTACATCTTCTGTCTCCTGAAATATCCCCATCTCATCCATGTATGCCCAGCCGCTCATATCAGGGGGTTCGATGCCCTGCTGGGTGAGGATCGTAGCTATCTGCGCCCTGTGCTCGGTGGAATGATTGATAGCCTGCGTCAGGAGGGCGGTTAGTCTGTACCGGGCGGTCTTCCCCTCCCACGTCTCTACGACCATGTCTGCCGGGGTTGCGCTTAGGGCCAACTGCACGTATTCCTCTTCACACCAGGCGGCGGCCTGCTTCAGCACCTCAAAGCCGGGGAACTCGCCTCGCTTCGGAGGATTGCCCGGCAGCCTTCCATTCACGCGCCTGATATAGCTCACTTCAGCACCTATTATGTGAAGCAGAGTGTCGCGAATCGAGCCATACGTGCCCGGTACGTTGGCGGCAAGGTGCTCGTCGCTCAGCCCTTCGCAGGCATTGAGCAGCTTTAGATTGGCCCAGGCGTTGTGGTGGAACAAATCTACGACGAAGCCTTCTCTATTTTCACTGTTATCGCTCATTATTGCCCTCCGTCCCTTAAATAATGAGATGCTTTTCAGCACTTCTCGCTATCAGTTACCAGTCAAAGGTATACGTGCCCACTAACCCCGTGTCATTCTGAGTACAGCACTAACAAAGAAATGTCTGGGTAGGGGCGACCCGCATGCTCGCCCTGGTGGGGATGGCGCACCAACTTTACGCGTGACCCTGGCAGGGCGAGCATGCGGGTCGCCCCTACGCAGACATTTTATTCCTGGCATAACTTTGTTAGTGCTGTACTGAGCGAAGCGAAGAATCTCGCTCCTCGCGCATTAT
>DASWMJ010000080.1:0-41471 GCA_036399775.1 Chloroflexia bacterium | reverse complement strand
GCCACCCTAGACAGGGCGACCCACCGGGTCGCCCCTACGGAAACATTCCTTTACCCCTATTCTGAGCGCTCACCCACCTTATTTTGCGCCCGCCTCTCCTTTTGCTGTACACTGGCTGGTACAACAGACTATCTGGCCCGTGAGGAGAGAACTATGTCGAAAGTTAGCGAGTATATTGACGCGCACTTCGAGGAGACGGTGGAGCGGCTGACGCGCTGGTGCAGCCAGCCCAGCATCTCTACCGAGAACGTGGGCATACGTGAGATGGCGGAGTTGGCGGCTGAGGACTTGCGCCGTAGCGGTTTCACGGTGGGGGTGCATGAAACGGCGGGCTTCCCGGTCATTCTCGCGGAGGCCGGGCCGAAGGACGCGCCCACCATACTTATTTACAACCACTACGACGTGCAGCCCGTGGGCAACCTCGCTGAGTGGACTTCGCCGCCGTTCGAGCCGCAGGTGCGCGACGGCAAGATGTACGGTCGCGGCGTGGCCGACACGAAGGGCAATATAGTAGCCCGGCTGGATGCGCTGGACGCCATACGCAGTGTGTACGGCGAGCTGCCCGTGCGGATTGTGTGGCTGCTAGAAGGCGAAGAGGAGATAGGCAGCACCCATCTCAACCCGTTTATTGAGGAGCATCGCGACGAGCTGCGCGCGCATGGGTGCATCTGGGAGTTCGGCGGCTACACCTGGGATGGCTCGCCCAACGTGATACTTGGCCTGAAAGGTATGCTCTCAGTAGAGTTGACCGCGCGCGCCGCCAACCGCGACCTCCATTCCGCGCTGGCGGCCTACGTGCCCAGCCCCGTGTGGCGGCTGGTGTGGGCGCTCTCCACTATAAAGACGCCCGACAACAAGGTGCAAATACCCGGCTTCTACGGTGATATAACGGTGCCGAACGAGGAGCAGGCGCAACTCGCCGCAAGCATACCGGACGAGAGCGAAACTGACCGCAAGAACTGGGGCCTGCCCGCGTTCCTCAACGGTATGCAGGGCGTAGAGGTACACCGCGCAAGCTCATTCGACCCCACAGCTAACATCCTGGGCATCGAGGCGGGCTACAACGGCCCCGGCTCTAAAACCGTGCTACCGAAGGAAGCCAGGGCCAAGCTGGACATCCGCCTGGTGCCCGACCAGGACCCGGAGTCTATCTTCCAGTCGCTAAGGACATTCCTTAAGGAGAAGGGCTTCCACGACATAGAAGTGGAGCGCATCGCCAACGAAGGCGATCTCCTCCCCGCCATCAGCGATCCGTCGGCGACATTCATCAAGCAGGTCATACAGGCTTGCCGGGAGGTTGGCGGTGTCGAGCCTGTAATCACGCCTTCGTCCGCCGGGTCCGGGCCGATGGCACCCTTCACGCAGGCGCAGCCTCAAGGGTTGGGGCTGGCTACCGCCGCTATAGGGGTGGGTTACCCAGACTCCAGGGCGCACGGCCCCGACGAGAACATACGGCTGGACGACATGCGCGCGCACATGCACACGATGGCGCGGCTTGTCGAGATCGTCAGCGGTCGGTGAGCGTTGAGACATCGGTAATCATACTCAACTGGAACGGCGCTCGGCTGCTGCCTGAGTGCCTTTCCGCGCTCGCGGCCCAATCATACAGGGACTTCGATCTCTGGCTGGTAGACAACGGCTCTATTGACGAGTCGGCGGCGATGCTGGACGACCTGGAACGCACGCAGCACCCCGATTGGTTGGCTTCGTCCCTCCCCTCAAAGGCGCGCCTCATCCGCAACAACCGCAACCTGGGCTTCGCGGCGGGCAACAATCAGGCGATCTCCCTGGTAGATACCAGGTACGTCGTCATGCTGAACAATGACGCTGTAGCCGATTCGGACTGGTTGGAAGAACTGGTAGGCACGGCGCGGCAGGCAGGGCGGCGCGTGGGCATGGTAGCGTCAACGATGCTATTCGCGCAGATGCCGGGCGTGGCGGCGTCGGCGGGCATATCTCTGCACAAGGATGGGGTGGCGCTGGACAGGGGCGTGGGCATGGCGAGCGCGCGGTTGGAGGAGATAGGCGTGCGTTCCGTGTTCGGGCCGAGCGCGGGGGCTGCGCTCTACACGTCGGATATGCTGCGCGACGTGGGGCTGCTCGATGAGCGTTTCTTCAGCTACCTTGAGGACGCGGACCTGGCGTGGCGAGCGCGCAGCCGGGGCTGGCAGGCCCTCCATAACCCGCGCGCGAAGGTGCGGCACGAGTATTCGGCTACGGGCGGGCATAACTCGCCCCTGAAGCGGACCCTTACATCGCGTAATCGCGTGTGGCTCCTCTACAAGAACATGCCCGAAGCCCTGCTCAGGCGGCACTGGGCGACCATCGCCAGGTATGACGCGCTGGCGGTGCTGCATGCCGTCGCCCGGCGCGACAGGCACCTCATCGGGGGCAGGTTGGAGGCGCTGTCCCGCATGGCTGAGTTTACGGAGGAGAGGCGCAAGATTACTACCTCTGCCCGCCTCCACCCCGATGAGATGGACGAGATGCTTGCCCCCGCCCTCTCTCCCCGGCAGGTGCTCAAGTACCGGCAGCGCATCAACCGGCTACTGCAAACCCTGCCGAGCTAGCCTCGCGACCTCTCTAGCAGCACCATCATCAGCAGGCTGAGCAGCGCCCGCGTTTCCTCCTCTCCTTCGAGGGGGACTTTACTTTCTATCGTGAACTTCCCCTCCAGGAAGGCGGGTTGCTTCGCCAGGCGCATCACGACCTCTCCCCCTTCCCCGCCGCGCGCCACCAGGTAGGCCGGGTGGAAGACGTAGCCCGCGAACATGCCGATTATCGGTATCTCGCCAAAGAGAGCGTCCATCACCTTCACCCAGGCGCTTTCCTCCTGGATGGTCATCACAATTGTGTCCCCGTCCAGGATGTCGTAGTGCGCCTTCCAGATGGAGCGCAGGCCGCGCCGCTTGATAGCGCCTATTTGCCGCCCACTCATATCCGTGAAGCTATAGCGCGCCGAGATGTCCAGTATGCGATCTGCCTTGATCTGGTAGAGAGGCTGCGTCTGGGCCGTGTCCGCGAAGACCGTTACTTCCTCCTTCAGCTTGAGCAGCTTCTGCTTGACGTAGTAAACAAGGTTGCCCCCCGCGTCCGTCACCGAGAGTTGTGGCGCGAGCGCGATTATCTTGAATGATAGATTCAATGGGTACTGCATAATCTCCTCCTGTAGAGATGGGTTGGGTTTGAGTATAGCCCTCCCCCTGCCCCATGTCAACAACTCCCTACCAACAATCATAAGTTCTAACCGCAAAGACGCAAAGTACCACAAAGTTCGCAAAGGTTCTATGGTCATTTCAGGAAGGTCAGCCAAGAAGATGAGGGGATTGTACCTATATCGCTGCCTGACAAACAATAAGGTTCTTTGCGAACTTTGCGTTTCTTTGCGTCTTTGCGGTTAGCGTAGTAGTGAGCGTAGCAGTGAGCATACTGGTCAGCCTCATAGTACCAACTAGCAAAAAGTGGCTAGTATGTTACACCCCTATGGGCTATGGAGCGCCCGCATAGGCTGGGGTATAGTGAGAACTAGAGGCACTTATATCTTTTCATGGGCGTATTGTGTCGCCCACGTTTCGATAATCCAAAATTCGTCAGTGAGAAGTGGAGGCTAACAACAATGAAAGCACGCGGAGGACGTTTCTTACTTATACTTGGGGCCGCGCTCGCAGCCATGTCGTTCGTAGTGGTCTACGTCGTCATGTCGGGCCGGATTTCCCTGGGAGGCGGGGGCCAGGCAGCGCAAGTGCCTGTCGCGCCTGTGATGACTACGGTGGTTGTGGCGAAAGCCGACCTGGCGGCGTATACCATGCTGGATGCAAGCAACGTCACGTTGATGGACGTTGAGGCAACCACGGCGCTCTCCGATGCAGCGAGCGACCCGGCGAGCGTGCTCGGCAAGATGACGCTGGTCCCCCTCAGCAAGGAGCAGCAGATACAGAAAGCCACCCTGACTGAAACGGGCTTCTCCAACGTACTGCAAAGGGGCGAGAAGGCGTTTACTATCGCGGTGCCCGAGCGCAGCACATTTGGCAACTCTATTACCGAGAACGACCGGGTTGACATCCTGTACACGGTAGCTTTCAACACTTTCCGCAAGGTGCCCCGTGCCAGCGACGGCGCAGGCCAGGCCCCAGGCCAGGGCCAGGACCCGTTTACCTTCGAGAAGATAGTTTATACGACGACCAAGACCCTGCTACAGGACGTTCGCGTGCTGCGGGTGATGAACCTGCAAACCGCTCCCCCACCTGAGGCCCAGAACGGCGCTGAGCCTGCGGCAGCCACCACCTCCCAGAAGAACACTGTGTCTAACGCCGGGATGTATGCGGATGCTGCACCTTACCACACGGTATTGGTCCTGAGCCTGACCGACCAGCAGGCTGAAGTACTGGTCTTCGCACGCGCCTCCGGCACGCTCGACTTTACCCTGCGCGCCTCCGGTATGATGAAGGACGCCGAGGGTAAGCCGGTATTGGCGGCTGACGGCAAGGAAGTCAAAGGCGATCACGAAATCGAAAAGACTACAGGTATCAGCATCGACAAGTTGATAGAGCAGTACGGCATCGTCCCGCCCCCGGCGGACCCAGTTCCTTAGAGAATTTCCGATCTTGGATTTTAGATTTTTGATTTGGAGTTAGGAATAGCTGCTCAATCTAAAATCTAAAATCCAAAATCTAAAATCGAGTAAGTTGGAGAGCACAATGGACAACCTTTCGACCAACGCCGCCATGCCGAAGATAGGCGTGCTGATTGTAGACGACATATCCGACACCAGGGAGAACCTCAGCAAGCTACTACTCTTCGAGCGCGACATCGAAGTCGTTGGTACGGCGGGTAGCGGGCCTGAAGCCATCGAGCAGTGTCGCAAGCTGCGCCCGGATGTGGTCCTCATGGACATAAACATGCCTGAGATGGACGGCATCAAGGCAGCCGAGATGATAGGCGGCGAGATGCCCGGCATCGGCATAATCATGATGTCGGTGCAGGGCGAGCAGGATTACCTGCGCCGTGCGATGCTTGCCGGGGCGCGTGAGTTCCTCGTCAAGCCCTTCTCAGGCGACGAGCTGGTGCGCTCTATCCGCCACGTTTACAGGCTGGAGTCGAGTAAGCGCGCGATGGCGGCGGCAGCCGTAGCTATACCTGTGCAGGGTTTCGTCTCTAATAACGGGCATCAGTCCGACGGGGGCGAGCTGCGACACGGCAAGATACTGACGGTAGTTAGCCCCAAGGGTGGCGTAGGCCGGACCACCGTAGCTGTGAACCTGGCTCTCGCTATCAAGCTGGCGACCCAGAAGAAGGTAGCCCTGGTTGACGGCTCGCTCTACTTCGGTGATGTAGGCGTGATGCTCAATCTGCTCTCCAACAAGACTGTAATGGATGCGGTGGAGCATATTGACGATCTCGACGCGGACCTGCTCAACGACATCATGGTAACGCACTCTTCAGGCGTGAAGGTGCTCCTCGCGCCGCCCCAGCCCGAAATGGCCGAGGGGGTCAACGCCGAGCACATGCGCCGCATCCTGGTGGAGTTGGCCGCCAACTTCGACTACGTAGTTGTGGACACCTGGCCTTCGTTCGCCGATACGGTGCTGACCGCGATGGACCTTGCGGACGACTGCCTGCTCATTATGACCCTGGAGATGACCTGCATCAAAGACGTGAAGGTCTACCTGGAAGTCGTTGACAAGCTGGACTACCCCGCCGAGAAGGTCAAGCTGATCCTGAACAGATCTGGCAGCGTGAGCGGCATCAAGGTAGAGGCCGTGGAAGAGACGCTCAGGCACAAAGTGATGGTCGGCCTGAGCAACGACGGCCCGGCCATGATGAAAGCGGTCAACCAGGGCGTGCCCCTGGTGATCTCGGCCCGCGAGCACCCATTCTCCCGCGACATCTACCGCATGGCGCGGCTGCTCACGTCAACCAACGTAGAAGAGGCTGCCCTGGCGCAGGCCACCGCCACAGTAAAAGCAGAAGAAGCCCTGAGCAACGGGCGGCTCATGTCCAAGCTCAAAGCAGCATTCAGATGATTTTAGATTTTGGATTTCCGATTTTAGATTGAATACATGTTCGCAAATCCAAATCTAAAATCTAAAATCTAAAATCTAAAATCCAAAATCACCTGGGAGTAAGCATTATGTCACTTTTGAAGCGCATAGGGGGCACCGGGCCGATGCCGGAGAACGGCAACATAGGGCAGAAGAACGGCCCTGGGCCTGCGGGCAACGGCAACGGTATTGGCACAGCCGGGCTTTCCTCTCCGACCAATGTCCTGCCCCGACCAACCGGCAGGCTGGGCGCACCAGTCGAAGAGGGCCGGCGTTCCGCTATGTCAGCGGGCGGCGAGTTCGTTGACCTGAAAAACCGCGTGCAGCAGAAACTTATTGCGGAACTCGACCCGAAGCTGGACCTGACGAAGACCGAGGAAGTGCGCCGCCAGGTTGAAGACATTTTCAACGAGATACTTGACGCCGAGAACATCGTCCTGACGAGGGTAGACCGGGCGCGGCTCTTCGAGGCTGTAGCCGCCGAAATCCTCGGCTTCGGACCTATCGAGCCTCTGCTGAAGGACAACTCCATCGGTGAAATCATGGTCAACGGGCCGAAGCTGGTCTACATAGAGCGCCACGGGCGCATAGAGAAAACCAATATACAGTTTCAGAACGACGAGCACGTTATGCGCGTCATCGACCGCATCGTGGCCCCCCTGGGCAGGCGCATAGATGAAAGCTCTCCCTACGTGGACGCCCGCCTCCCGGACGGCTCCCGCGTGAACGCCATCATCCCACCGCTGGCCCTCAACGGCCCGGTCATCACCATACGTAAATTCTCCAAAGACCCCTTCCAGGCCGACGACCTGATCCGCTTCGGCACGCTCACCCCTGAGATGGTGACTTTCCTCAAGGCGTGCGTCGAAGCCCGGCTCAACATAGTGGTGTCGGGCGGTACAGGCTCAGGTAAGACGACCACGCTCAACGTGCTATCCGGCTGGATACCCACGGACGAGCGCATCGTCACCGTCGAGAACGCGGCGGAGCTACAGTTGCGCCAGGAGCACGTAATCACGCTTGAGTCGAGGCCCGCCAACATAGAGGGGCGCGGCGAAGTGACTATCCGCGACCTGGTCATCAACTGCCTGCGTATGCGCCCCGACCGTATCGTGGTGGGCGAGGTGCGCGGCGGCGAGGCGCTGGACATGCTCCAGGCCATGAACACAGGTCACGACGGCTCCCTGACCACCCTCCACGCCAATACACCCAGGGACGCGCTGACTCGTCTGGAGACGATGGTGCTCATGGCTGGCATGGAGCTTCCCGTGAAGGCTATCCGAGAGCAGATTTCTTCGGCTGTAGAGCTGGTCGTGCAGCAGTCGCGCCTCAAGGACGGCTCCCGCAAGGTCACGAGCATCACCGAAATCCAGGGCATGGAAGGCGACGTGGTGGTTATCCAGGACATATTCGTCTTCGAGCAGACCGGCATCGAAGGCGGCAAGATCGTGGGCCGCATGAAACCCACAGGCATCAGGCCCAAGTTCATCGAGAAGTTCGAGCAGCACAACATCTACCTGCCGCCCAACATATTTGGGTATAACGAGAGGTTTTTCTAGACGCGATGCGTATTGCGTAGTACGTATTGCGTATTACGTAAGGTCACGGACAATCAATACGCAGTACGTACTACGCAATACGATTCGGAGGGAGCTAAATTGGACCCGTTGATAGTAGCATTCATAGGCGCAGTGGTCGTGCTGGGGGTATTTCTTGGGCTGGCGAAGCTGGCTACCGGCTCGGCGGACTACAAGAAGCGTCTATCTCGCTTCGCGGGCGAAGGCGCGGCCGAGGCCACCGAAGAGAATAAGCCTGCGAAAAAGTCTTTCAGGCTCGGCATAGGCGAGAGCCAACTGGCCGCCAGAGTTGACAAGACTTTCGGCAAGCAGAACGTCGGACGCTCCGTTCAGCGCAAGCTGGCCCAGGCCGATCTGAAGCTGACGTTGTTGGAGTTTATGCTTATCAAGGCGGGCGCTATGCTGGTCTTCCTGGCGGTAGGCCTTTACCTGGGCCGGGGAGGAGCTATTCAGCAGGTCTTCTTCAGCGTAGTGGCTGTAGTGGTGGGCTTCTTCGCACCGGACTGGTACGTAAAGTTCACCATCGCGAAGCGCCTGAAGGCTTTCAACGGCCAGCTTGGCGATACCATCGGCCTGACCGCCAACTCCCTGCGCTCCGGCTACTCGCTGCTACAATCTATGGAGCTTGTGGCCCGCGAAGCGCCCGACCCTATCGGCACGGAGTTCAAGCGCGTGGTGCGCGAGGTGGGCCTCGGCCTGACGGCGCAAGACGCGCTGAACAACCTGCTGCGGCGCATGCCCTCCGACGACCTGGACCTGATGATTACGGCCATCAATATCCAGTACGAAGTAGGAGGCAACCTGGCCCAGATTCTCGACACCATCTCGCACACTATCCGCGAGCGAGTGCGTATCAAGGGCGAGATACAGGTGCTGACGGCCCAGGGTCGAGTGTCTGGCTACCTGATCTCGGTGCTGCCGCTCGCAATCGGGGTTGCGGTGACCGTCATCAACCCAGGCTATATGAACGCGATGTGGGAGTTTCCCTGGATTATCATGCCCATCTGCGGCGGCATACTGATGGTCGTCGGCTTCCTTATCATCAGGAAGATCGTGAATATCGACGTCTGACGATTTTAGATTTTGGATTTTAGATTTTCGATTGGGAAGAAGCAGACCAAATCTAAAATCCAAAATCCAAAATCTAAAATTGAGAGCTTAGGAGGACAATATGGACTTGATCGTGACACTTCTTATACCTGCTGTGATAGCGTTGGGCATATTCGGCGTTTTTTTCTGGATGTCCATGCCGAAGCGCAACGCGATATCCATCGAAGCGCGCCTCACTCAGTTCGCTGAGAGGCAGCTTACCCTCGAAGAGATAGAGTTAGAGCAGCCATTCACTGAGCGTGTGCTCAAGCCTATGATTGCAGGCGTTACGCGGCTCTTTGGGAAGCTCACGCCTTCGCAGGGCACGGAGAAGATACGCACCCAGCTTACGATAGCGGGCAACCCTTACAATATGGGCGTGACCGAGTTCATGGGCATGCGCCTGGTCTCCGCCTTGCTGCTGGGCGGGGCGACCTTCTTGCTGTCGCTCGTGAGCGGCGCGGAGCCGCTGGCCCTGCTGCTCTACCCAACTATCATGCTCCTGGTGGGCTACCTCCTGCCGGTCTTCTGGCTGCGTGGCCGCGTGAAGAAGCGACAGAAAGTCATCCTGAAGACGCTCCCCGATGCTATTGACCTGATGACCATCAGCGTGGAAGCGGGCCTGGCGTTCGATGGCGCGATGCAGCGTGTGGCCGACAAGTGGGACAACGCGCTCTCCCAGGAGTTCGGCAAGGCGCTACAGGAGATGCGCGTCGGCACATCGAAGCGCGACGCTCTGCGCGCGATGGTAGCGCGCACAGGCGTATCCGACCTGAGCACCTTCGTCTCCTCCATCATCCAGGCCGACCAGTTGGGCGTGTCAATCTCCAAAGTGCTGCGCATCCAGAGCGAGCAGTTGCGTATCCGGCGCAGGCAGCGCGCCGAAGAGCAGGCGCACAAGGCCCCTATCCTGATAATGATACCGATGGTGTTCCTCATCTTCCCGGCGACTTATATAGTAATCCTCGGCCCAGCCGTGCCGAAGTTCATGTCCGCGTTTGGCGGTGGTGGTCTCTAAAGGCATACGGCCCCAAAGTTTTCTAGCGGTAATAGGGGTTGCCGGTGACGGTGGCCCTTTTATTTTGCCAGGCAGTAGACTGTTGTTTATGAATATGCTTATCTCGAACAAAACACGCGGGACAACCTTAGCAGGCAACGCCACGAAAGCGAGCACGTTCCTGGCTCGCGGGCGGGGGCTGATGTTCACTCAGCAGTTGCCGGAGGGCGGCGGCCTGGTGATCGAGCCTTGCAACTCGATCCATATGTTCTTCATGCGCTATCCACTGGACGTGGTGTTCATAGACAAAGAGGGGCGGGTGGTCTTTATGTACGAAGGGATCAAGCCCTGGCGGGTGGGCCGCATAGTCAAAGGTGCGAAGCTCGCGGTAGAGTTGCCCGATGGCGCTATAGCGGCCAGCAATACCCAGGTGGGAGACGAAATCAATTTCGAAATTCGCAACTCAAAATAAGAGTTCATAAGAAGGCTAAATCCGTAGTAGGGGCGACCCACCGGGTCGCCCTGGTTGGGGCCGCACGCAAGCATGGTACGCGAATCCCAACTGGGCGACCTACCGGGTCGCCCCTACCGCAAACATTCTTTGATAACTAATCCCCATCACCCAAGCCCTGACCCCTAACCCCCGGCCCACGCATAGCCAATCGGGTTATAGGGTAGTAGGACGTATGACCTATTGTTGGCTGGTGTTCGCCATGATAGAGTTATCTTGTTGAGTATGGACGCGTGAGTAGCGTCGTTCTAGCTTCCAGCCTGGGCGCATGGAAGTTATGCTCTATCCCAGTTTGTTTTCGCATGTTGATTTGGCCTACCTTTTACCCGGCCATGTCACGCCTGACGTTTCGCTATGCCTGGACGCACGGCTCATAGCCCGCGATTTTACTCTTGATTAGAAAGGAGGCCCATGCCACGCTTGTCTCTCGCAGGTGAACGCGCTCGCCTGGTGGTCCTCGTCCTCCTTGCTCTTCTCCCGGCATTTGGACTGACCCTCTACGTAGTAATCACCACCGGCAGCCGCGCCCTGCTACCTATCTTGGCGGGCCTTGCAACCGTAACTCTTTTCGCACTCCTTGCCGTGTGGCTGGGCAGCGAGCGGATAGTCCTGCGGCGTGTCCGTGCGTTGGAGCGGGCAAGCGAGCGGCTTGCTTCAGGTGATATGGGCGTGCGTAGCGGCCTGCCCCACAACGGTGGTGGCGAACTTGAGCGCCTGGCCGCCGCGTTCGACTACATGGCGAACCTGCTGGAAGACCGCACTCTCAAGCTCCAGCACGAGGAGTCCAAGTTCCGGACCACCCTTGAGCGCGTGCCCGTCGTGACTTACGCCTACCTCTCGTCGCCCGGCGACGGCAATACTACCCTCTACGTCAGCCCCCAGATAGAGCAGATGCTTGGCTTCTCGCCCGCCGAGTGGAGGGCCGATGCCGAGCTTTGGTCGCGGCAAATCCACCCGGAGGACCGCGAGCGCGTGCTGGCTGGCTACGCCCATTCATGCTCCACGGGCGAACCTTTCCGCCTCGATTACCGCCTGATGACGAAGGCCAGGCACACCGTCTGGGTGCGCGACGAAGCGCGATTTACGGCGGACCAGGCTGGCGGCTCACAGTTCATGCACGGCATCTTGCTTGACATAACAGACCGCAAACGTGCCGAGGATGCCATGCGCTCTTCTCAAGGGAGCCTCGCGGGCATCCTGGACGTAGCCCAGGACGCTATTATTTCGGTGAACCAGGCGCAGAATATAAGGCTGTTCAATAAGGGCGCAGAGAAGATATTTGGCTACAGCGCCCAGGAAGTCGTGGGCAGGCCCCTCGCCGTTCTTTTACCCCAACGCTTCGGGGAAGCGCACCACGCGCACGTCGCGCAATTCATGCAATCCAGCGAGACATCCCGGCAGATGGGCGAGAACCTGAATATATTGGGCCGCCGCAAGGACGGCAGTGAGTTCCCCGTCGAAGCCTCGATCTCCAGGCTGGAGGCGAAGGGCGACAAGATACTGACCGTGATGCTGCGAGACATAACGGCCCGCAAGCAGGTGGAGCGCGCTTTGCGTGCCAGCGAGCAGAGCTTCCGCCTGATGTTCAAGGGCAACCCCCTGCCTATGTGGGTGTACGACCTCGATACGCTCCAATTCCTGGAAGTGAACGAGGCGGCTATCGCGCGTTACGGCTATTCGCGCGAAGAGTTCTTGCGGATGCGCATCACCGACATCAGGCCGCACGAGGACGTGCCGCGCCTGGTGGACAACGTCAAGAAGGAAGGCTCCGACCTGCACTATTCTATGCAGTGGCGGCACCGGCTCAAGGACGGCCAGGTGATTGACGTGCAGGTGGTCTCCCATACGCTTGAGTTCGCGGGCAAGCACGCCGCCCTGGTGGTGGCCGAGGATATAACCGAGCGCAAGGTGGCCGAAGAGGCGTTGCGGGACAGCGAGAAGCGGTTCCGCGCGGTCTTCGAGGGCGCGGGCATCGGAGTCGCGTTGATTGACATTGACGGGCGGATTACGGAGACTAACCAGGCGCTCCAATCGATGTTGGGCTACGCGCCGGAAGAGTTGAGCCTGAAGTCCTTCCTCGACCTGAGCCACCCGGACGATGCGCCCCTTCATGCCTACAGGTTCAACGAGATGATTGAGGGCCGGACCACCTACTACCAGATGGAGAAGCGGTATTTCCGTGCGGACGGCAGCATAGTGTGGGCCAACCTGACAGTATCCGCCGTGCGTAGGCGCAAGGGGAGACCTCAGTTCTCAGTGGCGATGATAGAGAATATCACCGAGCGCAAGCGGTCGCAGGAGCAGATAAAGCGGCAGCTAGAGCGTCTCGCCGCCCTCCGTAACATTGACATGGCGATCAGCGCCAGCCTCGACCTGCGCGTTACCCTCAACGTTATCCTGGACCAGGTTACGTCGCAGCTACATATAGACGCCGCAGACGTCCTGCTCCTGAACCCTCATACGCAGATGCTAGAATACGCCGCAGGGCGAGGCTTCCGGCACGAGTCCGTGGCCCGCTCGCGCCTGCGATTGGGCGAGAGCTACGCTGGTCGTGCAGCCCTGCAAAGGCGCACATTGAGCGTGTCTAACCTGCTCGATACGGACGACCTCTTGCGCGCACCCCTGCTGGCTGACGAGGCGTTCATCTCATATTATGCCGTGCCCCTGCTGGTCAAGGGTCAGGTGAAGGGCGTATTGGAGATATTCCACCGCGCCCGTTTCGAGGCCGACCCCGAATGGCTCGACTTCCTGGAAGCCCTGGCGGGCCAGGCCGCGCTCGCTATAGACAACGCCACCCTGTTTGACGATCTCCAACGCTCGAACGTAGAGCTTGCGCTGGCTTACGATACGACGCTGGAAGGCTGGTCCCGCGCCCTGGACCTGCGCGACAAAGAGACCGAAGGCCACACCCGCCGCGTGACCGAGATGACGATGCGCCTCGCCCGCTTCATGGGCGTGAGCGAGGCCGATCTTGTACACCTGCATCGCGGCGCGCTATTGCACGACATAGGCAAGATGGGCATCCCCGACTCCATCCTGCTCAAGCCTGGGTCGCTGACGAACGAGGAGTGGGACATCATGCGCCGCCACCCAGTCTACGCCTACGAACTGCTCTCGCCCATCACCTTCCTGCGCCCTGCGCTCGACATACCCTACTGCCACCACGAGAAGTGGGACGGCACCGGGTACCCTCGCGGCTTGAAGGGCGAGCAGATCCCCATCGCGGCCCGCATCTTCGCCATAATAGACGTGTGGGACGCGCTGACCTCCGACCGCCCCTACCGCAAAGCATGGCCTGAGGCGAAGGTGCTTGAGCACATACGCTCCCTCTCCGGCACGCACTTCGATCCCCAGGTAGTGAGGGCGTTCGTCCAGATGAATGTAACGAACTTCAAGACGATGCCCCTCGATGGCCTCTTAGAATTCCTCGAACAGAAAGAGGTCCCCACAAACGCCCCCCACTCCAACGGCAACGCCGCTACTCTATTGCCGAAGTAATCGCAAGTTTACCGAAATCTAACCGCCAAGACGCCAAGAGCGCCAAGAACCCGCCAAGTAATTTATGGGGCTTATTCACAAACTCCCTGTTCACTTACCCCATACAAATACAATAGAACTTGGCGGGTTCTTGGCGCTCTTGGCGTCTTGGCGGTTTCGTCTGCTGCTCATATTCAGATGCTTTTGCTCTGAATAAATCTTGCTTTTTCCACATTGACAAACCTTTCAACATCGGGTAAAATAAGCGTGTAGAGTAGAACAAATGAGCGATTTGCGAAGGTTGATTTGCCCTCCAAAATGGCTTGTTCTGCCTTTGGCAAGTGTGAGTCTTAGAGCCTCGAATTGTGGTATTATTCAGCCTAAAGGTCTACGGAGGAGAAGAGAGATGTCTGACAAGGATAAAGCCCTCGAAAACGCGATGGCACAGATAGAGCGCCAGTTTGGCAAAGGCTCTATCATGAAGATGGTGGACTACGGAAACAGGATGAACGTCGAGTCTATACCGACCGGCTCGATTTCCCTTGACCTGGCGCTTGGTGGCGGTGGCGTGCCACGTGGACGTGTCGTGGAGATTTACGGGCCGGAGTCGTCCGGCAAGACCACCCTTTCATACCACATCATGGCCGAGGCGCAGAAGATCGGCGGGGTGTCCGCGTATATAGACGCCGAGCATGCCTTTGACCCTGAGTATGCTGCGCGTTGCGGCTTGAATCTCGACAGCCTGCTGATTTCCCAGCCCGACAACGGCGAGCAGGCGCTTGAGATTGCCGAAACGCTCGTGCGCTCCGGCGCGATAGACGTAATCGTGATCGACTCGGTGGCCGCGCTCGTGCCCCGCGCCGAGATCGAGGGCGAGATGGGCGACAGCCACGTAGGTCTGATGGCCCGCCTCATGTCGCAGGCCCTCCGCAAGCTGGTGGGCGCGGTCAGCAAGAGCAACTGCTGCCTCATCTTCATCAACCAGATACGCATGAAGATAGGCGTGATGTTCGGCAACCCGGAGACCACCACGGGCGGGCAGGCGCTCAAGTTCTACGCCTCCGTTCGCATGGAGATTCGCCGCGTCGAGTCGCTCAAGCAGGGGCAGGATGTCACGGGCAATCGCGTGCGCGTGAAGGTCGTGAAGAACAAGGTAGCCCCTCCCTTCCGCACCGCTGAATTTGACATAATGTTCAACGAGGGCATCAGCCGCATCGGTTCGCTCGTGGACCTGGGCACCGAGCTAAATGTGCTCCGCAAGAGCGGTGCGTTCTATTCGTTCGGCGACCAGCGCCTCGGCCAGGGCCGTGAGAACGTCAAAGAGTTCCTGAAGGGGCACCCTGAGATGGCCGACGAAATCGAGGCGCAAATACGTGCAGCGATGGCAGGGGCAGCCGCGCCCATAGCCATAGGAGCTACTACACCAAGCAAGAACGGGAAGGCGGCTCCCGCTGCCGTCGCCAGTGGCGATGATGACGAAGAAGAGTTCTAAGGACCCGTTTGAGCACAGTAGTATTACCAAAATCAGCGCCTCAGGCGCTGATTTTGGTAATAACCACAATATAGACCATGCCCGACATTATTACGGCCCTCAACGCCGACCACTTCGACCCCAACAAGGTCCACGTCTTCATAGACGGCAAGCACGCGCTGGCGGTGGCGCTGGACGTGGCAGCCGCCGAGAAGCTGGCGGTTGGGCAGCCCTGTCCGCCTGACCGTCTCGAAAGGCTGCACCGCGCGGAGGAAATCAACGCTATCTACGCGAGCGCGCTCAACTTCCTGTCGTTCCGGCCCAGGTCGGCGCGTGAAGTGGAGTTGCGGCTGCGGAAGAAGGGCAACCAGCCGGAGCAGATTGAGTTGGTTATGGCACGGCTGAGGAAGGTGGGGCTTGTGGACGATAGAGAGTTCGCCCGCTTCTGGGTGGGCAACCGCATGTCATTCTCTCCGAGGGGTCCGCGCCTGCTGAGGAGTGAGCTTCGACAGAAAGGCGTGCCCCAGGAGATCGTGGATGAGATACTTGCCGAGCAGACCGAAACGCAAGCCGACCTACAGCAGCGAGCGGATGAGGTAGCCGAAGAGTACGAGCTAGATGGCGACGAGCCAATCCCCGGCACCGACCTGGCAAACGCCCTCTCCCTCGCCCGCAAACGCCTCCGCTCCTACAGCAACCTCGACCCGCAGACATCCCGCAGGCGGCTCTCCGGCTTCCTGGCGCGGCGCGGGTACGGGTATGATGTTATTGATGGGGTGATGCGGCGGGTGTATAGTGTTGAGGATGTGGAAGCAGAGGATTAGGGTATGTATGGAGGTTTAATTACGGACTGGGACCTAATTCTTCCCTCAGATTTGTATCAAACAATGCGCGATCCCAATCCTTGGCGTGTCTTATCTGACTCGCAAGAAGCTTCTTAGAATAGCGAAAATCTGCGTTAGAAAGGTCGGCGTCTGTAAAGTCTGCACCTAGTAGATAGGTAGCTAATAGATCGGCCTCTTGTAGATTGGCCTCCTGTAGAACTACATTGGGCAGATTTGCACGTTGTAAGGAGACACCTTGTAGCTGGGCATTGAATAAGTTTGCACCTTGTAAATTGGCATCTTCTAGAATGGCATCTTCTAGAATAGCGTATTGTAGCCGAGCGTATTGTAGATAGGCATGTGATAGGTCGGCACCTTTTAGGTTGGCACGTATTAGATTGGCATATTGTAGATTGCCACTTGGTAGAACTGCACCTTCCAGATTAGCACCTTTTAGAGTGGCACTTAGTAGAGTGGCACTCTGTAGATCAGCACCTCGTAGAGTGGCACTTAGTAAAATAGCATATGATAAATCGGCACCTTCTAGATTCGCACCCTGTAGATTCGCACCCTGTAGATTCGCGCCTTGTAGATTGGCATGTGATAGATTGGCATTAGGTAGCTCTATCTTCTGTAGATTTGCACTATGAGCAACAAGTCCTTCTAAGGGAATGTTATCCCTGTTTAGCTCTTGCAATGCTTCAATTCGTCCACCACTAATCACTTGTCCAGTGGCAGAGTTGATCACTTGCCAAGCAGTATTATGAGATGCTTGTTGTCTCTGTGGCTCTTCACCAACATAAGAAATCACTCCATACACAATGGCGCCCATTGCCAGCAACGCAGATAGTGCTTCCAACGCATTTGCTTCTCTCTTTAGCATCTCCCAGACTGGCTTAAGTACCCGGTTCACAGGCAGTGCTATCACCTTTAGGACTACACTTAGAAATCTTTTCCATTTCGGAGGCCCGTTCGTGGGCACAGTGGGACCTTGAGCAGAAGATATATCACTGTCAGCAGGAGGCTGTGTTATCCTACTTGTGGATTGATTATCCGCCTGTTGAGGCACCTACTATCCTCCTTTCATTGTAAGTTACATCACTTTCGAAAGTTTAAGTATAGGTTTAGTTTCCCTCCATGTCAAATTGCTTGATTGCTAAGATTGGGGCCTTGTAGTAGACCAATCGAAGTGGGTCCTTAACTCAAAGTTCTTCAACTGCTATTCTCGTTCTTAGCAATGTTTTTGCTGCCAATGCCGTTGACGCCACCACCTCCTAATGCTATAATGCTTGCGGGTTGCGGGAGAGACTCCCACAGGAGCGCCGAAGGGGAAAGGCACAGCCGCCGAAACTCTCAGGCAAAGCAGACCGTAGCGCCACATACGCCTCTGGAGAGTTCCCGCGAGGGACGCCGATGGAGCAAGGCATGACGCCAATCTCACAGGTGCCAGGACAGAGGAAGCCATGCTTCCTACTGTCCATTTTTTATTTGTGCTATATTGTTGCAGCCGCGTGGCTCTAGGGTACCTGGGCAACCGAGCAAATCAATCTCCTGGGAGGGCAACTTGGAATCTGACGCGATACAGGCCGATGTCATGGCTAAGAAGAGCGACGAGGACAGCAGGGCCGAACCCACCGACGTAGCTGAGCCAGCCCGCACACCCCTCTACGACGAGCACGTCAGCATGGGTGCGCGCATGGTGGAGTTCGGCGGGTGGATGATGCCTGTCCAGTACACGAAAGGTATCATCGAGGAGCACAAGGCCGTGCGCTCGCGGGTGGGTATATTCGATACGTGCCACATGGGCGAGTTCGTGCTCACCGGGCCGGACGCGGTCCACCTGGCGCAACTCTACACCACCAACAACGTCGCAGCCCTGGGCACGACGCAGGCGCAGTATAGCTATATCTGCAACGAGCAGGGCGGCGTGCAGGACGACTGCATAGTTTACCAGTTCCCCGACCACAACTACATAGTCGTCAACGCCGCCCCCCTCAAGTCAGACTACGACTGCCTCACTGAATTAGCAATGCGTCACGGTCTGGTTGTCGACTTGCAGGACGTGTCTGATGAGACCGGCAAGCTGGATGTTCAGGGGCCGGAAGCTGCGGCCCTCGTACAGAGGTTCACCGACACCGACCTCTCCAAGATAAAGTACTTCTGGGCGACCACCGGGGAGATAGCAGGCGTGCCGTGCCGCATATCGCGCACCGGCTACACGGGCGAGGACGGCTTCGAGCTATTCTTCCCAGTAGGGGAGACGGTCAAGCTGTGGCGGCTCTTCGTGGAGAATGGCGCTGAAGGCTCAGGGCTGGGCTGCCGCGACACTCTAAGGCTTGAGGCCAGCCTTCCATTGTCGGGCAGCGATGTCGCCGCGCAGGGCAACCGCAACCCGGTATGGGCGGGCTTTGGCCGCTTCGTCAAGCTGGACAAGGGTGTGGACTTCGTCGGCAGGGCAGCCTTGCAGAAAGCTGCCGACGACCCAGGCGGTGAGCGGCTGATCAACTTCTTCGTGACGGGAAGGGGCGTGCCGCGTGCCCACTACCACATAGCAAAGGACGGTGAGCAGGTCGGGGAGGTGACAAGCGGCTCGTATGGCCCCTCGCTGGACAAGTACATAGGCATGGGTTGGGTGCGCGCCGGATTGCACGAGCCGGGCACCCAGCTTGAAGTCATCATCCGCGACAAGCCGGTAAAGATAGAGGTCGTACCGAGGCCGATGTATAAAAAGCCGAAGGTGAAGGTGTAAAACGCATTGCGTAAATTATGTAAAGCGTGTTGCGTGAAAGTAGTTAGTATCTTTAGCACAATCATGGGGGTAAGCCACATCAACATCCTTGTCATTCTGAGCGAAGCGAAGAATCTCGTCCCTCGCATACTCTCTTGCCTTGAGAACCTTACAATAAGCATATACGCGAGGAGCGAGATTCTTCGCTTCGCTCAGAATGACATGGGGACCGGGTACGCTTCGCCTTCACAGTCTTCCTGGTGAGACAGCAAGTTTTGTTTCGAGGAAACCAACCAACATTTAGAGGAGAAATAGCATGGAGAACCCTAGAGACTACAAGTACACGAAAGAGCACGAGTGGGCGAGCGTTGACGGCGATGTGGTTACGATTGGCGTGACTAACTATGCCGCTACGCAGTTGGGCGACATGGTATACGTGGATATGCCCTCCGTGGGCGATACTATCTCGCAAGGCGATGCGATTGGCGCGCTGGAGAGCGTGAAGGCCGCTGCCGACTTCTACAGCCCCCTGGGTGGTGAGGTTGTCGAGCGCAACGAAAAGCTGCTGGACGAGCCTGGCACGATCAACGCCGACCCGTTTGGCGAGGGCTGGTTCGTCAAGGTCAAGTCAACAGACCCCTCCGAGTTGGACGCCCTGATGAGCGCGGATGAGTACGACGAGTTCGAGAAGTCACAGGGTTAGCTATTTCTCACACTGGATTGGAGCAATAACAGATGGTCTATACACCAAATACGGACGCGCAGAGGCAGGAGATGCTTGAGGCGATAGGGCTGAAAAGCATCGAGGACCTCTACCAGGAGGTGCCTTCCTCGGTGCGCGACCCGCAGATAAGGCTTCCCGACCCATTGCCGGAGCCAGAGCTTATGGCCGAGATGCGCCGCCTGTCGGAGCAGAATGCCGACGCCGCGCACTACGCCATGTTCCTGGGGGCGGGCGCGTACAACCATTTCTCTCCTAGCGCGGTCTATCGCATCATGTCGCGCTCGGAGTTTTACACTGCTTATACGCCCTACCAACCTGAGCTAAGCCAGGGCACCCTACAGCAGATATACGAGTTCCAGACGCTCGTGTGCCAGTTGACCGGCATGGACGTGGCGAACGCCTCCATGTACGACGCTGCAACCGCGCTGGGCGAAGCGGCGGTCATGGCGTCCACCATCAGCAAGCGCAAGAAGGTGGTCATCTCGCCCAAGACCCACCCTGAGCACAAGGCCGTGTTACGCACATACGCCGCCAATCACGGCATCGAGATCATCGAGCGCGACGCCAACATCAAGGAGGCGTCGGAGCTTGGTTCCGATATAGGCTGCGTGGTCGTGCAGCAGCCCAACTTCCTGGGCGAGATACGCGACCTGGAAGGGCTGGCGGACAAGGTGCATGAGGCGGGTGCCGTGCTTATCGTCGTGTTCGACCCGATCTCTCTTGGTATGCTGAAGAGTCCGGGGGAGCTTGACGCCGACATCGCTATCGGCGAAGGGCAATCACTTGGTGTGCCCATGTCGTTTGGCGGGCCGTATGTCGGCCTGCTCGCCACGAAGGACAAGTACGTGCGTATGATGCCTGGTCGACTGGCGGGCATGACGAAGGATACAGAGGGACGGCGCGGCTTCGTGCTTACCTTACAGACCCGCGAGCAGCACATCCGCCGTGAGAAAGCCACGTCCAACATCTGCACCAACGAGGGTCTGATGGCCGTCGCCGCCACCGCTTATATGTGCCTCATGGGGCCACAGGGGTTGCGCCGCGTGGCGGAGATTTGCTACCAGCGCAGCCACTACCTGGCTAAGCGCATCGCAAAACTCCCCGGCTACAAAATCATCAGCCGCGATCCTTTCTTCAAGGAGTTCGCGGTACAGACGCCAATCTCCCCCGCAGAGCTAAACCGCCGCCTGTTGGAGCATAAGATAATCGGCGGCCTCGACATCAGCGGCACGCCTGAAGTGGACGGCATGGAGAATGTCTGGCTACTTTGCGCGACCGAGTTGAACACCAGGGAGCAGATGGACAGGCTGGTCGCGGCCCTGGAAGGGATGGGGGAGTAACATGAGCATCGAGCCTTTGATATTCGAGATGAGCAGCCCCGGCAGGATAGGCTTCTCCCTGCCCCAGGTGGACATGGACGAGGCCCCCAAACTGGACGACAAATACCTCCGCAAAGAGATGGAGTGGCCGGAGGTCGCCGAGAACGAGGTGATGCGACATTTCGTGCGCCTCAGCCAGAAGAACTACTCGATAGACACCGGCTTCTACCCGCTCGGCTCCTGCACCATGAAGTACAACCCGAAGGTGCATGAGGACGTGGCGATAATGCCCGGCTGGGCGCACATCCACCCCTACCAGCCCGAAGAAACGGTGCAGGGCGCGCTGGGCGTGATGTGCGGCCTACAGGATATGCTGGCGCAGATAGTGGGCATGGATGCCGTATCGCTGCAACCTGCGGCGGGCGCGCACGGCGAGTTCACCGGCATCCTGATGATACGCGCCTACCATCGCTCTCGCGGCGACACACAGCGTGACATAATCCTGGTGCCCGACTCGGCGCACGGCACCAACCCGGCGACTGCTGCGGCGGCAGGCTTCAAGATGATAAGCCTCAAATCGGGAGCGAACGGCAGCGTAGACCTGGACGCGCTCAGCGGTGCCCTGAGCGAGCGCGTGGCGGGCGTGATGCTGACGGTGCCCAGCACGCTCGGCCTCTTCGAGCCTGACATCCTCAAGATAAGCGAGATGGTACATAACGCGGGCGGGCTGATGTACGGCGACGGCGCGAACCTCAACGCGCTGGTCGGCCACATACGCCCCGGCGACCTCGGCTTCGACGTGATGCACATCAACCTGCATAAGACATTCACCACCCCGCACGGCGGTGGCGGCCCCGGTAGCGGCCCCGTTGCCTGCAAGAAGATACTTGAGCCTTTCCTGCCTACCCCCGTGGTTGCGGAGCGCGACGGCAAGTTCACCTTCGTCGAGCCGGAGAAGACGGTGGGCAGGGTCAAGAACTTCTGGGGCAACTTCGGTATGCACGTCCGCGCTTACACCTATATCCTGCACCTGGGTCTCAGGGGCCTGCAGCGCGTGAGTGAGGACGCTATCCTCAACGCAAACTACATACGAGCCAACCTCTCCGGCACGTACCACCTCCCTTACAACCGCATCTGCATGCACGAGGTCGTGTTGTCAGGAAAGAATATCAAGCAGGCGACGGGCATACGCACGCTCGACATCGCCAAGCGCCTGATCGACTACGGTATGCACCCCCCGACGGTCTACTTCCCCCTCATCGTGGAGGAGGCGCTGATGATAGAGCCGACCGAGACCGAGTCGAAAGAGACGCTCGATCAGTTCATCCACGCCATGAAGGAGATCGCCCGCGAAGCGCAGGAAGACCCGGAGATGGTGCATACGGCCCCGCATACCACCGAGCTTTCCCGCCTAGACGAAGTGACAGCCGCCCGCGAGCCTAACCTGCGCTGGAAGCGTCCCGCCAGCCCGCAGGAAAGCGTCGGCTCAGGCACGCCGCAGGCGAAGGCTGGCTAAAAGTGATTTGGTTATCACAAAGAAAAATCCTGGGCGTGTCCAGGATTTTTCTTTGTGATAAAGTTATGATCAATTTCCAATAAGAAGGGCGGAAATGTGGTCCGCGTCGGCCTGGGCGCGGCGGTGCGCCTCTTCGCCCGCCTGTTTCAACCTGCGTGACTCCTCCTCTCGCATTTGCCACAACAGGCGCAGCTTCATCTCTACCTCTTCGGGTGGGGGATTGCGCGTTTCTACCTCAACCACCCATCTCTCCGCAGCAAGAGTACGCATGAGACCACGCACTTTGCGCGCATACGAGATCGCAAGCATGGGCACGGCCTGTCTCGCCCCAAATATCAAGGCGTGCAGCCTCATGCTCACCAGCAGGTCGGCTGAACCGACGAAGCCCGCGACGCCGGAAGGTGTGTTCATTATGCCCGCACGCTCAATCGAGTTGGCCTGCACGCCAAGTCCAAGAGCAGCCTGCTTTACCTCGGCCAGAACACTATCATCACGCCCAGGCCAGAGTGGGAGTAGGGCAACGATGGCCCCAAACTCATCAATGCACATCTTAACACCTCGTGCCATCGCTTCGACGAAACGGGTGTGACGCTCGATGGGCGGCTTCCAGCCCACTCCGAAACGCTTTCGCACGCTGACGGGTAGGAGGTAGTGGAGGTTGATGCCAGGGTGGTTGTCGGATAGGTGGCGTATGCAGAATATAACCCTCGGTTTGCCGGGAGCCTCACCTGGTTGAGCGTAAGACTCCGGGTTGATGAGAAAGGCAGGGTCGGCTGTTACTTCAATCTTGTTGGAATGCACGCCTGCCCTCACCAGCAACCGCTTCGACACAGAGTCGCGGACGCTGAAGTGGTCTGCGGCCCGGCAGATGTAGCGGGCTTGCAGCTTGCCCAGGCGCGTGAAAATTGGCTCCACCCCCAGGCCCCATGCAACGACCTTTAGCCCGAACAGCCGCCCTAACATGACGAACAGAGTATATATCGGGAGGTTGTAGACGCTTGTGCCGTCCTGTATCAACCCACCACCACCCAAAACGAGCGCCCTGGCTCCCCATATGGCGCGTAATGCTTGCAGGCTCCAGGGTGCGCGTGGACCGGCAGGCAGGCCGAGTTTAGCTTGGGTCTTGACGGGGT
Source organism: Chloroflexia bacterium (assembly GCA_036399775.1). Classification (GTDB taxonomy): domain Bacteria; phylum Chloroflexota; class Chloroflexia; order QHBQ01; family JADMIH01; genus JADMIH01. Next base: position 18,064 of record DASWMJ010000080.1, on the reverse strand, counting down.
CTACCGAGAGGATGTAGAGGTCGGTGAAGCCTCGTTCCTGTAGCGCCTCGACGACGGCTTGCAGCACCGCCTCATCGCCCAGGTTGTCGCTGCCGTACCAGCCCAGGAGAACGATTCGCGTCCGCTCAGGCCGGCTGCCGCTTGGGGACAACGTGCCTACTCCTGGCCGGGCGGCGCGTCGCGGCCTTCCTGGGTTGCGGGTGCGCTCAACTCTGCGCCCTGACCTTGTGGCGAAGCGGCCTTGTGTGGCTCGCGGTGGGCCTGAATTGCCCGCATGAAGATTGCCTGGTAGCGGCGTGCGATTATGTCCCAAGAGTATCGCTTCCTGACGAATTCGCGCGCCTGCTTGCCGAGAGCCGTGCGCTTCGCGTCGTCGTCCAGCAGTTCAAGGATGGTGTTGGCAAAGGCTTCGCTGTCGAGGTGGTCGAGGAGTACGCCGTTCTGCCCCGGCACAATGGCTTCGGGTATGCCGTCTAGCCGGGAGGCAACCACGTAACGCCCAGCAGCCGCCGCTTCCAGCGCCACCAGGCCGAAGCCTTCTATGTCGTTCTGCACGGGGATGTTGGGCATGATGAAGAGGTCGGCCACATGGTACGCTGCCCTGAGCGTGTCGTCGTCCACCTGCCCCATGAGCGCGACATGGCCCTCAAGATGGAGCGAGGCGATGCGCGTTTCTATAAGCTCGCGCTGTGGACCTTCACCCACTACGAGGTAGCACACATCCTGGCGGTGGGCTAGTATGCGAGGCAGGATTTCGGTGACGAAATGCACTACGCCTTTGCGCTCGATGAGCCGCCCGACGGTCAGCAGGACTTTACGCCCGCGCAGGCAGTCGCCCGCCGTGCTTTGCAGGTTCCTCATGCCCTGGGACGTGAATTTGTCAGCAAATTCGATAGTGTTCACGCCGTTTGGCACCACTTCGCACAAATGAGCAGGCACGCCACGCCTGATGCACTGCTGGCGCGTGTAGCTGCTCACGCAGATGATCTTGTCCATGCGCCTCAGGCACTTCGGGATGACCCACTGGTAGAGGCGGTTGGAGTACGTTACGTCCAGCCCATGCACGGTGACTACCACAGGCACCCTCAAGAGCGTGCGCAGGGCAAGGCCGAGGGGAGCGAGCAGAGCGTCCGAGAGGTGTATTATTTTGACGTGGTTGGAGCGCGACGCCGTGAGGATGGTCCGCAAGAAAGCGTATATGATGAAGAAGGGCACGAGCAGCGTCGAGCCGCCCCAATAGATAGTGCTGGTGGGAGTGAGCCGCCCTACCTCTTTAGTGAGCGACTGGCTCAGCTTCTGCATACCTCCGACCGATGGAGGGTGTTTCCGCGTGATGAATAAGATCATATGTTGGGTGTTGGCGTCATGGGCGTGAAACGTGATGCGTATTTCGTACTACGTATTGCGTATTCTGTGTTTATGGTTTGTAGATCAGGCTCTCGTAGAAGGCCAGTTGCTCTGCGGCCAGGGCGTCCCAACTGAAGCGTTTTGCCCAGTCTATGCCGCGCTTGCCCATCTCCTGTCGAAGATGGTGGTCTGCGGCTATCTCAAACATGGCTTCAACAAGCGTACCCTCATCGCCTTCGGGCACGAGCCTGCCGTGCGCCTGGGGGTATTGCGGAGCGGCGTCTCTCACTCCCACGATGTTCGAGCCTACCACCGGCACCCCTGCCGCAGCTGCCTCTATCGCGCTCAAGGGCCACGCCTCGTACCGGGAGGGCATGGCCAGCATCAGCGCGCCCCTCATCAGGCTCGCCGCTCGCGCCTGGTCTACCTGCCCTAATAGCTCTATCCGTTCCCGGTGTCGTGCTCGCCTGGTAAGGGCGTGCAGCCTGGCGACTTGCGCTTCTGTCCCACCACCGGCAATCTTCAGCCTTATTTCGGGCAACCTGTCGGCCAGCAGGTCGAATCCCTTTATCAGGCGGTCCAGCCCCTTCTGGTATACGTCAATTCTACCCAATGAGAGTATGTAGCCGCCACCGCCCGGCGCATTATCGCTCGCCGCCTCGCCTCCTGTGAAGAAGAGTTGTCCCGCGCTATTGGGTATGGTCCTGACGTTGATTTTGCCGCCCAACGTCCGCCGCAACTGGTCAGCAATACCCGGTGAGACCGCGATGAAGTTCTTATAGAGCGACAGGAGCGGCTTTTCAACCAGCTTCGGTCCCAGGCCAAGCGCCCCATACTTCCTGGTAGCGTGCTCGCCCGAGAGGTTTTGCACGCACGCCACGCATGCCACATGCCTGTTCCACAGTGGACACCCCACCGGCGAGAAAGGCGACACATCCTCGATGACTATATCATAGCCCCCTGCCTTTATCAAGCGGGCCGCACCCACCATGAACGAGAGTCTACTAATGACGTGGGAGCGCCCCACCCCGACCCGCCTGTATCGCACCCCACGCCTGATTTCTCGCCGCAGAGCGCCGCGATAATATCCGCACACCACAGTCACCCGATGGCCCAACCCAGCGATACGGCCATATATCTCAAGCGTGCGGGTAGCTCCCCCACCCCCCACCCAGGGATTGCCTATGTCATCGTAGATTACATGTAGGATTCGCATGGCGGCGCAAAACGTAATAAGTGCCGGCTTTTTATCTTGTTCCTGACCCCTCGCCCCTCGCCTCTCGCCTCTCGCCTCTCGCCCCTCGCCCCTCGCCCCTATAGCCGCGTGGATATTGCCCCCCAGAGGGCTATGCCCAGCATGGACCAGGCGCGGGAGAGTAATGCCCCGGCTGTCGCTACGGGCAAGGGTATTCCCACGAGCGTGGGTAGGGTGCTTATAAGGAACGCCTCACGAACGCCGATACCTTGCGGGAGGAAGGGTGTAAGGTAGCCGGTGAGCCATGAAGCTGTGAAGAGGCCGGTGATAAGGGGCACCTGGGCAAGCGAGATGGCTGGGTAGAGTGAGGCCACCAGCGCGAACGAGATGAGGCCGAACAGCACCCAGTTGAGCGTGTAGGGCCAGAGCAGTTTCAGCAGGTCAAGACTCGAAAGGTGGACGTCTAGTGGCTGTCGCTTGAGGCGAACGAGCGCCCAGTTCATCAGCTTGAAGAGGTCGTTGGGCCTCACCAACAAGAAGAGTATGGTTGCCAGCAGCGCGCCACCTACCCAGAAAGCTTCGGGGCTGCGCCACGCGATCAGGCTGAGCGATGCCACTACGCCCCCTCCCAGCACTACCAGCACCGACTCCATCCCCACGCTCACCGCCGTCACGAGCCGGGGTACGCCTTCTTTCTCCGCCAGGTAGATGCGGCTGACCGCGTGCAGCATAGGGCCGGGGATATAGCCGGTGATCGTGGAGTAATAGACGATCCGCACGCTGCGCCACCAGGGGAGGGTATAGCCAAGCTGCCGCGCTATCGCCCACCAGCCGTATGCTCCCACGGGGCCGCGCACGAATAGCAACAAGAAAGCCACAGCCAGCCAAAAGGGATCAAACTGCCATTCGTATTTGACTAGCTCAGGTCCAAGCCTGTAGGCAGCAAATGCAAAGAACCCCAGCACCAACGCCACCGTCACGACTTGCAGCACCCTTCGTACCCGTTGCGATTGGAGCAAGCTGGTTGTAGTGGCCGCTAAAGACTTCACACGCAGACTGTAACCCAATACTTTCCGCTTTGTCAAACACCGAATAACGAGCAAGTGCTCAGAATGGGGGTAAAGGAATGTTTCTGTAGGGGCGTGATTTATCACGCCCTGTATGGGAGATCACGTACCATGTTGGACTGCAATCCTCACCAGGGCGCGATAAATCACGCCCCTACGCTTCAAACCTGAACACTTACAACCACGAGTAACGCTTCCAGTAGGGGCGACCCACCGGGTCGCCCTGTATGGGACAAGGGGTAAGCACGGCCGGCAAACCCCACCAGGGCGACCCGGCGGGTCGCCCCTACCACCGTGTAGTAGCTTACGAGTAGGCAAGCTCAAGCACTATATCCGTTCGGGTTTGAATATCCACAACAAATCCCTCTCTTACTTGATGCCCGGTAATAACGCGGGCAGCACCGTCACCCGCGGTAACCTTCAAGCTTGCCTGCGTTGGTATCCTGTATACCCTGAGCAGAAGTGGAAAGACACGTCGTATCTGGTCGCCGGGGCACGGTTCTAAGGATATGACTCGCCTATTCCCTGTTGCGTCTGAACTCGTGGCGATAACCCGCCACGGGTCAATAACTGCGACGTGGCCGGTGGCCCAGTCGAGGCAAATACTGCCTGTATCCAGGAACGCCGCGCTCGGCAGCACCTGGGGCCAGCCATGTTCAATATCGGTTCGACCCCATAATGGCATACCCTGTCTGTAATCTCCACGTTGTTTGAAATAGTCTCTGTAGTACCAGCGAGTGTGCAGCAACTGTTCAGATTGCTTCATTCCTTCAGCCTCGGTTATCGCCCAACGGCCATCAAGCGTCCACTTCAACGTTTCTACTGCCGCTTCAACCGCGACGTGGTCGTCATTATAGAGTCCGTAAAGCAGCAGGCCGGGCGCTGTAGGCAGGGGGTCCAGGTGCTGGTTTTCAGGGGAGACAATCGTAGCGCCAAAGACAGAGATCGTGCGTTTATACGCATGGCTATCCGGGGCGAAAGTGCGTATGTTGTACGTCATAGTATAGCTGAGCACGCTATCAGCCGCCCGGCGAGCTAGCGGAAGGAGAGATGCCTCGCCGGTCATCTCATATAGTTGGATAATCGCAGATAGCGCCGCCAGTGAACCCTCACGGTCAGGTGTTGAAGCATCCAGGGTGGTGCCCATGAATGAATCAGACGCAATCAAGTCAACGAGCACGCGGTCGAAAGCCTCTTGAGCAAGTGTGACATAATAATTCGCGCTTCCCGTCTGCCCCGATATTGTCAGCCAATGAGCAACATCGCAAAACAACCTGACAACAGGCGCGGTGCCGCTTGGCGTCGCGTCTCGCGTGCTCCCATCCCGGTTATAGGCCGCAGCATAGCCTCCCCCCGGAAGACTATGTCGCGCTAACCACTCTGCCTGTGCAAGCGCCACATCAACCCACTCTGCAACCTCGCCACCATCAGGACGAGCAGCCGCCGCAGCGAGCAGGGCCTGCGCTTCGGAGGCGAGCCGCAGGGTTTCAAAGGCGCCATCATTCGTTATCCTGAGGTCATTAATCGTGCCGTACTCGCGGCGGCCAAAGAAGAACCCCTCATGGTTGCAACAGGGAAAGAGGATTCCTTCGCCACTGCGACCTTTCGTAACCCAGGTTGATATTGCGCGGGCGGCCCTCTCCTCAAGCCTGTCCAACTCTTCCTTCGCGGAATCCCATGAAGCAAGTCCACGCGCGAGCCGTGCGTAACGTAGAGTAGTTGCCGCCATAAGCAGGGATTGCTCAATGAAGCCTAGCATCGCGGTGCCGGAGGCTTCCGGCGATTCATACTGCCCACCTGCCAGCGAGGGATTATATAGGCGGGCGTTGAGCCATCTGACGCGCTGCCAGGCCTGGTCCCACAACGATACAGCCTCGGATGCTCTCTCCTCCTTATAGGCGCGCTCCCATAAGAAACGCGTAGTGGCACCATGATCGTGAGCAGCAGCCGCATGACGGCACCACAGGTACAATTTCTTCTTTACGACTTCACCACGGGTCCATATGCGGGTCAGGCATTCGCCCGGACCAAAGGAGAATTTGGCAATATACGCATCGCGGCTGTGGTTGCCTCGATGCCCATATTCGACCTGGGGATACCTGAAGAATAGAGATAACCCATCGTTTGCAGGCTCAAGGCCTAAAGAATAAAGAAGCTCCGGCTCCGCGACCTCAGGCGCTTCGTCGGCAGCAAAGTAGCTCCAGGCTGCATCTGCTGTCGAATAGTGGATCGCAGGTTGCGCGAGACGATCGGCTCTAAAGGCGAAACCGATCCGTTGGTCGGGGCGAGCAAAGCTTCCGCTACCGAACCTGTTAAGGCCATAGTAAAGGCTGGGCAGGTCCAGCGCGTCAGCATCAGCATCGGCGCTGACGCCAACCAGCTTCACGGCATGCCCGATTGCAGCCTCGCAGCTACCCTCAAGCACATCTATACGCCACTCTAATTCCGCCGGTTGTTGGTGTGGAGCAACCTTCACGTTTAGCTCGTAGCCGATTACGCAGCCCTCGAAAACGTGCTGCCCAGCCGCTCGACCTGTCCCATCATTCACACTGACGGCCTGCCACTGCCCGGCGAGGCGTACCTCCCCCATCTCTAACCATAGCGGCTCTAGTTCAGCCTTCGCTGCACCACCCACTGTTTCCAGCGCCAGCACCCACCTGTTATCAGCCTGATAGGCCGCCAGCTTCGTCTCGTATTGGCCACTATCTTTTTCCATGTTGCTTCGCGTCATATAGTTGAAAACCTCTTATTCATAGCCTATAGCATCTATCGCATTCAGTCCCGGAATTGCACCCTAATAGCCCAGGTAATCGGAGAAGATGCTCTTGAGGTCCGCCTTCGAGTGCGCTTGCAGGATTGAGACGAGGCTGGCGGGCGTAGCGCGCCGGAATTGAAAAGTTGTGTAGTAGTCTCCCAGCGCGTCATAGAACGTGGCGTCGCCCATGCGCAGGCGCACTTTGTCTAGCATCTGGACGCCCGTATCATATACGGTGGCGGTGTACTGGTTCTCGTTGGCGAAGCCGCTGAACACGCCCGACGACACGGGCCTGCTCCCGTTAGCCCCGCCGGACATTGATGCCCAGGCACGCTCGTAATAGGCAGGGTAGTTGGCGCGCACGTACTCAGCGGTGATATAGGTAGTAAGCGCTTCGTCCAGCCAGGGGTCAGTAAGCTGGTTGTTGCCCACGGTGGAGTAAAACCACTGGTGGCCTGCCTCGTGGACGGGTATGTACCAGGTCCATGTGCCGGGCGTCGTCCCCAGGTTGAGCCAGGTAGAAGGCACGAAGTAGGCCATAGGGTATTCCTGGGCGTAGTTGTCCGTCGGTTCCAGGGGCGCGCCCATCTCGGCGATCGTGTAAGTGTCGAAGGGGTAGGGGCCAATATTCTGGCCGAACCAGCGCAGCCCCGGCCCTACCAGCTCAAGCTGCCTCTGGCCCGCAGCCTTATGGCCGGGGAGGAAATAGGCCAGCATCTGCACGCTGCCTTCTTCTCGTGACATCGAACTATCTTGCAGAGGATCAATGAAGCGGGGCGAGACCACGTAAGCCACGTCGCGCACCTTCTGCGCCGAGAATCGCCAGCGCGTGCCACCCGCTTCCATTGCTACCATCTTGCCCGTACCCCCCACGACCAGCTTCTCTGTGCCCGCAGAGGCGATCTCGACAGAGTAATCACTGGCGGCGTAGTATCCGAGGTCGCCCAGCGTAGAGTAGGGATAGAAAGCCCACCCGCCGTTCTCCCAGGGCACCACTGTAGGCAACATATCCCCTAAGCTGAGGATGTCGTTCGATTTGTCATAGCCCGTCCGGCCACCCACCGGGCGCGGCTCAAGCTCGAACTCCAACTGTACCTTAGTTGTCGCACCAGGCGCGAGGGGTTGCGGCAGCCGCACTTCCAGGTTGATGCCATGCCGCCAACGGGCGTCGGCTGCCGTTCCGCCTGCCTGCGCCGATTTGAGCGTGAATACTCCATCCCAGTGGTGCCACGCCCCCCGCAGAATGACACTGCTGAGTGGCCTCCCCGTACCGTTGGTAATGTTCACGCTTTCACTTACACTCGTGGCGCGGAGAGGAGCAGCGCCCACCCTGACGCGAACGTCGTACTTCGCTTGCAGGCTGGCCTCGTGCGTATCGCCATATCGCCACTGGTAGTAATGCCGGCCCGCGTTGCCCATCTCCACCTGCGTGGCCTGGGGGTTTGCCGTGTTGAAGGTTAGCGTTCTTCGCTCGAAAAGTTGCACCAGCACGTTGCGTGACTTGCCGCCCACCGGCACATGCACCCAGTAGGGTTCGCTGATGGGGTATCCCAGGGTGTAAAGCCAGTCGAACCGCCCAGGCCGGTCAGCACTGTTTACGAAGCGCCAGAAGACGTCTGCCCAGTTGTGGCCCGACGCTTCCTCATAGAGACCATACCAGGCGGTCGGGGGCGGCGTGCTGCTCTCTCTTATAGCGCCATTCGCGTCCAGCACGGCAGTAATAGCGTAGCCTGTCCGGTCCGTTGCCCTGCCTGTGAGCTTCTCAAAAGCGGCATAAGTGGGCGACGTGCCCGCCCCGGCGTCTCCCGCGACCGCGACATTGGCCGGGCCGAGCGCGTACACGCTTCCACCGCCCACGTCAATCCTGCCTGAGACCATCTCCTTTACCAGCAAGCCACTTGTCACATACCACGCCGATCTTGGGTCGGCATCAGCGTCGGCTACCTCAAGCCGCCCCTTGTCGAAGTATTGAGCGAGATAGTTACCTTCCGCAGCATCACTGAACGGCTCGTAATTAGTGTAGAAAGGTCCTGGCCCCCACATCCAGGCGCGCGATAACTGCCCGGACGCAACCGGGCCGTCGTCGCGCCGCCACACATCCCCAATGTGCGAAGAAGCAAAACCTTCGGGCGGGGCTGCCAGCGCGACAGTGGGCCTTGCGCCCCACGCCTGCAACACGCTCACCACCGCGATTATGAGACAAACCAACCCCCTGCCAGGCAATCCGCTATTGGAAAGCCCCCCCAACATCCCTGTCATTCTGAGCGAAGCGAAGAATCTCGTCCCTCGCCTATAATCTTGCCTTGAGAATCCTGAGTGAGCATCTACGCGAGGGACGAGATTCTTCGCTTCGCTCAGAATGACAGGGTGCACATTCGTCTCTTGCCCCTCGCAATTCTGCCGATAGGCCATTCGTATCGCGCGCAATCTCTTCACCGGGCCAATTCCAGATGAGCTAGCCGGGTATAGACAGAGCCTCCAGGCTGAAGATCGCTCTTCATCAGGCTGATTGCGCCAGCCTGAAAGGGTAGCCTGGGCAGGAGACGGTTCGACTGGCTGCTGACGACATCGGAGATGGCCGCAAGCTCGCCGGGGCGAACGGTGTCACGAACTCGGCCCAGCGTAAGGTGTGGGTCGAACGACTTGTCGGGCTTGAAGCCTAAAGGGGTAAGCTCTTCAGAGATCGTCCGGTGGAGTCTCTGCAGGTCGTTCAGAGCCTGCTGCGTCCCATCCAGGCCAGCCCACAATACGCGCGGCCGCCGCAGATTAGGAAAAACGCCCAGGCCGCTTAACTCTAAAGACATAGGTTTAGACTCATGAGACGCAGCCCGCAATGCCTTCACGATATCTGGGATTGACGATTCCGCCACGTCGCCCAGGAACTGCAAAGTCAGGTGGATGCTTTCGGGCCGCACCCATCTTATGGCATTGGCCGCCCTGCCCATGTGAGCGCGTAACTCTTCCTGCGCCGATGTAAGAGCTTGCTTTACATCTTCGGGAAGCTCGATAGCAACGAATGTGCGGATGGTTGATTGGGCGGTCATTTGGTGGTCGTTCCGGCACAGTCCGCGCAGGCGGACTTCGTTTGCGTAGCCCGCGAATTCATTCGCTGGGCGCTCTTGCTATCACATATCATGCTTATTTTGTTTATGCTCATAACCCGCCGGGCGGTACAAGTCGTTCAATATCTCCCCCGGTGACGCGGGAAGAAGGCCAATGCTTGCTGAGTAGATGGCACAGCACAAAGTGAGCATCCTTCTGTATCCGGGGGTTGGCAGTCTGCCTGTACATTACGGCTACGTCCTGAATATAGGATTTGTCGCCAAGTAGAGACAGCGCCAGGGCCGTGTAACAATACTTGCTCAACGTCTCCTGCGCGCTCCACCATGCAGCCCAATCGTCTTTCCTCAGCTTCTCCACATAGCCCGTATCGAACAACTTGGCCGGGGCTATATCTCCTGCGCTGGCTGCTCTATATATTTCTGACAGACGCGCCTTCAGACCATCATCACCCCTCGCCCTCTCAAGGGTGGAATAGCGGGAAGTCCCTTCTACGTTGAGGATGAGGAGGAACTGGCCCAGCCATGCCTCCGGGCTGGCCTCGTTCATCATGGCAAGGGGGCTGATGGGCGCGTCGTCATCGGTGCTAAGATCGCCCGGCGTTTCTATACTGCCTACTACTTCCTCATCGTCATCCGAGGAGGAGCTCGACGATTCGTCTGAGTCGCTCTGCCGGAACCTCGACGTCAGTGCGGAGAGTGCCCGTTTCAGGGTCCAGTTCGACATCCAGTATCTCCTCAAATAGCTCCTGCTTGCGGTAAAGCACGTCAAGCACGCGCTGCTCGATGCTATTTGCCGCTATCATGTTTATAACATTCACGGGGTTGACCTGCCCAATGCGGTGCGCCCTGCCTATGCGCTGCTCCACCCTGGCGGGGTTCCAGGGCAGGTCGAGGTTGATGACAAAGGAGGCTGCCTGCAAGTTGAGGCCGAGGCCGCCCGCGTCGGTGGAGATGAAGAGCATCGTTTCGGGGTCGGTGTTGAACTGCTCCACGATGCTCTGCCGCGCCCGCATGCCCAGCCCACCATGCATCCGCACGCTCTTGATGTTGAGGCGGGCCAGGCTCGCCTCGGCGTGGCGGGTCATCCTCTCCCACTGCGAGAAGATGAGCATCTTGTGGCCCTCCGAGGCTATCTCGTCAACCAGCGCGGGAAGCTCGCGCAGCTTGCTCGATGATTGTACGTTAGCATCTACCAGTTGCGCGGCGGTGGCGGCCTCCCTCAACTTGCCAAGCAGGCTGAGCGCGAGCGCGCTCTGGTGGGCGTTCCACTCCGGTGCGCGCAATAGCTCCGTCAGTTGCTTCTCAAGCGGCCTGTAGAGCCTCTCCTGCTCGGTATCTAGCTCAAGCCAGAAATCGTTGTCAATGCGCTCAGGCAATTGCAAGAGCACGTCGGCCTTGCGGCGGCGCAGGAGCACAGGCGCGATGGCCCGGCGCACGCCTTCCAGGTCCTTATAGCCGATGATGCCACCCCATTCGTCCTTGATGACGTGCTGCGCCATGAACTGCCAGGGCGGACCCAGCAGCTTGTCGTCCAGGAACTCCATGATGCTGTATAGCTCTTCCAGCCGGTTTTCAAGGGGTGTGCCGGTCAGCACGAAGGCGAATTTGCTCGGTAGATCCTTGATAGCCTGGCTGGTCTTCGCTCGCCAATTCTTGATGCGCTGCGCTTCGTCCAGTATGACGAGGTCCGCCTCAAGCGCGTGGATGTGGGCCAGATCGCGCAGCACAAGCTCATAGTTGATGATGGTGAAGAACGAATCCTCTCTATACTGCTTCTCCCGCTTAGCCTTGCTGCCTCCAATGACCGTGTAAGACTTGTCGCTGAATCTCTCTATCTCTTTGCCCCATTGGAACTTCACGGACGCGGGTGTTACCACCAGTACGCGCTTGATGCCGTGCCACTCCTCTACCAGCTTGGCGGCGGCGATGGCCTGCGGGGTCTTCCCAAGCCCAAGATCGTCAGCAAGCAACGCCCTCTCCGTGAACGCGAGGAAGAGTGTGCCCACCGCCTGGTAAGGATAAAGAGGTAGCTTCAGCAGGTCTAGCCGCGCCTGCCCTGCCTCTACCTGCGCCAATAGCTCACGCCGCCTGTTGTCACGTTGGGCGCGGCTCTGCACGGTGGCGGCGTAGTCGTGTATCTCCGGCTCCACTATCACCTTGCCGCCGAAGTCCTCTACCTCCTCTGTGAACCTCTCCAGCCTCTTGAGGAAGGTCTGCGGCTCGTCCTCCAACAAGGCGAGGTAAGGCATCAGGTAGTGGTTGACCAGGCGCAGCAGGCCGGGGTCAAGAGCGTGGTCGTAGACGGGCGCTGCCGTCCAGGTGCCGTCGCCCACGTAGCGCAAAGTGACGTAGACGGTCATCCTGCTGATTTCAAGCAGTAGCGGTTTCGCCCGCCGGATGTTGGGGAGGTGGCGGCGGCGAATATGGCCCAGCACGGCTTCTACGTGCTTACAGGTGCCCAGGTTGTTCGACTCGTAGTCCAGGCAGGAGCATCGGTTGACGTGGTGTTCAGGGTCGGGGTCTCGTATCAGCACGTCGTATTCGCGCCCGTTGTCGCTGGTGATGCGGTAGAGGCCGAGGAACTTGCTTTCCGGCTCGCCCCGCTTTGACGGGCTGACGTGCTCTATCTTGAAGAACTCGCGCCGGGCACGGTCGCGCCTCGCCTGGATAGCCACTTCGCGGGCGATCATCGTGCCCAGCCCGCCGTGATCGTACTCCGGCAAGTCCTGCGGGAGGTCGTCGGTTTGTTCGCTGTCGGTGCGTTTGCGAGTACTCATACTTTCTAATTAACCGTTTTTATCTACAGATTCTTCAACCATCCTGCTTTGGATATTCGCAATAGCACGATTGATTGTTGCTGGCAATGAATTGTTCTCGCTCGAGTTATTGGTCTGCAAAGATAATAAAGCAGGCAAAGCGTGAGGATCTCCTATTCTACCCAGGGCCTCAACAACGCTGGAGCGCACCGAAGTGTTCTCATCTCCAAGCACCATTATCAATTCATCCAGCACTTGTCTTTTGCGCCGCTTATTGTAATCCTCAATATCAATAAGCCACCCCAGAGACTCGGCGCAAGCTGCACATAGCTTGCTATTACCATCTTTCAAAGAGCTAATAAGAGCATCGATGGCACGCTTTCCTCCAAAATAAGATAAAGCTTCAGCACTGGCACATCTTATTGAACCTTTTTCAGTCAAATCTTGGAGTACCTGAACTAACGGCGCAATCGAGCGTTCATCGTGCCCCTTCGCAAGCGTCTTAATAGCCTCAATTCTCAAACTCGATGCCTTTTCTCTATTCTCAATAATCTCTACAAGAATCTTGAATGTTCCTAAAGCTATTGCTGCGTAGTCCCTCACACGATTATCATTATCTTTCAGTGATTGCGTAAGCGCGGCCGTGGCGCGGTTGCCCAGTAACTGATCATTTGCTCGATAGGCCAAAGCTTCAGCAGCACAATAGCGTATCTCATTGTCGTCTTCAGAAAGAGCGCCGATAAGTAGTTCGATAGCATTACTATGATCGACATATGCTAACGCCGAGGCTGCCTCAGCCCGTAGATAACAATCTTCCGATCTATCGCGTAGTATTTTGCCGACTACTCTGTTGACGCGTCTATCCGCAAACCAAGTCAGAGCAAGCAGGGAAGCGCAACGCACGTTTATGTCTTCTGTCTTATCTTTGACTATTTGTAATAACGTATCCACAGCATGTGCATCGCCAATCCATGCCAACGCACTTGCAACTTCTACTCGTGTTATCGGGCTAGGGAGGCGGGAATTGAGTACAGCGAGAAGATGATTGATATGGAGAGTATCCCCACGCTTGGCTAATGCTCCAGCTAAACCTCCTCGTAAAATACCCTTCCTAACTAGATGCTTGATAACTTGTTGAAGTGACTTATCTTTGTCCCTGAGCACACTAGTTGAGCGCTCACTCTCTGCCGCATCAATCTGCATAGAGACTCCTTATTGCTTAGATCATGTGTTGCCTGAAGGCATATTGAGTATAATGCTAGCATTGCTGATAATATTATTGCTGATAGAACAGACTCATGTAAATAGTCATATGGCTGCACCAGCTGGGAATACCTAAACACAACACCAGCGCAGATAAAGGAGAAGGCGCTTGGCAGAGCCGCGACATAATCTCTCAATATACAATACCCTCACGCGGGAGAAAGATACCTTCGTGCCGCTAAAGGAAGGCGAGGCGGGCATCTATACCTGCGGGCCGACGGTGTACAACTTCCAGCACATCGGCAATATGCGTACCTACATCTTCGAGGACGTGCTCCGGCGCGTGCTACTTTACGACGGGTACAATGTGAAGCACGTCATGAACATCACCGATGTGGGGCATTTGACCTCAGACGCGGACGAGGGTGAGGACAAGATGATAAAGGCGATGCGCCGCGAAGGGAAGACGCCCTGGGACATCGCCCACTTTTACACGGACCTCTTCCTTCAAGACCTGGACCGCCTCAACGTTCTGCGCGCCGACGTGATCTGCCCGGCCACCGAGCACATACAGGAGATGATTGACCTGATACAGTGCCTCTTCGACCAGGGCAAAGCCTACGTCATCAAGGACGGCGTCTACTTCGACATCTCCACCTTCCCCGACTATGGCAAGCTGTCGAGGCAGTCCCGCGATGAGCAGGAGGCCGGGGCGCGGGTGGAGGTGAACCCTGAGAAGCGCAACCCCGCCGACTTCGCGCTGTGGAAGAGCGCCGACCCTTCCCACTACATGCAATGGGACTCGCCCTGGGGTCGCGGCTACCCTGGCTGGCATATCGAGTGCTCGGCCATGTCTATGAAGTACCTGGGCGAGACGTTCGACATCCACTGCGGCGGAGTGGACCACATCCCCGTGCATCATGAGAACGAGATAGCGCAGTCGGAGGCATGCACCGGCAAGCAGTTCGTGCGCTACTGGCTGCATGGCGAGTTCCTGCTGACCAACAGCATGAAGATGAGCAAGAGCGCGGGTGCCGCCTCCGGAGAGCGTGATATGGGCGAGGGCATCCAGCCTCTGAACCAGGGTGGGGGTTTCTTCACCCTCCAGAAGCTGGTGGACCAGGGCGCTGACCCGCTCGCCTACCGCTACTTCTGCTTCACCGCCAAGTACCGCGCGCAGTTGAACTACACGGATGAGGGCGTGCAGGCGGCGGCGCGGGCGCTCGATAGCCTGTACGATTTCGTCTTCCGGGCGGCGCAGATGCCCCCCACAGGCGGTGGCGATGGGGAATGGCAGCAGCCTTATATAGATAGGTTTGTTGCGTCAATCAACGACGATCTGAACATGCCTGGCGCGCTGGCCGCCGTTCACGAGTTGATAACGGAGGCCAACCGCCGGGAGCAACCCGCTGCGATACTCCCGACCCTCTACGATTGGGACCGCGTGCTCGGCTTCGACTTCAAGGGGCGCACGGAGGCGCGGCTCTCCGAGACGTTGCCCGCCGAATTACAGGCTCTGCTTGATGACCGGCAGGCAGCCCGCAAGGCGCGCGACTTCGCAAGGGCCGACGCTCTAAGAGGCCAACTGAGGGAAGCGGGCGTGGAGATCGAGGATACGCCCCAGGGCGTGCGCTGGAAACGCGTATGAGGGTACTGCTCACCAACGACGACGGGGTCGACTCGGAGGGCCTGTTCGCCTTGAAGGAAGCCCTGTCGCCCGATCACGAGATCACTATTATCGCGCCCGACCGCAATTGGTCCACTTCGGGACATACGCGCACTATGGACAGGCCCTTGCGCGTCAGCGAGGTGAAGTTGCGCGACGGCTCGATTGCTTACGCGACGGACGGCACGCCTTCCGACTGTGTAGCGCTGGCGGCGCTCGGTTTCCTCAACGATAAGCCTGAGTTGGTGGTTTCGGGCATCAATCGCGGCAACAACATGGGCGACGACATTACCTATTCAGGCACGGTGGCGGCTGCTATGGAGGGAGTCGTGTCGGGTATGCCCTCGATAGCGGTCTCGATGGGCTGGGAGCCGGAATGGCTGGTGGACGTGGGGGCGGCGTTCGTCAAGCGCCTGGTGCAACAGATAAGCGTGCGTGGCCTCGACAAAGACATCCTCCTGAATGTAAACGTACCCAGCATCCCTCACGACGAGATAAAAGGCGTGGAGATAACGCGCCTGGGCAAGCGTGTCTACAACGATGAGCTTATCGTCCGCACAGACCCGCGCGGGCGCAAGTATTACTGGATGGGCGGCACAGAGGTCACGAACGAGTTAGCAGAGGGCACGGACGTTTCAGCCATAGAGGAAGGCTGCGTCTCCATCACCCCCATCCACATGGACCTGACCAACCATAAACTGCTTGACACCCTGCGCTCGTGGGACCTGCGTTTTTAGGACCGGCACCTACCTTGCAACCATAATTTTCCCTGCCCGTTGCTAATTGCGAATACAGTTTTTCGCACAGTAACGAGGAGGCAGGGAAATGGATAAGCATCACGGCAAGGGACTGCGGTTCATATGTTTAGGATTGTTGCTTGTTATAGCGGCGGCCCTCTCCACCACGGGCACTGGCTCGCGAAGGGCGTTGGCGCAAGCGGCCACGGCCCTTCCTTTATACCCGCGCACGGTAGCTATCTTTCCAACAGGCACCAGCGCCAACATGACCAGGATCGTTCACCTGGTGGGTGTTGGAGGCGATTGGGTGGCCTACAGCAGGGCCTTTTATGGGTGTGGGCATTGCGGCTTCATCGACCAGGACCTCGCCTTGCGTAACGTGATTACCGGGCGCGAGATCAAGATCAAGGGTGCCCTTATCCGCAGAAACGACACCAGCACGCCCATAGGCATCCGTGAGATGCAGTTTGTCGCGCCCTACCTCGTTTGGACACAGCCTGCACCGCTCCCGCCCTCTCCCGACGCTTACCCCGGCTATGTCAGCCCTTACACCCCCGGCGACTTCGACTGCACGCTTTGCTACTACGACGTGAGCACCGGCGTGGGCGGGCAGATCGTGGCCCTCGATAGCCTGGGCATACCTGGCCGCGTGGGCGTAAGTCCCGTGGTGCTCGATAGGGCGGGAAGTGGGCGCGTTTTGCTCTTTGCCCACGCGGACCCGTCTCCTACTAGAGGACCGGGCATCTTCTGGCTGGTGAATATCAAGACGGGCGACAAGAAGCAGATTACCACACTCACGCGAGAACTCTGGGTTTCAGGCATGGCCCTGAATGCCGGCGTGATAGCCTGGACTCAGGGCGTTATGGATGAGGCTCACGACCTCATGGCTTACGACGAAAAGGCCGGAACGATTCGGCAAGTGCCCGTTAAAGGCAGGCTAACTCACTTGCAAAGCGATGGCAAGTCGCTCTTTGGGTGGTCGCAAGATGCCAGGAGCGTGCAGCGCGTAGACCTGGACAGCGGCCAGGCGCAGGCGATACCTGGCCCTAGCTCCGGCTTTGATTTTGACGTGCTCGGAGATCGTATCGCCTGGTCCGATTCCAAGAACGAAGTGTTTGTTATGGACCTGGCCACCGGCAAGATTATGTGGCAGGGTCGGGTAGCGCCCCGCGATGAGCGCAACCTCAACGTCTCCACCAATGTCCTACTTGACGTGGATAAACTGGCGTTCAGTGAGGCCGGCATCTCAAGCGAAAACATACTCCACACTCATGCAGTGGGCGTGGCCTGGCTCTCACCTCCGCACCCTGGTTTCAGCCAGGTATGGGAGAAGGCGGACGCTCCGGTAGCCAATCGTTGGGCCAAACGCTCCTGGCTGTGGGGGCCGGAGCCGATTTTCGCCGGACAGGAGGCGTACAGCGGCGCGCCGGGCGGCAGTCGGCTCGTGCAATACTACGATAAGAGCCGAATGGAGATAAACAACCCAGGCATTGACCCTAACGACCCTTATTACGTGACCAATGGCTTGCTGGTGGTCGAGATGATTGGCGGGGAGATAATGGTGGACGACACCACCCCGGTGACGGCCACCGTACCATGCACGCTGACGGTGGCGGGCGACCCCAGGAAGGACAACCCCCTCACCCCTGATTATGCCGCTCTAGCCGGCGTCGCCAGCATTCACGGCGAGAACCGGGCTGCCGGGCGTGTAGGGAAGCCGGTTGATGGCACTCTCGACGTGCATGGCACCGTCGGCAGGGATGCTAAGTACGCAAGCGTGTCAAAGTACGCCTCTTACGTGCCGGATACGGGCCATAACGTGCCGGACGTTTTCTGGACTTACCTTACGGGCATGGAGAAGACATACGGCTTCGATTGGAAGTTCGTGGTAGGCTACCCGATTACGGAGGCCTATTGGACGCAAATGCGCGTGAGTGGCAAGGATTACCCGGTACTGGTGCAGGCGTACCAGCGGCGCGTGCTGACGTATACGCCCGCCTTCGCGCCTGAGTGGCGCGTGCAGCAGGGCAACGTGGGGCAGCACTACTTCGAGTGGCGCTACACCCTGAACAACACAGTCTCCTTACCATAGCTAAGAGCGCCTAACAAACCTTCTGTAGGGGCGGTTCGCGAACCAATGGTGTCGCATTAAAATCAGCCAGACAAGTAGATGACAAGTTTGAGACCATCAGCCACAGCACCCAACCATGATATACGAGACATAGAGGGTGGTTTACCCCCCATCTCATCGAGCAATAGCCATAGCACAGCTACTA
>DASWMJ010000079.1:0-38158 GCA_036399775.1 Chloroflexia bacterium | reverse complement strand
TGCGGAGTGCGGAGTGCGGAGTGCGGAGTGCGGAGTGCGGAATAATGTGCTACCGCCAGATCTAAATTATATCTCTGGAACGCTAAGGCTCTGGCAGGGCTGCATTCTGCATTCCGCATTCCGCATTCCGCACTCCGCATTTGGAACGGGGCACGCGGATTGCATGTAGGGTGGAGTTGATATAGGGGAAAGGAGCCACACTTATGAGTCCGAAGGCTATTTTCGAGTTGGTCAGGGATACGTTCAAGGATTGGAGCGAGGATAAGGCTGCACGCCTGGGCGCTTCGCTGGCCTACTACACCATCTTCTCCATTGGGCCGCTGCTCGTCATTGTAATCAGTATCGCCAGCATAGTCTTCAACGATGCCTCTAACCAGGTTGCCAACACCATCAGCGGAATGGTCGGCCCGGATGCGGGAGACATAGTAAAGAAAACGATAGAGAACGCCAACAAAGGCGGGGGCAATATCATAGCCACCGGAATAGGCATCGTCACCCTGCTGTTCGGGGCGGCGGGCGTCTTCGGTCAACTCAAAGACGCGCTCAACACCATCTGGGAGGTCGCGCCAAAGCCTGGGGCAGGCATAGTGGGCATGCTCAAAGACCGCTTCCTGTCGTTCACTATGGTGCTGGGGACCGGGTTCCTGCTGTTGGTGTCGCTGGTCATCAGCGCCGCGCTCTCCGCGTTGAGCGGAGTACTCAGCGATTTGATACCGGGCGCTGAGATTATAGGCCAGGTCGTAAACTTCCTTGTGGCATTCCTCGTCATCATGCTGATGTTCGCGCTCCTTTTCAAGTTCCTGCCTGACATGAAGATAGCGTGGAGCGATGTTTGGATAGGGGCTGCCGTAACCGCGCTCCTGTTCCTCCTGGGGCAGTTCGGCCTGTCGTTCTATATCACCAGCGGCAACGTAGGGTCGGCGTTCGGTGCCGCCAGCGCGCTCGTGATTATACTTGTGTGGATATACTATTCGTCTCAGATATTGTTCCTGGGCGCGGAATTCACGCAGGTCTACACCAACAGGTACGGCTCGCGTGTGAGGCCCGCCGCCAACGCCGAGTTTATAACCGAGGAGCAGCGCGCCCAGGAGGGCATGCCGGACAAGGGGGAGGACGGAAAAGGAGAGCACAAGGGCAAAGAGGGAGAGCAGAAGCAGAAAGGCAAGCGGCTCAAAGCCTCCCCCTGGTTCAGATAGCACGCTTGCAAGTTGGTGAATTATGGCGGCTGAAATAGAGATCGTCCAGGGGGATATAACCAAGCAGAAGGTTGACGCCATCGTCAACGCGGCCAACAGTTCGCTGCTGGGCGGTGGCGGCGTTGATGGGGCCATACACAAGGCCGCCGGGCCGGGTCTGCTGGCCGAATGCCGCGAGCTGAACGGCTGTCCGACGGGCGAAGCCAGGATAACGGGTGGATATAACCTCCCTGCCCGCTACGTCATACATACAGTAGGCCCCGTCTGGCGCGGCGGCAATAACAACGAGGACGAGATGCTTGCCGCCTGCTACCGGAACTCGCTGGCGCTGGCCGAGGAGCACGGCGTTCGGACGATAGCCTTCCCTTCAATCAGCACCGGGGCTTACGGCTTTCCCCTGGACAGGGCCGCGAGGATAGCAGTTAGAGAGATAGCCCGCGCTGCCGAAGCGAGCGACACGCTGGAAAAAGTGATTATGGTCTGCTTCGGAGACAGGGCTTACGAAACCTATAAGGCTGCCCTTGAAGAAACCAGGGGGAGCGCGTAAAGCGTACCACTTTAGGGAAAACGCAACCGGCATACTAACTTAATGAATTTATTTCAGGAAGGCCGATCCCCTATCCCTATCATTCTGAGCGCAGCGAAGAATCTCGTCCCTCGCGCATTATCTTGCCTGCATTCTCCTATCTTTGCTTTACGCCAACAAATAAGCGAGGGACGAGATTCTTCGCTGCGCTCAGAATGACAAAGATGTTGAGGTGGCCTACGTTGGGCATTTGCATAGGGAGGGCACGGGCGAGGCATGCCTCGCCCCTACATTGTGCATTAGATACCAGGGATGCATGCTAAGGGAAAATCGTGCAAGCTGTCATCTTTGACATGGACGGCGTCATCGTGGATAGCGAGCGGCATTGGAAGTCGCTCGAAGGCCACTTCCTACAATCTATCGTCCCAGGCTGGACCGCCACCGACCAGGGTAAAATTATCGGCCTCAGCGTCCATGACCTCTACAGGATGCTGGTGGACGACTACGGGTTGCGGCACGACGAGCAAGATTTCCTGGATTTGTATCACGAGATGGCGCACGATATATATGGGCGAAAGACGTCGCTCCTGGAAGGGTTTGAGGAATCGCTGTCGCTGCTGCTGGGCAGTAGCGTAAAGGTTGCGCTGGCATCGTCGTCCCCTATGTCGTGGATTGACATTGTGCTGGACAGGTTCGATTTGAGGGATAAGTTCCATATCGTGGTGAGCGCAGACGAGTTGCAAGGGGAAGGGAAGCCGTCGCCTGCCATATATTTGCTGACGGCGCGGAGGCTGGCCGCCCAGCCGGGGCAGTGCATTGTCATAGAGGACTCGAAGAACGGCGCATTATCCGCTAAGCGGGCGGGGATGTTCTGCGTGGGGATACGCAACGGCTTTAACGACGAGCAAGACCTGTCGGCTGCCGATATGATAATCGATAGTTTCGCCAGGCTCTCCTGGGAGACGCTGCTGAGCACGACTGAATGCCCCGGCGGCACGCTAGAGGGCGTGGCACCCGAAGTATGAGCCACATAGCGGTAGTGGGCGCGGGCCTGGGCGGGATTGGCGCGGCAGTGCGCCTTGCGGCTTCGGGCCACAGGGTGACGCTCCTGGAGAAGAACGAGCGCCCAGGCGGCAAGATGAACCTCATCGAGGTGGGCGGCTTCCGCTTCGATACGGGGCCTTCGCTCGTTACGCTGCCCGGCGTGCTGGCCGACACCTTCCGGGCTGCCGGGCGGCGTATCGAAGATTACCTTACGCTCAAGCCGCTCGACCCTATCTGCCGCTACAGGTTCGCCGACGGCTCCGGCCTGGACGTTTCGCCCAACCTGCCCCGCTTCGTATCGGAGGTGGGCAGGCTCGCGCCCAACGACGTGACGGGGCTGTTCCGCTTCCTTGCGTATGCGCGGACGTTGTTCGAGAGGGCGGGGCCGGTATTCTTGCTGCGCGAGCGGCCACGCCTGCGCGACCTGTTCGCCAGGCGCGGCCTCGACGCGGCGCGGATAGACTCCCACATAAGCATGCACCGCGTGATACGTCGCTTCTTCAAAGACCCACGCCTCGTGCAGCTTTTCGACCGCTACGCCACCTACAACGGCTCGTCGCCTTTCCGAGCGCCCGCTACCCTATCTATTATCCCCTATATCGAGATAGCGGGCGGCGGGTGGTACATAGAGGGCGGGCTGTACCGCCTGGTGGAAGCGTTGATGCAGGTCGCGGAGGAGCTTGGGGTTATCTTCCACGCGGGCACGGAGGTAGCAGAGCTACTGGTGGAGCCGCGCGGCAGTTTCAGGAGCGGGCGAGTGTCGGGCGTGCGCTTCGCGGGGGGCGGCACCCTGTTCGCGGACGCGGTGGTGGTGAACGCCGACCCGATGTACGCCTACCCCGCGCTGGTGCCTGAGCAGTTCCACGACAGGCGGCTGGCGCGACGCATGGAGGGGCTGGAACCGTCGTGCTCCGGGTTCGTGCTGCTGCTGGGCGTGAAGGGGGACTACCCCGGCCTGGCTCACCACAACATTTTCTTCAGCAATGACTATCGCACCGAGTTCGAGTATATTTTTGAGAGGGGGGAGCCTGCGCCCGACCCCACAATTTATGTCGCATGCACCTCAAAGAGCGACCCTACCCAGGCACCACCGGGGTGCCTCAACCTCTTCGTGCTGGTGAACGCGCCCGCGCTCACGCCTGACGCGAACTGGCACGAATGGCAGGGGCCATATCGAGAGCGTATACTGGCGCGGTTGGAGAGCGTTGGCCTCACCGGGTTGAGGGAGCGCATCGTCTTTGAGCAGACTATAACCCCGCTCGATTTCCAGGAGAAGTACCACGCCTGGCGGGGGTCAATCTACGGGGTGTCGTCCAACAACCGCATGGCGGCGTTTCTCAGGCCGCCGAATCGCGCGCCTGGCATATCGAACCTCTACTTCGTGGGGGGCAGCGTCCACCCAGGCGGCGGGATACCGCTCGTACTGCTCTCGGCGCGCCTGATAGCGAGGATGATAAAGTGACGGCGTTGAGGCTACCCTGGCGCAAAGAGGAAGAGGAAGTTGCCTTCCACCCGGCCAACAAGAAGCCCTGGGGTGAATGGCTGGTTACGCGCGCCATCATAACCCCCAGCCTCAAGCGGACTTTTGGTGGGGTTTATGTATATGTAGACAAGGCCACGTTGCGCTTGCGTGGGCATGACACACCCATACCGGTAATCTTTTGCCTGACGCACTCCGGCTGGTGGGATGGCTACCTGACCTATGCGCTCAACCATAAAATATTTCGGCACGACGCTTACCTGATGATGGAAGAGGTAAACCTGAAGAGGTTCTGGTTCTTCACATGGGTAGGTGTGTTTGGCATAGACCGGGATGATGCGCGCAAGGCGCTTGCTTCGATTGAATATATCACGGACCTTCTACGGGAGGAGTCGGGGCGGGCGCTCTGGATGTTCCCGCAGGGCACGATGACGCACCCGGACGCGAGGCCGCTAAAGATATACGGTGGCGTGGCGAATATAGCCCGCAGGTTAGGCAGGTGCGCTATTGTGCCTGTGGCGGTCCGCTACGACTTCCTGATGGAGCAAGCGCCGGATGCCTTCGTGCGTGCGGGCGCGCCTATCATGCTGGACGCCGAATCCGAGCGTGTAACCTCAAGGGAACTGACCGCCCGCCTCACCGAAAGTATGGCGCAGGCCGCCGACGATCTGCGGGCTGACGTAATGGCCTTCAACCGCGAGCCTGAGAGGATGAAGGTATATAAGCGCATATCGCAGGGGCGTGGGTCCATCAACCAGCTTTGGGACTCCATCCTCAAGACGCCTGGCAAAGTAAAAAGCATTATCAAGGGCAAGACGGCGGACCGGGGTTAGATGCCCACGCTGTTCCTTGTCTACCAACTGCTTGTGCTGTCGGTCTTGTTGGCACTGCTCGGCATCGTCATTACCAACCTGCTCGTGCTGCCCAGGCTGGTTGATTTCTCGCCCGGCAATGCCGGGGTAAGGCCCCTTCAGGAAGATATTGGCGATGACATGCAGCGAGTTCGGGTGCCGAAGCCGCTTGTAGCAGTATTGGTGCCTGCGAGGAACGAAGAAGCCAACATTGAAGCATGTCTACTTTCGCTCTTCGGGCAAGACTACCCTAACATGCAGGTGTGGCTCTACGATGACGCATCCACCGATGGAACGGCGCGTATTGCTGCCAGGCTAGCAGGACTGGCCGAGGGGTGGTTGCGAGTAGTTGTGGGGGAGGGCGGCCCGCCGGAGGGTTGGCTGGGGAAGGCTAACGCCTGCCACCGGTTGTATGGGGAGATGCGCGCCCGGATACAGCCGGATTATGTGCTCTTCACGGATGCCGACGTGCGCTTTGCTCCCTCGGCAGTGTCCTGCGCGGTAGCTGCGGCGCAAGCGCGGGGGGCCGGTCTGCTGTCGGTCTTCCCCCGGCAAGTAATGGTCACATGGGCCGAGCGGCTAGCCGTACCTATCCTGCTCCACTGGGCTGTATATACGTTCTTGCCTCTGCCCCTCGCATTCTCGCCGCGCACCAGGCCCGCGTTTGCCGCCGCAAACGGCCAGTTTATGCTCTTCACCAGGGAGGCTTACGAGGCATGCGGCGGACATGCGGCTGTAAAATCAGAGGTATTGGAAGATGTAGCAATGGCAAGGGCTGTCAAGCGGGCGGGACGTCGCGCTTTGCTCGCCGATGGCGGTCCCCTGGTTCGCACGCGCATGTACGGTAGCGCCTCTGAGGTATGGCAGGGCTATTCCAAGAACGCTTACGCCTTCTTCGGATATTCGCCCTTCTTCCTGGCGATAGGCATAATCACGTTGACGGTGTTGTATCTCCTCCCCATTCCCATTGCCCTATACTCAGCACTCAGCACTCAGCACTCAGCACTCGCCTACGTCGCCCTGGCGCAGTATGGCGCAGCCGTCCTGGGGCGCTTGCTGCTGGCGGCAAGGTTCGGCTACCGGGCATGGGACGCGCTGCTGCACCCTGTAGCGATTGCCTTCCTGATAGCAATCGCGCTGAACTCGATGAGATGGTCGCTGACAGGCAAGGGTGCTTGGAAGGGAAGGGCGACGTTGCCTCATAAGGGGCCGCATGAGCCTCAATCATGAGTGCCCGCCTATGTATGATGGGGCTTCACCAGCCCCTGAAAGGGGCGAAAGAAAATAGCCCCACGGCGCAAGCCTGGGGACAAGCGCCATGCCCACAAGGTAGCCCCCGAAGGGGGCGAAAGAAAATAGCCCCACGGCGCAAGCCTGGGGACAAGTGACCACTCCAACAAAGTAGCCCCTGAAAGGGGCGTAAGAGGGTAGCCCCTGGCGTGAGCCTGGGGACAAGTGACCACTCCGACAAAGTAGCCCCCGAAGGGGGCGACAGAAAATAGCCCCACGGCGCAAGCCTGGGGTAAAGCGGCCACCTAAAGAAAGAAGCCCCTGAAAGGGGCGAAAGAAACGTTATTAGCTCATGCCTTCTAATCGCCATAGTTGACAGGGGTTTCTTTCGCCCCTTTCAGGGGCTTATCCGATAAATGGGCACGTATTCCCCAGGCTTGCGCCGTGGGGCTACTTTCTTTCGCCTCTTTCAGGGGCTTTTTCCGTCATAAGCTTAGCACCTGGCAGCGCCACGAAGGACCTGAGGGCAAGAAGGAGCACGAGAGCGACCGCACCTGACGCCCAGAAGCCATGCGCGACGTTCACAATGCCAAACATGAAGACGTTCATGGTGTACAAGGTGGGGGGTAGCCACTTCCAATGCAGGCCAATATCAGGTAGGTATTCAGAGCCAGGGTTCAGAGATATATCTGTAGGGGCGGGGCATGCCTCGCCCTGCTCGTGGTCACGTGCCATTTTGGGTGGTCGTACCAACCAGGGCGAGGCATGCCTCGCCCCTACCGTACATTGGCGCAATATCAAGGTTACCAGCATATTCATAGCCAGGGCGGCTACGAACCACGTGGCGAAATTGCTCCAGGGCACGCCATAATAACCGCCCGACGTATCTTCCCACAGCCAGTAACGCTTCACATGGTAGGCTACAGGCTCAAGTAGAAGGTCCAGCCCTACGGCCAGCGCAGCCCCTAGCATTGATGTAGTAACTATCGCGCTTGCGGAATTGGGCCGGCTAATCCTTAGCAGGAGGCGAGCGGTGAAGAGGCCGCTCACGACAATCATCAGCCATGCGAAGCCTATCGCCAGGGGCACGCCGCCCGGTAGCTCAGGGATGAGCACGCCCGTGTATGTGTAATGTCCGAAGGGCACGCCGGCCAGCACCCCTACGTATTCAAGCGCCACGCCCAGCACGAAGAGCAAGCCGCCAAGAGCGGCACCCACACCCCCAAAGTTCAGCCAGAGCCAGCCCCACGCCGAAAGGCCCAGCATCGCCAAAAGCAGGCTGCTCATCCACTCCATGCCGAAGGGCATCAGGTCGAGGGAGAGCAACAGGATTGCGAAAGGATAGACGAAGCAGAAAACGCCGAAGGAGATCGCCGTTAGTAGTGATGGTAGGTTGCGGTCATGATGCGGGATGCGGGCTGCGTGAGGACGAGGGTTCATTAGAGGTAAAAGAAAAGCACCCACTGTAAGTCAGTAGGTGCCATTCGAGACAACGTTGGAAAGTGTTATCCAGGATCAGCCGCAGCCGCAGCCGCGAGCGTTGCTGGCGTCTGCACCCGTGTCGAAGGAGTGGCCGCAGCCGCAAGAGCGCACGGCGTTGGGATTGAGGATGCGGAAGCCGCCACCCATGAGGCTGTCTTCGTAGTCAATCTGGGAGCCGCCGACGTACTGCACGCTCATCTCGTCCACGTAGAGCTTGACGCCGTTACACTGTATGGTCAGGTCGTCGTCGGCGGGCTGGTCCTCGAAGGCCATACCGTAGGACATGCCGGAGCAACCGCCTGGGTAGACGAAGACGCGCAGGCCGAGATCAGGGCTGGCGTTCTCTTGCTGGCTGATAAGCTCGCGCAACTGGGCGACCGCGCTCTCACTCATGGTGATGAGGTCTGTGTTCTGGGTATCGGTTGAGACCATCTTCGAGGTATCAATAGCCATTATGTTATATCTCCTTACTTAATTATGCTTACTGCCTATGCTTACATTTTACCAGAAGAGGGACCTATACGCAATAGGAGACTTTCAAGAATAATAAAATGGGCGGCTGAGCCGCCCATTTTATTATTCTTGAAAGTACAAGTTCTATGGTTGGCAAGCGAATTTAGTGGGCTACCGCCTGCAAGAGGCCCGAATTGACTACGAGGTCCAGGGCCAGGGTCTTATAACCGATGTCGGGGAAGTGGACCGTGACTGTGCTCGACTCGATATTCTGCACGCGGCCTTCGCCCCACTTTCTGTGAGCCACTACGTCGCCGGAGCGGAAGGGCACGGTTGGCACGTGTACGGCTGGCTGCTGTATCGTGGTGATGATCACCGACGTATCCGCCAGCTTCTTGATGCAGTTGTCGCAGGCCCCGCAGTTCTCCACGTCATACGACTCGCCGAAGTAGCCGAGCATCAGCTTGCGGCGGCACTCGCGCGTGCTGGCGTACCGGAGCATCATGTCGAGGCGGCTCTGCTCGTACTGCTTGCGGGCGCGCAGCTTCTTCATGTCGAGGAGCAATCGCCTGCCCATCACGGCGGTCTTGCGGAAGGTCACTATATCGTGGTTATCGCCATTGCCCGTGAGAGAGACCACCCCACCCGCCTGCTCAAGAGCAGCCAGCAGGGGCCGGATGCGGGATACTGGCAGGTTGCGTATCTTGGCGACTTCGGTGATGGTGAGGGTGCGCGCCTTGCCGTCGTCGGGGTTGGACTTCTCTTTGGCGCGCAGGGTCCTGCGTATCTCGTCCCAAAGCTCGCGCAGGTTCGACTCGGACGGCACGCTGCCCCCGATGAAGAAGGACTGTATGTTGCGGTCACGAGGGTCGTAGATGAGGATAGCGCGGGCAGGCTCGCCGTCGCGCCCGGCGCGTCCTGCCTCCTGGTAGTAGGCTTCCAGAGAAGCGGGCAGGTCGAAGTGGACCACGTAGCGCAGGTTGGGCTTGTTTATTCCCATACCAAAGGCGGTTGTAGCCACCACGACGGGCGTCACTTCATCCATCCACTCCTGTTGCACCCTATCCCGCTCGCTCTTCTTGAGCTGGCCGTGATAGAAGGCAGCCTTGATGCCCGCCTCGTTGAGCAGTTCGCTCACGCGCTTGGCCTCGGACGTGGTAGCCACGTAGACCAGCCCTGAGCCTTCCAGCTTGGAGTCGAGGTACTGTAGCTTGGCGGCCACTTCCGGCGTTACGTTATTGTAGACCGTATCCTGCTTGATGGTAGCCACGCCGTTCTCAAGATACCCGGATGGCGCTCTGCCGAAGAGGCGCAGCAACTGCCAGTCCTTCTCGCGGTCGGTGGAAGCCGATACCACTGAGAAGGTCAGGTTGGGGCGGTCGAAGCCGTGTATGATGACACAGGGGTCAATCAGGCCGAGGTTGGCCTGGATGTCGGCGCGCACCTGGGGTGTAGCCGTAGCGGTCAGGGCTAGCACGGGCGGCCTGCCCGTGGCCTGTATCGCTTTGTCGAGCATCAGGTAGGCGGGGCGGAAATCGTAGCCCCATTCCGATATGCAGTGCGCTTCGTCCACCACGAACAGGCAGACGTTGATTTGGCGCAGCCTCTCAAGGAAATCGGGGTCGGCGCAACGCTCCGGCGTCACGTAGAGCAGCTTTTCGCCGCCTCCCGCAAGATCGTCTAGGTGCGCGTCCACTTCCTCATCGGTGAGGGTAGAGTTGATGGCCGACACCCCCTCGATGCTGCGACTTTGCAGGTCTATTACCTGGTCTCGCATAAGCGCGATCAGGGGCGACACTACGATAGCGGTGCCGGGGAGCATAAGCGCGGCGAGCTGGTAGGTGAGCGACTTTCCGGCGCCCGTGGGGAAAACCCCAAGCACGTCCTTTTTGCCGGATAGGAGGGCTTCTAGCACCTCACGCTGGCCGGGCCGGAACTCGGTATATTCAAAATGCTTGTAGAGCGCTTCTAAGAGCGCATCTTTTTGTCCAATAGCCATTATATCTTTTTCCTCACACCGGGTTATACAAAATGATAAAACGCTCCGGCATAACCGGGCGATTCTCTCCTGAGACATTTAACGTGCCGTTGAACCAAATGGTTTCAACGTAAACTTTACCGGACACATGAGCATAAGCCCATAGTACCTGGGAGGTTGTGCGGCTTTAGAACCCTTTATATACAAGCCGCAAAGGTATGTTATATGCTATTTTACCATAGCAAGCGGCGTGCCAGTATAGCCCAAAAGTAGCATTTTTCTAAGAAATTCGCCGCCCTACACTTCTTCTCTTACTTAGCCTATAATACTCCTATGCTGCAAATCCCGGAAAACTATCCACAATCAGCCGAACAGCCCACCAACAACGATGGTACCCCGGCACGCCGAACATCAGCGCCGGGTATAGTCGGCATCGAGCGTGTCAGCAAGAGCTACAAGAGTATATACGCATTGCGTAACATCTCCCTTATTATAGCACAAGGAGAGATATTCGGTCTACTGGGTCCAAATGGGGCGGGCAAGTCGACATTGCTCAAATTGCTACTCGGTTTCTTACACCCCGACGACGGCAAAATCACCCTATTTGGCTCGACAAACCTGAGCAGAGCGCACTCTCGCATAGGCTACCTGCCTGAGAGGCCCGCTTATCACGGCAACTTCACGGGGCGCGAGTATATACACCTGCACGCTAAATTGTCGGGGTTCGACGGCAAGGGCGCGCGCCTGGTAGCTGGCAGGGCATTGGAGGCGGTGCAGCTTGGAGATGCGGCGGACCGGCGCATCAGGACTTACTCCAAGGGCATGCGCCAGCGGCTTGGGCTTGCAGTGGCCGTGATGAGCGCGGGGGGCAGGCCGCCCGACCTGTTGATACTGGATGAGCCGTCCGGGGGCCTCGCGCCGGAGGGGCAGGTGGCTATCCGGGAGATTATCCTTGAGTGCAAGGAGGCAGGGTCCACCATATTGCTCTGCTCCCACCAGTTGACCGAGGTAGAGCGGATTTGCTCGACGGTAGGCATATTGCGGGCGGGAAGGCTGGTCGCCCACACGCGGCTGGACGGCGGCTCGCGGGTCAACATCACGGGCCTGCCCAGGGAAGGCGCGCTTGAGATAGCGCCGCACCTGTTAGAGTACCTGAAGAACCTGCACCCAACCGTGAGAGTGAAGGGAGGCCAGGGAGAGCAGGAGCCATTGATGGTGAGCCTGCCGACCGGGCCGGAAGTACACAACAGCGCGGCGATAAAGGCGGCGGCGTTGCGGGCTATGCTCGATGGCCGGTGGGACATAACCTCGGTGTACATCGAGCACAAAGACCTTGAGAGCATCTACCTGCAAGCGATCCAGCCTCAGCCTGAGCCTAAAGCAGACGCAGGGGCTAAAGAGAGCGAAGAAGCGCCAAAGAAGCTGGAAGACCGTAGACCCGGACCCGTTACCGCGCCGCTAAACGGCAGAGTGGAGGAGGATATAGCCGCTTCTGTGGTCGTGAGTGAGCCTGACACGGCGAGCGGCTCATGGGCCGGGACGCTGCCGACGAGGCCGGTATCGGCGGGCACGGGCACGTCAACGGCACCATTGCCTGCACTTCAACCGGGCGATCTGCCAGGTGAAGATGAGCAAGCGCCTATCGTGGCAGATGCCGGTGCGATGGAGGATAGGTAGAGGGCATGGAAGCCACCCAGCGACCTGCTCTCTTTCCGCCGGTGGAGGTGCAGCGAAAGGCGCGGCCTGTAGTCTTCTGGAACCTGGCGCTCTTCGCGTTACGCGACTTCTTTCGTAGCCCCTGGATAATCCTCCACCTCTTGGTGCTGGTGGGAGTACAGACGCTCTTCTTCCAGTACGAGTCCGGGCAGGGCCACTTCTTCCTGGTTGAGTATATGACCACCACCCTCCTGGCCGCGATAACGGCAGGAGTGATGCTGTCGAGGGCCAACCGCGCCGAGACTTACCCCATCCTGGCAAGGCGAGTGCCCCGCGCTTCATTTACCGGCGCTATCATGCTCGCGGCGTGGCTGGTCGCTTTGGTGGGGTATTTGCTATCGAGCCTGGCGGTGTATGCGCGCTTCTACGGCCCCTGGCTCAACGATGCGCCCGCCGCGCCTCCCTGGTTGGCGAGCGTTGATTTCCTGGATAAAAGCCTTCCGGTGCTTGCGGCGGCTCTAACGGCGGTGGGGCTGGTGGCGCTGCTGTCGTCCTTTATTTCGCCGTCGGGCGTGCGGCTGGGGCTGCTCGCTTTGCTGGCCCTGCTCGTGATGTCGTTCGACAGCCGCAATTTCCCCATAGAGGCGGTGCGCCCCGCGTTAGACAGGTTCCCCCCCGTGCTTGCTCCCCTGGCAGGTGCGCTCAAGTACGCCACCGATAATCCCCCCGACGGGGTTGCTACCCTCTCCCTGGGGTTGCTGGCAGGGTACGCGGTGGTGCTGGTGCTGCTGGCGCTGTGGCTCTCCACCCGGCGCGAGTTGATATTAGACTGACGCGGCGGCTCTGCCATGCCGGGCGGAATCAGAAGGAGGTTGCTCCTATGCTCGATCAGAATCAGAAATTGATAGTGCGCGACCCGGATATAATGAGTGGCACTCCGGTATTCGCAGGGACACGGGTGCCCGTGAAGACGCTGATTGACTACCTTCAGGGCGGACATACGCTGGATGAGTTCCTGGACGATTTTCCGTCGGTCAGCCATGAGCAGGCCAACGATGTGCTTGAGGTGGCGAAGCGCTTCCTGGTCGCACATGCTACATGAAGATATTGCTCGATGAGAACCTTCCTCGCCGCCTACGACACCAATTTGCAAATCACGATGTAGCAACCGTTACTTGGCTAGGTTGGGCAGGCATCGTAAACGGTAGGCTACTCGATCTGGCCGAAGGGCACAGCTTTGAGGTTTTCGTGACGGGAGATCAAAGTGTGCCGTTCCAACAAAATATCGGTAAACGTAAGATTGCCGTTATCGTGCTTGTTGCGCGAGACAATCAATTTGAGACATTAGAGGTCCTCGTGCCTGCCGTTCAAGAGGCTCTGGAAACAATTCAGGCTGGGGACGTCATACAAATTGGAGTCTAAGGGGCATGTAGAAGGAGACTTGTACAGTGATTGACCAGAAGCTGATAAGCAGAGACCCAGAAATCATGAGCGGCACTCCGGTATTCGCAGGGACACGGGTGCCCGTCAAGAACTTGATTAACTACCTTCAGGGCGGCCATGCTCTCGATGATTTTCTGGAAGCATTTCCAACCGTCGAGCGGGAACAGGCTGTGGAGGTACTTGCTCTAGCCAGGGAGTTGTTGGTATCACAAGCCGCGCCTGCTACGTGAAAATGTAAGGGTTCACAATTAGGGTGTAGGGGCGTGATTTATCGCGCCTCGGTGGGGAAAACCTCATCCGCGTGTCTATCCCAATGTGCGCGGCCTGCGGAAAGAGAATTATGATTCTAGACGATATGGCTTTAGCGGACACCCAGCCTACCAATGTGGGCGTGATTGGCTGCGGCAACATCAGCAGCGTTTACCTGGAGAACTGCACCTCCTATGACCAGCTTAACGTTCTTGCATGCGCGGACCTGGTTATTGAGCGTGCCAGGGCGCAGGCTGAGCGCTTCGGTATCTCTAGAGCAGAGACCGTGGAGCAGCTCCTGGCCGACCCCGGCATCGAACTGGTAATCAACCTCACAGTCCCAATTGTGCATGGCACCGTCGGTCTCGCGGCGCTCCGCGCCGGGAAGTCGGTGTACAATGAGAAACCCCTGGCGCTCAGCCTGCAAGAGGCCCAATTGATGCTGCGGGAGGCACGTGAGCGCAACTTGCTGGTAGGTTGCGCGCCTGATACCTTTCTGGGCGGCGGCCTGCAAACGTGCCGTGCCCTGATTGATGAGGGTGTAATTGGTGAGCCGGTCGCGGCAACCGCCTTTATGCTTGGCAGGGGGCCGGAAAGCTGGCACCCTGACCCGGAGTTCTTCTACAAGATTGGCGGCGGCCCTATGTTTGACATGGCACCCTACTACCTGACCGCGCTCATTTCGTTGCTTGGCCCCGTGCGGCGTGTGACCGGCTCCGCGCGCATCACCTTTCGTGAGCGCATCATCGGCAGCGAGCCGAAGCGGGGTAGCAGGATCAACGTCGAAACGCCGACGCACATAGCGGGCGTGCTCGACTTCGCAAGCGGTCCAATCGCCACGCTCGTGATGAGCTTCGACGTATGGCACGCCATCGTGCCGCGCCTCGAGATATACGGTAGCGAGGGTACTTTGAGCTTACCTGACCCCAACACATTCGAAGGGCCGGTGCGGGTGCGCCATGCAGGCGATAGAGAGTGGCGAGAAGTACCATTGACGCATGGTTTTACCGGAAACGACCGGGGGATTGGGGTCCTGGATATGGCCGAAGCGTTGCGACTTGGCCGCCCACACCGTGCCAATGGCGAGTTGGCCTATCACGTACTGGAAATCATGCACGCCGTCCACGAAGCCTCCGACCAGCAACGGCATATTGAACTGACGAGCACATGCAGCCGCCCCGAACCATTGTCGCCTGAGGGTACAGGCCGATCGCCACATAAATTCTCGGAGCAGAGTCAGGAGGTACACTTTGAAGGACGCTAAAATCGCGCTGCAATTGTACACCCTGCGCGATCTCACCGGACGCGATATGCTCGGCACCCTGAAGCAGATCGCTTCACAGGGGTACCGTGCGGTCGAATTCGCGGGCTTCGGGGGCGTACCCGTCGCGGACATCCGTGCGCTGCTCGATGAACACGGCATGCGTGCAGTCGCGGCGCACATTGGCCTGGATGATCTTCGCTCCCGTCCGGAAGAAGTCCTAGCCGATCTGAATTCGCTTGGTTGCAGCTACGCAGTAGTGGCGTATGTCGCGCAGGAACGGCGGCGAAATGCGCGCCAGGTACGCGAGATTGGCGAAACTTTCAACCGCTATGGCGATATTTGCCGGGAGGCAGGTCTGCGCTTTGCTTATCACAACCACGCCTTTGAATTCGAGCCTCTGGACGGCAGTATGATGTTCGAGATACTGCTGGACACTACTGACGCGTCGCTCGTGGCCTTTGAGCTTGACGTGTACTGGCTTCACCACGCCGGTGTTGATCCTGTTCAGATGATAAAGCGCCTTGCGGGACGTATACCCCTGGTACATATCAAAGACATGGAGGCGGGCGAGGGGCGGCGAGATGCGCCCGTAGGAGACGGGATATTGCCCTGGCAAGAGATTCTACCGGCGTGCGCGGCAGGGGGAACTGAATGGTACATCATCGAGCAGGATAACCCTCGGAATCCGCTCAACGATGTCGAGCGCAGCTTGAATAATCTGCGAGAGATGCTGGGGAAGATTTGATGGGCTGGGAGATGTGTCTTGTCGAATCGTGCGGTATTCTATATAATATCGGATAATTAGAAGGGCCGTATGCGGCGTTGAAGGAGAAGGGTAGCTGTCGCTGGCAGCCAGAGAGCGGGGCCTCGTGATGAGGGTGTGAGCGCCGCCTGCCGTACAGTGAAAAGGCGCTCCGGAGCAGACAACGGCACGCAAAAGAGGGCACGCGAGGGAACGGCGTGCCAAATAGGGTGGAACCGCGGGAGCAAGCTGAATGCCTCTCGTCCCTATGCTTATCGAGCAGGGATGCGTGGCATTTTTGTTTGCCTGGCATCCTGGGCGTGGGACGTGATGCGTATTGCGTAGTTCGTATTGCGTAAAACGTGAAACGTAATGCGCCGGAGTTGTATAGAGGAGGACGTGGATGGATACAGAGCAGGAACAGCAAGCGGATGCAGTTGAGGGGGAGAGGAAGCCGGTGGCTATGGACACTATTGTGTCGCTGGCGAAGCGGCGGGGGTTTGTCTTCCCTTCCAGTGAGATATATGGGGGCTTCGGCTCGACCTGGGACTACGGGCCGTTGGGCGTGGAGTTGAAACGCAATGTGAAGAACCTCTGGTGGCGCGACATGGTGCAGATGCGCGATGATATTGTGGGCCTCGATTCGGCTATCCTGATGTCGCCTCTCATCTGGCAGGCGTCGGGGCACGTGGCCCAGTTCACCGACCCTATGGTGGACTGCAAGCAGTGCAAGCACCGTTTCCGCGCCGACCACGTCGAGGGGCCGCGCTGTCCCGATTGCGGGGGCGAACTGACCGAGGCGCGCAATTTCAACATGATGTTCAAGACCTTCGTGGGGCCGGTGGAGGATGACGCGGCGGTTGCATACTTACGCCCGGAGACGGCGCAGGGTATATTCGTCAACTTCTTCAACGTGCAGCAGACCACGCGGCGCAAGCTGCCTTTCGGTATCGCGCAGCAGGGCAAGGCGTTCCGCAACGAGATCACGCCCGGCAACTTCATCTTCCGCACCCGCGAGTTCGAGCAGATGGAAATGGAATTCTTCGTGATGCCGGGCACCGACGAGCATTGGCATACGGAATGGATAAACACGCGCTACCAGTGGTACCTCAAGTATGGCATCCAGGAGAGCAACCTGCGACTGCGGCCCCACGACAAGTCAGAGATGGCGCACTACTCGAAGGCCACCACCGACATCGAGTACAACTTCCCCTGGGGCTGGGGCGAGCTTGAGGGTATAGCCAACCGGGGCGACTACGACCTGAGAAGCCACAGCGCCGCCAGCAACAAGGACCTCACATACTTCGATGACGAGCGGAACGAGCATGTTACGCCCTACGTGATAGAGCCTGCGGTGGGCGTGGACCGCGTGATGCTCATCGTCATGCTGAACGCCTACCACGAAGAGCCGGACAAGGACGAGACGCGCGTAGTGCTGCGCTTCCACCCGGAACTTGCGCCCATCAAGGTAGCGGTGCTGCCCCTCTCGAAGAAGCTGGCAGAGGAAGCGCGCAAGGTGTACGGCCAGGTGCGCCCGCACTTCATGGCGCAGTACGACGACACCGGCTCTATCGGCAAGCGATACCGCCGCCAGGACGAGATAGGCACCCCCCTGTGCGTGACGGTGGACTTCGATACGCTGGCCGACCAGTCGGTGACCATACGCGACCGCGACAGCATGGAGCAAGTGCGCGTGCCCATAGAGGAGTTAGTGCCGAGGTTGAGGGATATGCTTAAACTGGGTGCGTAGCTAGCTCAGGTTCGCGCCTCTGCGAACACCAATGTGGAATAGGGATCGGCTAGCCGCGTACAATACATAAAGGAGGAAATTTTGGAGCAATCTGAGATATTCACACCGGAGACAGGAGACACCGAGAGTGAAGAGGACGAGCGAGATTTGCTTGCTTTCTCGATGCGGTATGCAAGCATTATCTATCCAGAGGAGGATAATCTATGCGGCGAGCAGGGCATAGAGGTTTGCCAGGCTTAGTAATTATCTTTGCGCTGGCCCTGGCAGGCTGCGATTTTGGCACGCCCGCTACTCAACCGGCACCTAACCCGCAGGCAACAACAGCCGCCCAATCCAATCCAACATCTGCATCGTCCGCCGCAACCAGTTGTGAGCCGACCAGAGAGGACGGCGAAGGGCCATACTATAAGGCGGGTGCGCCGGAGCGTTCCTCGGTGGGGACGGGGCATGTATTATCCGGAGTGGTAAGGTCGTTCGCCGGCTGTGTGCCCATCGCAGGGGCCAGGATAGAGTTCTGGCAGGTCGGGCCAAACGCCCAGTATGACGACGACCACCGCGCCACTATCTTCTCGGATAGCTCAGGCGCGTACAGGTTCGAGAGCAACTTCCCGCCCGGTTACGAGGGACGCCCACCGCACATCCACATCAAGGTCAGGGCTGAGGGGCACAGGTCGCTCACCACGCAATATTACCCGCGAGAAGGGGACGAGGTGGGCACATTCAACCTTGTGTTGGTGCCTTCAGGGCAGTAACAGTATCCCCCAGGCAAAGCCCATAACCTGACCTGCCAACTCACTATTCCTTAGAAAGTGTGAATTAAGTAGGGTAAACCAACGGTAGGGGCGACCCGGTGGGTCGCCCTGGTGGGGGTGGCGTAATGTGCTTCCGTGATGCCCCGGCCTGGGCGACCCACCGGGTCGCCCCTACCGTACTTTGATGCTGAACCCTTACATTCCTGACAGCGGATGGCATGATTAGCGTGCTAAAATCACCAAGTCACATCGTCACATGCAAAATGCGCGATTAAATCACGCATCACGTTTCACGTTTCACGTTTCACGCTAAATCGGGAGGAAGAGGCTCATGCGGTTTGGTCTTAGTTTGCCCCACTGGGGTGAGTTCGCGGACGTGCGGCTGCTCGCGGAGATGGCGCACGATGCCGATGTAGCCGGGTGGGACGGCTTCTATATCTGGGACCACACCATCTGGGGGTTATCAGGCATTCCGATGATTGACCCTTGGATAGCTCTAACTGCAATCGCTCTGAAGACGGAGCGAATACGCTTCGGCCCGATGGTCACGCCCCTCCCGCGCCGCCGTCCGATAAAGGTTGCGCGGGAGATCGCCTCGCTCGATATTTTGTCAGGCGGGCGGTTTGTGCTGGGTGTGGGCATCGGAGCAGGCGTGGACGAGTGGGAGCACCTGGGGGAAGAGGCCGACCCGAAGGTGCGCGGGGCTATGCTGGACGAAGCGTTGGAGGTACTGGTGGGCCTATGGAAGGGCGAGACTTTCAACTACGAGGGGACATATTACAAGGTGAAGGACTCTATCTTCGCGCCGGTGCCTATGCAGAAGCCGCGCGTGCCCGTATGGGTGGCGGCTACGTGGCCGACCAAGACGCCGCTCAAGCAGGACGCGCCATACCGCAGGGCGGCGCGCTGGGACGGCATCTTCCCCATCGCCCGCGACCTGGACTGGACGGACACGCTCTCCCCGGCGCACCTGGCCGAGATAGCTGCCCTGACGCTCAAATACCGCGAGTCGGAAGAGCCTTTTGAGATGGTAGTCGCGGGGAGCACGTCGGGCACAGACTCAGCGAAAGATACCAAGCTAATAGCAGAGTACGCCGAAGCGGGTGTGACCTATTGGGTGGAAGATCTCGCCCCCCACCGCTTCGGCTGGGACTGGGAAGGACCCTGGCCTATAGAGCAGATGCGGGAGCGCATAAGGCTGGGGCCACCGAAGTTGTAGTCACTCATGTTACAATACTGCTTGAAATAATACTGAACCTACAATTCACCTGGCCAGTGGTGAGGAAGTAGATTCCTATGACGCTCTATGACAAGCAGCATTCGGTACCATCTGCCCGACGAAAAATGGGTATATACCCGGTTCTTTCTATGTGCTTGGTGGTCGTACTGTTGGCCGGTTGTGGGTACAGTAACTACCAGGCAGCCACAAGCCCTGATGACCAGCCTGGCAATATCGCAACTCCAACGCCAAAAGTCGAGATAGAAGTGTTTGCTGACTGTTTATGGGTTCGCAAAGTCCAAGCCTTCACAGATGGGAATAGAAACAAAGTATGGGATCGCGGCGAACTCCCACTCGCGGGTGCGGCGTTCTACGTAGATGATATTTACAATCACTATACCGACGTCGGTGGCGAAGCAATCAGCGATAATCAGGGTAAGGCGGTAGTCGCAGTACGTCTGCCCGGCTGTCCCCGCGTTGATTTTGAAGTATATGCTCAACCACCTGAAGGTTATGTACCTACAACACCTGAACGTGTTCATGCAATTCTTGGAGAGGACGAGCCGCTCCTGTTTGGTTTCGCGCCGGTTCGATACCTGCACGATGACCCCAGTCTACCAGGTATGCCCGACACCGGCAGGCCGGCGCAGTCTAATGATGAAGCGCCGTGAACAACGTCGAAGATTTCGGCGCTCTTGGACTTCATCTCTAAGGATACTTGGTTGTGGTCAACTACGCGATAATCGTGCCGAACTTCGGTGAGTATAGCGATGCGCGCCTGCTGGGTGAGATGGCGCGGGAGGCAGAGCAGGCTGGGTGGGACGGCTTCTTCATCTGGGACCAGATGGCGATGGACGTGCCAGAGCCTGTGGCCGACCCCTGGCTCGCGCTGGCGCTCGTAGCGGCAAACACCAGCCGGATACGCCTGGGTACGATGGTCACGCCCCTGGCCCGCAGGCGGCCCCAGAAGGTGGCGCGGGAGACGGCCACGCTGGACCACCTTTCAGGCGGGCGGCTGGTACTGGGCGTGGGGCTGGGTGCGTTCCAGGCGCAGGAGTTTGAGGACCTGGGAGACGAGGGCGACCCCAAAGTAAGGGCGGCGCGGCTTGACGAAGGGCTGGACGTGCTCGTGGCGCTGTGGAGTGGAGAGCCGTTTAGCTATAACAGCGAGCACTACAGCATCAAGAACGCCCACTTTCTGCCGAGGCCAGTGCAGCAGCCTCGCATCCCCGTATGGGTGGCAGGCAACTGGCCCACCAAAGCGCCATTCCGCAGGGCGGCACGCTGGGATGGCGTGATACCCGGCTGGGATATAATGGGCGGCAAGAAGCAGTCGGCCCAGGAGGTGCGCGACATGGTAGCCTTTATCATGGAGCACCGCGCAAGCGACAGGCCGTTCGACGTGGCCTACGGGGCCAAGACGCCGGGCAGCGACCCCTCGGAAGACGCGGAAATTGTGAAGCCATATGCGGAAGCGGGGATCACCTGGTGGTTGGAAGACCTCAACCCCTGGCGTGGGCCTCTGCCGCAGATGCGGGAGCGCATCTTGAAGGGACCACCGCAGTTATAGAAGGGAGAACGCAACTAATGGCGCGCATGCACGCTGAGGCGTCGGCTGTGATGAATGCCAAGCCCGACGTGGTTTACAACACTATTGCCGACTATAAGGAAGGCCACCCCAGGATACTGCCCGAAAAATACTTCAGCAACTTGCGGATAGAAGAAGGAGGGGTGGGCGCGGGCACGGTAATATCCTTCTCGATGAAAGTCGGCGGCAGCGAGACCATGTACAGGGTGCGAATAGAGGAGCCGGAGCCGGGCCGGGTGCTGGTGGAAAGCGGCCTCAATTCGGACACGACCACCACATTCACTGTTGCCCCTACCGAGGGCGGCAAGTCGCTGGTGAAGATTGCAACCGATTGGGCGGGAAGTTCGGGTATCAAAGGGCTGATAGAGAGGGCGGCTGCTCCTGGGATGCTGCGCAAGGTATACGAAGAAGAGTTGCGGAAGCTGGAAGAGGTGGCGGCATCGCGCAATGCGAGTTAGCGATACGCAGCCGCCTGCAAATTGAACAATTCGGCGTAAGTGCCGCCCTGGGCCAGCAACTCAATATGAGTGCCTGCCTCAATCACGGTGCCGTTTTCCAGCACGAAGATGCGGTCGGCAAGGCGCACCGTGCTGAAGCGGTGGCTGATAAAGAGGGTCATCTTGCCCACCGTTAGCTCCTTCATGCGGGTGAAAATCTCGTATTCGGCGCGGGCATCGAGGCTGGCGGTAGGCTCGTCGAGGATCAGGATTTCAGCGTCGCGCATAAAGGCGCGGGCCAGGGCCACCTTCTGCCACTCCCCTCCCGAAAGCTGGTAGCCTTCGTCAAACCACCGGCCCAGTGTAGTCTCGTAGCCCTTCGGCAGCCCGGCGATGAAGCTTGCCGCCCCACTCTTCTCCGCCGCGCCCTCGATGCGCGCCTGGTTTCCTATCTCCTCCAACCGCCCCACGCCGATGTTCTCGCGTGCGCTGAAGTAGTAGGTCACATAGTCCTGGAAAATAACCCCGGTGGCGGCGTGCAGGTCCGCCAGGCTATATTCGCGCAGATCGTGGCCGTCGAGCAGTATCCGGCCCTCGTCCGGGTCGTAGAGGCGGGTCAGCAGCTTGACGATCGTGGTCTTCCCGGACCCGTTGTGCCCCACGAGCGCGACCGCCTCGCCCGGCTGGATGTGAAAACTTACATCATGCAAGGCGGGCGTGGACTTGCCTGGGTAGGTGAAGCTGACGTTGCGGAACTCTACTCCCCCACGTAGGGGCAGTTGCAAGGGGCGCGGGTTATCAGGGCTGCGAACGATAGGCTGGTAGTCGAGGAAGTCGTACAGGGTGTTCAGGTAGAGGTTGTTCTCATACATATCGGATAGCCCGCCCAGGATGCCGGTGAAGCTCGATTGCACCTGGCCCACAGCCTGGCTGTAGAAAGTCAGGTCGCCCAGCGTGAGCCTGCGCGTGACCGCCTGGAGCGCGACGTAGAGGAACGTGCCGCTGGTGACGATAGTGGTCAGGCTGCCGAGCGCGAAACCGGATAGGTAGCGCCGCCGCGCCAGGCTGCGGTTCTCGCGGTAGAAGCGTATGGCAATCTCGCGCCAACGCGCGATGAAATTGTCCCCCAGGCCGAACAGCTTGATCTCTTTGTTATAGGTGTCTTTCGTCAGCAGGTCGAGATAGTAGCTCATGCGGCGGCGGTCGGGCGACTGGCGGCGCGACATCTGGTAGCCCTGCCAGCCGAAGCGCGAGCTTGCGACAAAGCTGGGGATAGGGGCAATCAGCGCCGCCACCGCTACAAGCGGGCCGAGGCTAGCCATCAAGGCGATCATGCTCACGAAGGTGATGAGCAAGCGGACCAGGCCGAATAGCTGCTCGACCATCTGGACCGGGCGGCGGCTTGCCTCGCTCTGCGCCTGTTGGAGCGCGTCGTAGAACTGTGGGTTCTCGAAGAATTGCAGGTCGAGGCGGTTAGCGTGCTCCATGACCATCAATTGCACGCGGCGCGCTGTCAATTCCTGGAGCGCCTGCTGGTTGATATTGCGGATCGTCTGGAGTAAGGAGGTGCCTATGAACAGGGAGAATTGCAGCACCACCAGCCCCACGACGCTATCTACCCGGTCCTGGCGGCCCCCACTTTCAACCGCAGCCACCACGCCGTCTATCAGCAGCTTGCTGACCCAGGCGCTCGCTGTGGGCAAGATGCCAAAGACGACCGAAAAGAGGGCCATGCCGACAGTGAAGCCCCGGTGCGATTCCCACACGAGACGCAGAGCGCGCGGCACCCCGGCCAGCGTGGCCCCCGCGTTCTGCCGCCAGCTTTGCAGGCGCATCCTTACCGGCAGCGGCGGTTGGGCTTCATCTGACGCAGGAGGCGGCGGGGTCCGGCCACGCCCATTGCGCGAAGGCCCGGCCGGGGGCGGATTGTACATGTTGCTTGTCGCTTTCCAGGAGGTATATTTCCAACAGTATACGCGGTCTGGTGGGACCGGGCATCCCCCATTCGGCCAGGTGCGGCCCGGTAAAACGCCTGGCTTGAAAATCTGTAAGGCGCGTCCTATGAATACTGACAGAGGGTGTCAGGTATGGCTTGCTACAATAGTATTATTGGGGAGGGGGATCGTGCGCGATGATGCAGGGGGTGATGCGAGCATGGTGACGTGGAGACGCACCTCGGTGGAAGGCCAAGCGACCGGCGAGCCGGTTAGCGCGTGGGAGATATGCGCCAGGCTGTCTTCGCTCCTGCCCGGCACGAAGTTCAGCCTGTTAGTCCCTCTGAGTAAGTTGTGCAGGGGTGGGTACATCTCGACCATCGAGGGAGCGCGGCGAGAAGGGTACACGCAGGGGCGGGTCAATGGCGAGATGGTAGAGCTTAGCAAGATCAAGGCAGGTGAAGTAAAGGAGCAGAAGATCGAGGTCGTAGTAGACAGGCTGTGCGTGCCTGTTTGTGAGAGCGAAGGATACGAAGAGTTCGTGATGAGGCTGGCCGGGTCGGTCAGAGCGGCGCTGAGCATGGGTGATGGGAGGCTCATAGTAGAGATAGATGGAAGGCAGGAAGAAGTGTTGAGCGAGAAGAGGGTATGCGTCGGTGCGGCGGCCTGAAGAGAGGTTATCCATAGATCAGGCTAGCTGAGGTTCAACAGCCAGGAGCAGCAACAAAACCAGGCCCCGGAGGGGCGTAAGAAGACGGTGTTCTACCTCATTCTTACGCCCCTCCGGGGCTAACCTGAACACATGAGACTGAGATTTACGCCTTGCGCCGCCTGAAAGACAGGAATGTGCCGGTCGCTACCAATCCCAGGGCGACAAAAGCCAGCATCGGGGCGAAATTGTCGCTGTTGCCGGTCCTGGGCATGCCGACCGGGGCATCGCCACCAGGCACTATATCGCCGCACGCGACGTAAACTGAAGCCTCGGCTGCCGACTTGTGTACGTTGATGGCGAACTGGTTGGAAACTTCATAGTCCAGGTCCGCTATGTCCTCTTCTGTGATAACCGTGACCGACTTGCCGTTCACAACGCTGGTGAGAGGGTAAAAGGGCTTCGGGTCGAGGTTATCGCAGGTGCCGGTGTGGATGTGGGCAGGCTGTGGCACGGACGAGCCGCCTGACAGGTTGATCTCCACCGTAAGCGTCTGCTCATCATCGCTGAGTGTGAACGTGGCCGTACCCGATTGGCCTGAGTTGTTCTGCTCCATCAGGGTAATCGAGTTACTCTGCTGGAACGCCCGCGCAGACCCGCCGGAGAATGCCAGTAAAGCCAGTAACGCCATTGCCAGAGATGCAAATTTCCTCATCTTGATTCCCCTCCCTTATTGATAATGCAAATACGCGCTCAGTGCAGCACAACGGACACACTGCAACCGAGTTGCCATGTAGCAGGAAATATACCTCCAACTCTTTAAAGGAAGGTATACGGTGGGCTTTAATTATTCTTGGAAAACAACATTGCCAACCTTGCCCGGCGACTTCAGTCGCGAGCAACAAAAACAAAGTCGCCCTTCAGCCACTAGAAACTACTCTATCCATTATAGTCCGCGCAGGCGGACTTCGTAATTGTTGCCCGCGACTTTAGTCGCTGGGCAATGTCAGGGGGAACTGTGGCGGATCATTCGCCTGGCCCATTCCGGCCACATCCGGGCTAGCCTGGGGACATTTAGTAGCAGGTGAGCCTGCGAGTGGTCGGAGTGGTAGATGCGGGCAACATCGCCTACCGTCAGGTTGTGGGAGGGGCGATATGCGACGGTCACGAGGTCTCCGGCGGCGATGTCACCCT
The DNA here is from genome assembly GCA_036399775.1 of Chloroflexia bacterium. Lineage (GTDB taxonomy): Bacteria > Chloroflexota > Chloroflexia > QHBQ01 > JADMIH01 > JADMIH01. The sequence goes on along the minus strand of DASWMJ010000079.1, from coordinate 13,041 downwards.
CACGGATGATACGCAAATAGGCTCCAGGCCTCCCGGCTGCGGCGAATATGGGTGGGAAGTGGGGGTCGTTCATGCGAACGCCCAGCTTCCAACAGGGGATGCGCGGCTGGGCAACCTCAAGCAGCGCGCTGCCTATCTCCCACCTTTCGCCTATAACCGCGCCCGTCACGTTTACGCCCGCGAACGTGAGGTTCTCCCCGAACGCGCCCGGTTCGAGGGGACGGCCCAACTCTGCCTCCCACCACTGCTCGTCCTCCCGCGCGTAGGAGTAGATGGCTTTATCCCGGCCACCATGCACGCGGCGGTCGGCCTGGTCGTCGCCCGCGAAGTTGACGCCTGCCAGGGCTACGCGCCCGGCGACGGGTGACTTCCAGATGGCGGTGGTGGCCTTCTTGCCCAGCCACTCTATCTCCCGCACCTGGCCCACGTTGACGGAATAGACTTTCCCTGACGTTGTTTCTGTCGCAGGATCAGCCACTCTCGTGTGCTCTCCCTATAGCATCTCTTCGTGTCAATAGCTCTGTGACACGCACAGCAAGCGCAACAGCAAAGAGCATGGCGCTAAAGATAAGAATTGATAGCGTTTCAGCATTCCACCCTGCGCCTAAGGTTCGAAAGCATAAAAAAAGCATGGACGTCATACCGATTGATGCTATCGAGGCTGCTAACCCCCTTGTAGAGCGCGTCAAGAAATGCAGAGATATAATGAGAGCTAAGGTTGATATGGCGGCCAGGGTTATAAACCACCAGTATTCACCAGGGAGGGATTCAACAGGCATAGAGAGCAGCCTCATATTTATGGATATATATGCCACCACCAGGATGCCCAGAACGCCTGCTGCCAGCAGTAGTCCATATGCCCATCGGGGCCAATTACGCAGCTTTTCTAGCATAAGACATTCTCTAGCTGCTCTTGAAATTGCGCCCTCAACGCGAACAGGTCTATTCTAACACGTCCGTCAATCAGGTAAGAAGAGGTAAGTCAGGGATGGGCTTCATGCGTTACCACTGACGATAGATTACATGCGTTACCGTTACCACTGATGATAAATCTCCACCTCGTTCCGCGCCAATCTGCAGGAAGTGAGAATCGTTGCCGGACCAGGTGCACACGAAGTCAGATATAGCCAACCGTCCTGGGTCGCATTTCCAACCATCGGAGGCAAGCGCATCCCGATAGAATAAGGAGATGGAACCTCTATCCATAGACGTCTCAAAAGTCGTCACCTGCCTGGTGTGGTCAGTTGGCGTGCCACGTACCTGCACATTCTTTGCATTCGGAGGCAAAGGAATAGCATCCGGATTACGACGCTCCTCATGACGTTCATATGTGAAGATAGGGCGGAAACGGGTACCGTGTAGATACGCGGACAGGGCAGCAACCGCCAAACAAGAGAACACGAAGAAGGCAACGACACCTGACACGAACCTCTTTTCTGCTTCACTTACGCCGTGTATGAATCGGCGACTTTGATAATACGACCAGCACCGCAGCCTCATCTCCATTTGAGCGCGCCTTTTTACCAGGGTATCACGTGATGTCCCCTTTCGCATCGCAGCAACCTCCAATACTCGCCCTGAGTAATAGCTATTTCGCAGCCCGCATGTTAAAAGTGCCTCTATTATATACCACACTTATACCCGGCCCCTGACCCCTACTCCCTCGTATAAAAATCCACTACCCGCGACGCCAGGTCGAGCACGGCTTCGCGCAGTTCAAGCGGCTCTACCACCTCAGCACCCGTGCCCAGGCCAAGCACGCTGCCGCAAGCTGCTTCAAACGAGTCGAACGCCAGCGCGAAAGTGAGCCAGCCGCTATCGTCGGGAGGCCCCGCGCCATCTATGAGAGCGCGCACTCCCTCGCCGTAGATGCGGGGCAGGGCGGGCACCAGGCCCGGCGAGAAGCGCAGGGTGGCAGTATAGCGGGGCAGGCTGTCCTGGAACTCCTCGCACCAATGCGCCCAGAACCCGGCCAGGTCAAAGCTGTCGGGCCGCTCGAACCCTTCCTCCGTCAGCTCAACCGCCATGATGCGAGAGACGCGGTACACCTGCACCATGCTTCGGGCCGATTTGACCCGCGTCACGCCGTATAGCTGCGGGCGCTGCACGATCGCCCCTACCACGTACCACACGTTGCCCTTCGCTACCAGTCCGTAAGGCTCGATCCATCGCTTGACGACCAGACCTTCCGTGCGCCTGTACGTGATATGGAGCCTACGGTCCCGCCATACCGCTTCCTCTATGGTCTTCAGGTGGGGCACGGCCTCCTGCGGGCGGAACCACTCCGCCGTGTCAACGTGGATGCGCCCGCGCACCCGCGCCACGTCCTCGCGGTGCATGTCGGGGAGGGATGCGGCCAGCTTGAGCATCGCGGCCTCAAGCGACTTGCCCATCCCCAGGTCGGCGAGCGGCCCAGGCACCGCCGACAGGAACAGCCCGCGCACCTCCGGCTCCGTCAGCCCCGTCAGGTTGGTGCGGTACTTCTCCGGCAATTCACACCCACCGCCCGGCCCCCGCTCGGCAAGCACAGGCACGCCGGCAGTATGCAGGGCTTCAAGATCTCGGTAGATGGTCCGCTCCGACACCTCAAGCTCGCCCGCAAGCTCCTGCGCCGTCATGCGTCCCCGCGCCTGCAACAGCATCAATATGGAAAGCAAGCGGTCGGCGCGCATAATACCCCCTGGTAGCAATAATCGGCTCTACCAACATACTAATCTTGACAGGCTGTGTCAAGAATCAGGAAGAACCGAACCGCCAAGACGCCAAGAGCGCCAAGTACCCGCCAAGATTATGAGGGGCAGCTACAGGAGGGCAAACGCACGTAAAATAAGCAGAAACCAAGTGGGACCTTGTCATTCTTCGCTACGCTCAGAATCTCGCTCCTCGCGTAGCTGCTTATTATAGAGTTCTAAAGGCAAGAGGATGCGCGAGGGACGAGATTCTTTGCTGCGCTCAGTACAGCACTAACAAAGTTATGTCCAGGAATAAAATGTGTAAGGTAGGGGCGACCCGCATGCTCGCCCTGCCAGGGTCACGCGTAAAGTTGGTTCGCCATCCCCACCAGGGCGACCCGGTGGGTCGCCCCTACGCAGACATTTCTTTGTTAGTGCTGTACTCAGAATGACAAGGATGTTGGGGTTTGCCAATGGTAGAGCCTCTACGCGTGTGATTTAGTGTCGTTTTCCCTCACTGCGCCGGTATAAAGATGTGCGAAGGGCCACGCTACCCTAACTATTCTTGGCGGGTACCTGGCGCACTTGGCGTCTTGGCGTTTCCGCCTCAATCTGTAGGCGAGTAACTACTTACCGGCGGGGTATTTCTCCTTGTAGCGGAACGTACCCAACTGAGAGAGCAGCACGTCGTAGGGCGGCTTGTTCTCAGGGTGGTACTCGAAGACGGCGCGCTCGAAGTATTGGACTTTGTAAGTCTTGCCATCCAGGTCATTCTTCTCCTGGAACTCGTCGGAGAGGGGGAAGCCCTGCTGCGCCAGGCCGCCGTTCTGGGTCCAGTATTCGAGGAAGCGGCCAGACACCGTCTTGCCCGTCTCCGGGAAGGTGCGGGAGGTCTCCATCTGCGCCGCGCCGCCCGCGGGCAGCACCTTGAAGAAGCCCTTCATAGCCGAGGCGTGGTCCTGGAAGTGGCAATGGTACATCCACATGCCCGGCCCTACGCCTTCACCCGCTATTACCATAAAGCCGAAGCTGTCTCCGGGTGCCAGGATGTGATTGTCCTCGTGGCCGCTTCCCGCGTTTGCAGCGTTCGCCGGGCTTGAGTCGGTTGGGCGGTTCGGGGTGATCCAGCGGTGGGCATGCAGGTGGAAAGTATGCACGCGGTTGCCGTGAGAGATGACCAGCCACTCTACTAGCTCGCCTTCGCGGGCAGTATAGGTTGGAGTATCGGGGTAGATGCGCCCGTTGAGCGTTTTGTCGTGCCCTACTATCACAAAGGTCTTGCTCGGCCTGGGGTCGCCCGCACGGCGTACTATCAGCCCGCCATACAGCCCACCCAGGATGCCGGTGCTCCCCTCGTCATCGCCCATGACGTGATCGTGGTAGTGCCAGTAGCCGGACGTGCCCGCGCCCGCCTTCCACTGGTAGACGCGCTGCTGGCCCGGCTTTACGAGAGAATTGCTGTGGCGAGTGCCGTCGCTGTCCTGCTTGTAATGCACGCCATGTACGTGCAGGCTCACGTCGCCCGACAACTCGTTCTTGAGCGTTATGTCAAGCGTTTCCCCCTCGGTCATCTCGATAGTGGGGCGCACGCCGTTCGCGCCGAAATCGGGCGCTACGTAGGCAACCGAGCCGTCGGACAATGCGCGGGCCACCAGCAGCAGGGTGCCTTTGGGGTGTATCACCTGGTCGGGGAAGCTGGTCTGTGCGGCGGCGCGTCCCCCTCCCGTGAAGAGGAGCGCGGGCATCGCCACGAGCAAAACTGCCAGGGGCCACACCAACGGCGCGAGCTTGCGCGGCACGCGGAGGCGCGACATAGCAGCGTCCAGGTTGCCGCCCAACCCCTTCAGCATGCCCTCCACAAACATGGCGTATGCACCGGCGGCAACCACTATCACCAGCGTGTGCTGTAGGAGCGAGAATGTAGATAGCTCTGCTTCGTGTTGGGCGTGCCCACCGCCGGGGAAGGACTGGCCCAGGAGAAAGCCCGCGCCCATGACCCCCGCGTACAGCACGGCTAGGCTAGCGCCGCCATTTTCGGCCCCCGCGAGCATGCGCCTGCCCGCGTACAGGACGACGGCCAGCACGAAAGGCAATGCCAGCGTGCCATCCCGCAGCCATTGAGCATAACCTTGCCCCTCGCTCGTCGCGCCGCCAAGCAGCGCGGCATGCACCCATTGGAGCAGGGCAGCCCCGCCATACGCCAGCGCCAGGGCGTGCATTAGGGGATTGATGCTTATAGAAGTAGCTCGAACGTTCAAAGTAGACACCTCTCTATTAGTTTTGATAAGAATTCAGGTTGAGGAAAATGGAATGTTTTCGTAGGGGCGACCCGGTGGGTCGCCCTGTCTATATAGCGCGGAAACATGGTACGCCAGCCCCGCCAGGGCGACCCACCGGGCCGCCCCTACCGCTAATAATCCTGTGCCCTCTAATGATAGATGAAAGGAGAGCAGCCAGGGAAATACAAAAAGGCGTACAGGTAGTGGTACAGCGCCACAACAGCAAGGCTACACCCACTACAGACGCCGGGGTATAGCCTTGCATGCTATTTGCCGATTATACCATGTTGCCGGATTTGCCGGGCTGGCTGTGGCATATTGCTATGCCCAGGGATGTGAGCAACCGGCAGCTATATATTGCTACAGGAACGTGCTCATTCTGTGCTCATGTATATGTCCTGAGCGCTCACCTCCCCAGGTGCTCTTCCACCTCCGAGGCGATGGTGTGGAATCGCTTGCGCAGGGTCCTGGACATCACCGGCCACATTATCCGTCCCAGCAGGCTGGGTTTGAGTCGTCCCTCTTGGGTGAACCGTGTTCTACCGCCGTCCGGCTCGAAAGTGAAGACGTGGCGCAGCTCACCCATCGGCATCTTGACATAGTGGGTAAATCGCCGCCCCTGCTCAAATTCCGCGAATTCGTACTCCATCGTGCCGAACCCTTTGAAATCGCCCCGGTAGCGCGCGCCCGCGCCGAGTGGTCCAGGCGTCAGTTTCTCCACGCTTCTGAGGTTCCCCCGATCCCATTCCAGTTGTTTGTGCGGATCGGCAGCGAGATCGAACACCTCAGCAGGTGGATAGGCTATAGTTGCGCTTTCTAAGACCGTGAGCATTGCGAACCTCCTATGATGCTTGTAATATCGGATGCACCCGGCCAACATGAATGGCGGACCGGTGTCGCTGCTATCGTAGATGAGCCGGTTGCTCATTTACCAGTCCAAGAGGTGCTCACTTATTGCTCATTTTCGCGATGAACGATTTCTATACCCTACCTGACCCCTGGCACGATTGACACTGCCTGGGGTGTCTGCTAGTATGAGTGGTACGCGGACCTTTTTTTGTCTGCGACAGCAGAGTTTATGCAGAAGGAAGGAGAAGATAGATGGCGAAGAGAGATGGTGGGCAACATATCAGGTGGCGCGCGTGGCGAGCGTTCGCCCTCGTGGCGACCCTGGCCGTAATGGTTGCCTGGGGCATCACCGGCATAGTAAGCGCGAATATGCCGGCCGCCGCTATGGGCACGATGGCTGCGGCTTCTTCCGGCTTAATGGACGCGCCCGCTTTCGTGGGCGAGCAGGAAAAATTCCTTGAAGAGGTTGACTGCTCCCAGGTAGATGGGTCGAATATCGCGATGCAGATGAACATGCGCGCCGCGCAGATAATGGAGCATTGCGGCAAGAGTACGGGCAGGTTGAGCGCGGTTGCCGATTCCGGCAAGTCTGCCTTTGACGCGGTCAGCCCGCTCGCTTACGGAGGCACGGACGTGGGCGTGAACTGCGCCACTTGCGATACCTCCGCCTACCCCAGCACCGTCCAGAGCGAGAGCTTCATAGCGGTCAACGGCAGCAACGTAGTGGTGGGCTTCAATAGCTCCCGCTACGCCGCGTCGGGCAACTTCGGGGGCATAGCCTACTCCAACAACGGCGGGGCGAGCTTCACCGACGTGCGCCCCGCGCCATTGACAAGCTTAGGGTACAACGCGGGCGACCCTGTGGTGCTGTACAAGCGTGCGAACAACACCTGGTACTCGGTGTGGCTCACCTACGGCTCAGGCTCGGCGGGTAGCTGCTCAAGCGGCGGTTCATTCTCCACGCTGGGCCTCGGCATGTTCAAGTCCACCGACAACGGCGCTAACTGGTCCGCCGCATCGTGCGTACACGTGGGCACGGGGGGGCAAAACGGCGGCGACGACCGGGAATCGGGCTGGGTAGACAACAACCCGGCCAGCTCTTACTACGGGCGCATCTACGTGGCCTGGAACAACTTCGGGCAGAACGGCGCGTTGCAGGTGTCGTACAGCGATAACGGCGTCAATTGGAGCACGCCCTACACTCTCCATAGCACCTTCTACCGGCAGGGACAGGTGACGGGCGGCCCCGATGGCACGGCATTCGTGTCGGCCCTCAACGAGCAGGGCGGGGGCAACAACCCGCGCACGCACATCATATACAAGTCCACCAACGGCGGAAGCTCGTGGACTTCCAGCACGATGGCCGCCAGCCAGGCCGCGCCCGGCCAGAACGGCGGCGGACCCTGCACCAACACCTACTTCAACAATATTCCTCCCATCTGGCGCTACCAGGGGCTGGGGCAGCCGGGCGTCGGACCCAGCAGCGTGGTGCATTACGCCTACACACGGCACGGCGCGGGCACCGACCTGGGCGACATCTACTACGTACGCTCCACCAACAACGGCGCTAGCTGGTCCTCGCCCATCCGCCTGGATACGGACGCCTCCACGCGCACCCAATGGATGCCGTCGCTGGCGGTCACGACGGGGGGTAAAGTGCTGGTAACGTGGTACGACCGGCGCAACTCCACCAACGGCCAGAATTACGAGCGCAGGGGTCGCACCTCCACCGACAACGGTGTGACCTGGCAGGCGGATATGGCTATCAGCGACGGGGTGAAGGCGCAGCCTCAACAGCCCGATCCCAACGTGCAGGGGTGCTACGCGGGCGACTACGATTACCACGTAGCTGACAGCACCACCGTTTATGCGACGTGGATGGACGGCAGGGTGGCTATCAACGGCGTCCCGCAGCAGGACGTGTACTTCGACAAAGTATCGTTCGCTGCCGCAGCTACCGCCACGCCCGCGGCGTCGCCTACTCCCTGCGCACCGGGCGTATACAGCGACGTTACCCCAGGCAGCACCTTCTATCCCTACGTAAGCTGCCTCTCTACCAGGGGCATCATCGGGGGCTACGGCGACTGCACCTTCCGCCCCAACGCCAACGTGACCAGGGGGCAGCTATCCAAAATCGTGGCTAACTCCGCGGGCTTCAATGAGCCTGTGACCGGCCAGACCTTCGAGGACGTGCCCGCCTCCAACAGCTTCTACCAGTACGTGGAGAGGATGTCGAGCAGAGGTATCATCGGTGGGTATCCATGCGGCAGCGCGGGCGAGCCATGCACCAGTGGCAAGCCGTACTTCAGGCCAAACGCCAACGCTACGCGAGGCCAGATCTCCAAGATAGTCTCCGAGTCTAAGGGATACACCGACCCGGCAGGCGCTCAGATATTCGAGGACGTGCCTCCCTCCAACACCTTCTTCACATGGATACAGAGACTGGCCTCAAGAGGCATCATGGGAGGCTACAACTGTGGAGGGGCGGGGGAGCCGTGCAACACTGGCAAGCCTTACTTCCGCCCGAACAACAACGCCACGAGGGGGCAGACTTCCAAGATAGTAGCCAACGCTTTCTTCCCGGAGTGCGGCACCCTGGCCGTGCGATGATAGTGTAAATCGTAACTTCAAGAATCAGAAAATGAGCGGTGCAGCCGCTCATTTTCTTATTCTTGAAGTTACCTCGTGAACACGGAGGAGATAGACCGAATATATGATTCGGGCGGCTTTGCCTCAAAAGTAGAACATTTGAGTGACTTATGAGGCAAAACGGGCTAAGCCCCTGATTGGACGTACCGGCAAAGCCCCTATTGACTCAACAGTGCACTTAAGGTATTATGTTTGTTACCTTTGGTGCATTCGCAACCGAATCCGTAAGTTTGGCGTTAATATTTGTAGGAGAGGTATGGAGGAACAGCCCCGTTTTCGCTTTCTTTGGTTCAAATTTACCTACCTCATCTACGTTAGTCTGTCCGGTGCGATGGACTTGGTTTTTCTAGGAATATGGATCTATGCTCAGTACTGGTTTCACCATAACGTTGCAGAGCCTTTCAAACTTGAGGGCATGGATGAAGTACTTATTCGTACCGCGCAGTATCTTTTCGGTGCCGTAACCCTGATTTTTGTTGTTGCGCATCTGATACGAGACATTGCTAGGTTGGTAGCAGTTACGATAATATACATTAGTCAGACCGCAAAAGCTGTTAGAGCAGCCACGAGTCCGCCCAACTCAGACTTCGCAGATCAACAGCTTACAAGCCAGCCGGCCAATAGCGACCCTGGGAAGGAAGGTAACAATGGCTCTTCGTCTGTATGATCTACTCGCAGATAGCGGTCATGGTTCGCAGTTTTTGACAAGAACCGATCCCTCGCTTACAGCAATAACTCCGGCTAAAGTAAAAGAGCGTGAGCGTACTCGCCATCTGAGTTTGGGTTTCAGGTTTGTGCTCGACACCATTTTTAAGATACGGCTGTTTGCTGAAGCATTTGCCATAGGTCTTGCTATGGTCGCTCTACTAGTAACTGCCCCACTACCGCCCGCCCTTACGAGCGGTATGGTCATAAGCATGGTAATAGGTCTTATAGTTACAGGGCTTTTTGCTGGTAGCGCAGCTCTCGCGCTGAGCAACCACGAAGAACGGAAGGCTTTTATGCGGAAGCGAAGTTTCCAACTGATTCGTGTTTTGTGGCGGCTGTTTGGACTTAGCCCCATTGCTTTATTGCTTGTCCTGATAGTGCTCGCTACCAGGACATACTAGGTTTGAGCCGGAGGAACGCATTGTGAAGCAGCGATCACAGCTTGAGCGCATACTTTTAGTAGCCATTCTGCTTGCACCGCTACTTATTGGAGTTGTGGTAGCGGCTGTAGTTGGCTTTCTTTATCTGTTTTGGCTGTTTGCTATTTTGGATGACACGGATTAAGGACTAGCACAGGCCTATATGCCACATTATTAGTAAGAGCAGCTTCTTCATGAGGCTGCTCTTTTTGGGGCAAATCTCCGACTTTTAGGGCAAAAGCCACTTTTGAGGCAAAGCCGATTCGGGCTGTCTCATGTTTTCTTGTTGTTGACAAAGTGTGCTAGGATGTTGATGTAGTCCAGTCTTTCTTGCTAGATAGGAGTTATTGCTATGGATAATAGCGAGCTGTCTAAAGGTCGGAAAGGCCTGTGGCAGGCAGCCCAGGCCAGTATAGTCCGAGGCATCTTGCTATTGAGCATTATGGCTCTCGCGGACATGGCTTACTACCAATATGCAGTTGCGCCTGCCCATGCACAGTCCGCCGCTAAGGGCGATAAAGCGGGCGGCCTGCACGACCCGGCAGGCGAAGCGTGCGTTATCGCCGGGAAGATCGTCCCCAGCCCCAACGAAGCTGTAGGCATTAGCCAACTACATGATCTGGTGGCCATAGCACCCAACGACGCCTGGGCAGTTGGAGATGCAAGCAACTTCCAATGGGCTGCAAGTGGAAAGGTGCTGATCGAGCATTGGGATGGTACCGAATGGGCCATTGCGCCTACCGATATAAGTGGCGTGCTCTATTCGGTGGACGCCGTCTCTTCCGCTGACGTGTGGGCTGTAGGTGCTTTCAGCGCCGAGCGCCTGGGCGCTATCATCATGCACTGGAACGGTAATAAGTGGAGCCAATGGCCCGGCGACATCGAAACTGAGGCTTTATTTGATGTAATGGCCCTCAGTACGAATGATGTCTGGGCGGTCGGCGAGGCGGACATCCTGCACTATGACGGCACCGCATGGAGAGTCGCGTATAGCCCTGAAACAAGCCTGAACGCACTGTCCGCCGTGACCTCTAATGACATTTGGGCGGTAGGCTCGGATGGAAATTCCCCATTACACTGGGATGGTCTCACATGGAGCTCAGTGCCTATCTCAGGGAGCGGTGAGCTTATGGATGTCCTTGCCCTGGCAACAGATGACGTGTGGGCGGTAGGAACCACGACATCATACCGGGGGCGTGGCTTCGTGATTCATTGGGACGGCTCAAGCTGGAACAGCGTGCAGTTACCCGACATTCCCGACTCCAAATTACTCTCCGTAAGTGGAATGTCAACGGATGACATCTGGGCCGTAGGCGCTGTTGGCTATGGAGCCTCCACTCCTTTGACTATGCATTGGGACGGTACACGGTGGAGCATAGTCCCCAATGGACAGACAAGCGCAGGCACGCTCCGAGCGGTATCTTCGCCCATGGATGGTAGCGTGTGGGCAGTCGGGCTAAAGAGCGCAGGCGTCGAAGGGGCTGTAACGCTGACAATGCGCCGGGAGGGGACCGAGTGGCGCGTAGTGCCCAGCCCAAATCCCATGTTGGGATACAACGTCCTGGAAGAAGTAAGCCTGGTTTCCTCCACCGATGGCTGGGCTGTGGGGAGCTATATGGACTCGGCAGGCATATACAGCGCTAGCGCACCTTTGACCGCGCATTGGGATGGCGCTAGCTGGACGAGCGTCCCTGCTCCACGGTCTAACAACAAGACGTACCTCCTCGATGTGGCCGCCGTGTCCAGCAATGACGCCTGGGCTGTTGGCTTCTCGACAACCGGTGGCGCTCTTGGCTGCTGCGGTGGCGTCTTGATGCACTGGGATGGCTCGCAGTGGAACAGGCAAACGGACATTGCCGAAGCCAGGGTGCTGCAAGGTGTTATGGCCCTGGCTGCTGACGACGCATGGGCAGTAGGGTCTACTATGGATGTTGCCGGGGGAATGAGGTATGGCTGGAGCATCCACTGGGACGGTAGCTCTTGGAGCAGCATACCCATCAGCGCACCAACAATATACGAGATTACAGCCATAGATGGGATAGCAAGCGACGACATATGGAGCGTCGGGGTGGACAACTGGGATACGCCACACGAGACGTGGATACTTCACTGGAACGGATCGGAGTGGCAGCGCGTGCCCAGCCCGAACATCGGCTCGGTCATGAACCGCCTCGATTCGATCAAAGTAATTGCGCCCGACGACGCATGGGCTGTGGGCAGCTACTCACATGTCCGGTATGGCGAGCAAATTCCCCTCATTATGCACTGGGACGGCAACGCCTGGCAGATCGTCCCCGGCCCAGACCTGGGCGTTGATACTAGCTCACTCTCCGATGTTACGGCCAACGGGCCAAACGACGTATGGGCGGTAGGAAAGTATAGGGTAGGAGGAGCCACCAGGCCGTTGGCGTTGCGATGGGATGGCTCGCAATGGAACGTGGTGCAGAGCGTAATTCCCGGCTCCGGCACGGTCTTCGGGGGCGTGGCGGCTGCGGCTCCCGGTTACGTTGTAGCGGTAGGCAGCTATACTTCCGTAGCGGTGGGACTTACTATGGTGCAGGAGTTCGGACCCATCAGCTTCACGGACGTGCCTCCCGATAACACTTTCCACCCATTCGTCCAGTGCCTCGCCTGCCGGAGTATCCTTTCGGGCTACCACGACGGCACCTTCCGCCCCAACGCCAGCCTGACAAGAGGGCAACTAGCCAAGATAGTGAGTAACGCGGCAAGGTTCGCTGACCGTATTGAAGGTCAGACTTTCCAGGACGTGCCACCCTCCAACACCTTCTATGAGCAGATAGAGAGGATGGCGAGTAGAGGGGTCATAGGAGGCTACCCATGCGGCGGTGAGGCAGAGCCGTGCGGGCCGGAGAACAAGCCATACTTCCGCCCCAATGCCAACGCCACACGCGGCCAAATCTCCAAGATAGTCTCGGAGGCTAAGGGGTACACCGACCCGGCAGGCACCCAGATATTCCAGGACGTGCCACCCTCCAACCCCTTCTACACCTGGATACAGGGGCTAGGCTCAAGAGGCATCATGGGAGGGTACCCCTGCGGAGGGGCTAGCGAGCCATGCGGCACCGGCAACAAGGCATACTTCCGCCCCAAGAACAACGCCACCAGGGGGCAGACCTCCAAGATAGTAGCCAACGCTTTCTTCCCGGAGTGCGGCACCCCTGCCGAGAAGTAAGCTTTCTTGTAGATAGGGGTTAGGGGTTTGGCTCGGAGGTGTGTCCGGCGTAGGAGAATCCACTCCCCCTTGTCATTCTGAGCGCAGCGAAGAATCTCGCTCCTCGCGTATTATCTTACCCTAGTTCTTTCGCTTTACGTCACTCAGCCTGGTACGCGAGGGACGAGGTTCTTCGCTGCGCTCAGTACAGCACTAACAAAGAAATGTCTGGGTAGGGGCGACCCGCATGCTCGCCCTGGTGGGGATGGCGAACCAACTTTACGCGTGACCCT
>DASWMJ010000078.1:0-16441 GCA_036399775.1 Chloroflexia bacterium | reverse complement strand
AAATGGCATGTAACCAGGGCGCGATAAATCACGCCCCTACGGTATACATGCGCAGACATTCGCAAAGGTAAGACGTATGGGGCGAGCAACCCTGCCAACCTTGTCATTCTGAACGAAGTGAAGAATCTCGTCCCTCGCGTATTATGCTGGGCCAGTGGAGAGGCAAAAGAACAAAGTCGAGAGGATGCGCGAGGGATGAGATTCTTCACTTCGTTCAGAATGACAAGGGGTAATTGGTTCGCTCTCTTCTAAATAGATTGGTGACCAGGCATCCACCCTGCTTTATATTTGATGCCAACATTGACAGTCCTAAGCACGGTTGTTAGAATGAACGGCAATACTGCAATGTAACAGGGGACGTATTTTTAAGGAATAACAGCCTCGCACACAGCATGGGGTTCATCCAAGAAACGTGAGAGGTGAAGGCTCAATAAATGACACAGGTGCTATTTGGACAGTCGTACTATCTACGCTTCGACCCCAAGCTGTGGGAAGCAATGATGCCTTATCCCCCTCTGGGCACGCTGTACGCTGCCTCCTACCTGCGCGAACGTGGGTACGATGTGGCGCTGTTCGACTCGATGCTTGCTACATCAGAGGCTGAGTGGGCGGAGGCGCTTGACCGGCACAAACCTCAGTTCGCCGTGATATATGAGGACTGCTTCAACTACCTCTCGAAGATGTGTCTCACGCGCATGCGCGAAGCGGCCTTCACGATGGCGAGGGCCGCCAAAGAACGGGGCTGCACCGTCGTTATCTCCGGGTCGGATGCCACCGACCACAAAGAGAAGTATTTTGAGCATGGCGCAGACGCCATAATCGTGGGTGAAGGCGAGGTGACGCTTGCCGAAACCCTCGACATGCTGACGGGCCGTTCCCAGGTGCAACGCACGCAAATAGCGGGGCTGGCTCTACCCGATGCGCCAAATCCTGCTCCACGAGGCTACATCAAGGAGCTTGATAAACTGCCATTCCCCGCCTGGGACCTCGTTGACATAGCCAGGTACAAGAGCATATGGATGGAGCGGCACGGCTACTACTCGATGAACATGGTGACGACGCGCGGCTGCCCTTACCACTGCAACTGGTGCGCCAAGCCCATCTACGGCCAGAGGTATAACGTGCGCTCGCCGGAGAACGTCGCCGCCGAGATGCGCTGGATGAAAGAGCACTTCGCGCCCGACCACGTCTGGTTCGCGGACGACATATTCGGCCTCAAACCTGGGTGGATACAGAAGTTCGCGGACGAGGTGGTGAGGCTGGCCGCGATAACACCCTTCAAATGCTTGCTCAGGGTGGACCTGATAAAGAAAGATGTGCCGGACGCGCTCAAGAAGGCGGGTTGCGACATAGTTTGGGTGGGTGCGGAGTCCGGCTCCCAGAAGATACTCGACGCGATGGACAAGGGCACGAAGGTGGAGCAGATTTACGCCGCGGCCCGCAACCTGCACGCTGCCGGGGTGAAGATCGGCTTCTTCTTGCAGTTCGGCTACCCCGGTGAGAACCGCGAGGATATAGAGGCAACTCTGCGCATGGTGCGCGAGTGCGAGCCTGACGATATAGGCATGTCGGTCTCCTACCCCCTGCCCGGCACCAAGTTCTATGAGAACGTGAAGCTGCAACTTGGGGAGAAGCAGAACTGGCTCGACAGCGCGGACCTTGCGATGATGTACAGCGGCCCCTACGGCACCGACTTCTACCGGGAGTTGCATGTTGTTCTGCACAAGGAGTTCCGGGCGCGGCGGGCGTGGAAGCGGGTGCGCGGCGGGCCGACCAGATCGCCTCGCAAGAAGGTACGCGACGCGGCCAGCATGTTCTACAACATGGCGACCCTGCCCATCGAGCGCCGCAAGCTAGACCGCCTCGCCGCACGCACCGGGAGCGTATTCAGCCCCTTGCCCCAGATTATGACCCCCGAAGCCGCAGCCACGCCCACGGCGCAGGCAGAGTAGCTACAACCATGACCAAGCGCCACAAGATAGTGCTCTACAACCCCAGGGCCGTATTCTGGACGATGCCCCTCGGCTTGATCGCGGTCGGTTCCGCCCTGGACCCTGAGCGCTTCGAGGTGAAAATAGTTGACGCCCGGCTGGAACGCGACCCCCTGCGTGCGGTGCTTGACGAAGCGAAGGATGCCGTCTGCCTGGGCATAGGCGTGCTGACGGGCGACCCTATACGTGACGCTATGGATATAAGCCGAGCGGTCAAGACAGCGCGGCCCGATCTGCCCATATTGTGGGGCGGCTGGCACCCTTCCCTCTTCCCCCAGGAGTGCCTGGCCGAGCCGAGCGTTGACGCCGTGGTGAGCGGGCAGGGTGAAGAAACATTCGCTGAAATTGTGGAGCGATACACCGCAGGCAAGGACCTCAGCTTCGTAGCAGGGGTGACGTGGCGCGACGCACACGGCAAGATAGTGCAGAACCAGGCGAGGCCCACTAAGGACGTGAATTTATTCCCCAGGCACAATTACGATTTGGTGCCCGTAGAGGAATATTTCAAGCACAAGGGCAAGCGCCAGTTCGACTATATATCTTCGATTGGCTGCCGCTTCAGGTGCGCGTTCTGCGCCGACCCGTTCGTCTACAACCGTAGCTGGTACGGCCTCAACGCGACCCGGATGGCGGGCGAGCTATCGGAGTTGTGGCGGCGATACCGCTTTACGGAGATAGCTTTCCAGGATGAGACCTTCTTCACGAAGCGGGAGCGCGTAGAGGAGATTTGCCGGGCGTTCATGGCCGCCGGGTTGAACGTGGCCTGGACGGGCACCATGCGCGCCGACCAGGGCCACCGCCTCCCCGATGAGACGCTTGAGCTCTGCCAGGAGGCTGGCCTGCGCCGCGTAATGGTAGGTGTTGAGGCGGGCACCGACGAGATGCTGAAGCGCATCAAGAAGGATATCACTATCGCGCAGGTGTTCACCACTGCGGAGAAGCTGGTCAGGCACGACATCGGGGCTATCTGGAACTTCATCGTGGGCTTCCCGGACGAGCCGGATGACAGCTTTGAGGCTACGTTACAGATTGCCAAGAAGTTGCGCGCCATGAGCCAGGACTTTGAGGCCGCGATATTTTTCTACAAGCCCTACCCCGGCAACGAGATCGCGGAGCGTCTGGGTGCGGAGCAATACCAGTTCCCTTGCACGCTTGAGGGGTGGGCCGAGTTTGATTACGTCGGGTCGGCGGGTCCCTGGGTGAGCAAGGAGAAGTACCGGCGGGTAGAGCGGTTCAAGTTCTACCAGAAGTACGCTTACGGGCGGCACGCTCACCCGCTCGCCCGGCCCTTGCAGATGGTGGCACGCTGGCGCATCAATCGCGACTTCTATCGCTTCCCGGTCGAGCAGAAGGTCGTAGAGCGGCTGCACCCCGCGCCCAGGCTGTCATAATGGATATCCTACTCACGCACGGCTATTTCATCGCTGAGGACGCCCACGAGCAGAAGGTTATGAAGCCCTACCCTCCCCTCGGCGTGCTCTATATCTCCTCGCACCTGAAAGCCAAAGGCTTCCACGTAGACGTATTCGACACCACCTTCTCAACCCGCGAGCAGCAGAACGAATACGTCAGGAGGACCCGCCCCTCGATTGTGGGCATCTACACCAACCTGATGACCAAGCTGAACGTGCTGCCGTTCATCCAGATGTGCAAATCGGTGGGGGCGCACGTTATCCTCGGTGGGCCGGAGCCGCCGCACTATGCCGAGCAGTTCCTTGACGCGGGGGCCGACGTGGTAGTGATAGGCGAGGGGGAGGTGACGCTTGAGCACCTTATCCCCACCCTGCACAAAGTAGGTCCGCACCGCCTCCACGAGATTGAGGGGATCGTGTTTCGGGACGAGGATGGTAAGACGGTCAAAACGCCTACCCGTTCTCAGATAAAGCCCCTGGACGACCAACCCTTCCCCGACCGGGAAGCGATTGACCTGGACAAGTACGTAGAGACGTGGCGCACGCATCACGGGCGCGGCTCCGTGTCGCTCATTACGGCGCGTGGCTGCCCTTATACGTGTAAGTGGTGCAGCCATACCGTGTACGGCAACACCCACCGCAGGCGCTCGCCGGAGAACGTACTGGCCGAGATGGAAAGCATCATCGAGCGGTACGACCCCGACCAGGTGTGGTACGCCGACGACGTATTCACCATCCACCGTAGCTGGACGCTGAAGTACGCGGCTCTGCTGAAGGAGCGCGGCATAGTGAAGCCCTTCGAGTGCATATCACGCGCCGACAGGCTAGACCAGGATGTTGTAGACGCGTTGAAGGGGATGGGTTGCTACCGTGTGTGGATAGGCGCGGAGAGCGGCAGCCAGCGCGTGCTAGACCTTATGAGCAGGCGCACGACGATTGAGGACGTGCAGGACAAGACGCACATGCTCCAGAGGGCGGGCATCGAGACGGGCATGTTCATCATGCTCGGCTATGAAGGCGAAGAGATAAGCGACATAGAGGCAACGGTGGACCACCTCAAGAAATCAAACCCCGACGTATTCCTGACCACCGTCGCCTACCCTATAAAGGGCACGCCCTACTACAACGAAGTAGAGAGCAGGGTAATCGAAACGATGACCTGGCAGGACCGGACCGACCGGGACCTGACCGTCGCGGGCCGCCACTCGAAGCGGTTCTACAGCTTCGCTACGCGGTGGATGGTAAACGAGGTCGCGCTCGACAAGATGCTCAAGAGGAAAGAGCGCAATGTCAAGCGCATTGTTAAGGCGGCGGTGAACGCCAGGATAGGCCGCATTGGCATGTCCCTCACGAAAAAAGAGCTTGAGAGCGCGCCTGCCGGACGCGGGCAATTGCACACTGAGAATATCGCAAACGGCTAGCTCTGCTACTCACGCAGCCCGCGCTTAGCCCTGCTTTCCAACAGATGATCGTAGAAGAGGTATTGCTGCGCCCAGCCTGCCTTCTCGAAGCGCGAGTGGAAGAAGTTTAGCACCTGCGCGTAGCCCGACGCGCTGACCGATTTGCCTTTCAGCGTGGGCAGGTAACGGTCACGCGTCAACTGCCAGACGTGCGTATCCACAGGCACGGCCTGGTCCTTTGCCATAGCGAAGAGGCACACGCAGTCAGCTATCTTAGGCCCGACCCCATCTATCCTCATTAGCTCCCCGCGAGCCGACGCATAATCGAGCTTGCCGACATCATCAAGCCAACCCTCCGGCTTAGATGCAAGCTGCTGTGCCACCTTGATCAAATTGCCTGCGCGCCATTCAAGTCCCGTTTTCTCGCTGACCTCATACGGGTCGAGTGTGGCAAGTACGCGGGCACTTGGCAAAGCCGATGTTAAGGATTTGCCGTCCGGCCCTGTAATCGGCTCGCCCCATGTCTTAGCGATGATGGCGATAGCCTTCATTATGCGGGGGATGAAGTTGGCGGTGGAGCACATGAACGAAAGCAGGCATTCCTCCGGCTGCTGTAATACGATCCGCAAGCCTCGGAAGCGATCTGCTAATGTGCCGAGATACGGGTCGGCGTTGCGCCACGAATCGTAGATGGGAACAAGGTCCACGTCGAGCCGGAAGAAGCGGTTGACGAACTCATGGTCGGCAGGCTGCGGGAAGGTGAAGAACTCAAACTGGTCGGTGGCCGGGTCGCTGCTCTCGACCTGGCGAAGGCGTACCATCCTGGACCCGCTCACCGCGTCCCACCAGCCCGCATCCGTCTTTCGCCAGCGAAACATCTGCCCGTTCGTAAGCGTGTATTCGAGGTTGAGCATCCCCGCCGGATATGTGAATGTACTCGCGCCACCCTTCTCTCCAGGTACCATTATGCTGCCTCCTGGGGTATTTATAACACAAAGCATATCACTTGGTGTGCATCAGTACTTTTACATCTACAAATTGCGTAAACAATTAAGAAGTAGCGGCACTTCTCCAAACCGCCAAGACGCAAAGACGCCAAGTACCCACGAAGATTAGGTGAGAATAACTGGTCAGGCACCAATAGCTTTGTACGAAAATGGGAAACAATAAAACTCTTGGCGAGTTCTTGGCGTCTTTGCGTCTTGGCGGTTAGCATTCGATTATTAATTGAGCCACATATGAGCGTCAAATTGGCTCTAACAGCATAGCATGATATAATGCCTTTCGATATTGTTTATATAATGCCATTTCTGCGGCAAAGCTAGGAGAAGCTCGGTGTGAGCGTTCATACCAACCACATGACAATCGCGGATATTCGCAGCCTGCTGAACAAGGAGCGTTACGAGGCGCTTTCGGTGCGCGATCCCATAGCTATCGCCAGCGCCGCCGAGCGGTACACGGTCATAGACTCGGTGCTGTCTACTATGCGGGACGAGGAGTTGCTCGACCTCTACAGGCCCTTGCTCTCGGTCTCACAGGCGTCGAAACTGCTGGGCTACAAGCCGAAGGAAGTCAGGCGGCTGCTGGGGCAGGGCAAGATCTCAGGCAAGAAGGTCGGCAACGAATGGAGGATCCCGCTGAAGGCGGTACTCTGAACGAGAGAAGGAGGAAAGATAAGTATGGTAGCTGAAACAGCAAGAGCGGGAGCGGCGAAGGCGACGGGTGAAGGCTTCGTATCGGCAAGGATAAACGCGGTGCCCCCTTCCGGCATTCGACGCTTTTTCGACATCGCGGCCACCATGAAGGACGTTATCACGCTCGGTATAGGGGAGCCTGATTTCGTCACCCCCAAGCCTATCGTAGAGGCGGGCGTGGAGTCGCTGCGGGCGGGGCACACCAGCTATACCTCTAACTCCGGCATCCTAGAATTGCGGGAAGGCATCTCCAGGCAGATAGACAAACTCTACAACGTGAATTACGACCCGGAGACTGAGCTACTGGTAACGGTAGGCGTAAGCGAGGCTTTACTCCTGGCTCTCATGGCTGTGCTCGAAACGGGCGACGAAGTGATAGTGCCCGAACCCTGCTTCGTCGCATACCAGCCGACCGTTATTTTTGCAGGCGGAACGCCGGTCTCCGTACCAACTTACGTCAGCCAGGACTTCCAGGTGACGGTAGACGACCTTGAGAAGGCCCGCACGACCCAGACGAGAGCGGTGCTGCTCGGTTATCCCAACAACCCCACCGGGGCCGTCCTGGAGCGTTCCAGGCTGGCCGGGATAGCGGAGTGGGCCGAAAAGCACGACTTGCTCGTAGTGTCGGACGAAATCTACGACCGGCTGGTATACGGTATCGAGCATACCTGCTTCTCTTCCCTGCCCGGTATGTGGGAGCGCACAATTGTGCTGGGCGGCTTCTCCAAGTCATACGCGATGACGGGCTGGCGAATAGGCTACGCTGCTGCCCCACCCGCGATACTGGCTGCCATGCGTAAGATTCACCAGTACATGATAATGTCGGCCCCCACCACCGGGCAGGAGGCGGCAATCGAAGCGCTCAAGTCGGCGGAGCCTTACGTCGAGAGCATGAGGCAGGAATACGACCGCCGCCGCCGGACGATAGTAGACGGCTTCAACCGCCTGGGCCTGGACTGCTTTGAGCCGAAGGGTGCGTTCTACGCTTTTCCTTCCATCGAAAGCTCCGGCCTGAGCGACCAGGAGTTCTCCGAGAGGCTGATTATGGAGGAGAAGGTGGCGATGGTGCCCGGCTCGGCGTTCGGCCAATCGGGCGCGGGCCACGTCAGGGCATCTTACGCGACTTCTCTGCAAAATATAGAAGAAGCGCTCAATCGGATTGAAGGCTTCTTGAAGAAGCTGCGAGCTTAGGCAATAAGAACGCTTCAACAGAAGTTGGCATTCTGGTTTGCCAGGCATAAACCTCCTGTTAAAATAAACAATAAAAAGTATCAGTTCGGCGCAGAGCGCCGAACTGATACTTTTTATTGTTTATTTTAATCTCCCCTTCCCACTGGGGAGGGGCCGGGGGTGGGGTGTTGGAGTTCCGAACCTGAAATTTGGGCTTACCCATGTTTCAATATAGACCTATGGCAGCCCCAGCGTCAGCGCCTCCAACGCGAGGCGGGGGTTCACGTTCTCGAAAAGCTGCCGCCGCGTCGCCTGTATAAGCTGGATCGCGCCTGATGCCTTCTGGGGAGTGGTCCTGCCGGCGACAGAGGTCAGCGTTGGAAGCTGGTCAACGTTCACCGCAAGCTCAGACGCTGAGGATCGCACAATCAGCACGTCACGCCACCAACCCTCCCACACATCCAGCAGATCGTACAGGTCGGCCCTTGCATCGGTGAACATCTTCGCCAGGGTATTCGCTTTGTTGATGCGCTCGCTTGGGGGCATGCCCGAAAGCAGGGCAAGCTCCTCAAGCGCCGCCTTGCGCCGGGCCATACGTTCCGGCTCCCCAGCGAGCGTGAGCGCGTAACCCGGCCTACCGCCCGATAAAGCAGCCGCAGTTTCAGCCTGCTCCTGTTCCGCGCCCCACAGCCTAACCAGGCCATCGGCCACCAGGCGGCGCTGTAGCGGCCTGAGAGCGACATGGAGGCACCGCGAGGAGATAGTAGGCAGAACAGAGTCCTCGTCAGGGGCCAGGAGCACCAGGATAGTGTGGGACGGTGGCTCTTCCAGGGTCTTGAGCATGCAATTGGAGGCTTCCTCGTTGAGCCGATCCGCGTCGCCTATTATGTAGACCCGCCACCTGCCCATGTAAGGATGCAAGCCCACTGTAGATTGCATATCTCGTACTATGTCAATCTTGAGTTCTTTTGCCGGGCCGCTCTTTCCCTTTCCAGGTGTATCCGCGAGCATTTGCGCCTGCGTCTCAAGGTTGACCTCAACCACGTCCGGGTGGGTGCCTCGCAAGATACGGCTGCACGAGGCGCACAGCCCGCAGGGCACATCCGGCGCGCTCTGTCCTGGGGAGGGTTCGGCCTGGCAGTTGAGGGCCATCGCGAAAGCCAACGCGAGCGTACGCTTACCCACGCCCTCAGGGCCGGTGAAGAGGTAGGCGTGGACCAACCTGTTTTCTCTCAGCGAGCGCCTCAGCATCGCCACCGGGCGGTCATGGCCGAGGATGGGCCAGCCGGAAGGCTGTGTGGATAGGTCTGCTTGGGCGGCCAGATTCATAGAAGGGCTAGCGTTGCGCTGACGCAGGTTTCGCGGGCACGGACGGAGTCTGAGGGCTGAGCGCGAGATTGATACGGCGACGGTCTTCGGTGGTCAGGATAGTATCCACGTTGATGTCCTCTGCGCGGTCGCTGCCCATGTCAAGCAGCAATTCGCGGGTAGCCTGCTTCACCTCGCTGAGTGGCACCGCCGGGTACGTGCATTCCTCTATTTCAAGGTCTGGGTTGGTGGTAAAGATTATGAGGCCCCTAACAGGCACATTCGGCTTGCCACTATCGGTGAGTAACTGGCGCACGGCGTTCACGGCGGCATCAATGTCCTTCGTCGGATTGCCGACGGGTGGCCTGAGTCCCGTAAGCCGGTCGAGGATGTTACTCTTTGACTTCCACCTGTCGCCGTTCGGCCCGCTCTGGCAGGTGACCGGTCCTACCGCGTCGCTCGACTGCATGACGAGCACCCCGGCAGGCGCGATGAGTAGATGGTTGACGGTTTTGCCGCCTACGGTCGCGTAGTGGTGCAGAGTGTGCTTATTGTTGAGGGCTTTAAGCTCGTTGGTAAGCTGCTGGTCTGCGCGGGGGGTCATACCGAGCTTGCGAACGGTGGCACGCCCGATCGTCCAGAGAGGCAGCCCCGCGAGCAGGAAGGGATAGGCCAGGTAGACCAGGAAGTAGTTGACCCCAAACCCGAACGATAGGAAGAAAGAAAGGAAAATCGAGAGTACGCCAAAGAGTTGCAGCCGCTTGGCGCGGCGCAACTGGTCTTTGAGGTATTGCTCGTTGGTGAAGGTATTCATCGTCTTGAAGGCATGGTGATGCCATGCTAAACTATGCTGTGGTCCAGTCTAACACAAGCCAGGCCCCCGTTCAACCTTTCTCCACAGCGCCCTATGATCTCAGCATCATTATCGTCAGTTGGAACGTCCGCGACCTTCTCCTCCAATGCCTGACCGCGCTCTCGTCGGAAGAAGTGCGGGGCGCTCTGCGGATTGAGATAATAGTCGTAGACAACGCTTCTACGGACGGCAGCGCCCAGGCAGCAAGGGCCTTCCCTGGCGTCAGGCTCATCGCCAACAGGCGCAACCTGGGCTACGGGCGGGCCAACAACCAGGGCTTCCAGGCGGCCCAGGGTAAATACCTGATGGTGCTGAACCCTGACACGGTGCCGCAACCCGGAAGCCTGGAGGCGTTGGTCGAATTCGCCGAGACACACCCAAAGGCAGGCATCGTCGCACCCCGCCTCCTTAACGAGGATATGACCATCCAAACTGCCGCCTTCCGGTTCCCAACCCTGCTGATGGCCGCTTTTGACCTCTTCCCCCTCCCGCGCATAGTTCCCGGCAGGGTGCGCCGTTGGTTGGCGGCATCACCCTTGAACGGCAGGTACCCAGGCGAGGCAATAGCAGTCCAGCCGTTCCGAAGCGACCACCCTCTCGGAGCGTGCATGCTCATCAACAGGCGCGCTTATGAATGCGTGGGCGGCTTTGACCCGGCGATATTCATGTATTCAGAAGAGGTAGACCTTGCCCTGCGCTTCGCTAAAGCAGGTTGGGAGTGCTGGCAGGTGCCCGCCGC
Organism: Chloroflexia bacterium; assembly: GCA_036399775.1. Classification (GTDB taxonomy): domain Bacteria; phylum Chloroflexota; class Chloroflexia; order QHBQ01; family JADMIH01; genus JADMIH01. Next base: position 5,874 of record DASWMJ010000078.1, on the reverse strand, counting down.
GAGGGTGGTCCACCTGGGGGGTCAGAGCACGCGACAGATGCCCGGCAGGATGTTCATCGAGCTTTGGCGCTCCCGCCTCTACTTGTACTCGAAACATTATTCTCCGGCTGCTCGCTGGTCGTTAGGTGCGCTGCTGATTGCCTCCCAACTTCGAGAGGTTTTGCTTGCGCTGCTGGAAGTGGTCGTGGGCAAATTGCCTGCTTCCCAGTCTCGTGAGCGGCTGCGAGTAGCATTGAGGGTTATCAGGTTGGTGTTCAGGTGATGGCGGCGCACACACGCTTGCCTCTTACCGTAGTCGCGCTTGCCTGGAATGAAGCCACGCACCTGGAACCCTGCTTCCGAAGCGTAGAGCCTCTGGTACGGGCAGGCGCGGACACGCTCATAGTGCTCGACAGCCAGGCCGATGAAGAGATGGAAACCATCGCGCGGAGAGTGGCGCAAAGAGTGGTCGTGTCGAACTTCGTGAACTTCGCCATCCAGCGCAACAAGGGGTTAGACCTGGCGGAGACCGAGTGGGTATTCTTCATTGATGCGGATGAGCGATGCACGCCGCGTCTCGCGCAAGAAATACGCCAGGCCATCAGAAATAGCGAATACGCAGCTTACCGGGTGCCGAGGCGCAACATCCTCTTTGGACATGAGGTGCGTCATACGGGGTGGTCGCCCGACTATCAGATCAGGCTCCTTGAGAGGCAACGCTGCCGCTACGACGAGAGCCGCGAAGTGCATGAGCTACCCCAGGTGGACGGCAAGATCGGCACGCTCTCCACCCGGCTTGTGCATTACAATTACGCGACCTGGAGACAGTTCGTCTCCAAGCAGCGCGCCTACGCCGTGCTTGAGGCCCGCGCCCTGTACGCGGCCGGGCGCAGAGCGCGGCCCAGGAGCTTCATCGGGCAACCCTTTAGAGAGTTCAAGTGCCGCTTCATCGAGTACAAGGGTTTCAAGGACGGCCTGCTGGGGTTCATACTCTCTGCTGCGATGGGGTTGTATGCCGCCGAGACTCAACGCCAACTCCTCTTGCTCCAAAACAAGCGTGATTCTCTTATAAGGGAGGGGTAATCATTCTCCCCCAGCATTGCCCGGCGATAGTTCGCTACGCTCATAGTCGCGGGCAACTTATACGAAGTCCGCCTACGCGGACTATGAAGGATAGAGTAGTAGGGTAGTCGCCGCAGGGCGACTTTGTAGAGGTTGCCCGCGACTATGAGCGCAGCGAACTATCGCCGGGCAATGCTGGGGAGATAAGCCTCCTAACCTGTTTCCACATCTTTTCCACAGATTGACAGCCTCATGGGGCCATCCTATACTCTGCTTCAGTTCGGTTTGCTCCGAAGCTGGTACTGGAAGGGCCAGAGGGGTGTACACCCTCGACCGTGAGGTGGAGCAATGACCAACACGGCTGATGCCAGGCTGACCAGGCACGCAAAGCAGAGGGGAGCGCAAAGCAACTTGTGCGAGCGCGATCTGGAACTCGTTCGCAGGTACGGTGTCCTCGAGCACCGCACAGGGGTCCGGTTCTACTTCGTGCGAAGACGGGAAGTGGCGCGCTACCACACCGCCGAGCCACGCCTCGCGAGGCTCCTGGGGGTAGTGATGATCGAGTCTAACGACCATGTGGTCATCACCATCTACAGGAATAGAAAGGCACTCAAGGACATTCGACGCAAGTCGAAGCACCAGTGGGCCTACGCCGCATAAGCTGTTTGGTTTTGTTAGTTCAACCAGGAATTAAGTAATAGGGCGACCGGAATACACAGGGCTTACCATCAAACGGTAAGCCCTGTCACTTTAATCTTCCACCAACTGCCTCTCCAGGCGGGCCAGGGCACGAGGCTCAGACCTGGGCACCAGTCCGGCCACAAACCAGAAGAGCGCGTATATCTCCCAGGCGAACGGCCCATAACCTATGTAACCTAACAGTGGCATCTCGAATACCTTGAAGAAATCCCCCACGAAGGGCACCGTGTAATACCACTTGGGGAAGGCCCAGTAATTCCAGAATTCCCACAGAAAGCCACAGATGGTGCCCCCTACGTAAAAGGCGACAGGCACCTGCCAGGTGCCTTTGGAGAGGTGTCCCAGGATGGAAGGCACACCCCGCCAGTAGTTGATGGGATCCAGGATAAGGATAAGAAAGCCCCATATCAGGGGGAAGAAGTAGAGCGGCCATATCGAGGGGAGTACGAACGACAGCACCCCGGCGGCTATCAACACCAGCAGTAATACCCCAGGTACCGGAAAGGCGGGTCGCTCCCTCATATGGCGGATAACCTTCCACCCGGCAACCCAGTCCGCCGTCTCCCATACGGCGGGGATGACGGTGCTGAAGAATATCCACGAGACGATATGCGCCCACCAGTCGGGTATGTCGGGTGGCCGGAGATAGTGCCAGTTCTTGACTATCTCGTTGATCCACTCGAAGCCCCACCACATCGCAGCCGACAGGGGGAACGTCGCCAGGAACACCCGCCGCCTGTCCATGAAGAATGAACGGCCATCCCTTGCGTATATGAGGGCGTCGAGCGCGAAGATGTAGCCGAACCACACCGCCGCGAACCAGTAGTCGGACATGGACCGCCAGAACTCACCCGAAGGCGTGCGGACGAATATCAGCAGGTGGCCCACCGCAAGCAGCACCACACCCACCCAGAAGTGCGGCCTCAGCCGGGACCATATAGACTTACTTTGACGCGAAAACAACTGGGTTTACTTCTCGGTACTCCGGCCTCGTGGTAGCTTGATACGCAGCCAGCTAAAGAGCGCCAGCACCAGCATGACTGCGAACAGCACAACCGTGGCTATGCCCGCCACGCCAAGCGACGGTGGTGCGCCCTTGTTGTTGTCTACGTTGTACGTGTGCATCGAATCAAGCCCGAACCACGTGACGAGGTAATTGACACCCATGAAGGTGAACAGCACAATCGCAAAGCCTATCAGCGAAAGCCATGCCATCGCCGTGCCGCGCACGCCACGCTGCACGCGCACATGCAAATAAGCCGCGTAGGTTAACCAGGTAATCAGCGCCCAGGTCTCTTTCGGATCCCAACTCCAGGCCTTCGTCCAGGCCTCGTGCGCCCATATCGCGCCGGTGATGAGCAACAGCGTCTGCAACGGGAAGCCTACCGCTACCGCCCGGAACATAAACTCCTCAATAGCAGCCTCAGAAGGGAGCGCATTCGATATTCGCCCCTTGAGATGGTGCTTGGCGAGTAACGTCAGCGCCGCGCCCGCCGCCGTCGCAAAAGAGCTATACGCCATGATCGCTATCGAGACGTGGATGAGTAGCCAGTTAGAGCGCAGGGCAGGCACAAGCTGGATATGGTTCTTCAGGTCGGCGGGTATGAACCAGAGGGCGTAGCTCTGCAAGCAGAATATGAGCAGCACGACGAACGCGCCCGCCGCCCGCGTCTTGAAAATGCCTTCCAGGAGCACAAGGTACACGGTGGTCGTCCCCCACACCATGAGGGTAGCGATTTCGTACAGAGTAACAGCCGGATAGTGCCCCGCCTCAACCCACCGGATGGCAATAGCAGTCGTCAGCGACAGCCATGCAAGGGCCACGAAACCCACCCCAACCCTACCCAGCATAGCCGGATAGCGCAGCGGCGCACGGTCATCTTCACCCTCGGAAAATGTGACGCTCACGCTCCCCCCCGTACCCGCGCCCGCACCCGCGAGGGCCATCTGCCCACTTCGAGCGCGCAACGCCCTGCCGGAGCGCGTCATCAAGTACCCGCAGTAGAAGACAAACGCCAGCAGATAACAAACGTAAGCAACCGATGTCAGCGTCGATTCGTTGAACCCGAAAGTGTATGACTCGAAACCCATTGCTACCTCCAAAGTGAAACGTAATGCGCAAACGCGAAATATGATGCGTATTGCGTAGTTCGTATTGCGTAAGTTACTCTAATCCCTGACCCCTGACCCCTGACCCCTATTTCGCTGCGGCTTTCGCTAGCGCATCCCTTACTCGCGTAGCCAATCGCTCAAAATCGCGCTCGAAAGTCACCTTGTTCTTCTCGGCCAGGCCGCCGAGGGTGATGTTTACCGTGCCGGGCTTCTCTTCGCTGGGCGCAATCTTTGCCCAGCAGCGCGTGAACGTGGTGTATAGAGAGAGCGTAAATCCTAGTGTCATTATACCGAAGAATATGCCTACATAGAGCAGTCCTGGGTCTTTGGCGACCTCCAGTACGGTAGTCGTGTCCTTCCTGAATGTGAAGCTGTATTGCTCGAAGCCCGGCACACGAAAAGGGCCTGTGCGCGGCAGGAAGGCGTCATAGATCGGCTTCTCGAACTCTTTGTCAACGAAGGCCCGCACGTACACAGGCGGGTTCTCCCCCGCGCCCCTGGCGACATCCTGGTAATACGTCATCTCGAGCGTGACGATCTGCTCGCCTGCCGGAAGCTGTAGAAGGTCCATAGGCAGGTTGTCTGGGCTGGTGAAGGAGAAGTCCACGACGGCCTCGCCCGAAGGGGTCGTGTCGGTGATAGGGCCGCTCGCGCCCATCCTCCGCAACCCGGCAGCCCGCCCCGACCCATCAAGTGCGGTCGCGTAGAGCACAGGCTGGTAGCTGACCAGGAAGAAGTTGACGCCTTTGTATTGCAGGGGGTCGTTGACGATGATGGTCTTGGTCAGCACTTCCTTGCCGTCCTCGATCACGGCTAACCTGTTCTTGTACTCCTTCACCGTCACGCCATCGGCATAATAGTCTATCGAGAAGCCATCGTTGCGGACCGAGAAGTCGGTGCCGTGTCCCACGTTCACAGGCTCGCCGGGGTAGAAATAGACCGACTGCTCGCGCCATCCAAAGCTGGCGATACCCGCCGCAACCAGGATCAGCGTTACGAGCGCGGCATGGCTCACGAACGTTACCAACTTTGACCACCTATCGCGATCCGCATAAAGGTGCATCGCGGACCCATCAGGTGTTTTTTCCATAAGCACACGATACCTGCTGCGTTTGAGGGAAGCGCGTAAAGCCTCGTGCGCCTGCGCTTGGTCCACAGGCACAGCCCTGAACTGCGCTTTCTCCGTAAGCCCTTGCAAGAAGGCGTCATTTACCCGCACAGTTGGCTCATTGATCAATCTCATTACCGGCTGCCATCTATTCAATGTGCATATGATGATGCTGAAGACGACAACCATCACGAGCATGCGGAACCAGAGGGAGTTATACAAGCCGTAAAAACCAGCCCAATAGAGCAAACCCGAAATATCTCCGTAGCGTCCGCGCGCCGCTTCAAGGAACTGGTTCAACTCGACTTCAAAGTTCTGAATCCCCGGCTGCATCTGCGGGATGATGGTGCCAAGCATGGCCGCAAGCGCCAGAGAAACGTTCAATACTACAGCGAAGCGGATCGAGCAGAAGAGGTTCCATATCACATCAACAGGATCGCGGCGCGCCCGCCTGGGGGCAACAGCGACGGCAACCGTGCCCTTCTGGCCGCCGGTTTGGGGCTTTACTGAGGCTGATTTTGTGGCCGGGGTAGCGCGCTGCGCCATAACGGATACCTGATTCTATAGAGGGATGCCAAGCCTGACGTGTGCATTATACCTGGGACGAATCTCACAGGTATCGTTCTGATATTACCACCGGGCACGGGCACCGTCAAGAAAGGGTGCATATATATTGCGTTAAAGAAGCCGCACCTGTAGGAGCGAGGCATGATTCGCCCTCATGGGATGGCATTCCAACTTTATATTTGAACTCAAGCAGGGCGAGGCATGCTTCAATAGTGTCGCATAAAAAGAGATGGGCTACTTGGTAAACTGGTAAGTGCAACCAAACCAAGCTTTACCGAAGGAGCCCACATAATGATACCAGATGCTACCCCATTTGGTCGCCGCTTGTTCCGGCGAGTCCAACCCTT
>DASWMJ010000077.1:0-62166 GCA_036399775.1 Chloroflexia bacterium | reverse complement strand
GTGGTCAGTGGTCAGTGGTCAGTGGTCAGTGGTCAGTGGTCAGTGGTCAGTGGTCAGTGGTCAGTGGTCAGTGGTCAGTGGTCAGTGGTCAGTGGTCAGTGGTCAGTGGTCAGTGGTCAGTGGTCAGGGGTTAGGGGTTAGGGGTTAGGGGTTAGGACTTGATGTCGGCCCTGGTTTTATGGGAGGAAGATAGGATTGCTTACACCGGAGGAAGTTCGCCACGTGGCTATGCTGGCGCGGCTGGGGCTTAGCGATGAGGAGGTTGCGACGATGCAGGCGCAATTGTCGCAGGTGCTTGACCATATCTCTATGCTGGAGAAGCTGGACACGTCGGCTATCGCGCCTACGGCGCAAGTGCTGTCACATCTGAATATTATGAGGCTTGATGAAGCGCATCCATCTCTTTCTGTGGAGGCCGCGTTGCGCAATGCGCCCGCCAGCGAGGATGGCTTCTTCCGCGTGCCTGCGGTGTTGGAGGAGTTGCAAGAGGCACCCGCCAGGTCTGAAGGTGAGGGGGGCGGAGATGCCTAGTGGCGATTTTTCCGGCCTCACGATAGCAGAGGCGCGCCGGTTACTGGACGGCGGGGAGATATCTTCGGAAGAGCTTACGCGGGGCATGCTCGCCCGTATAGATGAGATAGAACCCCAGGTGAGAGCGTTCGTTTCTGTAACCCAGGAGATCGCGCTACAGGCGGCGCGGGATTTTGACCGGAGGAGAGGGGCGGGTGAGGGGCCGCGCTCTCAGCTTGACGGCATCCCGATGACGCTCAAGGATGTGCTTATCACGGAGGGGGTGCGTACTACCTGTGGCTCGCGCCACCTTGAGGGCTTCGTGCCGCCATTCAATGGGACGGTGCCCGCAAAGCTGTCGGCGGCGGGGGCGGCGCTGCTCGGCAAGACCAACTGCGACGAGTTCGCCATGGGGTCGTCCACCGAGAACTCGGCGTGGGGGCCGACGCGCAACCCGTGGGACCTGTCTCGCGTGCCGGGTGGGTCAAGCGGCGGTGGGGCGGCGGCTATGTCGGCGGGATTTGGGCTATTTTCGCTGGGCACGGACACGGGCGGGAGCGTCCGGCAGCCTGCTTCATTGTGCGGAGTGACAGGCCTGAAGCCGACATATGGCCGCGTGTCGCGCTATGGATTGGTGGCGTTCGCGTCTTCGCTGGACCAGATCGGGCCTTTCACGAGGGATGCTTACGACGCTGCTATGGTGCTTGAAGTGATAGCGGGGCAGGACCCTTGCGACTCTACATCGCAGCCGGTGGGGGTCCCGTCATATACCACCGCGCTTTTGGAGGGTGGCGGCTCGCTCACGGGGCTGAGGGTGGGCATCCCACGCGAGTTCTGGGGCGAGGGGGTGCAGCCTGAAGTAGAGGAGGCTGTGCGCGCCGCTATAGAGGAATTGAGCAGGCTGGGGGCTGAGTTGCGCGAGGTGACGCTTCCCTACACGCCATACGCCCTTTCTACCTACTATATTATCGCCCCCGCCGAGGCTAGCTCGAACCTGGCGCGGTATGATGGCATGAAGTACGGCTACCGCGACCCGTCGCCCGGCAATTCGGTGGATTCGATGCTGGCGACGCGGGACTATGCGTTCGGGCCGGAGGTCAAGAGGCGCATCATGCTCGGCACTTACGCCTTGAGCGCGGGGTATTACGACGCCTATTATAAGAAGGCGCAGCAGGTACGCACGCTCATAGCGCGCGATTTTCAGCAGGCATACGAGCAGGTAGACGTTATCGTGGGGCCAACGTCGCCGACCGTGGCGTTTCCATTGGGGGCGAAGGTGGATGACCCGCTGGCGATGTATCTCACGGATGTGTATACGGTGCCCGCGAACCTTGCAGGCATACCGGGTATTTCGGTGCCTTGTGGCTTCTCGCAGGGTCTTCCCATCGGCCTGCAAATTCTCGGCAAGCACTTCGATGAGGCCACGCTGCTCCGCACGGCCCACGCCTACCAGACGGCTACCGATTGGCACAAACGGACGCCAACTTTAACAGTGGAAAACGCAGATGGGGCGCTCGACGCTGGGGTATAATCGCCTAAAGAAGTTAGAAGCTAGAAGTTAGAAATTAGAAGCTATATGAGATAGACGCTCAGTTCTGGTCTAGAGTACAGCACTTCTGGTTGATTAATGATGTCGTGTTCTATTTTCTAACTTCTCATTTCTAGCTTCTGATTTCTAGCTTCTAATTTCTCCGCAAGGAAGCACGTTGAGCGTAGTCGTCAAGACCAATCGTGGCAAGCATAAGCCTGTCTCTACCACCGCCATGTGGCTGGTGCTGGGGCTGGCCGTTACTTTTTTCCTCGTCAGGTTCGGGCAGGAACTACTACTGGAACACGATTTGAAGGCAAAGATCGCTGCCCAACGCAGCGCCAATGCCCGTACGCGCGACGAGAACACCCGGTTGGAGGCCGCGTTTGAGTATTACCGCTCGGATAAGTATATCGAGCAGCGCGCTCGCGAGGATTTGAACCTGCGCCGCCCCGATGAAGAAGTCCTCATCCCGGTAAGCGCCGCGCCTGCCAACCCCACAGGCGATAGCGCCATACCCGTTGCCCCTCAAGAAGCGCCCCCTTCTACCACACAGGCAGAGCCTGACAACTGGCAGAAATGGATCGAGTTATTTAGTCCGCCACCGGGCGCGCCGTAAGCGTAAGGCGCGGATGGCGTAAGTGTTCACACTCAGGGTGCAGATACGCGAGGGACGAGATTCTTCGCTGCGCTCAGAATGACACAGGGGAATGGGTTTACTGTCCTCCACATCATGCTTGATTTTGCATCCGGCCTGCGTTCTGGCGGGAATAATTGATTAATCTTATCTACCTGTAATATAATCTAGACAGGCTAGACACGCTACCTGGACCGGAGGTTATATATGGCACGCAATTGGCAGCTTCAAGAAGCTAAGAACAGGTTCAGCGAAGTCGTTGAGGAAGCCCTCAAGGACGGCCCTCAAGTTATTACCCGTCGTGGCGTTGAGACCGCGGTTGTTATCTCTTTCACAGATTATCGAAAGATGCTTCTTGGCCGAAAGAGGCTGTCTGAGTTCTTCCGAGATTCCCCTCTGACTGGCCTGGACCTTGACAAGGTGCGCGATAACAGTCCGATGCGTGATGACATTGGCTTGTGAAATACCTGCTTGATACCAACGTAATCTCGGAGCTTGCCGCCAGGCGGCCGAGCCAGCCGGTCATCCAGTGGATTGACGCCCTGGACGCGGACAGTGTCTACCTTAGCGTTATCACCATAGGGGAACTTCGCAAGGGTAATGAGAAGCTGCCGGACTCGCCCCGAAAGAATGCCCTCAGCGCCTGGCTCACTGACGATTTGCTGGTTCGATTCGGTGGCCGAGTGTTGTCTGTAGATGTAGACGTGATGCTTGCCTGGGGCGAGCTAACCGGGCGAATGGAACGTTCCGGCCGGAGGCTGCCGGCAATCGACTCTCAGATCGCGGCCCTGGCAATCCAGCACAACTGTAGCCTGGTCACGCGCAACGAAGACGATTTCAAGGATACAGGCGTACCAGTCCTTAATCCCTGGAAGTAGTGAAGGCTGCGCTACTACTTGCCGGTAAGCTCGTTTTGCGCTGTGCGTTAGATGCCGTATAATCAACATAACCTGACCGCACGCCTGCCCTGAACTTTCGCCCACACCAGGGATAAGGGCAACTCACCCATTCCCCTCTCAATGCACAAACGTGGAGTCCGACATGCGCCGTAGCCGACGTTTCTTGACTATGCTTTTCTTGACCCTGGCCGCGGTATTGGGGCTGGCTACGGGCTGGAGCCAGCTGCCGTACAGCATCAATATGCAGGCCGCCACCGGGGCAGCTACCCTTAGTCCTAACCCTGTGATAGAGGACGTGATAGGGCGGGTGAGGAGTGAGGAGATCAGGGATATTGTGGAGGGGTTAAGCGGGGTAAAGCCAATCAAGATCGGCGGGCAAGATGTCATGCTGAAGACGCGCTATACACCCTCCCAGGAAGGCACGCTATCCGAGGAGTATGTTTCCGAGTATTTCCAATCGCTGGGGCTTGCGACCACTTTTCAACCCTGGTCAGGCTCTAACAGGTGCGCCAGGATTACGGGGCGCAACGTGATCGCGGAGATTCCGGGCGTGGTAGACCCGAAGCGTGTCTATATCATCGGAGGGCACCTCGACAGCATCTCGCCCAGGCTGGGGGACGCGCCGGGCGCGGACGACAATGCAAGCGGCACGGCTGCCGTCATGGTCGCGGCGCGACTATTGAAAGATTATAAGTTCGACTACACCTTGCGCTTCATCTCATTCACGGGCGAGGAGCGCGGGCTGTGTGGGAGCATCGCGTACTCCACGGAGGCCCGGCTGCGCGGCGAGGAGATACGCGGCGTCATCAACGTGGATATGGTGGGGTATGACGGTGACGGCATCAACGACATAGAGTTGCACGCGGGGACGCGCGTCGACTCCCAGGAGATAGCGGAGTTGCTCAGCGCGAACATCGCTGCCTACCAACTCGATTTAGTGCCGCACATGAAGACTGTCAGCGCAACCGACCTGTCGGACCACAGCCCATTCTGGGGGCAGAACTACCCGGCCATAGCCGCCACCGAGTACCTGTTCAGCGGCGATGGCAACCCGTACATCCACAGCGTAGTGTGTTGCGATGTGGTGGAGCATATGGACTTTGAGATGGCAGCCGATATGACTCAGGCCGCGATAGCCACCCTTGCCACGCTGGGCGGGATAGAGCCGGGCGCGCAGGCCACACCAACTGCCCCGCCTACTCCCACCAGCACGCCTACGCCTATCCCTATCGAAAATATACCCGGCACCAACAGTCGCAACTTCCCTGAGACGGGCAAGAGTGTCAGCGGCTTATTCCTCGACTACTGGGGCAGGAACGGCGGCTTACAACAGCAAGGCTACCCTATCTCCGGGCTGGCCGGAGAGATCAGCGACCTCAACGGTAAGCCCTACACGGTGCAATATTTCGAGCGGGCGGTATTTGAGTATCACCCTGAGAACTCTGAGCCGTACAATGTGTTGTTGTCGCAGCTAGGCACGTTCCAGTACAAGCAGAAATACCCGGCAGGCGAGCCTGGACAGACGCCGAACACCTCTCCCGGCTCGGCGCTCTTCCAGGAAACGGGCAAGCGTGTCGGAGGCCGATTCTTAAGGTATTGGCAGGAGAATGGTGGGCTGGCGCAACAGGGGCTGCCGATTTCAGACGAGTTCGAGGAGAAGAGCGACCTGGACGGCAAGACCTACAGGGTACAGTATTTCGAGCGTGCGGTGTTCGAGTTGCACCCTGAGAACCAGCCACCCTTTGACGTGCTGTTGTCCCAGCTAGGCACAGCACGGTTTAAGCAGAGGCTGGGGAACAGGTGAAGGATCATGCAATGGGAAGGCTGTTTTCTTCCGTTGCTTTACTACGGGCGCTTCGCCATTGTTCCTCTATATAGCTCCTGACCAGCTCTGCTGAGGGGAACTGGGTAACGTTGCCGTGCTGGTCAAACTCGAAGCACTCAGTCAGCCACTTAAATTGCTCAAGCTTGATCTTGAGATACCCAGGGGGCCTGGGCATGCCGAAGTTTACTTTATAGGTGCATTTCCACTCATCGTAGTATTTGCACAAGAGCGGCCTTTCGGGCTTTCCGTATACTGAGCAACGGTTGTCTTGTAAGTGGCGGCAGGTGGTCTTTACGATGATGGACCACGTATCATCAGCGATACCAAGCTCGATGCCGGGGAAGCCCAGGCAGAACTTGAGATAATCGAGGTTGTCGGTGCTTTGGGGCTGCGCTTGCGGGAAAATCAGCGTCTTACAGCAGTAGGCCTGGCAACCGCTGCATGGACTACGAAGCTCGTCATACGTATGCCCTCTCTCGCCCTCTGCTCCGTTGGCTCCATTGCTTCCTGCGGTGATGGCTAGCTGCTGCCACGCCTCGGCTACGGGGTCTTCGCTGGGCGGCTCGGCGGCACGCTCAGGTATCTCTTTTGGAAGGTTGTTGATCCCTTCAATTAGCGTCTCCCAATCGGGAGTCGCTACGATGTTTCTGAACTCATCGAAAGTAAGGAGCGAAATGATGTATTCCATCCTCTGCCGGTCTACGCGAATGAACTCGTCAGTTACGCTCCTGGTCAGCACCCGCTTATACCAGCACTGGTAGGGGTTGTAATTGACACATATTTGTGGCTGCTCCGGCGTGTTATGGATCGTGCAGCTGAAGTCGCTCCGGTTGAGGAAACGGCACGGATAGCGATAATAAACGCTCCACTCGCCAGAGGCAGACAGGCCAAGCTCGATCCGGTCGAAGTTCAGGAGATAAACGGCATGGTCCAGTTCTATCATGTTGGTGATGTTGAACGTATGAAGGGGCAGGTGCGTGCAACACGCCGACGTGGGACAAGAAGCGCAAGGAGAAGCGAGGGCTTCCTTGTAGTTGAGAGGACGCTCCTGAAAGGTAATGACGCCCTCTGCAATGCTATTCCAGGGAGTGTTCGACATATTTCCTCCTTTGCGCCTGGCTCGTAAGAATTGATCGTTCTGGACAGCGCCGCGTCGCGCCATGTCAATCAGGCGCGATAGTGGAAAGAAACTTCACAAGAGGAGGAGAATAGGCTTCGTAGATTACCTCGTGCACTTTTCCGTTTATTCGAGCGGTGACAACGTAAGAGCCGCCATCGTCTACAGTTGGATCGAGGTAGTAGGGAGCCTGCCCCAAAAATCTAGCCTGGTCAAGCTGCTCTTTGACCTCGTTTACCGCATCAGGTGAAAGCACCTCTGTGGGTTTTGCGGGAAGCTCAGTATCGAAGGGAGTGCGGTAGTCGCCACTGGTATCACCTGAATGCCGTGCCAGGAATAGCCTTCCATCTTCATACAGCACCCACCGGTAATTAGGGCGCGGATTCTTACCACGATTGATAAGCTGAAACCTGACAAGCGCCTCCGGCGGGAGAGGGCTTGTATCCCGCCGTTCGAGTCTGGGGTCAAGGTCCCCTGGGATGGAACCGGAGGTTACTCTTTTTTTCATCGCGTCTTCCTCGGTTGGGGACTGTGATGAGGGAGTGGTTGCGCCTCCGTCATTATTGGGGTCGGCATCAGGTTGCTGTGTGGCCGTCGGGACTGTCGCAACAGGTCCGCCGTTCTCATTGTTTGAGGTACAGGCCGGGAGCAAAGCTATCAATAGCACCAGGGGTACCAGGGACACGACCGGTAGTCTTTTCTTCACCATCAGCCAATGAACTTCCAGTCTTTATACCCAAACTTCGGGTTGGGAACGGTAGCCTTATGCAAGGTGGTTTCACACAGCGCCTCCCAGAAGGTGACGTAGTGCTGGATCCTCACATCATTGCCGCTTTCCATGATGCTGGCGTAGTCGGTATCGCCGCGCTTGGCGACTTGGTCCGCATATTTCTTGCCAAATGCCTTGCTCACAAGATCGTAATGAGTGGCTTTGCTGCCTCCACTATACTCGTCACCCAGGCCCACCATGTGGCCGAATTCGTGGGCGGTCGCGTCCTGCATATTTTGCCAGCCTGCCGGGACTTTGGCCGTGATCTCTACCTTGCGCTTCTTCGCATCCTTAGTTGCTCCCGCGTGGCCAACCCCTTCGATTACGAGGTTGTGGTTGGTAAGGCCATTTGTCTCGAGGAAGGTCGCGACAGCTTTGGCTCTTTGGTAAGAGAGTAGCCGGTTGGATCTGCCTTTTCGGGTAGCGCTGGCATGGCCTACGATGTGGATGTCAAACTTCGGATTCTTGATACGCTTGATATAGGTTGCCAAAAAGTTGAGTGGGTCGTTGTACTGAGCGTTGACCATGGATGCGTTGTTGGCAAACAGGATCGGACTGGGGTTTATCCGTTGAATGCGAGCCAGCTCTCCCTGCTCGGTGCCGGGATTGAACTCGGCCTGGGGGGTATCATCGCCTTTATAAAGCTCAGTCTCGTTGAAGGCTTTGGCATTACCTCCACTTACCCGGGCTGTTCCTGTCGTTTTGATATAAGCTTTAATGCGAAAATGAGGGTTGGCATTGTCTTCTACCACCTGCACATTGACCGTTACCGGGTTCAACTTCTTCCAGGCTTCCTGCGGCGCTCTAACATTCTCAAAGGTATAGCGGTTGCTCCAGGCAGTCTGCACCTGTTGCATATAGTTGTTCCTATATTTGGTCCTGATCGCCTTGTCCGGGATTGTGTTTCCGGGAACATCAGGAAAGTCAAACTTCACCTTGACCGTGACATCCATCCTCCTGGCCACAGGATCGTAGACCAAATCGAACTTTCCGTTCGTTCCAGCTCTTCGGTTAGGCCATTTATAGGTCTTGCTGACGAAGGTCTTGTATTCTTGCTCTTGCTGAGCGGTCAGCACCCTCTGAATGGTAACGCCTCCAACACTTCGACTGACCGGCACGAGGGCAGCGATGTGAAGCTGCCTTTGGACTACATCTCTATTCGATGATTGGCGTGCCCATAGTCTGTTTACCCGGGTTGGTGCGTCCTGTGCTGCTCCTCCATCCCTTCTCCTGCCCCAGATTGGCGCGACTGGCTGAGTTTGTCTTTGAGCAACGGGGCCGGCATCATGCGCTCCTGATGCCTCCTGAACCTGCGGGGGAATAGAGTCAGCCTGCGCCTGCGCTTTTTCACCTGATTTCTCTTCCCGCCGCTGTATCTGGTCCGGGACGTTGGCCGCGCCCCCCGGTCGCTTAGCCTGCAACATTCTCCGCAGGGCGCGATTGCCATAGGTGCGTTGGGCTTGCAGCATGAGGGCGACGTTGACGGGCCGGTTAGCTGATTGGCGCAGCCTGGCGTCGTTCAAGAGCGAGGGTGGGGGAATGCCCTCCTTCGGGGAGAAGACGGCCGGCTCCATGCCCATGCCTGTCTGCGCGGGGCGCTCATGGGTGTGGTCCCTTGCCAGAGGCAGGTCATGTTCGGCTCTAGTGTCTTCTGCCATCGCTATCCCTCCTCTGTACTGGCCGCCAGCGAACTGAAGCCAGAAGCAAAGAAGCTACTGCTCACACTTATGTAAATACTTATTGCGATTGATTGTCTACTAACAATAATAGCACCGGCAATGATAACTGTCAAGGGGGCCGGTCGAAAATAAGTGTTCTGATCTGAGCGCTAAAAAGCAATGGAGTCACACCACGCATAATGTGGTGTGACTCCATTGTTTGGCTGTGAAAAGGTTGAGCCAGGCGGCCCAGGTGATTAGCGCTTTGTGTACTGAGGTGCCTTGCGGGCGCGCTTGAGGCCGACCTTCTTGCGCTCTTTGACGCGGGCATCGCGGGCCAGGAAACCGGCTTTCTTGAGCGCGGGGCGGAAGGCTGCGTCGGCCTGCACGAGGGCGCGAGCCAGGCCGTGACGCACAGCGCCTGCCTGCCCTGTGACACCGCCGCCGAGCACCTTTACGGTGACGTTGAACTTGCCGCCGTTCTCGGTTACGTCCAGGGGCTGGTTAATCATCATCTGGTAGATATGGCGGCCACCGAAGTATTCCTCGGCGCTCTTGCTGTTGATGATGATCTGCCCGTTGCCCGGATAGAGGCGCACGCGAGCCACCGCGCTCTTGCGCCGCCCCGTGCCGTAGTAGTAAGCCGGCCTATCTGTACGTGGTGTATCCATATTCTCCCCTTCTTTTAATTTTGAATTTTGAATGCTGAATTTTGAATTGTTCGAGGTTGCCGATCTTTTTGCGGGAAACTCATAATTTAGAATTCAAAACTCAAAATTCAAAATTAGCCTATGGCTTCGAATGCTTGGGTTTCCGGGTTGATTGTCAGGGTCCTGGGCTTTTGGGCCTGGTGGGGGTGCTTGTCGCCTGCGTAGACTTTTAGCTTGGTGAGCATCTGCGCGCCCAGGCGGTTCCTGGGGAGCATACCGCGCACGGCAGCCTGCACCGCGAATGTGGGGTGCTTCTTCATCATCTCGTTGAAGGGCACGGCCTTGAGGCTTCCCAGGTAGCCGGAGTGGCTGTAGTACATTTTGTTGTTGGTCTTCTTGCCGGTGACGACGACCTTGTCGGCGTTCACTACGATAACGAAATCGCCCATGTCCATGTGGGTGGCGAAGGTGGGCTTGTTCTTGCCGCGAAGGTATTGCGCCACCAGCGTTGCCAGGCGGCCCAGCGTCTGGCCGGAGGCATCTACCACGTACCACTGGCGCTGCGCGCTGGCCTCCGCTTCGGTGGGCGTGTATGTCTTTGTGCTCATTCAGATTACTCCCTCTATCTAATACTCTACCCACAACAGGCACAGGCCGTGCGGTTTTGCCGTCGGGCCGGACCGTCTCCGGTCGCGGCTCTCCAATATAGTCTCAATCTCCTCTACAGTACGCTTGCCCTGGCCCACTTCAAGCAGCGTGCCCACGATGGTGCGGATCATCTGCGGCAGGAAGGCGTTCGCCACAAGGTCCAGCGCGAGCAATCTGCCCTCGGTGGGCGGCACGTTTGCTATGGGCGCGTCCCAGGCCCAGTAGTGGGCGGTTGGGTCGAGCGGCAGTAGCCTTGCCAGGTAGACGGTGCGTACCGTGTTCGGCCTGTCCTCGTCGTCCCCTGGCACGCCCATACCCTGTCCGGCGAACGCTGCGAGGTCGTGCGTGCCGACCAGGAGCGCGGCTGCCCTCGACATCGCTTCCGCGTCCAGGGGCTGCCTGACGTGCAAGCTGTAGTGTGACAGGAGGGGCATTGGGTCAGGCGCGTTCCAGGTGAGATACCTGTAGGCGCGTCTGCGGGCGCTGAACCTGGCGTGAAAGTCGCCGGGCGCGATTTCCGCTCCGATGACCGCCAAATCAGGTGGGAGGATGCCGTTGAGGGCTTTCTGCACCTCCTGAGGCGTATCCAACCGGGCACGCTCCGGGAAGTCAAGGCTGGCGACCTGACCCCATGCGTGAACGCCGGTGTCGGTGCGCCCCGCCAGGGTTGCCCTCACAGGCTCACCCGCCAGCCGGGCAAGCGCTCTCTCCAAATCCCCCTGCACGGTTCGGCCCACACTCTCAGCTTGCAACTGAGAGCCTGCGAAGCCGGTGCCGTCGTACTGTATTACTAATTTAAGGTGCATTCTCTACGTATTGCGTAGTGCGTATTTTGTATTGCGTACCGCCCGCGAAACTACGAAATACGCACTACGCAATACGTGATAGCTAACTCTCTACCAGTTCTAGCTGGCAGACGAGCGCGGCATCGCCTGGGCGATGGTGCAGCTTGTATATGCGGGTGTAGCCGCCGTGACGGTCTACGTAGCGCGGGCCGATCTCCTCAAAGAGCTTGCGCACCATAAGGGAGTTCGCCAGTATCGAGGCGGCTTTCTCGCGGTTGTGGTCGGTGTCCTCGCGGCCCAGGGCAACCACTTTCTCGGCCAGCGGCTGAAGCTCGCGGGCTTTCGCCTCCGTGGTACGGATACGCTCATGCATCAGTAAGCTGACAAGCTGGTTTCTGAAGAGGGCGCGGCGCTCACCACTACTGCGGGCCAAGCCCCTGCCCTTCATTCTATGTCGCATTGGTTTCTCCTCTATCCAGGGGTTAGGGGTCAGGGATCAGTCTCTTTTTGCGCTTATTTCCTGATCACTGGCCACTGACCACTCAGTCGTCGTTCTTGGCGCGAGACTTCTTGCCTTGCGCGGGTGTGGCTTCTGCTTCGGCGTCTTCTTCTTCCAGGACTTCTGGGGCTAGCTGGTCGCTGACGGGGGCGCTGGTTATGGGGGCGTTTAGCGTCACCTGACTGCCCATCGTGTCCATGCCGGACGAGGCGATTTCGTTGTCCACCAGGATGCCTGCGGCCATTTCCATGCTGGCTTCGCTGACGCCCGCCGCATGTACGACCTGTTGCGAGAGGCCGTCTTCATTACCGGAAGGCTCGGCCATGAATACGTCGGGTTCCGGGCCGTCGCCGTCTACGTCTATCGAGCCGTAGCCCACTTCAAAGTCGCCATCTTCACCTTCGCCCTCATCGTCCTCATCCCCCTCGCCGGTAGCCTCTACAGGCTCGCCCGCCGATATGTCGAGGGGCGTGCCTGGTGGGATGAGGTCGCGGCTGGAGAGCGACAGGTAGAGTTCGTCGTAGGACTTCTCACCGAAGTTGCGCAGGCCGAGGAGTTCCTTCTTGTCCATGCGAAGCACCTGGCCCACTTTGGTGACCCCGCTCCGCTTGAGGCAGTTGTAGGTACGCATCGAAAGGTTGAGGTCTTCGATAGACATCTCGAACAGGTGGGGCGGGATAGCCACGCCTACGGTGTCTCGCGGCTGAGGGGCTACGACGCGGTTGAAACCGGCAATGAGGGAAGAGTGCTGCGCCAGGTATTGGGCAGAGAGGCTCAGCGACTCGCCGGGGTCTATCGTGCCGTCGGTCCATATCTCTATGACGACCTGCTCTTTGCCCTGCACGAGTGCGGGGTCAAGCTCCTGGGTCGTAGCGCCGTCCGCGCCATCAGTGTCGCCGTTTGCCGTAGCCAGCAGCTCAAGGCTGGCAGGCTCTACCACGTAGTTGACTTTCGGGATGGGCGAAAAGACTGCATCCACCGGGATAGTGCCGATGGGCAAGCCGTCGCGGGCCTCGAAGGATACGTAGCCGCGCCCACGCTCTACCGTTAGCTCCATCTCGATGTGAGAATCGGGGCTGTCAAGCGTGGCGAGCACCTGGTCGGGGTTGACTAGCTCAACGTTAGCGGGCAGGTCTATATCGCCAGCGCGGACCTCACCCGGCCCGTACTTACTGAGTTGCAAGCGCACCGGCCTATCGCTGTAGGAGCGCAGGCGCACGTTCTTGACGTTCAGCACTATCTCGGTCACGTCCTCGCGCACGTTGGGTATGCATGAGAACTCGTGGTAGACGTTCTGGATTCTGACGCTGGTAACCGCTGAGCCGGGCAG
This sequence comes from Chloroflexia bacterium, assembly GCA_036399775.1. GTDB lineage: Bacteria > Chloroflexota > Chloroflexia > QHBQ01 > JADMIH01 > JADMIH01. Next base: position 49,311 of record DASWMJ010000077.1, on the reverse strand, counting down.
CGACGAGAGCAGGATGCGGCGCAAAGCGTTGCCCAGCGGTGTGCCAATACCCGCCTCCATCGGCCCGATCACGAAGCGGCCGTAGTTGGTGGCGGTAGCAACTGCCATTACATTGGGCAGGGCGTCTGTTGTTCCGTTGCTCAAAGGTGTTCTCCTTACGTATAACGTAGTGCGTATTTCGTATTGCGTAGGGGTTGCTTAGTCAGATGGCCCTTACGCTATACGTACTACGTAATACGCAATACTTATCGGCTGTAATATTCGACTATGAGCTGCTCGTTCAGATCGAGGCCAAGCTCGTCGCGGGAGGGCATGCGCATGATGCGGCCCTGCATGTTGGTTGTGCCCAACTCCATCCAACCGGCGATCATCTTGCGAGCAAGCTGAGGCTGCATCGTCTGGAAGAACTCGTTGCCGCTTGACCTCTCCCGCACGCCGATCTCGTCGCCTACCTTGCAGGTGTAGGAGGGCACGTCAACCTTGTGGCCGTTCACCTGGATGTGGCCGTGACGCACTAACTGGCGGGCCTGGGGACGCGAGTCGGCCAGGCCGAGGCGGTAGACTACGTTGTCGAGGCGCATTTCGAGCACGAGCAGGAGGTTTTCACCCGTGAGGCCGGGACGTCGCTCTGCGATTTCAAAGTGGCGGCGGAACTGGCGCTCAAGCACGCCATAGAGGCGGCGGGCCTTCTGCTTCTCACGAAGCTGTAGGCCGTAGTCCGACACCTTACGGGCGCGGCGCTGGGCGTGCGGTCCGGGAGGCTGGGGGCGTCTTTCGAGGGTGCATTTGGTGAAGCACTTCTCGCCCTTCAAGAAGAGCTTTATCCCCTCGCGCCTGCACAACTTACAAACTGGTCCTGTGTATCTAGCCATCTTTTCTCCGTAGAATTATTCTATGCTTTACTTCTTCTCAGGCAACCCACCAGAAGCAACATTGCCGCGGAGCTTCCAATCAGCCTGCCTCGCCGCATGTGCCAATTATCTATACCGGGTAAGGACAGGGAGGGCTAAGCTCCCAACCCATTTCCAATTTTGAATTTTGAATTCTAAATTTTGAATTGCGTGATTCTAATTCAAAATTTAGAATTCAAAATTCGTTAGACGCGTCGTCGCTTGGGGGCGCGGCAGCCGTTGTGCGGGATTGGGGTCATGTCGCTGATGGACACGACCTGGATGCCGCTTGCCTGGAGGGAGCGTATCGCAGCCTCGCGGCCCGCTCCGGGACCCCTCACAAATACTTCAACCTGGCGTAGCCCGTGCTCCATAGCGCGGCGGGCTGCACCCTCGGACGTAATTTGAGCGGCGTAGGGTGTGCTCTTGCGCGAGCCTTTGAAGCCCGTCGCGCCCGCGCTGCCCCATGACAATACGTTACCCTGCGGGTCGGTGAGGGTAACTATGGTGTTGTTGAACGTGGACTGGACGAAAGCCATGCCACGCGGCACCATCTTGCGCTCGCGCCGCTTCTGCCTGGCCTGCCGGGCCTTCTTGGCCGTTACCGGCTGTTGCTGCTTCTCTGCCATCACTGCTCCATTTTAGATTTTGGATTTTAGATTTTAGATTTGGATTAGTCGTTCTTGCTCAGAACAATTTAAAATCTAAAATCTAAAATTGGGCTATTTCTTCCGGCGGATACCGACTGTGCGGCGAGCGCCGCGACGGGTGCGGGCGTTGGTGCGGGTGCGCTGGCCGCGCACGGGCAAGCCACGCTGGTGCCTGATGCCGCGATAGCACTTGATCTCAATCAGGCGCTTGATGTTCATGCTGACCTGGCGTCGCAGGTCGCCCTCTACGAGGTGCTCCTTGTCGATCGTCTCGCGGATGCGGTTGACCTCTTCTTCGGTCAGGTTGCGAACGCGAGTGTCGGGGTTGACGTTGGTCTTACCGATAATAACTTTGGCGGTGGTAGGCCCGATACCATATATGTAGGTCAGGGCGATCTCCACTCGCTTGTCACGCGGAATGTCTACACCGGCGATTCTTGCCACTATTTCCTCCTAGACTCGTAGTGCGTATTGCGTAGTACGTATTGCGTAATGTTCGTGTGGGGTAAATGCCCTTACGCACTACGTTTATACGCGATACGTTCCTATCCCTGACGCTGCTTGTGCGTTGGGTCGCTGCAAATAACCATTACTACTCCGGCGCGCTTGATGACTCTGCACTTGGCGCAGCGCGGCTTGACTGATGCTCTTACTTTCATTTCTTTTGCCCCCGGTTGGTGCGTAATTTGTATTACGTAGTGCGTATTTCGTAATTTTTTTTACGCAACACGTAATACGTTCTACTTCAGTTGCTTCGTCCGCTCTACTATCCGGCCTCTCGTCAGGTCGTAGGGGGAAAGCTCGACCACTACCCTATCGCCCGGAACGATGCGGAAGGGGAGCATTCTCAGCTTATCCGACAGGTGGGCCATGATGGTATGGCCGTTATCGAGTTGCACCCTCCACATATCGTTGGGGGCAGGCTCGAACACCTTGCCTTCGACCCTGATTTCGCTTTTTTTATCTGCCAAAGTGCGTTTCCCGGTGCCTTTTCGACAGCAACTTCCACGTGCTATTTTGGTAAGTCGCTCAAGGCGGCACCAAACGCTAATTATATCATAAGTCTATGGCAAAGTCAAAATGTCCGGGCCATTTTCCGTGATTGCCACCGTATGCTCGAAATGGGCCGAGGGTTTGCGGTCGGCGGTGACCACCGTCCAGCCATCCTCAAGCGTCTCGGTCTCATGCGTGCCAATGTTCAGCATCGGCTCTACCGCGATGACTATGCCCGGTTTCAAGGGGATACCCTTGTGTGGCGGCCCGAAGTTAGGCACGGACGGCTCTTCCCACAGTCTGCGCCCGATGCCGTGCCCGCCATACTCGCGCACGATGCCGTATTCGCCGCCTTCCCAGATGCGGTGCTGGATGGCATGCGATATGTCACCCAGGCGGTTCCCGGCGCGGCATTGGGCGATGCCCGCTTCAAGCGCGCCTTTGGTGGTCGCCAGCAGTTGCTCAAGCTCGTCGCTGACTTTGCCGATAGCTACTGTGACCGCCGAGTCGCCGTGCCAGCCCCGGTAGATCGCGCCGCAATCGAGGGCGATGATGTCACCCTCTTGCAGCACGCGCTCGCCCGGTATGCCGTGTACTATCTGCTCGTTGACGGAGGCGCAGATGGTGCCTGGGAAGGGCTGTATCTGCGGGAAGGGGTGGTAACCTTTGAAGGTCGGCACCGCCTTCTGGCTCTTGATGAAGTCGTATGCCAGCCTATCTAGCTCGCCCGTCGTGACGCCCGGCTTCGCGTGCTCCATGAGGAGTTGTAGCGTCTGGCCCACGATCCGGCCCGCCTGCCGCATCAGTTCTATCTCTTGCTTTGATTTCAGGTATACAGCCATCTTTGGATTTTAGATTTTAGATTTTAGATTTTGGATTTGTATGAGGGGTAATCTAAAATCCAAAATCTAAAATCTAAAATTAGCGTAGACAGACCATCAGGTCTTCTGTTACTTTATCTATCGGTTGGTCGCCGTTTACTTCGCAGAGCATACTGCGCTCCCGGTAATACTCTATCATTGGCAGGGTCTGGTTGAAGTAGACGCTCAGGCGCTTGATGGCACTCTCACGGGTGTCGTCTTCGCGCTGGTAAAGCTCGCTGCCGCAGAAATCGCAGATGCCCTCCACCTTTGGTGGTGCGAATATCTGGTGGTAGACGTGGCCGCAGTTCCGGCAGGTCAGCCTGCCCGAAAGCCGGTCAATCAGCACACCATCATCCACGTTGATGTAGAGGGCGGCGTTCACCATCTTGCCTCTCAGGTTGAGGGCGGCTTCGAGGGCTTCAGCCTGGGGCAGGGTGCGGGGGAAGCCATCGAGCAGTACCCCACGCTCCGCATCAGGGGCGGCCAGCCTATCTATAATCATCTCGATGATGAGATCGTCGGGCACCAATTCGTTCCTGCTCATGTAGCCTGACGCGATTTTGCCAAGCTCTGTGCCGCGCCTGGTGTGGTCCCGCAGCATGTTGCCACTGGAGATATGCAGCATGCTCAGACGCTCTTGCAGTACTTCAGCCTGGGTGCCCTTACCGGCACCCGGCGCTCCCAAGAATATGATAATCATTTGACTCATGACCTCGTTGTCACAGTCACCGTAAGGCGTGAGACGTATTGCGTATTACGTATCGCGTAAGGATTGATACTTCGTTCCCTACGCAATACGTAATACGCAATACGCAATACACGATACGCCAACTTATCTGTTGATGAAGCCTTCGTACCGGCGCATGAGCAACTGGGCTTCCAGTTGCTTCATGGTATCTACCGCCACGCCCACGACGATGAGGAGGGAGGTAGAACTGAACGTCAGCACATTCACGTTGGTTATCCAGCCGACCAGCCAGGGGGCGATCGCCACGATGCCGAGGAAGAGCGCACCCGCTACCGTTATGCGGGTCAGCACGGTGTTGAGGAAGCGGTCGGTGTTCGGCCCCGGCCTGATGCCCGGCACCGCGCCGCCCGACTTCTGCAAGTTCTCGGCTATGCGCTGCTGATTGAAGACCACGCTCGTATAGAAGAAGGTGAAGAGGACGACCATCAGGAAGTAGACGAGGTTGTACTGGAAGGTGGTGGGCTGGAAGAAGCCGTACACCGCCAGGGCAGCGTCTCTCACCCATTCAGTCGAGGCGGCGGTGAAGAAGCCCGCGACGATGGCAGGGAAGGCCATGATCGAGAGCGCGAAGATGAGCGGGATCATACCCGACGAGTTGACGCGCAGAGGTATGAAGGAGCTACCGGCCTGCCGCATCATCCTGCCGCCGCGCATGATGCTGCGCGAGTAGTGAACGGGTATGCGGCGCTGGCCCTCGTTGATGAGGATGATGCCGACGACAGTCACCATACCCAGCAAGATAAACAATATGATGCTGAAGATGCTCGCGCCCGTTTCGCCGGTGGTCCACAGGCGGCCAAGCTGCGCGGGCAACCCGGCGACGATCCCGCCGAAGATGATGATGGAGATGCCCTGGCCGATGCCTTTCTCGGTGATTAGCTCACCTATCCACACCAGGAACATGGTACCGCAAACAAGGCTGACGATTACCACGAGAGTGTACATGGCGTCGGTGCCGAAGCCGAAGCGGGGGAGAGCCTGGAACTGCGATTGCAGCAATTGGGCCTGGCCGAACGCCTGTAGGGCAGCCAGGGGGACCGTGAGCCAGTGGGTGTACTTGTTTATCGTGTTGCGGCCCGCTTCACCCTCTTTGCTCAACTCGGTCAGGCGCGGGATAACACCCGTGAGCAATTGGATGATGATGGAAGCGGTGATGTAGGGGTAGACACCCATAGCCGCCACGCTGAAGTTTTGGAGCGTGCCGCCTGAGAAGATGTTGAGCAGGTTGAATAGCCCGGCGAAGTCGCTGTTGGGGTCGAAAGCGTTCGCCAGCGCGGTGAAGTCCACGCCGGGCACGGGGATGTGCGCGATCACGCGGAAGATCGCCAGCATAGCCAGGGTGAAGAGGATCTTGCGGCGCAAGTCCCCGATCTTGAAGGCGTTAACAACAGCCTGAAGCATTACCTTGCCCTATCCTTTCACTGTCGTGTTATGCCTGGTCAGCCGAGTTGGATAGCCTGGCAGCGCGTGCGCGGACGGGGGCCTCGGTGCGGCCCTTCGAGCGGCGCGGCTGCTCGGCCACTTCGATGAGGGTGACGGTGCCGCCGGCAGCCTCAATCTTCTGACGTGCGCCCTCGCTGACCTTGTGCGCGCTGATACCAAAGGGGCGGCTGATCTCGCCGTTGCCCAGTATCTTGATGTGCTTGTTGGGGTCGCGCACGATGCCTAGCTCAAGGAGGAGTTCAGGCGTTATCTGAGTGCCATCCTCTATGGCGGCGGCGTTTAGCTGCGACAGGTTGACTTCATTATAGCGCGTGCTCCAGATATTCGTAAAGCCGCGCTTGTAGGGCAATTGCTGCTGGATGGGCGTCTGGCCGCCCTGGAAGCGGGCCGGTATGCCGCCGCCGGTGCGGGACTTCTGCCCCTTCATGCCCCTGCCCGCCGTCTTGACGTGGCCGGAGCCGTGACCGCGCCCCACGCGCTTCCTATCTTTGTTCGCGCCCTGCGGCGACCTCAAATCGCTAAGTTTCATCGCTGTTCCCCTTCGGGAATTACGAATTACTAATTACGAATTACTTGATTTGCTCCTCATAATTCGTAATTAGTAATTCGTAATTCATAATTCTTCGATGCGTAGAAGGTGCTTGACCTTGAAGACCTGGCCTCGCAGTTGGAGGCTGTCGGGGCGCTCTACCGTCTGGTGCAGACGGTGGAGGCCCAGGGTCTTGATGGTAGCACGCTGGTCCTGGCTGTAGCCAATGTCGCTGCGTATCCAGGTCAGGCGCAACGTGCCGCCCTCGTTGGGCTTCTTGCTGAAGTTCAGGTTGATATTAGCCTCTGCCACGTCCGCCTCCTCCACCTGCTCCACCGCCACCACCGCGCCCGCCCCGGTCGTTGCGACCACCGCCGCCACGTCCGTCGCGGCCCGGCTCGCGCTCGGCGGCGCGGCCACCACGCGGGGCGTTAGCCGCAGCCCTGGGGCCGCCCTGGTAACGCTGCTCCGATTGCGCTGCCGGCACGCCGCCGGGCGAGGTCGCGCGGCCCGCAGGCTCACGAGTGTTTACTGCCTGGCCCAGCCCTGCCTTCTCGGCTTTGAGCACGGCCAGGTCCTTGCGGAAGAGGCGGCGCTCCATCTCCTCCTGTGGTAGACCACGACGCTGCGCCTCGAACTCCACCGAATGGAGCTTGGAGAGCGCAAGCAAGGTGGCGCGCACGAGGTTGATTGGGTTGTTGTTGCCGAGCGACTTGCTCAGTACGTCGTGGATGCCCGCCGCTTCCAGTACCGCACGCACGCCGCCACCAGCGATAACGCCGGTGCCGGGGGCCGCGGGCTTCAGGAATACGGTACTGGCTCCATACGACTCGCGCACTTCGTGGGGGATGGTCTTGCCGACCATAGGCACACGGATCATGTGCTTCTTGGCGTCCTCGCCCGCCTTGCGGATCGAGTCGGGCACTTCCGATGCTTTGCCGGTGCCCGCACCCACGGTGCCCCTGCCGTCGCCTACCACTACTACGGCGCTGAAGTTGAAGCGGCGACCACCCTTCACCACCTTGGCGACACGGTTGACCTGCACCAGCTTCTCTTCAAACTCCGAAACGTTTCTTTCTATTCTTGCCATTGTTCCTCCAAATCAGGGGTCAGGGGTTAGGGGTTAGGGATCAGGATCAAATCTACTGATCCCTGGTCCCTGACCCCTGGCCCCTAGAAGTCAAGTCCGCCTTCGCGTGCGCCGTCGGCCAGCGACTTTATGCGTCCGTGATAGAGGTAGCCGCCTCTGTCGAATACTACTTTGTTGATGCCTGCCGCCCTGGCGCGCTCGGCTACCAGCTTGCCGACGGCCTTTGCCTGCTCTATCTTGGGGGCCTCGGCTACGTCCTGGTCGAGCGTGGAGGCCGCGACCATCGTGTGACCGCGCACGTCGTCTATTACCTGGGCGTAAATGTGGTTCAGGCTGCGGAAGACGTTGAGGCGCGGCCTCTCCGACGTGCCTATCACCCTGGCTCGTACTCTATTATGCCGCTTCTGTCGCGGCGTCAGCATGTGGGGTTTAGCTCTCATATTTATCCTCATTGGATTTTGGATTTTGGATTTTGGATTTTAGATTGGGACCAAACTTAACTAAATCTAAAATCGGAAATCGGAAATCTAAAATCGGCTTACTTTTTGCCGCCTACTTTGCCTGCTTTGCCTGCCTTGCGGCGGATGCGCTCGCCCTGGTAGGTTATGCCTTTGCCTTTGTACGGCTCCGGCTCACGCAGCTTGCGGATGCGGGCGGCTTCCTGGCCTACTGCCTGCTTGTCGATGCCGGAGATGCTGAAGCGGGTGGGGGTATCCACGTTGAAGGTGACGCCCGCAGGCGGCTCCATGCGTACCGGGTGGGAGAAGCCCAGTGAGAAGACGAGCGTATTGCCGTCCTTGGCTACGCGGTAGCCCACGCCCGCTATCTCCAGGTTGCGGGTGAAGCCTTCCGTCACGCCCTGCACCATGTTTGCGACGAGCGTGCGGGTGAGGCCGTGCAGGGAGCGGTGCAGCTTCGACTCGGAAGGGCGCTTTATCAGCAATAGACCATCCTGCTGCTCGATGCCCATCTCCGGGTGGAACGTCTGCTCAAGGGTGCCCCTGGGGCCTTTGATGACGAGGGTCGAGCCGTTTTGCTCGATAGTCACCCCACTGGGGACGGGGATAGGTTTGTTACCGATACGTGACATAGTTCCTTTCCTCCAGGGCGCGATAAATCACGCCCCTACATTTACCAGACGTAGGCCAGCACCTCGCCGCCGAGGTTCTGCCGCCAGGCGTCGCGGCCCGTCATCACACCCTGGGGGGTCGAAATAATTGATACGCCGAGGCCGCTTAGCACCATCGGGATTTCCTTGCGCTTGGTGTAGACGCGAAGGCCGGGCTTGCTCACCCTCTTGAGGCCGGTCATGACGGGCTTCTTGTCAGGGCCGTACTTGAGCCACACGCGGAACATGCGGCCACCCATCTCGGCGGGCACGTCGTAGTCCTTGATGAAGCCCTCGTCCTTGAGGATGCGAGCTATGTTCAGCTTGATACCGGACGAGGGGATAAGCACGCTCTGGTGCCGCGCCATTCCGGCGTTGCGAATGCGGGTAAGCATATCGGCGATAGGATCTGTCATGTTCATAAGCCGTTTGTATTCTCCTTGCGGCGACGGCCATCTGGCCGCCCTAAGCACTTTCTTGTCAATTTTGAATTTTGAATTCTAAATTTTGAATTGGGTAGGTCTAATTCAAAATTCAAAATTTAGAATTCAAAATTGCGGTTTTACCAACTAGATTTGACCACGCCGGGCAGCTTGCCTGTGCTGGCGTTCTCGCGGAAGCAGATGCGGCACATTCCGAACTTGCGCAGGTAGGCGCGGGGGCGACCACATATCTTGCAGCGGTTGTGCGCGCGCACCTTGAACTTGGGTTCGCGGTTCGCCTTCACGATCATTGACTTCTTAGCCATTGTTTCTCCTTCGTTATGCGACGATCCGGCTTACTGGCCTCTCTTGAAGGGCATGCCCATCAATTCGAGGAGGCGGCGGCCTTCGGCGTCGTTCCTGGCGGTGGTCACGATGACGATCTCCATGCCGCGTATCTTGTCAATCTTGTCGTAATCAATCTCAGGGAAGATAAGCTGCTCGCGCAGGCCCAGGCTGAAGTTGCCGTGACCGTCGAACGACTTGGGCGAGATGCCTGAGAAGTCGCGCACGCGGGCCAGGGCTATGTTCATCAGCTTGTCGAGGAAGTCGTACATGCGAGGGCCGCGCAGCGTGACCATTACGCCGATGGGCATACCCTCGCGCAGCTTGAAGGCCGCGATGGACTTCTTGGCGCGGGTAATCATCGCCTTCTGGCCGGTTATGATGCCGATGTCGTTGACGGCGTTGTCCAGCGACTTGGCGTTCTCGCGGGCCTCGCTGCCCATGCCGATATTGATCACGACCTTCGTAACGCGCGGCACCTGCATGGTGTTAGCGTACCCGAACTCGCGCTGCATGGCGGGCATGACTTCTTCGTAATACTTCTGCCTCATACGAGCAGGCACGCGCTCCACGCGAGGCTCGGACTGGCCGTTCTGCGATCCATCGCCGCCTGCCTGTGCGCCGCCACGCTCCTGCTTGCCGCCGCCCTTAGCCTGCTGCTGTTGAGGCTGCTGGGGCTTACCCTGCCCTTTGCCCTGCTGTGGCTTGTTATCTTGCTTTGCCACCGTATTCTCCTCCTAAGGAATTTTGAATTTTGAATTCTAAATTTTGAATTATTCTTTCTAATTCAGAATTCAAAATTCAAAATTCAAAATTCGTAATTACCGTCTCCCGCCCCACTTTTCCTGGTTGGTGTCGGCGTCGAATATCTCTCCGCAGTGGCGGCAGACGCGCACCTTCTGGCCGTTGTCCAGGAAGGTGTGGCCGACGCGCACTCCCCGGTCGCACTTGGGGCAGACCACCATCACTTTGCCGGCGTCCATCGGGGCTTCTTGCTCGATAACGCCCGCCTGCCGGGCACCCTGGCGGCCCCTGGTGTGCTTCTTGACTATATTTATGCCTTCTATGATTACTTTGTTGTCGCCGGGGCGGACCTCGCGGACCCTGCCTCGCTTGCCGTTATCTTTGCCGGTTATCACCAGCACCGTATCATCGCGCTTTATGTTCATCCTATTCTCCTGATTACCATGCCCTACATCTAATTACTCGGCACTCGGTACTGCTAGAGCACTTCGGGCGCGAGCGAGATTATCTTCATGAACTGCCTCTCGCGCAACTCGCGGGCTACCGGGCCGAAGATACGAGTACCGCGTGGGGCGTTCTGTGCGTTGATTATCACCGCCGCGTTGTCATCGAAGCGGATATGCGAGCCGTCGGGGCGCTTGTACTCTTTGGCGGTGCGTACCACTACGGCGCGCACGACCTCGCCCTTCTTCACGGTGCCGCCGGGGCTTGCGCTCTTCACGGCGGCGATGATCACGTCGCCCACGCCCGCGTATTTCTTATTCGACCCGCCCATGACGTGTATGCAGAGGATCTCTTTCGCCCCGGTGTTATCCGCCACGCGCAGCCTTGATTCTTGCTGGATCATTGTCTCTCTCCTCCGAGTGGTCAGTGGTCAGTGGTCAGTGGTCAGTGGTCAGTGGTCAGTGGTCAGTGGTCAGTGTTAGTTCTTTCGTCTGATTACTGGTCACTGACCACTGACCACTGGTTGCTAAAGCTTTACTGCGCGCTGCACTATCTCTATTACCTGCCAGCGTTTGCGCTTGCTCATGGGGCGGCTCTCGACTATGCGAACGAGGTCGCCTGTCGCTGCGCCCATTTCGTCGTGGGCCATGAATTTGACGGAGCGGCGCATGACCTTCTTGTAGATGGGGTGGGGCTTGGAACGCTCCACCGACACTACGACGCTCTTCTCCATCTTGTCCGACACCACGCGGCCCACTTCCGTGCGGCGGGTCTGCAAATACTGAGGTATATTACTGGGCGCGGTCGCGGGGTTCTCTTCCTGGGGGGCTTCTACTTCTTTATCGCTGCCGCCACTGATGACCCTTGCTACAGCGTCAATTATGCCGCTCACCGGGTTCTTGCTGTCGTTATTGCCGTTGTTGCCGTTGTCTGCCATCTAAAATGCTCCTAAGTACGCTTGCTGCTCTCGGTTACGCTTACTTACTGCCTCGCCTGATGCGACCCAGGAGGCCCTGGCGGCGCGGTGTTTGCTCGGCGGCGACCATCGTGGTCTCTCCCTCGTCTTCCATCTCTACGCCGCCATACATCGCCATAAGCTCGCGCTCGCGCAGGGCGGTCTTGATGCGGGCGATGTCCCGCTTGACGGTAGGTATGCGCTGGTGGTTCTTTATCTTGCGGGTGGCTATCTGGAAGCGCAGGTTGAACAGCTCCTGGTGGCTCTCTTCAAGGCTGAGGCGCAGTTCCCGCGTCGACATGTCTCGTATCTCTTCGGCTTTCATCTTTTATTCCTCGTCCTCTGCTTCAGGCTCCGGCTCAGGCACGGCCACACCCTCGGCGTGGCGGACCACGAAGCGCGTCTTGATGGGGAGCTTGTGCCCCGCCTTGCGCATAGCCTCGGCTGCTACTTCTTCGCGGACGCCCGATAGCTCAAAGAGCATGCGCCCCGGCTTGACTACCGCTACCCAGTGGTCCGGCGAACCCTTGCCCGAACCCATGCGGGTCTCGGCGGGCTTGGACGTGACGGACTTGTGGGGGAAAATGCGTATCCACACCTTGCCACCGCGCTTGATGTGGCCGGTGATGGCACGGCGGGCCGACTCAATCTGGCGGCTGTCTATCCAGGCGGTTTCGAGCGCCTGGAGGCCGAACTCGCCAAAGGAGACCTGGCTGCCCCGGTGGGCTACACCGGAGCGCGTGCCACGATGCGGCTTGCGGTACTTTACTCTCTTAGGCATCAACATGGGTCAATTACTCCGTTCCGCCGGTGCTTTCGTCGGCACCTGTTGTGTTCTGCTGGCGAGCAAGCGTGGTATCCGGCCCGGCGGGTGCCATGCCCGTTACCTCGGTAGCTGCTGCCTCGGCTGAGCGCACGTCAGCATCTGTGGAGGGGCCTGCGGGTGCCTGGCGCTGCTGGTTGATGGGGCTTGCGGGACGCTCAGGGCGAGGGCCGCGAGTAGCGCCGCCATCCCTCCGCTCGCCACGAGGGGCACCACGCTCGCCACCTCTCTCACCGCCGCGCTCTCCGCGCTCGCTGGGACGCCTGTCGCGGTCAGGGCGGGGCTGGGCTGTGGCGGCAGGGCGGTCAATCTGCAAGAGGGCGTCGCCACCCTTGCGCTCTATCACGTCGCCTTTGTAGAGCCACACTTTTACGCCGATGCGGCCATAGGTGGTGTGAGCGTGGACCTGCCCGTAGTCAATATCGGCGCGGATCGTGTGCAGAGGCACGCGGCCTTCCATCTCCCACACGGCGCGGGCCATTTCAGCGCCGCCCAGGCGACCTGAGATGCGCACACGCACACCCTTCGCCCCGGCGCGCATGGCACGCATTACGGCTTGCTTGAGAGCGCGGCGGTATGAGACGCGGCGGGTAAGCTGCTCAGCGATGCTCTCCGCGGTCAGGTAGGCATCAAGCTCAGGCTGCTTTATCTCTTCGATGTTGATCTTGACCTTCTTGCCTGTGGTGGTCTCAAGGTCCTTGCGGAGTTGGTCTACCGCCTGCCCGCCCTTGCCGATGACGATGCCGGGCTTGGCGGTGTGCAACGACACTTCGATCTGGTTCGCGGAGCGCTGTATCTCGATTCGGGAGAGTGACGCGCCGGTGAGACGCTCGCCTACCATCTTGCGGATGCGCACGTCCTCATGCAGCAACTCGGTATAGTTGCGGTCGGCATACCAGCGCGACTGCCAGTCCTTGATGATGCCTAGTCTAAATGATACCGGGTGGACCTTGCGTCCCATGTTTCCCCCTTTTGTAATTTTGAATTTTGAATTCTAAATTTTGAATTATGAGTTGCGGTTATTCTAATTCAAAATTCAACATTCAAAATTTAGAATTCGAGGTCTCGTTCCTCGACTACTACGGTGATGTGGCTGCTCCGCTTGAGTATGGGGGCCGCCATGCCGCGGGAGCGGGCGCGGAAGCGCTTGATGGAGGGACCCTCGTCGGCGAAGATGCGCTTGATGTAGAGGTCCTCGCGGGCCATCTGGAAGTTGTTCTCCGCGTTGGCTGCCGCGCTCTTGACTACGTTCATTATTTCCTTAGCGCCACCTTGCGGCATGAAGCGCAGGATAGCGACCGCCTCGTCTACGTTCTTGCCGCGTACCGTGTCCATCACCAGGCGTATCTTGCGCGGCGAGCGGTGTATGTACCTGGCTGTTGCTTTTACTTCCATTCGTGACCTCTCGTATTGCGTATTGCGTATTGCGTATTTATTGTTTAGCCGTTATTGTGCGTGACGTTCAAGAACCAACTGGCCTGCCGCCTCGCCCAATACGAACTACGGACTACGCAATACGAGTCTACTTCAGACGGCTGCTTCTCTCGGTGTGGTGGCCGTGGCCCTTGTAGAAGCGGGTTAGGGCGAACTCGCCCAGTCTGTGGCCTACCATGTTCTCGGTGATGTAGACAGGGATGTGGCGGCGACCGTCATGCACGCCGATGGTGTGGCCCACCATGTCGGGCGTGATGACGCTGGCCCGCGCCCAACTCTTGATCAGGCGCTTGTCATTCCTGGCGTTCATCTTGCGGATTCTTTCTTCCAGGTTTGCGTCTACGTATGGTCCCTTTTTCGAAGAACGACTCATCTTCTCTCCTATTTTAGATTTTAGATTTTAGATTTTAGATTTGACCGAATAATCTAAAATCTAAAATCGGCAATCGGAAATTATCGTTGTCCTTTGCCTGCGGCCTGGGGGCCACGTCTGCGGCCACGTATAATAAACTGCTGGGTGCGCTTGTTGTTGCGGGTGCGGTAGCCCTGTGCGGGCTTGCCCCAGGGTGTTTGGGGCTGGCCGCCACGCGGGGCGCGGCCTTCGCCACCACCGTGCGGGTGGTCAACGGGGTTCATGGCGGCTCCACGCACTTCGGGCCTGCGGCCAAGCCAGCGCGAGCGGCCCGCTTTGCCTATGCGGATGTTCTCGTGGTCTACGTTGCCGATCTGGCCTATTGTGGCCATGCAGTTGACGTGTACCATGCGTACCTCGCCGGAGGGGAGGCGCACCTGGGCGTAGGTCTCATCGCGGGCCATTAGCTGGGCCGAGGTGCCCGCGCTGCGTACCATCTGGCCGCCCCTACCGATGCTCAGCTCGATGTTGTGTATCTGCGTGCCGAGGGGTATGCGGCGCAGAGGCAGGGCGTTGCCCACGCGCACTTCCGCCTTCTCGCCCGACATGATGGTGTCGCCGACCTTGAGATTGAGAGGGGAGAGTATGTACCGCTTCTCGCCGTCAGCGTAGTTGATGAGCGCGATGCGGGCCGAGCGGTTGGGATCGTACTCGATGGCCGCGACCTTGCCGGGGATGTCAAACTTGTTGCGCTTGAAGTCAATGATGCGGTAGTGCTGCTTGTGCCCGCCGCCACGATGGCGCGTGGTGATGCGACCCGTGTTGTTGCGCCCGCCGGTGCTCTTCTGAGCGACCATTAGCGACTTCTCAGGCTTCTTCCCCTTGGTTATCTCCTCGAAGGTCGAGACGCTCATGAACCTGCGCCCTGACGATGTCGGCTTGTAGACCTTTACTGGCATAAATCACTCCATTTTAGATTTTAGATTTTGGATTTCCGATCTGGCCGAATAATCTAAAATCTAAAATCGTAAATCTAAAATTGCTAGATTCCCTCGAATATCTCTATTCTCTGGCCGGGGGCCAGGGTCACTATGGCCTTCTTCCAGCCGGAGCGATAGCCCCGGAAGCGGGTGCGCTCGCGGCGCTTCTTGCGATGCACGTTTAGGGTGTTGACGGCCAGCACCTCTACGTCAAATGCTTTCTCGACGGCCTCTTTGATCTGAATCTTGTTGGCGTCGGGGGCTACTTCAAATGTGTAGCGGCCTTGCTGCATCAGGTCGGTGTTGCGCTCGGTCATGACCGGACGGCGGATTACTTCGTATAGGTGCGGCATCTTAGACCTCGCCTTCTTCTGTTGAATCCTCAGTGCTGAGTGCTGAGTGCTGAGTGCCATCCTCAGGGTCAATATCGGTTACTATCGTCGCCTCGGCTATCTCGGCTACTTCGGCTGTCGGCTCGAAGGCTATGTTGTCGGTAACGGTTGCCTCTGCCGTTTCTTCTGCCGCGCCGTTGCCTGCGATGATGGCGACCTTGCGGCGACCGCCGGTGGTGCCCAGGATGGAGGTGATTATGTCAAGTGAGGCGCGGGGCATCACTAAGTAATCGTTCTTGAGCATGTCAACTACGCTCAGCATGTGGGCAGGCATCATGTTTACGTTTGGGAGGTTGCCCGCAGCTTTTTCCAGGTTCTCATCGCGGGTCGGGGTCATTATGAGGGCGGAACCGTTTACGTTGAGATTGCCCAGGGTCTCTTTCATCACCTTTGTGCGCGGCTCGATAGCCTCGAAGCTGTCTACCAGGACGATCTGGCCGTCGGCGGCTTTCGCGGAGAGGACGCCCCGGATAGCAAGGCGGCGCATCTTGCGAGGTAGGTCCTGCTCGTAAGAGCGAGTATGCGGGCCGAACACCACGCCGCCGTGCGCCCACTGCGGGGAGCGGGTAGAACCCTGGCGAGCGCGGCCTGTGCCCTTCTGCCGCCAGGGCTTGCGGCCACCACCGCTAACGTGAGCACGGGTCTTGGTGTTGTGGGTGCCCTGGCGGGCGTTGGCCTGCTGGCGCAATACCGCCTGGTGTATCACCGCTATGTTGGGGGTGACGCCAAAGATGGCGTCGTCCAACTCCACCTTATCTACTTCCTGCCCCGCCAGATTGAATACTGTCGCTTGCACTATCTTCTCCCTTTGAATTCTGAATTCTTAATGTTGAATTTTGAATTGAGATGCGTAATTCAACATTCAAAACTCAAAACTCGTAATTACTTCTTCACCGCTTTCTGGATAACCAACATACCCTCTGTGGGGCCGGGGACCGCACCTTGTACCAAGATGAGGTTGCGGTCGGTGTCTACGGATACTACGCGCAGGTTCTGCACGGTAACACGCTCGTGGCCCATGTGGCCCGCCATGCGGAGACCCTTGTAGACGCGGCCTGGGGTGCTGCCGGGGCCGATGGAGCCGGGGCGGCGTGCGCGGTCGGACTGGCCGTGCGTGCGGGGGCCGCCTCGGAAATTGTGGCGCTTCATCACGCCCGCGAAGCCCTTGCCCTTGCTGGTGCCGGTGACGTCAATCAGGTCGCCGGGGCTGAACATGCTCACGTCTATGCGGTCGCCCAGGTTGGTGCCCTCGACGGTGCCGTCTGTGGGTATCTCGCGCAGGTGCTTCACCAGGGGCAGCTTCTTCTTGCGGAGGTGGCCGCGCTCAGACTGGGTCAACTTCCGCTCGGTTGTCTCGCCCCAGCCGACCTGGATACCCCTGTAGCCGTCGGTCTCTTCGGTCTTTACCTGGGTGACGATGCACGGCCCGGCCTCGATGACGGTCACGCCGGTAGCGATGCCGCCCTCTTCAAATACCTGGGTCATCCCCAGCTTCCTACCTAATAGCCCTGTTATCATCTCGGTACTTGCTCCCCCTCTTCGGGAATTATGAATTTTGAATTCTAAATTTTGAATTGAAGTAATCGTAATTCAAAATTTAGAATTCAAAATTCATAATTATTTAATCTCGACATCCACGCCTGCGGGCAGGTTGAGGCGCATTAGCGCGTTGATGGTCTTCTGGGTTGGCTCCAGGATGTCAATCAGGCGCTTGTGGGTGCGTATCTCGAACTGCTCCTGCGAGTCCTTGTCAATGAAGGGCGACCTGACTACGGAGTACTTCTCGATCTTGGTCGGCAGGGGCACGGGGCCTGCTACCAACGCGCCTGTACGCTCGGCGGTCTCCACGATTTGCTGAGCTGACTGGTCGAGAATCCTGTGGTCGAACGCCTTGAGGCGAATCCTTATCTTCTGCTTAGCGGCCATTCGTCATTCCTTTGGGTATTTGTGCGGTAATTGCTTTTCGCGGTCAAACAAAAAAGCTGTTCCATTGCCATGTGCTTGCGTTCTGACGCATCGCGCACGGCGTATGGAAACAGCCTCCCATACTTTCCTGTAGTCACCGTTTAGGTAACCACACGCCCGTGGACGTGCGTTATACTCCGCTTATTCAGTTTTACGTTTGATATTATTTCTGCCCTTATTCAAACGCCGCGCATAATTGCGCACAGTAGGCAATTATACAAGAGAGTTGGCGCGGTGTCAAGCCGCTCGCGGCATGTAAATACCTTGACAATGTTACATTAACCCAGTAAGGCCACCGCCTACGCTCAGACAATCGCAGGCAAGTGCCATGGCTGACCAGCCGAGTCTTGGCCCAGGCACCGGGGTCACAGCCAGATTTCTAATCTAACATTGTCAAGATACTCAGAATAGGGGTGGATATGCAGGTCTCCTGGGTTGGGTGCCACGCGAACAAGGCGGACACACAGGTCCGCCCCTACGCACAATTTCCTTGCTCTCTATTCTCTACGAGAAACACGGCTAAGGACTGGGGGTATTTTCCGCGGTAGGAATAACCAAGACCGAGGGTGTAGTGGTCGGCAGAGGCTCGTTCAAAAATGTAGCGCGCTCTTCTGGAGTGAGGGAGCGGATAACGCGGGTATAGGCGATAGCCAGGAGATCTTCAACAGTGGCGACATGCTGCCGAACTGTGCCATCAGAACTGGCAGTGGCTATCCATCGTCCATCCGGACTCCAGGCTACGCTAGCCACCGCGCCAGTATGCCCAGGTAATGTGGCATGTTGCTGTCCATTGGCAGCGTCCCACACCTTACCGGTGCCATCATCACCGGCAGTGGCTATCCAACGCCCATCAGGGCTCCAGGCTACATCATTCACCCAATCAGTATGCCCACGTAATGTGACGTGCTCCTGTCCAGTGGCTGCGTCCCACACCTTGGCTGTGCCATCAGAACGGGCAGTGGCTATCCATCGTCCATCCGGACTCCAAGCTACACTATTCACCAAGCCGATATGCCCACGGAAAGTAGCGCGTTGCTGCCCATTAGTAGCGTCCCACACTTTGGCTGTACCGTCCCAACTGGCAGTGGCTATCCATCGTCCATCCGGACTCCAGGCTACACTACTCACCTTCGCCCTATGCCCAAGCAGGAT
This sequence comes from Chloroflexia bacterium, assembly GCA_036399775.1. GTDB lineage: Bacteria > Chloroflexota > Chloroflexia > QHBQ01 > JADMIH01 > JADMIH01. The sequence goes on along the minus strand of DASWMJ010000077.1, from coordinate 30,989 downwards.
GGTGCGTTGCTGCCCATTAGCAGCATTCCACACTGTGGCTGTACCGTCCCGACTGACAGTGGCTGTGCTGTCCCAACTGGCAGTGGCTATCCAACGCCCATCAGGGCTCCAGGCTACACTAGCCACCGCGCCGGTATGTCCACGTAATGTAGCACGTTCCTGTCCATTAGTAGCGTCCCACACCTTAGCTGTGCCGTCCCAACTGGCAGTGGCTATCCAACGCCCATCAGGGCTCCAGGCTACACTATTCACCAAGTCGGTATGCCCACGTAATGTGGCACGTTCCTGCCCGGTGGCTGCGTCCCACACCTTGGCTGTGCCATCAGAACTGGCAGTGGCTATCCAGCGCCCATTCGGACTCCAAGCTACACTATTCACCTTCGCCGTATGCCCACGCAGGGTGGCTCGTTCCTGATCATTAGTAGCGTCCCACACCTTAGCTTTGCCATCCCAACCTGCAGTGGCTATCCATAGCCCGTCCGGACTCCAGACCACACTACTCACCAAACTGGTATGCCCACGCAGGGTGGTTTGTTCCTGTCCATTGGCAGCATCCCACACCTTGGCTGTGCCATCATCATAGGCTGCAGCTATCCACCGTCCATCTGGACTCCAAGCCACACTTTCCACGCTCGAGGCATACCCACGCAGGGTAATTTGCTCCTGCCCGGTGGCTGCGTCCCACACCTTAGCTGTGCCATCCCAACTGCCTGTTGATAGCCACAGCCCATCTGGACTCCACGCTACACTACTCACCTGGGCAACATGCCCACGCAGGATAGTGCGTTCCTGTCCGTTGGTGGCGTCCCATACTTTGGCTGTGACATCGTCACTGGCAGTGGCTATCCATCGTCCATCCGGACTCCAAGCTACACTAGTCAAGTCCGCAGTATGCCCGAGCAGGATGGTGAGTTGCTGTCCATTAGTAGCGTCCCACACCTTAGCTGTGTTGTCATCACTGGCAGTGGCTATCCATCGTCCATCCGGACTCCAGGCTACACTATTCACCAAGTCGGTATGCCCACGTAATGTGGCACGTTCCTGTCCATTAGCAGCGTCCCACACTTTGGCTGTGTTGTCATCACTTGCAGTGGCTATCCATCGTCCATCTGGACTCCAGGCTACACTATTCACCAAGTCGGTATGCCCACTAAGCGTCTGTCGGACATGAGATTTTGCCAGTGCCAAGCGGAGTGCGTCCTCCGCCTGTGGAAGGATAATCTCGCTATATTCTTGGGCCACTGAGATAGCTTCTAATGACAGTATCAGGCTACGCTCAGGGTCAATATCCAATTGCGCCACCGCATTAGCCGCAAGAGCATGAGAGCGCGCTTTACGTTCCTGTGCCTCCGCTGTAGCCTGAGCTTGAACCGCTATATGTTCCTGTGCCTCCGATGTAGCCTGGGCTTGAACCGCTTCCTGGCGACGTATTTCTAGCGTGTGTGCAGTTTCAGCCCGGTCAAAGGCCACTATGACAGCAGCAATCGCTATCGCCACTGCTGTCAAGACAGCCGCCAGCGCGGCAAGCCATCTTCGCCGCCGAGCTGCGCTGATTACTGCCATGCTGGCAGCCACAAGCGAATGCAAATCAGCGCTCGCACCTAGTTCGAGAGCATCCTGGCTCTGGAGCCAATGTTCAGCTTCGGCGAGCTCACCCTCATCAAGCAACCCACTGCTCTTTCGTCCCAGCCGCACCCATTCCTCTGTCTTGCTCTCCAAACGCCTGCGTATCTGCTCTGCTCCACGCCTCTCGGCGAGCCAGTTGCGTAGAGTCGGCCAATCACGAATAAGGGCTTCATGCGCCAGGTCTACTTTCATCGTGGCGTGTTGCTCGTCGCCACTCAACGTGAGCAGACGATTGTCGGCCAATGTAGCGAGCACCTGGCGGAATAAGGCGGGCGGATCGCTCTCCGACATGAGCGCTGCCACGGGCTGCTGGCGGCGGGTGTCGGGCCTTCCCTCGCCAAATTGGGTGAGGCGTAGGAAGATGCGGCGCGCTATCTCTTGCCGTTCTGGGCTAAGACTTGCCAGGACGCTGTCCCCCTTGAGCGCCATGGCAACCGCCAGACCGCTTCGCCCATCCCGTCCTAGCCGTTCGTAGGCGGCAAGGGTAAGGGTACGCCCCTCGATACGTCCCCATAGGAGGACCAGCGTCTCCTGCAATAGCGGCAGGCTACCGGGCTGGTCTTCGGCGTCGGCCAACAGGCGCTCCAACAGGCGATCTTCAATCTCTACGCCTACATCTGCTGCCGGCTGCTCGATGGCCGCACACAGGGCATCACCCTGCAAGGGAGCGATCTCCACTCGCGCCCCTTCCTCCACAGGCCACAGCGCCGAGGACATCAAGTCGTGGTAAAAGTCGGCTCGCATAGTGAGCACCACAGCACACGAACCGAGCGCTCGTAATGCTTTCAGAGCCGATATAAACTCCCTCTCCCTTTGGTGCTCAGTTTGGGGATTGCCTGGTCCATGCTCAGGATTAGCAAGGGTAAAAAGCTCCTCGAACTGGTCCACTACCAGCAACAGGCGTTGCGCTGGGGGATGTGCCATGAGGAGTTCTTTAACCATCATGGAGGGGTCCAATAGATCTTTGCCCGCGCTTCCACCCAGTGCCTCGGCGAGGCGGCCCATAGGCTCCGCACCGGGCCGCATGGTGACTACACGCCAGAAATTGGGAGGCCAATCGGGGCTGGTAGCGAGTTTCGGCAGCAGACCGGCGAACACCAGGGAGGACTTACCGGAGCCAGACGGCCCGATGACCAGCAGGAAGTCCTGCCCTCGCAGGCGCAGCACCATCTCCTCGATCTCACCCTCACGCCCGTAGAAGAAGCGGGCGTCTTCGGGTCGAAATGGCACCATGCCGGGATAGGGACAAGAGGGGCGTGGCCCGGAAGCGCCGGAGATAACGGTAGCTGCCGCCTTGAGAGCGTCGGCGCGCGATGATGCCATGTAGATGTTGATGTCGCCCGTGACGCTGCCACCGACTACTATGCCACTGATCGTAGCCGTGTCACCGATGCGGACGCCCCCGTATTGAAGTGGGTTGACCGCGCTCTCATTGAGGACCTGAGCAACTTCAAGGTGGTTATGAGACCCATCAGCCGCTAACGTCGAAGGTGCCGGTTCTGGGGTGGGGGAAGCAAGGAGTTGTATAGTTAGTCGAGCTAACGCGGGATTGTCAGGCTGCTTCTCCGATGCCTTTGCCAGCAAACTAGGCAGGCATCCCGTCTGTTCAGAGGCTATGGCGAGGGCACGTGCCGCTGCTTCCGCGTCCTGGCCGTCAACAGATAGAGGGGCAGAGAGAAGCACCTGAGAAAGCTGTTGCAACTCCTCCGGTGTGAAGCTATGGGACAGGGTATGCGCTATATCATCGAATAAGGCATTAGAGGTGGGCATAGGATGCCTTAGCTAAGCATGTATTGCGGCCCATGATAGGTCCGTTGTATGGTTTGTGCTTCATCGCAGACCTATAGGACAATCACTGGTTAGAGAATAATATAGCACATGTGGCGTAGCCTGTCCAATGTAAGTGTATCGGATGAATATCCAGAAATGAGGTAAATCAGGGGTAGTCAAGCCGCAATCTTTAGCTCCGCTTCGGTAGCGTCCGGCGCACCGTCGGGCCGGGGCATCTCGCGCAGCTTACGTACGGGGGAGAAGAGGAACCACAGCCAGGGCGTCGTAAGCCCCATCGCGCCCAGCATGAGAGTGGGCCAAAGCCCTATGGCGTCGGCCAGCAGGCCGCTCAGGAGCGCGCCAAGGGGGATTGCGCCCCAGGTGATGAACCGGTAGCTTGCGGTCATGCGTCCTCGCAGCCGGTCGGGCATGAGCGCCTGCCGTGCGCTGAAGACGTGGACGTTGCACAGACTGACGCCCAACCCGGTCGCGAAGTACGAGGCCATCAGGATGGGCACAGACATGCCGGGCAGGACGCCCGCGAGCGGTACAAGTAGAGGCGAGAAGCAGGATACGGCCGCGCTGCACGTAATGGTTTTGCCAAGTCCAAAGCGGCGCACAGTGCGGGCCGCGAGCACCGACCCCAGGAGCGACCCTATGCTGCCGACCGCGAAGACTAACCCTAGCACCGAAGGCCCCAGGCGTAAATCTCGCGTGGCGTACAGCACCAGCAACGTCGTGAATACCTGGTTGAAGAAGTTGTAAGTGGTGGCTTCAGCAGCGAAGAGCCGGAGGTAGCGGTCACTGAATGTAACCTGGATGCCGTGCTTGATCTCGCGTAGGACGTGCCGCCTGCCCTCCTGTCGCATAGGCCCAGGCTCCGGCTTGCGTATGAGCCACAGGCTTCCACCTGCGAAGAAGAAAGATGCAGCATCGAGGACCAGGGCAAAGGGGGCTGTTATTGCTCCCACCAGCAGCCCCGCTAAGCCAGGTCCGCCTATCTCGGCAGCCGATGCGCTTGCGAAGAGCTTGCTATTGCCTTCAACCAGGTCTTCCCGCTCGAGAAGCGATGGGAGAAAGGACTGGTATGCGACCTCGAAGAAGACGCCGAGGATGCCAAAGAGAAATACCACAATAAACAGGTATTCGATGGTGAGCCAACCCATGAGCGCAGCCGCAGGCACGCTCGCGAGGAGAATGCCGCGCCCCAGGTTGGACGCGACCAGCACAGGCCGTCGCCGTTTGCGGTCTATCCACACGCCCGCGAATAAGGTTATGAACAAGAAGGGCGCAAACTCTATGGCAGTCAGCAGGCCCATCTGAGAGGGCGTGGCGTTCAGCAGTAGTACGGCGGTGAGCGGCAGCGCCAGCAGAGTGATCTGCGTCCCGAAGAGTGACACCGTCTCCCCCGCCCAGAATTTGAGGAAGTCGGGGTGCTTCCACAACCCATCGAGGCGTATGTTTGTGGCGGCTACGCCCTTCGTCTTACGGGTGCTGAGTGTGCTTATCATGCTTCCCCTCTATGTAAGTGCTGGAACCAGCAACGAAATGAAGCGCAAGGCTTTCCATCCATCACATTTCCGATCCCTGACCACTGACTCCTGATCCCTGACCCCCTGGCTACCGCAACGGCCTGAAGAACGCCCTGATGTCTTCCGCGAGGAGTTGCGGCTCTTCCTGGGCGGCGAAGTGGCCTCCCGTGGGCACCTCGGTCCAGTGCTGGACGTTGTAGCTGCGCTCGGCCCACTCTCTAGGGAAGTAGAAGTCTTTTGGGTACATGGCAACGCCCGTAGGCACCTCTACCCGCGAGCCGGGCGCGGGCGGGTTGGGGTCAACGTAGTGCCGCCCTTCGTAGTAGCCTATCATGCCTGAGTAGATGGTCTCGGTGGCCCAGTAGAGGGTGACGTTGGTGAGGAGTTCGTCCTTTGTGAAGCGGCTCTCTACGTCTCCGCCGCAGTCGCTCCACCCGTGAAACTTCTCTACGATGTAGGCGGCGAGACCCACCGGCGAGTCGTTCAGGCCGTAAGCCAGGGTGAGGGGCTTGGTGCCCTGGGCGTGGCTGTAGCCGCCCTCCTCCCGCTCCCACTCGGCAGCGCGGCGCAGGAAGTCTTTTTCCTCTTCGGATAGCTCGCTCTCTGGGGGTATGGGGTTGGGCCAATCGAGGTCGCCGTTGAGGTGGATGCCTACGACTTGGTCAGGGTGGTGGCGTCCGAGCGCGCTTGTGACGCCCGCGCCCACGTCGCCGCCCTGTGCGCCAAAGCGGTCGTAGCCTAACCCTTGCATCAAGGCCGTCCACAAGTTGCTATGGTCTATCTTGCCCCTTCGCGTGCGGATGCTTGAGAAGGCATAACCGACAAGGGAGGGTACAACTACGTCGAAGGAGTCCGCCGGGTCACCGCCGTACCGTCCGGGGTCGGCCAGCAGGGGGATGATCTTGTGCATCTCGAAGAAGGAGCTAGGCCAGCCGTGAGTTATGATGAGGGGCATCGGATCAGGCCCCTTGCCTCGCTCGTGGATGAAATGGATGTCGTAGCCGTCTACTGCCGCTTTATAGTGGGAGAACTCGTTGATGGCGCGCTCTTGCTCCCGCCAGTCGAAGCCGTCGCGCCAGTAGTTCACGAGCGCCTTCATATAAGATAGGTCTGCGCCGTAGTCCCACCCCGCGCCTGCGACTTCGTGCGGCCAGCGTGTACGCGCCAGCCGATCTTGTAGATCGTCGAGCGTTGCCTGGGGCACATGAACTTTGAAGGGACGGATTTCCATCAGATTACTTCCAGAACGCACGCCAGGTGTGGCGGCGGTCCCACTCCGCGCTATCCACTCTATCTCTGCTGTCGCTTCCCCAATGCATAGCTGCTACGTCCAATAGAATAATCCCGGCTATCACCACTAATACATCCATCTCAACCTCCTTTTCCTTCGTAAGCCACCAATTTCGCTTAGACCTCTTGACTTCTTGTCTCTAACCCCCTATAATAGTTTTACTGGTTACAGTATAGCAGAAGTAGCCTAACCTGTCAATGGGCTTTTACTGGTTATATTATCAAGATTACTAATACAAGTTGGAAAGAGATAAAAGGAATACAAAGCGATGTACGCACTTAAAGATGAGCATTACACGTTCGATTTCTCAGGCGGCGAGCTTTGCCTGGACTTCGCCAATACGGTGAGTTCGCACCCCGAAGTGCAGATGCAGGAGCACGTAACAAGCTACTCGCGCCTTGTATCGTGGGGGAGGCAGGCAGGGGTCTTGAGTGAAGGAGAAGAGGCGCACCTAGGGGACGAAGCAGAGCGCCGCCCGGAAGAGGCAGCATCGGTGCTCAAGCGAGCAATTGCCTTGAGGGAGGCGATATACCATATATTCTCGGGGGTGGTAAAGGGGGAACGCGCGAGCCAGTCAGACGTGGCTGTGCTGAATGAAGAACTATCAAATGGGCTGAGCCATGCCCGGCTGACGCAGAGGAAGGATGGCTTCGAGTGGGGTTGGGAGGCAGAAGAGGATGCGTTGGACCGCGTGCTGTGGGTGGTGGCACGGTCGGCGGCGGACTTGCTTACGTCGGACAAGCTGCAAAGGGTTACGGAGTGCGCTTCCGAAAGGTGCGGCTGGCTCTTCATGGATCTCAGCCGGAACCACAGCCGACGTTGGTGCGATATGAACGAGTGCGGCAACCGCGCTAAGGCCCGCAGGCACTACGAGCGCACGCGTGTTAGAAGTTAGAAGTTAGAAATTAGAAGTTAGAACAACAGGAGGGCCAGCGTTGTGTGCTGGCCCTCCTGTTGTTTTGCTCAATTGATAGAGCTTATTTCTTGAATTTAGGGAAGAGGAAGGGTGGTATATCGAGTTCGTCGCCTCCCTGGGGTTGGGCGGGGCGCTGGCCTGGGGGCCGTGCGGGCATGCCCTCTTGGGGCCTCGGCTGGGAGGCGGGCTGAGATTGCGGTTGGGGCTGGGTGTTTTGCGGCTGAGCCTGGCCGTTGCCTCCACCGCCATATGCGGGGGACTGGTATGGCTGCGCTTGTGGCTGCTGCGGCTGGGGTTGGGACTGCTGCTGGGAGCTATAGCTGGTGTTCGGGTTGTAGCTTGGCTCGCGGAAGTAGGTGTGGCGCATCTCGGCGGGGCGGCGTACCGAGTCGAACCCGGTGGCAATCAAAGTGATCTTCACGTCGCTGCCCATCTCAGGGTCGATCACCGCGCCGAATATGATGTTGGCTTCGGGGTCGGCGGCCTGCTGGATAACGGAGGCGGCTTCATGCACTTCCAGCATGCCGAGGTCCGCACCGCCCGTGACGTTGAAGAGCACGCCTTTCGCACCCTCGATGCTGATCTCAAGCAGGGGCGACTCGATTGCCTGGCGGGCCGCGTCAATGCAGCGATTGTCGCCGGTGCCCCGCCCGATTGCCATGAGCGCCGAGCCTGCCATCTGCATAATGCTCTTTACATCGGCGAAGTCGAGGTTTATCAGGCCGGGATCCGTGATGAGGTCGGATATGCCCTGGATGCCCTGGCGCAGCACGTCGTCGGCGATGCGAAAGGCTTCGTTGAGTGTGGTCTTCTTGTCAGCGATTTGCAGCAGGCGGTCGTTGGGGATGGTGATGAGGGTGTCCACCTGCTCTTTGAGGGCGTTTATGCCTTCGTCCGCGGAGAGGCGGCGGCGAGAGCCTTCAAAGGTGAAGGGCTTGGTGACCACGCCTACGGTGAGCGCGCCGATCTCCCTGGAAATCTGGGCTATAACGGCTGAAGCGCCGGTGCCGGTACCGCCGCCCATGCCAGCGGTGATGAACACCATGTCAGCGCCCTTCAGCACCTCGAACAGCTCCTCGCTCGTCTCGTCAGCCGCCCGGCGGCCAATATCGGGGTTGCCCCCTGAGCCGAGGCCCTTGGTGAGCTTATCGCCTATCCTGATGCGGGTGGGCGCGTCCGAGTGGAGCAGGGCCTGGGCGTCGGTGTTCACCGCGATGAAATCCACACCCTTGACACCAGCCTGTATCATACGGTTGACGGCGTTAGAGCCGCCGCCACCCACGCCTATGACTTTAATTTGAGCGAAGTTCTCTGCCGGAAGATTGGTCTCGCGTCCCGGCGCATACCCGGTGATATGCACGGGGCGGTTTGTGGTATTACCCCCGCCGCCTGGTGGAAACATAACGGTGCCTCCTTCTTCCCCTGATACCTCAAGCCCGAGCCAAAATGCGATTTCGCCGGCTCCGTACACGTCCCACAACCGTAGCGAACAAGGCTATCGTGCCTGTGTGCCCGGCCATGTCGTTGTTGCGGAGTTGAGTACCAGCAAGCTGAGCCAATTAGTTTATATGACCAATTGGTTAGTGCCCCACGGAGAGATACTAACCTAAAGTCTGATAATACACTATCAGGCTACAGAGTTCAAGTATTAAAGGCGTAAAATGCCTAAATTGACGTAAAGTTACCGCAAGTTGCGTATGCGAGACTAGACTTATTAGCCGCGCGGTAAAAACCCTTTTAGCCATTTAGCCAAGAAGCTTTGGCGTTCCTCGCTATCTTCACTTCGCCTTGACAGCTTGGGCAAGTCCTGTGACATACCGGATTGCGCGCCCTGTCGAAGCCCCCAGAGTATCAGCCCGACGCTTGTAGCGTAGGAGGGGCTTTCAAAAGCGTCCGCCAGCCCGCCTATCCTGCGCGGCCTGCCTGTGCGTACAGGCATGTGCAGCCTGTGATTGGCAAGCGGCTCTATGCCCTGCATCGCTGTCACGCCGCCGGTCATCACCACGCCCGCGGGGAGCAACCCCTCGTAGCCACTGCGCCGTATCTCGTCCCCGATCATGCCGAAGAGTTGGTCCAGGCGAGCGGCCATCACTTCGTTCAGTTCGTCACGCCGGATGAGGCGGGTCGTGCCCTCGAACGTCTGGGCTTCGAGCATCTCGCCGGCAGGATCGAAGTCGGATTGTCCGGCTTCGCCTGTGGAACTGCTATCTACGCCATAAGGCGCGGCTGCCACGTCTCCTGAATAGGCGTAGGCGTGCGCGCCTTGCGGGTGGGACTTGCCGTTGACGGGCTGCGGGGCGGGTTTCGCATGGCGGTTCGCGCCCGGAACCACCGCCTGCCCGTATTGCAGCTTCAGGGCTTCCGCCGCCTCGTAGGGTATATTGAAGACTATTACAAGGTCGTTGGTAAGGTGCCAGCCACCTATGGGGAGCACTTTGGTGTGCCACACCGCGCCGTCCACGTAGATGGCTATGTCGGTGGTGCCGTGCCCGATGTCCACCAGCACCACGCCCATGTTCTTTTCTTGCTCGGTCAGCACCGCCTCCGCCGAAGCCAGGGGGGAGAGCACAAGATCGTCCACTTCCACGTCGGCTTGCTGCACGCACCTGATGAGGTTCTCGCGCACGTTGGTCGCGCCCGTGACCACGTGAGTTTCAACGTCGAGCCGGAAGCCCGACAGGCCAACCGGGTTGCGGATGCCGTCCTGGCCGTCCACCGTGTACGTGCGGGGGATGACGTGTAGCACGTCGCGCCCCGCCGGAATTGCCATTGCTCGCGCCGCGTCAATCGCGCGGTTGAGGTCGTCCTGCCCGATTATGCGGTCGGGGTGAGAGACGGCGACCAGACCCCGGCTGTTCATCGAAGAGATATGGTTGCCGGAGATGGAAACGTAAGCGGAGAGGATGCGGCAACCCGATTGGCGCTCCGCCGCTTCCAGGGAATGGGACACCGCCCCGCTTGCCTTCACTATGTCGGTGATCATACCCTTCGATATGCCATCGGAAGCGACGGCACCCACGCCCAGCACGTTGAAGCGAGTACCCGGCCCGGCGTCGGCCTCGGCGACTATGGTGCAAACTTTGTGCGTGCCGACATCAATGCCGACTATGATCCTGTCGTTGTTGGGCATAGGTGATTAAGTTGGATCAGAGGGGTGGCGACACGCTAGAGGGACCAAGTCGTCTCCCCTGACCCATCTCCTCCTGCTAAGGGTTGGGGAGACTATTCTACGCCCCGACCCGCCTATTATAGCGCGATTTCCACCGCTTTTGTGGAAAACCTGGCCCAACCGTTGGTTATATCTTGAGGGAGTACCCATAACATGGTTTTCGATATGGTTTAGGAAAAGAATACCTCCGATGTCATTTCTGAAGCACCGGAGGTATTCTTTCCCCTCTATCCGAAGGAGCTAACGCTTGAGCGCTGTAGGCACCGGCACCGTAGCCTGCGAGGAAGGCACGGGTATCGGCACCTGCGCCGATGGTATGGGCAAGGGTATAGTCGGCCAGGGTTCCGGTATGGATAGCGGCGTATTCGTCGCTGGCTGAGTCGGTGTGCCCTGCGGTGGCGGTAGGACCGTAAGGGTCGCACCGGGTGTTATTCCAGGTATGAGGGTATTGGTAGGCAGCGCAGGTACAGTTACAGTCAGCATCGGCCTCCCACCTGGGGTTGGGGTGAGGATGGTACAGGTCAAGGGGCCGGGCCAACCTATGTTGTTGAAAGCGTTCACAATTATCTTTACTGCCTGTCCCCTCGTGGCATTGTTGCCTGCCCGGAAATATGGCAAGTTGCCGCTCCCGCACGGCTCGTACGTGCCGCCGCACGGGTAGCCTCCCACTATGCCTCGCCATGCAAGGCGCTGTATCCAGGTGTAGAAGGTGCTGCCCGGCGGCACGTCCTCGAAGTACTGCCCCAGGATAGTTTCGTTGAATGCCCTGGCGTTGGACACGATCTTGGAGATCTGGCCCCGCGTGGCGTCGTTGTCAGGGCGGAAATATGGCCTGTACTGGGGAGCGTAGCAAGGTTCCTCCGGTACCTCCCCGCAAGGGTAGCCTCCCATCACGCCCCGATTGGCCAGCCGGTTGATGTGGACGTATTCGGGGTGGTAGGAAGTAATATCCTGGAATACTTGATTGGTCTGGATCTCAGAGAAGCCTGCGGCCTTATCTACCATCTTGGCTATCTGCTTGCGCGTTACGTTGGCATTTGGCCTGAAGTATGGGTTGTTGCAATTGTTACACGGTTCCAGGCTACCGGGAGTGTTATCACATGGATAGCCGGTTGCGATGTTCGCGCACGCCAAACAGTGTATATATGGGGCAAAGTCGCTGGTGGGGGGCACGTCGGCGAAGTTCCCGCAGCCGGTAGGGCATGCAGTAGGTGTGGATGTGTTTGTAGGTGTGGCCGTTGCAGTGGGGGTATAAGTCTTAGTAGGAGTTGAGGTCTTAGTTGGCGTGCGAGTGGGTGTTCTGGTCGGACGCGGTGTATCTGTTGGGCAGGGCGGTGGGGGAACGCGTACGAAAGTCAATATGGTACCGCTCTTCGCTCCATCTACTGCGTTGCACGAGTGCTGGGTAAAGAGACCGGCTGACTCCGACTGAGCGGAGAGGGGGAATTGCTGCGTGCCAACGACTGAATTACGACCATCCGTTACCGACCCGTAGACAAGATCAAACTTGGTCTGGCCTTCATAAAGTCGGACTTCAAAATTGACGTATTCGTTGCACTCCGTCCTACCGCCACTGATTTTATCGCTGTTTGTATTCATGAAGCGGCAGGCGCGCCATTCTATGTTTAAAATGCGCTCGGAAGCATCGTTGCCGGATACCGACGTGTATATGCCGAGGTTGACGCCGTTGAACGTGCCATCGGTGACCAGGTCGCCCCAGTAGGCAAAAATAGCGTGGTCGAAACCGGCAGCGGGAGGCAGGGCACACTCTTCTACCTGGTTTTCAGCCAGTGGGGCGGGGTTGTTGCTGTTGAATTGGATATTACCGTTGGAACTGAAGTTGGCGGTGGTGAAAGTCTGGTCATAATGCCGGTACGCGAAGGGCAAGGTCACCTGGGTGGTGCAGTCATCGCAATGGTTGCCAACGTCGGTCGCGCCTGAGGCGATCGCGCCCGTAGACTGGCTCTCCTCGTAGTTACGCTCTGCCAGGCAAACGACTCGCTCTAATGCTCTATCAATCTGGAGCAGGCCATACCCGTAGCAGGAGTTTGGTCTTTCTCCGCATGGCACAGGCGTTAGCGGAATTGGATATATCTCCTCCTCCCAGGCCGGGTCCCAAAAAGCAGTGTCCCGCAGGATATCCGAAATCTCAGCCACAGTGAGACTAGGGTCAGCCTGTTTTAGAATAGCCACCGCACCGGCTACGGCGGGCTGAGCAAATGACGTCCCCTCGACTCGACAATAAGCAGCGTCTCCAGCAATACCACTAGTCAAGACACCTACATTAGTGGCCCCACATTCGCCCCCTCCAGCCATTAGTTGTGGAAGCTGTCGATCGCCTACGGGTATGCAAGACGGGCCAAAACTGCTGTAGTATGCCCTAAGATTATTGATGTTAAGCGCACCTGTTTCGAAAGTTTCAGGGAAAGCAGCCGGATACATGTTCCCATTCTGTTTGCCATTACCTCCTGAGAAGGAAGGGAAAATGCCGGCAGCAATCCACTGTCTGACCATTTCCCATATCGGATTATCTTCCCATACCGGGCAATATGTCGCGTAATTCGGATTTGCGGACCATGAGTTGCTTACGACATGGGGTCTCTTGGAAGGGTCTCGATTCTGGTGATTCAGGTCCCAGGGACAGAGCATGAAATCCATTGCACTGGCTATATCTTGATCGTTCTGAGCTAATCCTATTGGATTAGCTGAAATCCACTGTGCACCAGGCGCTATGCCTATTCCACCAGCACCTACCAACACACCCAGGGTTTGTGTTCCGTGACCGTCATCATCATGAGGTGACGTAGGTGGTGTGGGAGGGGGAGCGGCAAAATCAAACCAGTTGTAATTATGATCAAATTGACTTCCGCCCAACGTGCCTCTATATTTTTCTACTATTGCCTCATGTGTATAACGGGCCCCTGTATCTATACTGCCGATTGTAATACCGCTACCGTCATAACCGAGAGCCCACGCTTCCGGCGCATGGACCAAAGAAACATTCCACTCAGCACCACCAGGAGGACTGGCAGTAATGCAACCCGGGCAGGGAGTAGCTGTCGCACCACCTGGTTGTCCACCAACCGGGTTTCGTGATGGTTGTGTGCCGAAGCTGACGAGAGGAAATGGTTCGATCCTTTCGACTTCAGATAAGGTTGCTAAAGCGTCAGTGGAGGCAAGATTCCCTGTCACCCCAAAGGCATTAATAATTATGTAGCTTGTATATTTTTGGACATTGCCTAATGCTTTTTGATTGTCCAAGAGATTAGCAACAGCAGGTTGAGTCTTGTCGGCCACTTTTTGGAGTTCAGTACAAACGTAACTCCCCTTTTCATTCCAATCTCTTATGTCATTAGAAGTATCCGCTTGCTGAGACAATATTACGATGTAGTGAACGAAAGCACGCGGATTTCTGCTGAGTTCCACCTGCAATTCAGGCGCTACTTTAGATGCTTTATTCGAAGTAGTGTTCAAACGTCGTGGCGCAGCAGCTGAGGTGCCCTCGGCGTTCTTGATGCCTACCGATGCGCTAACAATTGGCCTTTCAGAAGACAAGTAGAAGGTCAAGATAGCCAAGAGTATCGCAATCAATGACCACAGAAAAACGCGCTTTGCGCTGCTGTTTGAGCGGCGTGATAGGATCAGCATCTCCGGTAACCTCCATAATTTACTTCTGAACAGAGCCTGTAAGATGGCTCTAAGAGTCTTGCAGTTCACTTTAGTAATGGATTCGTTTGTGCCTGGCGAACGAAGTAAACTGGATTGTCGGAATTTGGAGGACACGACCTGCCCTGTTCTACAGGCAGACTTAAGCGCCCGAAAATCACGATAGACGCACCAACTATGATTTTCTCGTTCAACTCTGGAGGCCATATGGCATGACGATAATCCAGGGATAACCGAGAGTCTTGCTCGAGAAACTGGAGCATAAAGCACCCACAGTCGCCTATAGAACATTCTCGCGGGTTATGCTCCCTTACCCGACCCGCAACCCAAGAAAAGTCAGGGGCACGGCCGAATAGAGGATACCAGCCATAGGGATACCCCTTCTTCTCCGACAACTGCCTACCCAACAACCCTAGCAGCACTTCATGAGGACTGCCTGCGTTCTCAGGGTGCAACTCAAAGCGCGACCTCTCCAAGTACTGCACCTTGTAAGTCTTGCCATCTACGGGGTTTTTCTCCTCAAACTCCTCTGTGATGGGGTAGCCATGCACGAACAGCCCTCCATGTGTCTCCCAGTATGCCTTGAAGGGGCCGGAGAGGTTGTGCCCTGTCTCCTGGAAGTACTGGGCGGGAGCAGGTAGCGGAGTAGCCTGCGGGTCTTGCGCGCGAAAGTCTCTGCCTAAGACACCCAGCAGCACTTCGTACGCTGTGCCCTTATTTTCTGGGTGGTACTCGAAGCGATTGCGCTCGAAGTATTGCACTAAGTATTGTGTGCTGTCTGCCCCTACCGGCTCGTAGAACTCCTCAGTCAGCGGGTAGCCAAACTGCGCCAGGCCTCCGTATTTGTTCCAGTAATTGAGGAAGGAGCCGCGCAAGGTGTGACCTGTCGGGGAGAACCACTGCACGCCTTCCTGCTTAGGGTCGGGTACGGGGGCGGTCAGGAGGATTGGGAGGGTGGTTGGTGTCGGTTGTAGTGTTGAGGTCTGAGGTAGTCGTGCTGCATCCGTGTTGTTGCCATCTCCAACTATCACCAACGCAAGCAACGTTACAAGCGCGAAAGCGAGATACCGCAGCTCGATACTTGTGCAAAGCATAACAATCCCTTTCTACATAGGGGTCAATTACAGGACAAGTTTTCGGCAGACAGTATTGGCGTGTCAGCTCCACCTTAGTATAGCGCAACATCAACTGCCTGTATAGTATTAAACGCAAAAAAGCCACATATACTGCAGGCAGGAGTGGCTTTGTGGCACCTTTTACAGAGGTGGTATTTATGAAAATGTCCTAGATGAAGTGCCGCCTTATGATAGCCACGTTGTTGAAGAGGCGCACACCGAAAGCCACTACTGCGGCGAGGGAGAGGTCTACGCCCAGCCTGTCGCCCAGGAAGGTGAGTCCGGCGGCAAGGACTATGTTGGAGATGAAGCCTGAGAGGAATACCCGGTTGTCGTAGGACTTGTTTAGCTCAGCTCTGACTGCGCCTATCACCGCGTCGAGGGCGGCGAGTATGGCTACGGCGGTGTAGCGCGCGTATACGTCGGGGATGGTGAGGTCGAATTGCAAGCCGATTATCAGCCCGGCTATCAGGAAGAGCACGGGAATCCAGAGGCCGAAGGATTGCGTGCGGGGCTTGTCTTCCACTGGCGTTTGACTAGCGTTTGACGCTGGGGCGGTCCACCGAGCGAACGTCCAGCACGCTCCACTGCCGGTTGCTCCGGTAATACTGCTGCACGACAGACTGTACTATCTTTATCTGCTGCTCAAGTTTGTCGCCTGTGCCGAACTCGATGCGCTGGCCGGTGGCAAGGACGACCGTGATGCCGTTGTCGGGTGCCCACTCAAGCTGGCGGAGCTGCAAGCCTGTGGCCGAGGGGAGGGTGAGGTAAATCTGCTGGGCGGTGTCGGCGGCGTCGGCCATATGTACGGGCATGGGCGCGCCGATCTTGAGGGAATCGGTCATTGGACCTCGATCGAAGACGGTGACGAAGCCCTCAAGCGTGGAGGCGGTGCCCACGACCACATGGTCGTCGCTTGCCAGCAGGGGGGTGCCGTCGCCGATGACCCACACTACGGCGGGGCGGCGCTCCTGGACGTTTATTATCACTTCGTTGGGCAGGCGCGTCTCTACGGTCACGCCCTTGAGCAGGGCCGCTTTCTCTGCAAGGCGCGCTCTCACTACCTCAGGCTCCACCATGAAGATGTTTTGACCCTGGACGCCCGCTATGGCGTTGGCCTGCTCCACGCTCAATACCTTGCTGCCCCTGACAGTGACGGTATTGACTGTGTACTCGGAAGAGGTGGCGAACGACACGGCAGCAGCCACTATGAAGGCAAGGCCGACCAGGGCGAAGAAGCGTCCCCGGCGCACGTCTTCGCTGAAGAGCTTCCAGCCGGTCTTGCTGGCGGCAGCGCCACCGCGCTTACCACGCTGGCTCTCGTCAGGAATAAGTATGGGACGCGACCTGCTTACCTCGGCGTGGACGCGCTGCACGCCCTGAGAGCTTTTTCCCATATTGGCTATACGTCCTTCGCTCATACGCTCAGGTCCGCGCCCACATCATCTAAGGCCGACTTTATCATCACTCGCTCCGCATGCCGCTCGATGGCTAGCTCTATCAGGCGGTCTATCAGCCGGGAGTAGGATAGGCCTGACGCTTCCCACAGCTTGGGGTACATGGAGATGCGGGTGAAGCCTGGGATGGTGTTTATCTCGTTGATCCACACCTTCGATAGGTCGCGGGCTACGAAGAAATCCACCCGCGCCATGCCCGCTGCGTCTATGGTCTTGAAGGCTTCGATCGAGAGGCGGCGTATCTCCTGGGCCAGCTTTTCGGGCAGATTGGCCGGGATGACGAGGTCGGAGTTGTCGTCTACATACTTGGCTCGATAGTCGTAGAATTCGTTGCCGGGGACTACCTCACCGACCACCGAGGCTTCAGGGTCGTCGTTGCCGAGCACGGCGCACTCGCATTCGCGGGCATCCAACCCCTGCTCTATGAGGAGGCGGCGGTCGTAGCGCGCGGCGACATCGAGCGCGATTGCGAACTCATGAGGCCCGTGTATCTTGCTTATGCCGATGCTCGATCCCATGTTGCCGGGCTTGGCGAACATGGGATACGTCAGGCGCTCTTCGGCGGTAAACCGCACCCCGGCAGGGTCTCTACGCCATTGCGCGCTCGTGACGGCCAAGTATGGAGCGACGGGCAGGCCATGAGCCATAAAGAGGCGCTTCATCGTGTGCTTGTCCATGCCCAGGGCCGAGCCCAGCACGCCTGAGCCGACATAAGGGATGCCTGACAACTCCAACAGCCCCTGCACGGTGCCGTCTTCCCCGTATGGGCCGTGCAATACGGGGAAGATTACGTCGAGCGGCTGGCTTGCCTCAGCCGATAGCATGCGGCTGCCGTTGGACGCGGGAGCGAGGTATACTATCTCGACCTGGCTTTCTCCGGTGGGGTCGGGGGCCAGCACGGAGGAGAGGCGCGGCAGATTGGCAGCGTCTACGCCTGAGCGCAGGGTCGCCATCGGGTCGTCCGAAGCGAGCCACGCCCCACGTTTTGTGATGCCGATGGGCACCACCTCGTACTTGGCGGGGTCCATCGCGCCCATGACGCTACGAGCCGAGGCCAACGACACCTCATGCTCGCTAGACTGCCCGCCGAAGAGCACACCAACCCGAATCTTCTGCTCCAAACCTGCTCCTTCTCGTGAAACGTGATTATTGAACCACAAAGGCACAAAGAACACTAAGATTATGAAGGTTGAACCGCAGAGGCGCGGAGACGCAGAGGTTATTAAAGGGGTTATGCATTACGTTTCACGCTCGTAATCATCCTCTAGCCGAATCACGTCTTCTAAGTATGGAGTCGACACTTCGAGGAGGACGACATCTTCTAAGGCTTCGAAGCGATGCACCGTCTGGGGGGGGATGTGGACGAAGCTGCCCGGCTCCCAATCACAGGTGCTATCGTTGTAGGTTAAGCGGACTTTGCCGGAGAGGAGATAAAGCGTTTCCTCTTTGATCTCATGCTTTTGCAGGCTGAGGCGATGCCCGGCCTTCACTTCGAGCACTTTGCCCGCGTAATTCGCCGTATGAGCATACCATATCTCGCGGCCCCAGGGTTTTTCCACAATCTTCGGGGCCTGCAACGGTTCTTGCATGATTACTCCACTTGTGTGTTGCTTGGACGCGACAAGCTGGTCATCTCTGACTTATGCCGCGTCCCATTATTATAGCCGATAGACCAGGCCTAAACGCAAAAAGCACTTTTCCACATTTCGAGGAGGGTGTAATCGGTCTCCTCCGGCAGCGCCCGGCGACTTCAGTCGCGGGCTACACAAGCGAAGTCCGCCTGCGCGGACTATGTGCGGATAGTGATAGGGTAGTCGCCGCAGGGCGACTTTGTTTGTGTAGCCCGCGACTGAAGTCGCCGGGCGCTGCCAGGAAATGAAGGCGTATTTAGCTGGTACTTTGGTACTACAGCCGGTCGGAAAAGGCCCTGACTGGCATAGAACCTGCTTCTCTGGATGCCGGACCGCAATCCAAGCATGGGCGCGATAGGGGAAGAGAGATGGATAGCAAAGACTGCAGGGATGATCCACAGTATACAAAACCGCTCCGCACCCTCGGTGCCGACGACAAGAGCGTAATCAGCCAGCAGGCAGTCGTGCAGCTACGGGAAGAGGCACTCGTTGCCGAGAAGCAGTGGGTGCAGGCAGGCGCGGTGCTCATCAGGAAAGAGCTTGAAGAGCGCACAGAGACCCTGCCAGTGGAGATCGGCTACGAAGAGGTGCACGTTGATAGGGTGCAGGTGAACCGCGCCCTGGCGGAAGGTGAACTGGCAGCGCCGCGCCAAGAGGGGGATACCTTTATAGTGCCCATCGTAGAAGAGGAGATTGTGGTCACGAAGCGGCTCGTGGTGCGGGAAGAGTTGCGGATCACGAAGCGCCGCCTGGCTCGCCACGAAGAGATAACCGGCACCGTGAGGGCCGAGCGCGTGAATATCGAGACCACAGGCAGTATCAAGCCCGTTGGGCAGGAAGGCTCTGCCGAGGTTAGGGGTTAGGGGCCAGGGATCAGGGGTCAGAACCTGCGGCTATTTTCATACGCTGTGGTAGCCAGTAGGGTCATCTTTACTCAGTTGGTATTTGTCTCAGTCGCGTGCGGAGGGCGAGAGCACACGTGAGACGGGCCAAAACGTTCAAATCTTCTTTCAACACAATAGGAGGCTGAAAAGTGAAGAACCAAAGAGATACAGTAGTCGGCGTTTTCCTTGACGAAACGTATGCACAACAGGCCATACAGGCCTTGCAGTCCGCCGGTTTTAAGGCGAACATCACCGACGAATCATCATTACGCTCGCTCAATATCCCACAGAACGAACTGGGCCTCTACGAGAGCCGCCTGGGCGAAGGTAACACGGTTGTCACCGTAAAAACGGGTGACCGGGGCGAGGATGCGCTGGGCATCATGCTCCAGAACGGCGCGGAGTATATGAACCTGCACGCCGCACAGGGTGGCGCAGGCGCGCAGCAGGGTACCAGGTACGACGAGGAATACTACCGCAACCTCCAGGCTAACCAGCGCCAGTACGGCCAGATAGACCAGAGCACGGGCCGCGCTCGCACCGCCGAGGAGCTGCGCGTGCAGCTGCGCGAAGAGGGGCTGGTCGCCACGAAGCAGGCCGTACAGACAGGCGAAGTGCAGGTCCAGAAGATCGTGCATGAGAGGCAGGAGGAGATTCCCGTCAACCTCCGGCGCGAAGAGGTGACGATTGAGCGCCATGCTGTGAACCAGCCGGTCGCTGCGGGAGAGATAGGCGATCTGCAAGACGAGGTTATCCGCGTGCCGGTGTACGAGGAGCAGGCGCAGCTTGAGAAGCAGGCTCGCATCAAGGAGGAAGTGGTGATAGGGAAGCAGGCCGTGCAGGAGCAGCAGACGCTGACGGGCACGACGCGCCACGAGCACCTTGAGGTCAACGAGACAGGCACGGTCAACGTGCAGGGCAACGTTGAGACCGACGTGCGCACCTCCGGCGAGGGCATGCGTGCTTACGACCCCGATACGCAGGGCCACACACACGGATAGATTGAACAAATCCCCGCACGCGGGGAGTGACTTTCAATAAATGAAGAAGAAATGTGGGGCTGAGCCCCACATTTCTTCTTCATTTATTGAACTTGATATTCAACGGTTGTCGAGCGGAAGGTTATATTTAGAAGTCACCGACGAACTCGATTTCGGGTTCAAGCTCTATGCCCAATTGCTCGCGGACGCGCTCACGCGCCATGTCCATGAGGTGCTTTATGTCGGCGGCGGTGGCGCCACCCAGGTTCATCATGAAGTTAGCGTGCTTGGGGGAGAATTGCGCCTGGCCGTAGCGGTGCCCTTTCAGGCCCGCCTGCTCGATTAGATAGCCTGCCCAGGAGCCGGGGGGGTTTTTGAAGGTGGAGCCTGCGCTCTTGCCTGCGGGCTGTGTTGCCTTCCTTTCGGCAAGGTACTCGCGCATCCTGGCTTCGCAAGTATGCTCCGTGTCACGGTGGAGGGTGATGCGCGCGCTCAGGATTACCTCCTGCGGGGATGACATGCTCCTGTGACCGTGCGCTTTGAAGCGGCTGGTCCGGTAGCCTAATTGCAGGTCCTCGGCGGGCCACTCCTCTATCTCGCCCCCGGAAGTCAGCACGCGGATGGAAACAAGATCGTCCTTCAACTCCTTGCCGTGCGCGCCCGCGTTGCTTACGACCCCGCCGCCCACGCTGCCGGGCACGCTGTTGGACCACTCCTGACCTGTCCACCCGGCGTCACAGGTGATACGGGCAAGGCGGCTGAAGAGCACCCCCGAATCTACCTGCCAGATGCTCGTCTGCTCGTCTATTATTTCGTGGGATATGCCCTGCGTCTTGTTGTGTATCACCAGGCCGTTTATGCCGTAATCGCCGACCAGGACGTTCGTGCCGTTGCCGAGGACCATGTAGGGTATGGCGTGCTGCCGTGCGAACCGGACCGCCGCTACTAGAGCGTCAGTCGTGGTTACCTCTACGAACATGGTTGCCGGGCCGCCTGTGCGTAGCGAGTTATGCCTGCGCATCGGCTCATCGTGCGACACTTTGAGGCCGGTTGCATCCAAAAAGAGGGCAGCAATATCGGGTTTGAAGGTGAAGATGGCCCGCAGACCTTCCCTTTGTTGGCTTTCCTTTAGGTGCTTGGGTTGATTGGCAGCTTGGGGGATATGTCGCTGGGAAGGAGTTGGGATGTTCTCTTTTGTATGGTCTTCGGTAAGGGCCGCCAGTACCGCCTCTCCCGCCTTCCAGACATCGCCCGCGCCCATAGTCAATAGCACATCGCCGGGCGAAAGTTGGCCCAACAGTATTTGTACTGCTTCGTCGAGGCTGGGGGCGAATTGCGCGTTTGTGCCCGCCATGCGGTCTACTATGTGTTTGCCGCTCATGCCCAGCGTGTCGCGCTCGCGGGAGGCGTAAATTTCGGTGATAACCGCGTAATCGGCGGCGCTGAGAGCAAGCGCGAAATCGTCAAGGAAGTCGCGAGTGCGAGTATAGGTGTGCGGCTGGAAGAGGACCGCAATGCGCCTGCCGGGGTAACGCTGGCGGGCTGCCTGTAGCGTGGCGGCGATCTCGGTGGGGTGGTGCGCGTAGTCGTCTATCACCGCTACCCCACCAGAGGTGCCTCTCATCTCGAAGCGGCGACCTGTACCCTCGAACTCGCCAAGCCAGCCCGCGACTTCCTCGGCTTTCAACCCAAGCTCTACGCACGCGGCTAAGGCGGACAGGGAATTGAGTACGTTGTGCGTGCCGGGCACCCGGAGAGAGACCTGCGCTACTTCGGCGTCGTCGAAGATGGCAACGTAGTCGGTGCCGCCCCGGCTATTCGTCATAATCTGGGTTGGACGCCATAGCGCATCAGCAATGGTGCCGTAGTGTTGCACGCGGAATGGTACGCCGCCTGTCAGCAGCTCATGGGCAAGTCGCGTAACATTCGGCCCATCTGTGCAGAGGATCAGCAAGCCGCCCGGCTTTACGTTCAGGGCGAAGCTCCTGAACGCCTCGAAGATTGCTTCTTCGGTGCCGTAGTATTCGAGATGGTCCGATTCGAGGTTGGTGACTACGGCTACTTCGGGGCGCAGGTGGAGGAAGGAGCGGTCATACTCGTCGGCCTCTGCCACGAGTTCAGGGCCGGAACCCCAGTGACCGCCCGCGCCAAGCCCATGTATGTTGCTGCCCACCATGTATGAGGGGTCGCGCCCGGCCTTCGCTAAGACCCAGCTTATCATCGCGGACGTGGTGGTCTTGCCATGCGTGCCCGCGACGGCTACGCCACGCTTGAGGTCCATCAACTGGCCGAGGAGTTCGGCGCGCTTGACGATAGGTAGACCAAGTTCGAGGGCTGCTACCAGTTCAGGGTTGTCCTGCGGGACAGCGCCGGTGAGGACTACTTTTTCGGCACCGTTCAGGTTGGATGGGTTATGGCCGATGAAGATATGTGCGCCCCTGGCTTCAAGTTCGAGGGTGGTGTCAGACGCGGCGAGGTCGGAACCTGAGACGGAAGCACCGAGGTCTAATAGGGCAGACGCTAAGGCGCTCATGCCCGCGCCACCTATGCCGATGAAATGCCATGTCTCGATTTTAGATTTTAGATTTTGGATCTTAGATTTATGGGGCTGCAACGCTGCACCTTACTCGTAAGACAGGATGAATAATTTGAATGGTCAGGCAGCACCGCCCTTGTACCTTTTGTCATTCTGAGCGAAGCGAAGAATCTCATCCCTCGCGCATTTTCTCGCCTTTAGAGCTCTAAGGATAAGCATCTACGCGAGGGACGAGATTCTTCGCTTCGCTCAGAATGACAGAGGCTAGGGCGTTCGCTTACCTCTGAAATGGTACTGACCTTATAGCAAGCACTACTTGAGCGAGCAAGAATACTTGCGCCAGCCGCCTATCGGTGTGGCGATGTGGTCTTCTCAATTCCGCACTCCGCATTCCGCACTTCAGAGGGCGGATCGGGCTGCACGCCAGATAGTGTACACGATAATGATTAGGAGGAAAAGGCCGATGGCTACGGTTGCCAGGCCGACGAGGGGGTTGGAGTTGGGGAGGCCGGCTACGCCTACCGAGATTTGGGGAACGGTGAGGGCAGCAGCGCCGGAGGGGTTGGTGCCGCTGCGCTTTACGAAGTCGGCCCAGTAGTCGAAGATGAGGGAGAAGGCTATTACGGAGGCCAGCGCGCCGAATACGCCTCCTAGCAGGCGGCCAATCAAGCCAACGTCACCGCCACGCACCGCCAGCTTGCGGGCTATCCACCACGAGAGGAAGACCAGCCCCAGGAAGAGAGCGCCGGTGGCTACAGGCTCCCACGGAGAGGCTATCTCTATTTGGGGGGTGGGGATGCTGCCCTCGTCCTTGTCGGCGGCTATGGCGAAGAACTGGGCGACGACGCTGAAGAGTTTGTTTATGAAGAGGTCCAGCTTGGGGCCGAGCTTGGCGGCTACCAGCCCACTGAAGAATACGCCCACCGTCCACAAACCCATGATGCGCCAGCCCATATACAGCCCTACGACCATGCAGGCGAGGACTGCCGGGAGGACCCACTGCCACCATTCTAGCGTTATCGTCATGTCGGTTTCCTGTAGAAATCAGAAGTCAGAAGTCAGAAATCAGCTTCTAATTCCTAGCTTCTTGCACGTGGCGCGAATCGTATTAGTCTCGGAGTGCTGGGGGCGGGCGTTTCTGCTATGGGCGAATTGGCGTACTTGGAGATGTTTAGCAGCACGCCTACGCTTGCAAGGGTTATCACCAGGGAGGAGCCGCCATAGCTAACGAAGGGCAGGGGCACGCCGGTGAAGGGTATCGCGCCGCTTACAGCGCCTATGTTGAGCATGGCCTGGAAGATTATCCAGGTGGTGATGCCTGTCGCCAGGAGAGAGCTAAAGCCGTCGGGGGCTGCCAGGGCTACGCGATAGCCGCGCCAGGCCACCAACAGGAAGAGCGTTATCATCAGGACCGCGCCGATGAAGCCTACTTCCTGCCCCCATACCGAGAATATCGCGTCGGTGGACTGCTCCGGCAGCCAGCCGAACTTCTGGCGGGACGCGCCCAGGCCCATGCCCGTCCAACCACCGGAGCCGAGCGCCAGGAGGGATTGGACCGAGTGATAGCTGACGCCGAGGGGGTCGTGCCAGGGGTCCTGGAAGGCCAGCAGGCGCTGCATGCGGTAGGGCGCGGCGGTGGCGGCCACCAGGAAGGTAATACCCGCCAGCAGCAAGCCAACTACCATGTGGAGCACGGCTGCCCCTGATACAAAATAGACGGTCACGCCGATAGCGAATACCACCAGCATCGTGCCCATGTCAGGCTCGATGAAGATCAGCCCGCCCAGCAGGCCGAGCATGATGCCGAAGGGCGCGAGGCCATAAGAGAAGTCGCGCACTTTCTCGCCTTTGGTTGAGCACCAATCGGCCAGGTACAGGATGAAGGCCAGCTTAGCCAGCTCCGAGGGTTGCAGCCCCGCAGGCAGGGGGCCAAAGGAGAGCCAGCGTTTCGCGCCGTTGATCGGCTCCGCGACAACTACCACCAGCATGAGGAGAAGCACGGCCAGGATTATAAAGGGCACAGAATAGCGCCGCCACCTCGTGTACGGCACGCTCATGGTCACCAGCAAGGCGATAGAGCCGACCACCAGCCATTGTATATGCCTGGTTATCAGGTAGGTCGGGTCGTCAGGGTCTACGCCGCTCGAAGAGAAGACCATGAGCACGCCGATCATGCACAGGATGCCGATAACGGCCAATATCCAGTAGTCGGGGCGTTCAAATCTTCGGGAGCGTGGCATATTAGAAATCAGAAGCTAGAAGTTAGAAGTCAGAAATTAGATGTTAGAAAGTAATAGTTGGAATGGGTGGGATGGATGTAAGGGCGAGGCCGGGCCTCGTCCTGTTTGGGGTTACTTTACAGCAGGGGGGTTTAGGGGGTGGGGTTTTCCACGAGTCGGGAGACTATGGCGCGGAACTGCTCGCCCCGGTCGAATTCGTTGCGGAACATGCCGAAGGAGGCGGTGGCGGGGGAGAGTAGCACGCACCCGCCTTCAGGGGCAGCTTCCCAGGCGGCGCGTATGGCTTCCTCGAAGTTGGAGTAGCGGCCCAGGATGCTCGCGCCCGCGGCGCGGAACTGACGCTCCATCAGGCCGGTGGCCGTGCCTTCGAGCATGATTACAGCATGGGCGCGTTGCGATACTGTAGGGGCGAGCGCGGCGAAATCGAGATTCTTGTCCGCGCCGCCCGCTATCAGGACGATGGGGCCTTCCAGGGCGTTGAGGGCAGCCTGGGTGGAGGCAGGCGTGGTCGAGGTGGTGTCATTGTAGAAGCGCACGCCCCTGATAGTAGCGAGGTATTCCAGGCGGTCAGCCACTCCTCGAAATGAGCGCAGACCCTCCCGCACGGCATCGAGCGGCGCGCCCGCCAGGATAGACATGGTGGTGGCGCAGGCGGCGTTAGCTAGATTATGCGAGCCGGGCACCTGTATATCTTCTCTTTGGGCAATAAGGACCTGCTCCGAGTCGAGATCGTGCCAGTGGAGCGCACCGTCCGTGAAGAACGCGCCTGGGACGCGCCCGGCAGCGTCGCCAACGCCGAACCACGCCACGCCTGCCGGGGCATGTTCCGCCCATTTCGAAACTACAGGGTCGTCCGCGTTGAGCACGGCCCAATCTGCCCGATCGGGACGCTGGTTGGCGAAGATAAGCTGCTTGGCGGCCCCGTAGTCCTCCATGCCCGTGTAGCGGTCCATGTGGTCGGGGGAGAGGTTGGTGACGGCACCGATATGGGGGGAGAGGCCCGGTTCTTCAAGCCCCTCTAGCTGCCAGCTTGAGAGTTCCAGCACTACGGGAGTGTCAGGGTTGATGCGGGGGAGGGCTTCCAACGCGGAGACACGCAGGTTGCCCGCCAGCACAGCGTCGGGTCGCCAGTGTCGCAACATCTCCCAGGCCCAGGTGGCTGTGGTGGACTTGCCTTTGGTGCCGGTCACGGCTACTACGGGTGCGGGGCAAAGTCTGAGAAAGATGCTGATCTCCATCTCGATGGGCTTCCCCAGCCTGCGGGCCAGCGCCATCCATGGGGAGTCGCGGGGGACGGCGGGGTTCTTCACCACAACGTCGGCCCATTCAAAGTCGGCCTCGCGGTGCTCGCCCAGCGTATACTCTAAATGGAGGCCATCGGCTGCCAGCGAGTCTATGGAAGCCTGCATCTTGTCCGCCGTCCGCAGGTCGGTCACGCGCACGTTAGCCCCGTTGCGAGCCATGAAACGCGCCACGCCCAGCCCCCCGCCATGCACCCCCAAACCCATAACAAGGATGTTCTTACCTATATAAGAGTCCACAAAGCTCCATCGCGATTTCGAAATTGGTTACAAAAATTGGTTAGACCAGTGCGAGCGCGACGCCCAGCATCCCTGCCAGCATGCTGACCAGCCAGAAGCGCATGGTTATCTGCGTTTCGGACCAGCCTATCAGCTCGAAATGGTGGTGGAATGGGGCCATCCTGAAGAGGCGCTTGCCGCCAGTTACCTTGAAGTAGAGCACCTGTAGGATGTCCGAAACTATCTCGGCTACGAAGACAATGCCTATCAGGGGGAGCAGGAGCCACTGGTCGGTCATCAGGGCGCAAACGGCGAGCAGCGCGCCCAGGGTGAGGGAGCCTGTGTCGCCCATGAAGACCATCGCGGGATGCGCGTTGAACCAGAGGAAGGCCAGCAGCGCGCCCACTGTAGCGAAGCAGAGGGATATAACCGGCTCCTGTCCTTGCAAGAAAGCGATGATGCCGTATGAGACGAAAGCGATAGCCGATGTGCCGCCCGCTAGCGTGTCGAGGCCGTCGGTGATGTTTATGGCGTTGGCTGTGCCCACGATGGCGAAAACGGCGATTGGAAGGTACCAGATGCCGAGGTCCAGGGGCGTGTCCACGAACGGCACGAACATCGTACCCTTCTGTAATTTGAGAAGGTCCCAGATTATCCAGGCGGAGATCGAGGCGATTACAACCAACCAGGCCATCTTGAAGCGGGCCGTTATGCCGCCGCGATTGCGTACAACGGTGCTGAGCAGGTCGTCCACACCGCCCAGCACGCCGCATGAGACGACTATGCCCAGTGGCAGCAGTAGCGACCCAAACTGCGGTATGTCCATAAATATACCTATAACTATCACCAGTGGGATGAGGAATATCAATCCGCCCATCGTGGGGGTGCCCGTCTTGATTTGGTGGCGCTCCGGGCCTTCGATGCGTATGTGCTTGCCGATGCGGCGGTCGCGCAGCCAGTTTATGACGGGCTTGCCGAAGAGCAGGCCCAATATGAAGGCCACCGCGCCGAGAGTGAGCGCGCGCACCATGACTTCCGGCAGCAGGCTCTTGGTCGGGCCGTCACCAGTAGTAGGCGTGGGGGTCGGCGTAACTTGTAAGAGTACGTCAAACGGCGTGGTTTGTAGACCAGCAAGCAGGTAAGCTAAGGCGGTGCCTGCGGAATACAGGGTCTCTAACGCGATAAGGGCCAGGGTGTAGTAGGGCATCAAGATCAACTTCCTATACCTTCAAAGCGTCCACTATCTCTTCCATGTGGAGGCTGCGGGAGCCTTTCACCAGCACGTAGTCTCCCTCCTTCAATACGCGCTTTAGGTAGTCAACCACCTGCGAATTGTCGGCGGCGAAGAATACGCGCTCAGGGGCCATGCCCGCGCGCAGGGCTTCCTCACCTATAAGCCGTCCCAGGCTGCCGACGACGACGAGTCTGCGAGCAACCACGCTGGCGCGGCGGGCGACTTTGAGATGGCCTTCGCGCTCGTAGCTGCCAAGCTCAAGCATGTCGCCAAGCACGGCTATGCGCGTGCCGGGCATCTCCTCAAGAACGTTGAGAGCGGCCATTGTGGAGTCTGGGGAGGCGTTGTAGCTGTCGTCTATGAGGGTGGAACCGTTGTAGCCGGGCACGACGATTAGCCTCACCTGGGAGTCGAGCTTTTGGAGGGCGTTCACGATTTCGTCCCAGGACATACCCGCCGCGTGGGCAGCCCCGGCAGCAGCCAGGGCGGTATGTACGCTGTGCCGCCCCATGAGCGGTAGGCGGACGCGGTACTTCTTCTTGCTTTCTATTACATGGAGGGTAAAGTCCACCCCCTTCAGCCCGTGTCCCTCGATGTCGCTCGCCTGCAAATCGCAGCTTGAGTCTACGCCGTAGCAAACCACATGGGCACGGGCCACGTCGCGCATGGCACGGGCGTAGGAGTTGTCGCCGTTCAGTACGGCGGTGCCGTCCGAGGGCAAGGCGCGCACAAGCTCGCTCTTGTTGAGGGCGATATTCTCTATGGTGCCCATGCGCTCTAGATGGACGGCTGAGACGTTGGTGACAATCCCGATCTCCGGCTTTGCTATCTCGCACAGCAAGGTCAACTCGCCCAGCGCGTAGCCCGCGCCCATTTCGAGGACGACTTTATGATGGGATTTGTTGAGGCGCATGAGGGTCAGGGGCAGGCCGATCTCGTTGTTGAGGTTGCCGGACGATTTGAGGGTAGGGAAGCGGTTGGCTAGCACGGAGGCGGTGACTTCTTTGGTGGAAGTCTTGCCGACGCTGCCCGTTATGCCGATGACCTGTACGTTGTGCCGGGCACGCCACCACTTCGCCAGCCGTTGCAGCGCGGCCAGGGGGTCGCCCACGCGTACGAGCGCCACGCCTGCAGGTAGGGCTTCGGGCGCGACCCAATCTTCGCGCACGATAGCCCCACGCGCACCGTGCCCTGCCGCATCCACGACAAAGCTATGCCCGTCCACGCGCTCGCCCGGCAGCGCCACGAAGAGCGCGCCCGCCAGCGCACCGCGAGAGTCGGTCACAACCTCGCTGAACCCCAGCCCCGTCATAGAGAGCGCACGTGTAGCGTCGTCCAACCGCCCCTGCGTGCCCCGGAGAATGTCGTCTAAGCTAAACATTTCTAAGTACCGAGTACCGAGTACCGAGTACCGAGTACCCAGTGCTGCGTGCTGAGTAGATGGTGATCACGTTGCAAAACACATGAAAGGATAACTGAAATCCAGTAAAGGGACAATGCGACTTACCCCCTGCCAAACTAACTTTTCCGCCAGCACTGAGCACTCGGTACTCGTCACGGCGTCGGCGAGGGGGTGGGTAGAGGCTCGGTGGGTTGGACTTTCATGTAGAGGAGGAGTTCTTTGGCGAGGCGGCCCCAGGATACGGAGGCGGTGTTCTCGCCCCACTGGCTGCTCTTGGGGTTCATCAGGCCGATGTAGAGGGTGAACCTGGCCCCGTGGGAGGGGGCAAAGCCCATCGCGGAGGCGAAGGAGCCGTTGCCGCAGTAGCCGCCTTCGCAGGCCAACTGCGCCGTGCCTGTCTTGACCGAGACGTGGTAGCCGGGGACGTGAGAGAAGCGGGCGACCAGCTTGTTCTCTACGCCGTAGGCAAGCATGTCGGCTATTTCGCTGCTCGTCTCCGGCTTTAGCACGCGGCGTATCTCTTGCGTGTCGAAGGTCTCTATCACCTGCCCGCCCTGCCTGACCTCCTTTAGTAAGTGAGGCTTGAGCAGTCTGCCGCCGTTGGCGACGGCAGAGACGGCGTTGACCAACTGGATGGGCGTGGTGGCGACACCCTGGCCGAAGGAATTGGTGAAGAGGTTGATGGGGCTGTAAACGTCGTCTTCAGGGTAGGTGATGAGGCCGGAGACTTCGCCCGCCAGGTCAATGCCTGTGCGCTTGCCTATGCCGAACGCTTTGACGTACTCAAAGAAGCGTTTTTCGCCTAACTGCTCGGCTGCGAACATAGAGGCCATGTTTGCCGAGCGTCCGAGACCCTGCAACATCGTCTCTTCACCATACGATCTTTCCTGGGCGTTGCATTGCCGCCAGCCGTAGTTCACCCGGCAGCCGCCGTCGTAGAAGCTGGTGCTCGACATGATCGCACCTGCGTCTATGGACGAGGCATAGGTGAGTATCTTCATCGTGGAGCCAGGCTCGCGCACGTCGTTTACCATAGGGTTCTTGAAGAGTGAGTAGTCGGTTATCGTGCTGAACTGGTTGGGATTGAAGGTGGGGTAATTAGCCATCGCCAGGATGCCACCCGTGTTGGGGTCCTGTACGACTATGTAGCCGCTTTCGGCCTTGAACTCCGTGATGGAGCGCCGCAATTCTTGCTCGGCGAGGTACTGCACGGCGCTGTCCAGGGTGAGCACTATGTCCGCGCCATCTTTGGCGGGCTGCATTTCGGGCTGTTGGAGGACCAGGGGGCGACCATTCGCATCGTGCTCAGCGAATATCCAGCCGGCCTCGCCACCCAGCCTGGCGTTGTAGTATTCCTCGACACCGTAATGCCCCTGGTTATCATGGTCGGCGAAACCGAGGACCGAAGCGGCCAGTTCGTCTCCAGGGTACCGGCGCAGGGGCTGGGGATCGAGAGAGACTACGTATTCGAGCACATCCTGGTTGTCTTCGACCAGCTTACGCACCTTTGCCGTCGTTTCGTCGTTGATGCGGCTGGCGACTTTGATGTTGGTGCCGGGGGCTTCTTTGAGGTTGGTAAAGAGTTCTTGCGCGTCCTGGCCGAGCACGGGTGCCAGGAGATCGGCTATCTCGTGCAGGTCATCATCTTCAGTCTTATGGGTCTTGTCTACGTATACATCTTCGGCGGTGGTGTTGCCCGCCAGGAGCTGGCCGCGCGCATCGTAGATCAGGCCGCGTGTGGGGTAGAGCGTATCCTTCCACTTGATGCGCCCTTCGGCCTTCTCTGCCAGGTCGGTGTGTTGCAGCACTTGAAGTGAGAATACAGTCTTTAAGTTGTAGATGGCGAAGATGGTAAAAAACCCCAGCATCAGCCACAGCCGCCATGCCTCCAGCCGTCTAGGTCTGGAAGCCTGCCGCGCTCGCTGCCTCTGGTTGAGTGTGTTCTGTGCCATTCGGAGCCTTTCGTATTGCGTATTGCGTATTGCGTATTGCGTATTGCGTATTGCGTATTGCGTATTTC
>DASWMJ010000076.1:0-32048 GCA_036399775.1 Chloroflexia bacterium | reverse complement strand
AAGGGTTGGACTCGCCGGAACAAGCGGCGACCAAATGGGGTAGCATCTGGTATCATTATGTGGGCTCCTTCGGTAAAGCTTGGTTTGGTTGCACTTACCAGTTTACCAAGTAGCCCATCTCTTTTTATGCGACACTATTGGTTCGCGAACCGCCCCTACGCGACAGTTAGCCCCATAATATAATGCACAAGCCCCGTAGGGACGGCACATCGCAAGGTTGAATTAATATTAGCTCTATGTTTGCCATATTTCTCAACAGTGGAGGTGTCGCCCCTACGGGGCTTATAGGTATATTGGGTGGCTAACCACAGGGCTTACGCCCTGGGCTACTCCTCTGTCACCCCCTTCGGGGGTTGGGCAATGGCCCCTTCCTGCTTCGGGGGTTGGCTATGAACCTTCCCGGCTATTATAACGCCCTATTTGGCCCTATTATTTGCGCCGAATCGTGACCGTGTAGTTAGCTTTTTCGGTGGTCTTGGGTGCCATTGGCGCGATGACCAGGATGGCCTCCTTCACGCTCTTGCTTGCGCCCAAGCCGCTCAAGTCCAGGGTGCCTGAGCCGTTCGCGTCTACGACCATTTCGCGCACGCGGTTGGTGACGCCCTTCTCCACCAGGGCAACGTACCAGCGTTGGGGCATGCGGTTGCCTATCCTGACGAAGCCCTGCGCCGTCCACCCGTTGTCCGCTTCCGCGTCGTCCGCGAATCCGATTTCGGGTACGCGAATGTCATCTACCGCGAAGCCGGGTTTGTTATAGCCTTCGTCGGTTATATACTCGAAGCGCACGAGAATTTTCTTCCCCACGTAGGGTCCCAGGTCCAGTTGCTCCTGCACCCATTTGGCGGGCGCGGAGGAGGTGGCCGACACGCCGCTCTTGCCCGTCCACCCCTGGCCGAAGCTGTTGCCGTTCGGGTTCTCATTCGTGGTGTAACGCCCCTTGAGCGTCTGCCACGTTCGGCCCGCGTCGGTTGAAGCTACTGCATAAGCGTAATCGAAGTGGCTCTCTATGTCGTACCACGCCCAGAATTGGAGGGTAGCCGACCGAACGCCCGCCAGGTCAAGCTCTCGCGTGAGCATGGCATCGCCCGTGTCCCGGCGGTTAGAGTACCAGAAGCCCTGGCCGCTGTGCGGGTCGGAGGGCACAACCTTGACCGTGCTACTCCCCTTGAAGGAGATGGTTGCGCTGCCGATGCTGCCGCTCAGCTTTATGTAGTCTGCGGCGTACTGGCTGACGCTGTCGCTGCGGGTGGCGGGGTACGAGCGTACTGTGCGCTGAGGCTGCACGCGCCCGCCCTCCGAGTAGCTGTATCTTCCGCCCATCAGCGTCTTGTCGTTGAGTACGTTCGCCACTAACCAGTCCTTAAACGCTCCCTCGAACCCCGCCGCGCCACCCGACGCTTTCACTGCCGCGTCAATCGTGTCTATGCCTATACCATCTTGCTTCAGCAGCGTGCTGATGAACCCTTCGCCCCCGTGCTTATCCCCCAGGTAGCGCAGAAATAGGTAGGAAGCCCCGTAGTTGGCACCATTCTTGGGCGGCTCTCCCCAGGCGTTGAGTTGCGTGTCAGGGTTAGTTAAGAATGCCGAGTCGGTGCCGCCCGTAGCATACCCATTCACGAACATGGCGATCTCCGAGCAGCCTTCATCTAGCCATACATCGCGGTCACGGTTGACGTTCCACTGGATCATGTGCTGGAACTCGTGCGCGAGGGTGCCCTCAAAGTAGTTGCCCGCCGCCCCTGCTTTCCCGGTGGGCACGCCCGCTATGTAGATCATGTCCCGCTCGTTGCTGTAGGGGTTTATCTGCTTCGGGTATGCGTCCGCACTCGAAAAGTAGCCACCCACCCCGGGTATTGGGGCCATCAAGATAGTGATGCGCGGGTCGTTGTCCACGCCAGGGCTGACCTCTGACCCGAATACGCGCCTGTTCGTTGGGTAGATATTCGACTCCAAGTGGCTAGCGGTGGCCTGTAGCGTCTTGAGGTTGTAGCGGTAGCCGTCCTTGACGTACCAGTATGCGTGGGGCGTGACCACTCGAATTGTGGCCTTGACGGTAAAATAACCCTTCTTGAGCATGTCGGCCACGTAGAACTGGTGCTGCGCGCCCACCGGGTAGTCGGGTGTTTTGGGGTTTACAAAGGCCGGGATGATGCCGGTGCCGTGCAGCTTCAGCCTTTGGGTGAGTGAAATGATGTCGCGTCCCGGCGCATCGGTGGAGGCGAGTATGTCGGCGGTCCGCTGCTCCGGTTGGCTTGCTGGGGCATGCTTCTGACTAGGAGGCGATGCGGCCAGGCTGCTTGTGACTGGCACACCCCCGGCTGCCTGCACCGAAGCAGCGGTCAAAAGTAGGAAAGCAGCGATGAGAAAGGAGCGCACCATATACTCGAATTATAAACTATGCCCGGCGCGATGACACCCACCGGATAGCATGATATAATTGCTGCACCAGGCCGCCCGTGCGGTGCCTTGGGTCCCAAGTAACGCATATAAGAGAGGTCATCTAAATGACTGAAATCTTCACCTTGTTCGTGCCTGTATTCCTGGCGCTAGTATTCGCCGTTTTCGGCATGCTGCGCGGGGCGTGGCGCGAGGCCATAGTCTCGGCGGCGATAGTGCTCGCCACCCTCATCAACAAGCAATGGGTTGAGCGTTGGGCTGGCGACCTGAACGAGCTATCGTCCGGTATAGGACGAGACCAGGCAGAGTTCTGGCTGAGCGTGCTCATTATGGTGCTGGTTGTGGTGGTCGTAGGCTATATCCTGGGCAGCGCGCTGATAAAAGGGAAACCGTCTGCTACCTCTCGCGTGTTGGGCGGACTGTTGGGCCTTTTGAATGGGGCGGCGCTGGCGGGCTGGCTGCTACTTGCTGCGTACGTGAGCCTGGACGGCGCGCAGCCCACCAGCCCTATCTACCAGAGCAACGTTGCCCAGGGCTTCATGATCGCGGCGGGTTGGTCCCCGGTTGCCCTGGCAGTGATAGCGGCTATCGTTGCGCTGATTGCCCCGTTGCGACGGGCGCAGGCGGCGGTCGGGCGACCCGCCGAGGGTACCAATTGGACGCCTGCTACAGCAGGGCCGCCGGTGGTGCCTGCGCCCGACAGGTCTGCCTACGCTCCGATTTATCCTCCTGGCCAGGCTTCAGCCATAGTCACGCAGGCTGCGCCACCCGTTGAGACAAGGTCATTACCAGACTATAGCACTCCATCCGCTCCGGTTTTTACAAGACAGCCACAACAGCCTGGTTTGCCGGTCTCGCAGGCTGAACCCCAGCCGAGCGGCGGTGAGACGCACAGTTTCCCGGTCCTGGGCCGCCATGAGCAGCCCACCTTAGTGAATGAGCAGATAAAACCCGCTCAGCCTTCGCAGGCTCCTGCATGGGGCGAGTCTATAGAGCCATCCTGGCTGGTGGGGTCTACCGCCGCCTCCGCGCCTGTAGTGCAAACCGCAAACGAGCCTGTCGTGCCCACTACACGGCCGAGCCAACCAGCCGACGAATACGCCTCCGAGTTGGCGAGGGATCGCTCGGCTCCGGACGTGGCAGAGGCACCCGTCGGAGCTGGCACAATCCCATGCTCCAACTGTGGAACCACACTACAGGCAGATGCGTATTTCTGTACGGAGTGCGGCACGCGGGTCAAGAGTTAAATGGTGGGGGCGGACACACAGGTCCGCCCCTACGGTAAACCTTTATTATGACCGCTTACAACCTGGCGCTCGCATAGAGGAGAGGGGCCAAAATGCAGAACAATCGCTGGTTGCAAACACTCATCGTGTTGCTGGTGATAATCGCTTCGGCATGGCTGGCAGGGCAGGTGTGGAGCTTCCTCATCCAGTTTACCAACATCTTCATGCTCTTCTTCTTCTCCTGGCTGTTGGCGTTCATCTTGCGCCCCCTGGCGCGCTGGCTCACCGAGCGCGGCCTGCCCTACACGGTTTCGGTGATGCTCGTCTACCTCGCCCTCGCGCTGGTCTTCACGCTGGGCGGGTTCCTGTTGGTGCCTGTCGTTACCGATCAGGTATCGCGCTTGATAGCAGAGTTCCCCTCTTATCAGAACGAGATAGCACGCATGGTAGCCGACGGGCAGAAAACGCTCCTCTCCTGGGGCGTGAAGGAGGTTGACCTCAACAAATTCTATACCGACCTCGCCGGGCAGGTGCAGACTGTCGTGCTCAGCGTTTTGCAGAACACGTTTAGCGTGTTGCAGAGCGTGGCTACTCTCGCGCTGCAACTCATCCTGGTGCTCCTCCTCTCGTTCTATTTTATGAAGGATGGGGACAAGCTCTTCGGAGGCATAATGCAGATGCTTCCGCCTACCTGGCAGGACGAGGTGCGTCTTGCCGGACTGAGCATCGAGAAGAGCTTCGGTGGCTTCATACGCGGCCAGTTGGTGTTCGCGCTTGTGTATGCTCTGCTGACGGCGGTGGTGATGATAGTGCCTCCCTTCCAGTTGGACTATATCGTGCTGGCCTCGATAGTGGCTGGTTTCTGTATGATTATCCCTCTGGTAGGTAATTTGCTCGCTTTCATCCCGCCCATGTTGGTGTGTGTGGTCAACCCGGAAAAAGCATCCCTATGGGCATGGCTGCTGCTTGCCCTGTTCATCATGCAATCGCTCATGATGAACGTGTTAGGCCCGCGCATCATGTCGAGCGCGATAGGGATACACCCCCTGTACGTGATGGCCGCTATCCTCATCGGCAGCCAGGTGGCGGGCATATGGGGCGCGCTCTTCGGCATACCCATAGCTGGCGCTGTCAACTTGATAGGCAGGCCATTGATGCGGCGCATCCGCCACCAGACCAGCCTGTATCAAGCGCCCTCGACTCCCTCTCTCGCAACCTCTGCGTTTCTAACCGGGCCGCTCTCAGCATCACTCGTTGACGCTCAACTATCGCCTGCTGGCGTAAACCCCGGCACGGCGAGAGAGCCACTCTCCAATGCGCCATCTCCGTCTGCACCCCCACCCACACCCGCGCCGCCTCAGCCTGAGCGCGCTACCCGCCCCTACGCGGTGCCCGCCCCTGAACTGGACGACGACCTCGTTTTCCGGCCATCCCCGACATTGAGCGCGCGTGCCTGGCGAGTGCTCTTCAGGTTCCTCTCCAGGATGCGCACATGGGCATGGGCGCGCGTGCAGGCCAGGGTCACGAGGCACTAGCAGGGATGGGTGAAGTTGCCGGTCACGAAATAGCGGGGGCGGTTCGGAAACCGCCCCTACCTCTTGCTACCCACCTGCTTGCCGTAGCCGGTTATATCGTCCTCACCATTGCGCTCACCTACCCGATTGCGTTCAAGCTATTTGACGAGGTGCCGGGGGGTGGCGATGCCTGGCAGCATATCTGGAACCTCTGGTGGGTGAAAGAAGCTCTGCTAAATCTGCATACCAATCCTTACCACACTGACCTCCTCTACTACCCCGAAGGCGTCAATCTCTACTTTCATACGCTTGTGCTCACGGCGGGCATCATTGGTATCCCCCTCCAACTCCTCGGCTTCAACCTCATCGCCACGTACAACATCATCCTCCTGTCCACCTTCGTCCTGGCCGGGTACGGCGCTTTCTTGCTATGCCACTATCTGACAGGCAGTAACTGGGCATCCTTCGCCGGGGGCGCGGTCTTCGCTTTCTGCCCGTATCACTTCGCCCATATCTACGGCCACATGAACCTGGCGTCTTTGCAGTGGATACCTTTTTACGTAGTAGTGCTGCTCAAGGCCGTTGACGCGGCGGGCGCGCTACGAAACGCTGAAGACAGGGCTTACGTGGTGGGCATAACTCGCAGGGCGTTGCTGTACGCGGCGGTGGCGGGCGCTCTGCTCGCGCTCAACACCTACACGGATTGGCTTTACGGCATATTTTTGGCTCTATTTACCGGCATGCTGCTCGCCTGGCGATTGTTCCTGCCATCGGAGAGACGGCTATTCGCTGAGAGAGGCGTAGGTTGGGTAGACGGCCTCACGCGGCTGGCTCTGGGCGGCGGCCTCTACCTGCTACTGGTCTCGCCCATACTCTTCCCCACGCTGGCCGAGGTGAGCAAGGGCTACGCACAGCAGCCTCCTTACGAGATACTCTTCTATTCCTCAGACGCTACGCTGGCCTTCCTGCCCTCGCAGTTGCACCCTCTATGGGGACCTGCATCGCGGGCAGCCGTGCCTTTGCAAAACCCCTCCGAGAAGATAGTCTTCCTCGGCTTTTCGGTGCTTGCGCTCGCCGCCTTTGCCTGCTGGAAGCTGCGCGGTACGCGGCAGGTGCGCTTCTGGGGCTTTATCGCTCTCGCGACATGGGTGTTGAGCCTGGGTCCTGTCTTGCAGTTCTCCGGTAGAAGCCGCTTCACCGTCTTTGAAGTGTCGGTGCCCCTGCCTTACGTGATAATCTACAAGCTGCCTTTTCTGAGTATCATGCGCACCCCGACGCGGCTGGCGGTGCTGACGATGCTTGCCCTTGCCGTGCTTGTAGCTTATGCGGTAATGCTGCTCCTCCAACGCCTGGACCGCCCCGCTCCAGAGCCAAGGGCGGGTAGAATTGAGTGGCGGCACGCCGCGCTCTCGCTGGGCGTCTCAGCCGTGATATTGTTTGAGTTCCTGGCGATCCCCTTCCCTACCGTGCCTCCGGGCTGGAACGTGCCTATTTACAGCAAGATAGCCCAGGAGCCTGGCCGCTTCGCCATCTTGGAGCTACCCTTGCGCCTGTCGTTCGGCGATTATCTGGCCTACCAGACCGTACACGGCAAGCCGATAATCGGCGGCTACCTCTCTCGCCAGCCCCCATATCCCACGCTCGAACGGGTGCCCGCGCTACATTACCTGCTGGACGCTACCAGCCCCGATGACCCTGTACGGGGCGAGATAGCCAACGGTGCCGGAATACGCAGCTTGCGCGACATGGGCGTAAAGTACGTCATCATCAGGTGGTGGGCATTCACTCCCGACCAGCGTGCCGTCATGGATGTGAAACTCAGCGCGTTGCTAGGCAGAGCGCCCGATATTTCTTACCCTGAGCACCGGGTAGATGTATGGCAGATCGCGCCGTAAGTCATGAAAGTTACACGAACTAACATAAGCCACACCGAATTTAAGATTGGCGCCAGGCGAGCATAATATCTTTAGCTCAAATAGACGAAAAGAGGTGGCGCAGCCACCTCTTTTCGTCTATTTGAACATTCTTCTTCAGTATGGATGACTGGGAAGTTTCAGGGCGCGGCAGTGGGCTTGGCCCCGGGCTGTTGGGCGGGCGCTGCCGCTTCCCCCTGCGAGACGCTGCCCGGAAGCGCGGCTTCGTACACGCGCCTGCCTTCCAGCAGGTAGAGCTTGCCACGACCTTCATCTACAGTCATGCCGCTTACGGTGGAGACCTCGCCCGGTGGAGGCTTTAGCGTGGCGATGGTTTGCCCTTCTTTGCTGATCTTGGTGATGGTGCCGTCCTGGGCGTGGAGCACGTACAGGTCGCGGGTATCAGTGCTGGTGAAGATGCTTGTGGGCGCGGAGCCCCCAGCTTGAGCGGGAATTACGCGCACCACCTTACCGCCTTGCATCGCCAATATCTTGCCGTCAGCCAGCAATACGTAGATCGCGCCGTCAATCGCCATGCTGACGGGGCCTTGCACCTGTTCGATGCTCGCCACGTCCTTGAGCCAGTCATCCGGCGCTTCGCCATACCTGCCCGCGACGTACTTGGAGACCTGGCCAGGCTTGGCTGCTAGTAGGTAGAGGTGGCCGTCGTAGCTGGCTATATCTTTGGGCTTCTCCAGGTTGGCGGCCTCACCCAGGGGCTGAGCTTCCCACGCGCTGATATCGGTGTTGTACACGTAAGCTGTCAGGTTGTCGTCCAGCGCGACCACGTTCCCGACGCGCATCGTCATGGCGACCAGCGGCCCTACCTTTTGCCCTCCCGCGCTGTCGCCCGAACGGAGGATGGCGGTGCAGTTCTTCGCGGAAATGCTGCACCTGTAGACCCTGTTGCTCGACTTGTCCAGTATATAGGCGTCGTTACCCTGCATCACTATCTCGTGGGCTTGCGAGGTCGCGCCCGCCGGGGATGCGGGTTTTTCTTCTCCCCCTGCCGCTTTATCGGCTTCTGCCAGGTCGAATAACAGGTTGACGTTAGTGAGGCGCACGATACCGCTGAGTGCGTCCAGGTCGCTTTGCACTTTGGCCGTTAGACGGCTGGCCTCTGCCGACTTCGGATCTGCGGCCTGGGCCTGTCTTGCCTTCTCAAGCGCCAGGGTGAGATGTTGCTGCCTGGCCTCGGGGCTGATACCTGGCTGATTGGCTAATAAGTCCTCTTGCTTAGCCTCCTGCAAGTAGTTCGTGACCACTGCCTGCTTCTGCGAGCCTGCGGTCGCGAGCACCGACAACAGGAGGATGACCGCCAGTATTACCAGCCCCGCCCCAATAAACAGGCGAACAGGCACCCCCTTGAACTTCGTAGCGCCTTTCTTTTGGTTACGAGGGCCGGCCACGCGCTCCGGCAAGAAGGCTGCAACAGTATTTCGCGCCCACTGGAGGCTAGCTCGTGTGGTGGCGGCGTAGTCTCTGCGGCTGCCATTTTGCTTTGTGGGGTTTGCCGGAAGGGCAGCCACCGGCTCTTCCATACTGTCCTCGCCATCCAGGCCATCATGCGGGTCGAAAAGCTCAGGCACGGGATAGGTCGGCGTGTGTGTCACCCCATTGCCGTTGCCGTTACCATTATGCGGCAGTCGGGCGGCAACCTCTTCGGGGTCCATGCCTTCCAGGGTCGGGCGCGCCGATATTTCCTGGTGGGTGCGCGGTTTCAAGAACCAGGGTTCCTCAAGCGCCGGGGGTTCGTCCTCCCAGCCGTCGAACTCAAGCTCGGCCCCAGGCTCCTCGCTCTCTACCCGGCTTGCCGCCTGGTAGGGCGGTATGTCGAGCGACCTCTGCACCAGCGCCTCCGTAGGGTAAGGAGCGGC
The DNA here is from genome assembly GCA_036399775.1 of Chloroflexia bacterium. Classification (GTDB taxonomy): domain Bacteria; phylum Chloroflexota; class Chloroflexia; order QHBQ01; family JADMIH01; genus JADMIH01. The sequence continues at coordinate 23,121 of DASWMJ010000076.1, read as the reverse complement.
GTCAATCGCTGCTGGTTCTGTCTCTTGAAAGTGCTCTTCAACCGGGTTCGCATCTACCTCGTCAAGTTCTATATGGTCGCTCTCAATGGGCGTGTCTTTGCGGCGGCGCACGATCCAATCCTTCGAGCCGCGCAACGCGCCTCTGATGCTTGGCAATTTGGTCTGCGGGCCGTGAGGCGCGGCTTGAACCCCGCCGGAGGCAGCCACATCCTCGCTTGTGAGTAGCGGCATCGAGCCACTCGCGCCGACCACGTGCGTATAATCCGACTCCACGCCGGAGGATGAACTCACCCCGAGGTGGAGCACACAGGCGTGCGCCTCGGCCATCCCCAATTCCGTCGCCATCGTGTAGAGCGCGCCTGCCACCATATCGGCGTCACTATAAGAGAGGATGCGCTGGATTGTCGCGTAATCCAGGTAGCGCGCGAGGCTCGATGAGACGAGCACTATCATGTCGCCAGGCTCGACGCGCCGGTATATCAGGTCAGTATCTATAGACGGCCCACTGCCTAGCGGAGCATACGATATGCTCGGCCTGGCGAAACTCTCCTCAACGTCGGAGCCTCCAAAGGGGCCTTCATCATTAGTGCGTACCCGCCGCAGGGGGACCACATTGCTCCCAGGTTGTATTTGCTGGGCGGGCCGTTCAGGGATAGCGGATATGATGCCGTTGTGCAGGATATACGCCTGGGTGGGCGCCAACTGGGCCAGGTAGACGCCCGTCGCGTCGGGGCGGACCAGCACAGCCGTCAGACCCACCTTAGCGCGCCTCGTCTTCACCCCCCCTGCCCGCACGGCTACCGCGCCCGGCTCGTGCAGGTTGCGCGCGCCTTCATGGCCGTAATTGTGTTGCAGGAGGGCGCTGTTCGCGCTTTCCAACGCGCTCAAGAGGCTGCTGGTCATACTGAGCGTATGATCGGCGTAGTAGTGCTCTATGATCGCCTCCTGCGCGATCTTGCAAGCCTCCGCGCCCAATGATGGATGGTCGCCTGCTGGCTCGGTCAGCAGCGCGAGCGTGCCTTTGCGTTGCAGGCCGTTGGCTCGTGGGTGGATGCATACCGAGAAGTCGCCCGGCTCTTGTTGGACGCCGCTCAGGACCGCGAATCTGCGGCAAGATATTTCGAACCGCCCCATAGCTTTCCCCTTTACTTACTCCGCCGGCCATCCGGCGTTCACACACATTTGAGCGTGAATCGTCTCCGCCCCCACTTTGAAGGCCGGAAAATTATAGCAGGCGGCCCGGCAGCCTTACGGGTTATCCACATTTTGCGCGCGTCTTGGCCTTAATCGCCCGAAAGTCCCATACCCCCTAAGACTTATCTACCATGAGGCCACGCCTGCCAGGACTAGCAATTCCAGAAGCCCCGCGAGTATAATAACTTGCAGGGTCTTTTTGACTTGTGCGTACCAGTTTAAGAGCGAAAGGATACCACATCTTCTCATGCGAAACCTCACCCCGGCTTCCCTGGCTAAATTACTTCTCCCGCCCGCATTCTTGCTTGCGGCTGCGTTGATGCTTATCCCGGCTCGCGCCGGGGCGGGCAGCGACACCCCCGCTAGCATTACCCTCACCTCGCCGAATAACGTGACCATCGCGGAGTCCGACGACTACGCCACACAGGTGCTCGGCAACCCCTGGGACATGGACGACCCGGACGATATTGATTTCCCCTACAAGTACAACCTGCCCCAGCTTGCCAACGGTATATGGAGCGCGGCCACCAATTCCAGCACGGACGCCCATGTGATGCTGCAATACCAGAGCTACGAGGGGATATATTCGTACCTGGGCGAGGCGGACGGCGTGAACCGCCCGGTGGACACGTCTCGCTTCACACGCCTGTGGATGCGGGTGAACGTGCAGCAGGCCGGGCAGGGCGTGATGTGGTGGGTCAAGCAGCCTCACACCTACGCGCCTACCGGCAACACGCGCTTTATCCAGTACCAGCCCGGCTGGCACATCTACGAGGTAGACCTGCCTGCGGGTGGTCCGGCCTCCGGCGGCAACTGGACCAACGAGGGCAGCGTGGCAGGCATGCGGCTGGATGCGCCCTGGAACACCGACAATAACACCGTCCAGTACGACTGGATACGCCTCACGCCCCCTACCGGCTCCAACGTGAACATCGCCTGGACCCATACCTCGACCGGCAACCCGAATGTCAATCTCTATCTGAGCACCAACCCGGACGCTAACGTGGGGAACGAGTACCTCATAGCTACCGTGTCCGCCGACTCCCTCTCCTACTCGTGGCGCGCTACCGGCATGGCACCCGGCACATACTGGATTCACGCTGAGATGGAAGGCTCGTGGCGTTCGAGCGGCCCCCTGAACGTCAACACGGCACCCCTCCTGAAGATAGACGCGCCAGGACCGCGCAGTGGCGAGGACTTCGCTTACGCCGTGAAAGGCTCAGGCTGGACTGATGCTAGCCAGTTCAAGCGCGTCACCAACGTCGGCAACCTGGTCACGACTCCTGACTACATCCAGGCCAACGCCACGAACAACGACCCTCAGCTCTACTGGTTCGTTACCGACGAGAATACGCGGATAGACACCAGCCGCTACAGGTACGTGAACTTCGATTATTACCTGCAAGCCCCAACTCAGCGCCCGACTTCCCCCTGGAACGCAGGGCCGCGCATGCTCTGGTCGAGCACCAATCCAATCGTATGGGACCACAGCCAGGCAATACTGGCCCACTACAACCAGTGGATGCCTTTCACATGGGACATGCCCGTGCTGCCGCTCGTTGCAAACCCGGCAGGTTGGACGGGGCAAATCAACACGCTCCGTTTTGACCCGCACGAGCAGGACGACGCCAACAACGGCTCCCCTCTCCTGCCCGCCTTCTTCCGCATGAAGAACGCCAGTCTCACCAGCATGCCCGTTAGCGGCCCCGCCACACTGATCCGCTGGCGGAAATTGCAGGGTGACGGCACCGTAGACCTTTACAGGGATAGCGACAATAGCGGCTTCAACGGCACTCTGATTGCTTCCGGCTTGCCCCTGGACGCAGGCTCGTATGCCTGGGATACCTCCGCGCTATCGAACGGCACTTACTGGGTGTATGGTGTGGCCCGCGACGGCTACAACACCTCAAGGTGGTACAGCCTCACGCCGATCCTGGTGGATCACTCGTCGCAGAGCACCATCTTCAGCGATGTGCCGACCCAGTACTGGGCAGCCGAGTTCATCAACGACCTGGGCACGCGGGGCGTCATCGCCGGCTACGCCCAAGACGACAACCGCCTCCTCTTCCGCCCCGCGAACACCGCGACCAGGGCGCAACTGAGCAAGATGGTCGTCTTGGGCGCGGGCTGGCAACTCGTGTCGCCTGCGTCGGCAACGTTCGCTGACGTCTCGCCCGGCAATACGCTCTACCCGTTCATCGAGACTGCGGCCCAGCATGGCGTCATCGGCGGCTACCAATGTGGCGGCACGGGAGAGCCGTGCGACGCGGGCAACAAGCCTTACTTCAGGCCGGGCAACAACGTTACCCGCGCTCAGACCGCCAAGATGATAAGCGTCTCGCGCGGCTGGCAGGTGGTGACTCCTTCCGCCCCTACGTTCGAGGACGTGCCCGCAATCTCCTCACTTTACGGCTATGTGGAGGCGGCGGCTCAGCATGGCGTCCTCGGCGGCTACCCCTGTGGAGGCGCGAACGAGCCGTGCGGCGCGGGCAGCAAGCCCTACTTCCGCCCCGGCCTCAACGTCACCCGCGCCCAGCTATCGAAGATGCTCTCCGGCGCCCTTGACGGGCCTGAAGCGGGCAGCAAATAACATAAACACAAAAAGCAAAGACCGCCAGCCCACGCGCGGGCTGGCGGTCTTTGCTTTTTGTGTGCTCATCAACTTATGCCTGGTATAATGGCATCTATGCAGAGCCAATCTATCGCTTCGTCCCGGCGCGGCCCTCTCAAAGTCCTCTACTTTATCGGCTCATACGGCCCCGATGTGATGGGCAACGCCAGCCACGAGCAGACTGTCCTTGCCATGCGCGAGCGGGGGCACGAAGTCGAGGTGCTCACCCAGATTACCGAGCCGAGCGTGCCGAGGTACACACGCGTCGTCTATTCGGGCGTGCCGGCCTACCGGGTCAACCTTGCGGCGGGCGGGGGGCGACTGTCGCAGATTGGAGGCAAGCTAGCGAATGGGCTGCTGAAGTACGAATACATGGCAACCCTGCTGGCGGCCTACCGGCGTCACCTGCGTAGGCACAAGTACGACCTGATACATGTGGAAGGTGCGTATCCCTTCGGCTTGGTAGCGGCTCTTGGGGGAGGGCACGCGCCTTACCTTGCGAACGTACAGGGCGCGGACGTTATTGACTTGCCGGAGGCCGACTATGGCTACCGCCGGTTCAGGCTGCCGCGTATGGGCGTGTCGCTCGCCCTCAGGCGTGCTGCGCTGGTGCGCTCCATATCCCCCCTCCTGGCGGATTATTTAGTTAAAGAGCACCTTGCCCCGTCGAGCAAGATAGCCGTCGTGCTGCGCGCACTTGAGAACAGCGCCTTTCCACCTGTCGACGTGCCGCTGGAACGGTTCAGGGCAGAGGGTAGGGATTTCCTATCAAGCAAATACGGCATCGGCATACCGCGCCCTGTCGTAATGCTCCTGAGCAGGCTACACCCCTTCAAGGGCGTGGAATACCTGGTTGATGCCATACCGCAGATAGTGGCGGCGCAACGCGAACGCGGAGCCGAACCTCCCTGGTTCCTGGTTTGCGGCCCCTCCCGCAGCACCGAGCACTACGGCGATTACAGGGAGTTCTTGAAGAAGCGTGCGGAGGCGGCGGGCGCAGCTAGCCACGTCGTCTTTACCGGGCAGGTCCCTCATACTGAGGTGCGGCACCACCTGGCAGGCGCGGACATATTTGTGTGCCCATCAATCCTGGAAGCGCAAAACAAGGTCGTGCCCGAAGCCTGCGCGGTAGGCACCCCTTCGGTAGCCACAGAGACCACCGGCATCGTCTCATACCTCGCGCCGCTAGATGCCTGCGTGTCCGTTCCTCCACGCTCGGCAGAGAGCATCGCCGCAGAAATCACCCGCTTGTTAAACGAGCCGCAACACTATAAGCGGGTTCGTCAAAACGCCCTCGACGTAGCCGAAACGTTGCGGGTTGAGGCGATAGCGCCCCAGCTAGAGGAGCTTTGGTGGGGGACGGTTGCTCGTAGCCGCCCCTTGCCCGGCGACTGAAGTCGCGGGCAACTGTTACGAAGTCCGCCTGCGCGGACTATGCCATGAGAGTAGTCGCCGAAGGGCGACTTTGTATGCGTTGCCCGCGACTATGAGCGTAGCGAACTCTCGCCGGGCAAGCGCTCACCAGCTAAGTTAGCTCTCTCCATCTTCACCAGCTACGGTTTCGCCTGGGGTGCGCTCGTATGCTTCCGGCTTCAGCACGCCCACGAAGGGCAGGTTGCGGTAAATCTGATTGAAGTCGAGGCCATAGCCCACGACGAACTCATCGGGGATGTTGAAGCAGACGTAGTCCACCGGCACGTCCACCCGGCGTCTCTCCACTTTGTTGAGTAGCGTGCAAACGCGCAGGCTGGCCGGGTTGCGTGTGCGAAGGGTCTCAAGGATATAGTTGAGAGTCAGGCCGCTATCTATAATATCTTCGACTATAAGCACGTGCTTGCCCTCTATCGAGCTATCGAGGTCCTTCAAGATGCGCACGATGCCGCTGGTCTGGGTAGAAGCGCCGTAAGAGGCAACCGCCATGAAATCGAGTGTCAGAGGCAGGTCAATGGCGCGCGCCAGGTCAACAATGAACATGATCGCGCCCCTGAGCACGCCGATGAGCAACAGATCCTTCCCGGTGTAATCCTCGGTCAATTGGCGACCCAGGTTCGCCGCCGCATCTCGTATCTGCTGCTCCGTGACCAGGATGTGGTCAATGTCGTCGCGCAAATTGTGTATCAGACTTCGCTCCTCAATTCCCCACACTGGCTTCGTCTCCTTTCTGGCTCTCACTCTTCCTGAATTCCAGGCGCAGCACCCTCCCGGTATCCGCCGTAAGAGGCGCGTGCCTGGACCTCCTTCCACCACGCCCCGGCACCCAGATTGCCTCACTCACATGTTGGCCGGAGGCTACGATGGGCAACCTGCCGCGCAACTCCCCAGGGATTTTAGCATCAACATATAAGTCCTGCAAGGTCTTGTGGCCCGACATTCCGAGCGGTTCGATGTAATCGCCGGGGCGGCGGGTGCGTATCGCCAGAGGCTCATGCTGTCCTATGGCTTCCGTATCAAAGAGCGCAAGTAATTCTCCCGGCTCGCCAATAGCCTCACCAAATTGAGTAATCCCACTGGTGACGACCCAACCTTCGTCCAACTGCAAGGAATCTCCGGGCGTCAGGGCGTATTCCACGCTGGGTTCCATAACGGGCCAGGCAGACGTATTTTGTTGAGTGAGATCGTTTGTGGCTTGCAGAGCCTTCGAGGTGGCTATCAGCGCCTTCTCTCCACGCCTCTGAACGACCACCCCATGAGGCAGGTGCAACTCCGATGGGCTGCCCTGCGTGCCTGCCAGAACTTCGACTGCCGTACAAATATGCTCGAATGTGATGCCTTCTAATGTCCCTGCGACTTCGCGGATGGCGTGCCGGACCATCCTGCGGCGCAAAGCTTCGGGCAGTTGGGAGAATTCACTGCACACGAACTGGACCACCCCTTTGCCCGCGCTCACATCAGCTACCCTGCCCCATTCCTGGTCCGCAAACTGCTCAACCAGATCGTCTTCGGAGGATGCGATCTCTGCGAGGTTGAACAGGTGTCGCTTGATTGCTGGGCTGTACGCCTGCTGTAGGTGCGGAAGCAACGCGTGCCTGATTTGGTTGCGGCGGTACTTTGGGTCCTGGTTGGTCGCGTCGGTTCGCGGCTGGAGGCCCACCGCCTCGCAATAGCGCGCAATTTCTTCGCGCCAGATAGACAGAAGCGGGCGGAAGACCTCTATCTCGGGTGGCAGAGGCGCGTTCGATAAGCTTGCGAACTCCGGTTCATCAGCCGAGATAGGCACCAACCCTAGCGCGTGCATTCCCGCCAGCCCACTGACACCCGTACCGCGAAGCAGGTTCAACAGCACAGTCTCTACCTGATCGTCCGCGTTATGCGCTACCGTGACCGTTCCCCCCACCTGCGCGGCAACCCCCGCAAGGAAAGCGTAGCGCACGCGCCTGGCCGCATCTTCAGCCGATAGCTTATGACGTTTTGCGTAGGCAGGCACGTCAAAGGAGAACGTCGTGCAGGGAACGCCCCACTTCTGAGCGATGCTGATGACGAACGCTGCATCTGCCTGCCCCCCGCTCCCCCGGAAGCCGTGATCCAGGTGGGCGACGTGCAGATTATTTGCTTGTTCGCCGCGTAGTGCTATGAGAATGTGGAGAAGGGCAAGCGAGTCTGCCCCGCCGGAGACGCCGACCACTAAATGCTCTTGAAGCAATAGGTGTTCGTGGTCGTTCTTGCGAGCGAGTTGAAGTACACGGCTGGGTAGGTCCTGTTGGGGGCTGTTGTCGGGGCGTGTCATGATGTGTTTGTCATTGACCGTAGGCTTTATGGTGTGCTAGGTTTTTTCTTGCCCGTCCGGATTGTGGCTGCAACATGAGGGAGCACATAAATTGTCTTTAGTAGCGTTTCGGCAATATCTAGTGCGGCGTTTAATTCTTCTGGTTTTGGTGCTTTCATCTCGTGTGCTGCAACGTTACCTAAGAACCTATGAGCGTGTAGAAACTCAGCTTGATACTTGGCGAGAAGCCCCATATCTGCTAACTCATCAATGCACCCTATGAGATCCTTCGAGGCAGCGTCCTGCTCTATACAGATGGACTCAATTAGCGCACGTAACCCTATTGCCGCTAGGACAGGTGCATCATTGTTTAGAGCCTGCAAGACTTCTCTATACATACGGTCAGTCGTATAGGGGAACCACTCGCTACCCTTTATTGGACCCTTGCCTGCAGTGCGGCCTGGGTAGAGTTGTTGTGAGATTACGGGGCCATCTTCATCAAAATCCTCACTTGAACCTGATAGCTTGCGGAAAGTGACACTATCGCAACCCCTGCATTGGATGATCTGAAACGTTTCCCACCAATGAATCTCATCATCAGGAGTCGAGTCCCTCTGTGTGATTTCATGTAAAACATCGTGGTTTGTCTTTCGACCGCACATTATACAGTGAACTTTACTTCTTTCAATTTCGCTCGACATTAGAATTACCTCATCGGCTAGAAACTTGTGGGCGTGGGTTGCGTGAACGGAGTAGGTACCGGTGATATAGTTCGGATCGGCAAAGGAGGCAATGTGAGTGTGGGCGGTGAAGACGGTGATACCACTTGGGAAGGTGTAGCTTGGGGAGTAGGGGTTCCTTGTTGTGTTGCAGGCGCAGTCAAGCTAAAAGGTATGGAGAACAGAATTACAGCGACAATAAACATTAGCAGCCCTGTCGCTATCCTTTGCATTTTTACCTTACTGACATTGTGCCTTCGATTCTGCTCGATATACTTTAGGTAGTTTGAGATAAGCTGCTCCAATACATCGTCCTCATTCTCGCCAAAGAAAGTACGATCCAGCTTTTCCCAATCATTATCAATCGGCTCATAGTATTCAAGCGGACGCAAGCCCCAAAGGATTACACCAACCATAATGATATACAGTACTATTGTGACGCCCAAACCCCAAAAGAATAGATCACCACCCTGTCTGAGGTTAACTAACTGAACAGTTCCCACAAGGGAGATGATTAGGCTGCCGGAACCGAGTAGGGCTTGTAGCTTGGAGTCAAGTGCACTGCCAGCTTCGTTTACATGATCGAATGCTCGCCTCTGCTCATCTAGGACGTAACGCTTGCCGACCGGCTCTAAGTCCAACTTTGAGAGCGGTGTAGTAGCAGGTACTGAATTTGGCTGCGCTGGCTTGTTGGGGTTAGGGTTTACAGACATAACTGTATGCGCTATAATAGGAGTTAGGATATAGGATGTGGAAAAGGAGCCTGGCATGTCCCAGAACTCAAATTCAAATAAGCCAACACGGGGCACGACGGCATCTCCGCCTACGCCCTCTAAACCCTCTACGCCTAGACCAACTCCTACTGATTCGCCTTGGCAATTAAATAAGGGCGCTCCTGAGGGTAGTACTAGGATAAAGTAGGTTACGAATCTTTTGAACAAACAAGATATGAGCTTTGAACTAGGCTCTTGGTGCTAATCCCACCAGGAGCCTTTATCTTAGGTAGGAGCATTATAGCACTACCCATATTGTGGAAAGTTTGCCTCCTTACTAGCCAAATTCACTAACGAGCCAAATCTGCTTGCCCACGATGTACAGGGCCACGCAATGGGAAGATTCGACCGTCCCTAAGTTTCAGTTTTAGGTGGAGTCTTGTTTTGCTTTAACGTGGGAATTGCTCCTATAAGATTAGGAGCAATTCCATTCTGAATCTATTTACGTGTAACGTCGCGTGGAAGTGGCGAGGGGGAGATTTGAACTCCCGACCAAGGGCTTATGAGTCCCCTGCTCTACCGCTGAGCTACCTCGCCGCAACTACCTCTCAGCACCTGCCTGGTAAGCAGCCATGCCGGTGCGGACAGGCACACCTATTATACCAGCAGTGCCTGTTGGCTGTCAAACGAAACGGACATGTCCGAACGATAACAATACCCAATCGTCAAGACGCAAAGAACACCAAGAACGCGCCAAGCTTTGTTTATGTGCGCCTATTGTCTCATGGCTTTCCGCTATTTAATAGACGGTTAAACAATAACGACTTGGCGGGTACTTGGCGCTCTTGGCGTCTTGGCGGTTAGAATTAGAATGGAGACTAACTTACTCGTTCCCTACGCCTAGCAACTCCTCCATCTCGCCCAGGCGCTTCTCGAATAGCTCTAGGGCCTGGTTGACAGGCGCGGGGGAGGCCACGTCCACGCCCGCATCGCGCAGGAGGTTGACGGAGTAGTCGCTGCCGCCACTGCTGAGGAACTTGAGGTACCTGTCAACGGCGGGCTGGCCCTCGTTCAGTATCTGCTGCGACAGCGCGACAGCCGCCGAGATCCCGGTGGCGTACTTGTAGACGTAGAAGCTGCGATAGAAGTGCGGGATGCGCGCCCACTCGATGGCTATCTCTTTGTCTACCTCTACGTTCCTGCCGTGATACTTCACGTTCAGGTCGTAGTGTATCTCCGAGAGCAGATCTGCCGTCAGCGACTCGCCCCCTTCGGCTCGCTCGTGGGCTATCTTCTCGAACTCCGCGAACATGGTTTGCCTGTAGAGCGTCGTCCTGAACTGCTCAAGGCTGTGGTTCACCACCGCCAGCTTGACCGCCTTATCATCCGTGTTGTGCAGCAGATAGTGGCCCAGCAACTCCTCGTTCAAGGTGGAAGCCACTTCCGCCACGAACAGCGTGTAATTCGAGTAGATATAAGGCTGGTTGGCGAACGAGTAATAAGTATGCATGGAATGGCCCATCTCGTGCGCCAGCGTGAAAACGTCGTATAGCGTGTCCTGATAGTTCAGCAGCATGAACGGGTGGACGCCATACACACCCCAGCTATACGCGCCGGAGCTTTTGTTGGGGGTCTCGTACACGTCGGTCCACCGGGAGCGGAAGCCACTTTTCGCGGCTGTACTGTACTCCTCGCCCAGCGGGGAGAGGGCTTCCTCCACCATCTCTACGGCCTTGCCGTACTGGATGGAAGCATCAACCTCCGGCACCAGGGGCACATGCAGGTCATACATGTGTAGCTCATCAACGCCCAGCACGCGCTTGCGAAGCGCCATGTAGCGGTCCATCAGGTGCATCTTGTCGTGGACCGCGCTGATGAGGTTCTCATATACGCTGGCGGGGATGTTGTCCCTGAAGAGGGCGGCTTCCAGCGCGGAGTTGTACTTGCGAGTGCGAGCGTAGAAGATGTCCGTCTTGACCTGCGTAGAATAGGAAGCCGCGATGGTGTTGCGGTATCGCTGGTACGCGCCGAGCAGCTTGTGGAACACGTCCTGGCGCACCCGGCGGTCGGCGGAGCGGATATAGCGCAGGTAACGTCCGTGCGTTAGCTCTATCTCCCTGCCTTCTTCGTCGGTGATGTTGCCGTACTTGAGGTCGGCTTCGGTGAGCATGTCGTATATCTGGTTCGCCCCGCCCGCCACGTCGCTCATAGCCGCAAGGATCGCCTCTTCCGGCCCGCTGAGCATGTGCTCCTTCTCGCGGAAGAGGTCATCGAACAGGTGCGCGTAGAGCTTGAGGCCCTCGCTCTCCTGCATGAACCCCTCGACCTTCTCCTGTCCCACCTGAAGAAGCTCCGGGTTAAAGAACGAGGTAGCCTCCTCTACGCGTGCCCACAAAGCCCGCGTGCGGTCCTCAAGCGCCTGGTAGTGCGCGTTCGTGTTGTCCTCGTCGCGCCGCATGCGTGCATAGGCATATAGGCGGTCCATGCGCTGGCCCAGGTTGTCCCGCAGGCCGATGGCCGCCAGCAACGTTTCCGCACTCTCTCCCAGGCGGCCCTTGTACGAGGCGACCTCCTGAATCATAGGTAGCACTTCATTGAAATGCTCTTCCCACTGCGTATCTTCCGAGTAGATAGCCTCCAGGTGCCACTTATGCTCTGTCTCTATATCGGCCCTTGAAGGCAGGGTAGCTGTTGCCATTTATGCTTCTCCTCATATCAAGCTTACTTATTCTTACAATCGAGACGCGCCACCGGTTCCCTGGTTTATAGAGTATGATTCCTCTGTAAAGGGCGCGACACAACTCTCCCATTCTACCACAGGCGAATAAAGGCAACAAAAAGAGGCCCCGGAGGGCCTCGATGGTAGCGGGGGCAGGATTCGAACCTGCGACCTTTGGGTTATGCCTGCCACTACAGCTTTCGCTGCCTGGTGAACCAGTTTGTGGTCTGGACTTTCTCTTCACCCTCGACACGGTATTACCGCCGGAGGGTGCCTGCCATTAAGTCTCTACACCTTCTCCCGTGGCTGATGCCATTGGAGCTTGGCTCGGGGTTACCCCGCGAACGGCTTCCCCGAATTTGACAGGTGATCGCATGCCAGTTTCCCGGCATGCAGCCCATTGCAGGACCAAGTCCCAAGCGTTGCGATAGTTAGCGGAACTAGGTTTTCGCTGGCGCTTGCCGGCCTCTACCATGTGAATCTCACTGGCGTAGCCGGTGAACACGTCCACAGGGAAAATATAGAACAGGTCTAATTGCTCTATATACACCAGGGCAAAATCAAAGTCAGTCGGCTTATACGTGTCACGAATCATCATGCGACGGTTCGTCTTGGTCCGGCGATTGTCCACGACATAATTGCCGCGTATCTCATCGAACCACGCACACTTCACCTGGACTTTGACGAGCGTCCCTTGTATATCGAGGACCAGATCGTAAGGCAATCGGTCACCGACAGGTCTCAGGACACCCCAGCCATGCTTCAACGCGTGAAGAATAGCCGCTTGCTCCGCAATGTCTCCCCGGAGTTTCGTGCTCATATTGGTCTTGTTAATCCTGCGAGTTGAGCCCAACGAGCTTCCGCTGCTCCACCCCGCGTCATTGTGATTATTATACAGCGTCTCTGAGAGAATGTCAAGGCGACTTTGGGCATCGGCTTGACAACTCTCGTAGGCTATTGATACCATTGGATTCATGAGCAAAGACGCTTGGAGAGATCATGATGGGCGAAAATAGCATATCGAGTCCTGGAGACCACGACGCCCATTTTGCTCCCCCCTCTCCGCCCAGCAACACCGACCATCGCCACGCTCGCTGGCGGCCTCAAAGCGCCCTACTCCGCACAGGCCCGCGCATAAGCGCACCCTCGCGTCCTGTCCACACCCACGATGCTGCTGCCCCGCACCCTCTCGACCCCCGCAACGTTCTTATAGTAGGCGTGTGCTCGGCGGGCAAGTCTACTCTCGCACGTACTCTCAAAGAAAAGGGTTATAAGGCACGCACCTGCGCACAGGAACACTCGTACGTGGCATATCTGTGGCAGCTTTCCAAACCTGATGTGCTTATCTACCTCGACGCATCTCTGCCGACTATAAGAAGACGCCGCCGGGTGAGGTGGCCGAAATCTCTACTTGATGAGGAGCACCGCAGGCTCTCCCACGCACGCAAGCATTGCGATCTGTACGTCCACACCGATGGCCTCACGCCCGAAGATGTAGCGTCCAGGGTCGTCAACTTCCTGAGAAATCAAAAGTCGGAAATCAGAAATCAGAGGTTGGAAAGCGGCGGTCACACGGCAGAGGCTGGCGATGGCATGTCGCAAGACGTTGATAGCAACTAATCTAGAAAGCACGGCTATGGACTTACCCCATCACGCTCACAACTTTATCTCGGACGGTACCAACCTGACCCCTGACGATGTGGTGCGCATAGCGCGCTCTCCTCGGCAGGGCGACATGAAAGGGTTTGCTTTCACAGCGGGGATGTCACCCGACGCTCAGCGCAGAGTGGAGAGGTCGCGTGCGGTGGTGGACGACATAGTTGCGCGGGGTGATGTGGTCTACGGCATCACAACCGGCTTTGGGGCTTTCAAGGACCGGGTAATATCGCACAAGGACCTGGCAGAGCTACAGGTGAACCTGATACTGAGCCAGTGCGTGGGTGTTGGTCCCGCCTTACCCGCAGAGGTTGTGCGCGCCATGATGCTGTGTCGCGCTCATACCCTCTCGCTGGGCTACTCCGGCATACGCTTGCAAACCCTGAACCTGCTCTACGATATGCTCAACGCGGGCGTACACCCCTACGTGCCCGAACAAGGCTCCGTGGGCGCGAGCGGCGACCTCGCCCCGCTCTCCCATTCCGCGCTGGTTATGATGGGGCGCGGTCAGGCGGAATGGCGCGGCGGCTACATGCCCGCCTCGGAAGCCTTGCGTGGGGCAGGCCTTGCGCCTGTCGTGCTCGGCCCGAAAGAGGGCCTGGCTCTGTCGAACGGCACTTCCCTGATGTCGGCCCTCCTCTCCCTTGCCCTGGTTGACGCGGCCATGCTCTGCGAAACGGCTGATGTCATAGGAGCGATGAGCCTGGAAGCATTACAGGGTTTGCCCGCCGCCTTCGACCCTCGCATCCACGCCGCCAGGGGCCAGCGCGGCCAGATCACCTCTGCCGCCCGCATCCGCCAATCGGTTGAAGGCAGCACCCTGCTCTGGCACGATACCCCAGGCGACGGCACCGGAAAAGCAGTCGCGGGTAAAGTACAGGACGCTTACGCCCTGCGCTGCATGCCCCAGGTGCATGGCCCCGTTCGAGACGCAGTAGAATACGTCAACAATACCCTCACCATCGAGCTAAACGGCGCGAACGACAACCCCCTCATCTTCCCTAATTCTGAATCCTCAATTCCGAATTCTGAATTAGAAGCACCCCAAATTCAAAATTCGGAATTCAAAATTCATAATTCCGTGCTTTCGGGCGGCAACTTCCACGGCGCGCCCCTCTCTGTAGCCGCCGACTTCCTGGGTATTGCCGTCTGTCAGCTTGGCACCATCAGTGAACGTCGGCAGGCGCGTTTGGTTGACGTAAGCGCTCACGGCGGCCTCTTCCCCGCCTTCCTGATAGAGCAAGGCGGCCTGAATAGTGGCTTTATGATGGTGCAGTACACCTCTGCCGCGCTGGCCTCGGAGAACAAGAGCCTGGCCCACCCCGCGAGCGTGGATACGATCCCCACCTCCGCCAACGTAGAAGACCATGTGAGCATGGGGCCAATCGCGGCTCGCCACGCCCGCGCTATCGTAGCCAACACCACTCGCATACTTGTCCTCGAAGCCATGATGGCCGCCCAGGCGATAGACTTCCGCCTACGGTCCAATCCCCAAGCCCGCATGGGTAGGGGCACCGCCGCTGCCTACGAATTGATAAGAGAGCGGCTGCCCTTCCTGGAGAAAGACGTCGATTTTCAGCCCTACATCGCGGCTGTCGAGGAGTTGGTGGTTAGCGGCCAGTTGGCATCAATAGTAGCGGCACAGTCTCCTTCCGAACAATCGAGTGTATAAATTATTCCAGGAATAAACCAAAATTGCCCCAAATTAGGGCTAGCGAACGCGTTATCCGGCGTGTATAATTGTCGCGCATTCGTCCATGCTATCGTCGCGCTGTAGTGTGTAACACTGATAAAGTCACGTTTCACGCTTCACCGGAGGTAGATATGGCGATCAAGGCGCTCTCCTTGTTATTGCTGGCGTGCGCGTCTCTACTTACCCTCGGTGGCGCTTCTCCTACTCAGGCTGCTCCCACCCCACATTCTGCCGACTGGGACCCCGCCTGCTATCGCACCAACCCTCAGATAGAGACCTTCCTCCAGGGTATCGCCTCATCCTATCCCCAATTAGCCACGCTCACCGACGCAGGTCCTTCGTGGGAGGGGCGGCAGCAATGGCTGTTACAGTTGGGCAGCAATCGCCTCCCTGGACCCAAACCCACACTCTTCCTCGCGGGAGCGCACCACGCACGCGACATCGCCGGGCCGGAGGTGTTGCTGCGTTTTATCTCTTACCTGGTCGAGAACTACGGCGTAGACCCGGATGTTACCTGGCTGCTGGACAGCCGCCGCGTGGCGTTCATGCCCGTAATAAACCCTGATGGCTATTTTAGCATGTACACTGGTCAGAATCCGACTTCATACAAGAACGCGAATAACAATTATTGCACGAACTCCACCAGACGCGGCGCTGACGTGAACCTCAACTACCCATTCCACTGGAACCAGGGCGGGACCAGCAGCCTGCAATGCGATAGTACCTACCCTGGACCTTCTGCCCTCTCCGAGCCGGAAAGCCAGCACGTTCTCTCGACGGTCCAGGCAAGTGGTGCCGATCTCGTAATCTCGATACAAGCCCCTGGCCCCGCCATTCACTACCCCTGGGGTTGGTCGGCCACTCCACCGCCGGACATGGCAGGACTGGACGCGCTGGGCTGGAACCTGGGCCGCCTCAACGGTACCCCGCGCTCCGCCGTTCGCACCCATTATGCCAATGCCCTCATCAGCGGCATACTGGACGACACGCTCTACGGCCAGTACGGCATACCCGCCTATACTTTCAACATCGGCAACACCCTCTCGCCAACCTGCGACACACTCGACCAAATTTGGCAGGCGCAGCGTTCTGCCTTCATGTATGCTGCAAAGGCTGTGGATCCAGCATTGCCCACTACCCTGTCTCGCCCGTTTGGCCCAACCCCCAGTAATATAGCTGTGGCACCTGGTATGTCACCCGGCAGTATCGAGGTGACTGGCGTGCTCTCCTCCAACTACGGCCTCGTTTCGGCTGCCGTGTATGCGATTGATGAGCCTGGCGAAGACGGTAGCGGCGTCCCTATGAGTGGCAACTTCGGTGGGAGTGTTGCAAACGTCTCGGCCACCGTAGATACGAGCACCCTGTCGAATGGCCGCCACCTGCTGCTGGTGCAAGGCCAAAACGATGCGGGGCGCTGGGGAGTATTCTCTTCAGCGTTCTTCACTGTTACGGGCAGCGTCCTGACCCCCACACCCATCAACACCCCAAGTGCCTCCGCTACTCTGATACCAATGGCTACCAACTCACCTACCACGCTGCCCAGCCCTACCAATACTGTTAGCCATACTGCTACCCAAAGCCCAACCAGCACGCCATTTTCTGCTACCCAAAGCTCAACTCGCATAGCAACCCTAACCGCGACCAGCACCAGCACCCATACGCCGACAACTACGCCTTACTCGGCAACTAACATCCCCACCCCCTCCCCCACTCCAACCAGCGATACCGCCACTCCAACAGAGACACCTCAACCTACCGGCACACGCACTCCCACTTCCACGCGAACCCCGGCTCCCACACGCACACCTACGCTTACCCGTACTCCAACGCTGACACGTACCCCTACATTCACACATACCCCCACACGTACCCCCACATTGACACGCACTTCTACTTATACTCGAACGCCGACTCTCACGCGTACCACAACTTCCACCCAAACATCTACTTTTACCCGCATAGCCACTTCTACCTACACAGTGGCACCCAGCCGCACGCCGGGGCCACCCAACACGGCCACCCCCCTACCTTGCGCTAATTATAGCGACGTTTACATCAACCACTTCTTCTACAGGGCGGTTGACTGGCTGACCTGCCACAACCTGATCTCCGGCTACCCGGACAATACCTTTCGGCCCTATAACCCCGCGACCCGCGCTCAAATCATCAAGATCGTGGTGCTTGGTGAGGGTTGGACGCTCACGGCGCCGCTTGAGCCAACCTTCAGCGACGTAGCGCCTGCCGACTGGTTCTACGAGGTGGTGTCTGCAGCCGTCAGCAAAGGTATCATCGGAGGCTACGCAGACGGCACGTTTCGACCCAACAGCAACGTAACGCGCGGCCAGCTTTCCAAGATAATAACCCTCGCTCGACGCTGGCCCCTCCTCGACCCTGCAGAGCCTCATTTCACCGACATCGAGAGGGGAAGCACATTCTACAGTTTCATCGAGACCGCACAGTATCATGGGGTGGTATCCGGGTACGGCGATGGCACGTTCCGTGCAAATGCAAATGCCACACGGGGCCAGCTAGCAAAAATGCTGTACGTCGCACTCACGCAAGCCTCCGGCCCCTGAACCGGTTCTGAGTTATGGGTGTCAAGCCTTTCTCCTTCCCTACCTATCAGCAGTAGCCTGGCACGCATAACTCCCAACTACCCAGGAAGGAGCAACAACACCCCATGCAGAGACAAACCCACCTCGGCACCTCTCCCCAACTCAAAATTCAAAATTCAAAACTCAAAATTACATCAACCCTTCTCCTGCTAGCCCTTACACTGGGCGGGCTGGCGGGCGCGGGGTCCGGCGTTTATTCGGCGAACGCGGCGGCGCGTGTCGCGGCGCAGACGAGCAAGCCCGCTAAGACGCTGGTGTTGCGCTTTTATTTCCGCGACAACGCGGAGCGCGACCGCCTCGCCAACGAATACGACGTGACGGAATCGCCCACCACAGGCGGCTACCTGACCCTCTGGGCGTCCCAGCAGACCTACGACCAACTGCGCGCCGATTTCCCTACCGCGCGCATAGAGATAGACCAGGAGCAGACCAGGGATGCCAACAGGCCTATACAGTGGGCCAACTACGACCCGGCGAACCCTGACACATTCTACGGCGGGTACAAGACCGTCGAAGAGATGATCGCCTTCATGGACGCCAAAGTCGCGGCCTATCCCACGCTGGCCGAGAAGGTGGATATAGGCGATACATGGTGCAAGACCCACCCCGGCTCTTGCCTCGTGCCCACCCCCCATAACGGCTACGACCTGTGGGTGCTGCACATCACCAACCGCAACATCGCAGGCCCCAAGCCAACCTACTGGTACGACGCCGCCGTCCACTCCCGCGAGATAGCCACCCCCGAAGTCGCCATGCGCTTCATCAACATGCTCCTCGACGAGTACAACACCAACGCCGACTCCCGCTGGCTGGTGGACTACCACGATATCTGGGTCATGCCCATGCTCAACCCCGACGGCCACCACATAGTCGAGCAGGGCGGAGAGGCCCAGCCCATGACCCAGCGCAAGAACCTCAACAACACCAACTGCGCCGTCTACCCCCCCAGCGACCAGGCCCAGATGGGCATTGATGTCAATCGCAACTTCTCCTTCAAGTGGGGGTGCTGCGGCGGCTCCAGTGGTAGCGGCTGCAACCTCCAGTATCGTGGTACCTCCGCTGCTTCGGAAGACGAGACCCAGGCAGTCCAGAACAAGCTCACCCAGCTATTCCCCGACCAGCGCGGCACCAACGACAACGACCCCGCGCCTATCACCACCACAGGCGTCATGCAGACTATGCACTCCGTCGCCAACCTCAACCTGCACCCCTGGGGGCATACCACCGCCAACGCGCCCAACTATGCCGACCTGCACAACATCGGCGCGCACATGAGCGCGGTCAACGCTATGGGCAATAACGCCAACGCCACCGGTAACGGCTACCAGTATGGCGCGCCCCCCGTAGTCCTCTACGGAGTGGACGGCGACGAGGTTAGCTGGGGCTACGGCGTTCTCGGCATCGCCTCCTACACCACCGAGGTCAGCGGCAATAGCTTCTTCCCCGCCTACGCCTGCCTTGACAGCCCAGGCTGCGGCAGCTCGCGCGGCATCTGGCCGGAGAATCGCGGCATGCTGACCTACCTGGCGAAGCTGGCCCGCACTCCCTACCTGACCAATCGCGGCCCCGACACCAACCTGCCCGCCACCAACCCCATGACCGTCACGGTGGGCACCTCGTCCAACCTCACAGCCACCATCAACCACGTCTGGACCGGCAACGCCTACAACCAGAACATCGCCGCCGCCGAATACTACGTTGATACCCCACCCTGGGCGGGCGGCACCGGCATACCCATGACCGCGCAGGACGGCGCGTTTGACGAGCCGACCGAGCCTGTCCAGGCCACCATAAACACCACCGGCCTGACGCCTGGCCGCCACATCATCTTCGTGCGCGGGCGCGGCGTCAATGACTACGCGGGCTTCCAGAGTTGGGGCGTGATCTCAGCCGTCTTCCTTAATGTGACAACACCAGTGGGAGGCACGCCCTCGCCTTCGGTAGTCGTCCCTAGCGGCACCGTCGTACCTGCGACAAACACAGTTCCTGTGCCGAGCGGTACGGTCGTGCAGGCCACTAATACGGTTATTGCTGCCACCGGCACCGTAATCCAGGCGACCAACACTATAGTGCCCCCCACCGGCACCATCGCTCAAGCTACCAATACGGTGGGGGTGGTGCCCACCGCTACCTCCTGCGCCTCCACCACTCTCCTGTCGGAGGGGTTTGAGAGCGCCACCCTGGGCGCGTTCGAGGCCGTAACTACGCTGGGCACCGACCCCTGGCGCGTGGTCAGCGACACCGCCGCTTCAGGCATCCACTCGGCAGCCGTCCAGGACCCTAATGAGCAATCGGACCAGCAGCTTACCCAGACCGACCCCGTAGACATCCCCGACACCGCCACGTCCGCCAACCTCTACTTCAAGCACCGCTATAGTTTCGAGCAGCCTGAGTTCGACGGCGGCGTGCTCGAATACTCCACCAACGGCCTTGTCTGGACCGATGCAGGGTCACTTATCACCGAGGGTGGATACACGGGCGTGATAACCGCAGCCAGTGGCAACCCGTTATCTGCACGCGATGCCTGGGTCAACCAGAACGCGCTCTTCCCGGAGTTCGAGATGGTGACTGTCGACCTTATGTCGCTCAAGGGCAGCAGCGTACAGGTCCGCTTCCGCGAGGGCAGCGACCTCAATACCGGCGCGCAAGGCTGGAACGTGGACGACATCTCAATAGTAGTAGATAGCGGCCTGGCATGTCCCACCGGCACCGCCGTCTCGGCAACCGCTACGGCTACGAGGGCGGCCGCGACTACTACGGCCACGATGGCAGCCGCCACCGCCACAGCCTGCTCGGTCTCCTTCACCGACGTTCCTCAGAACAGCACCTTCTACGCTTACGTGCAGTGTCTTGCCTGCCGGGGCATCATGGGCGGCTACTCGGACGGCACTTTCCGCCCCAACAATAACATCACACGCGGCCAGTTGTCGAAGATAGTCGCTAATTCAGCAGGCTTCAACGAGCCTGTGAGTGGGCAGACCTTCGAGGACGTGTCCTCCACCAACACCTTCTACCCTTATATTGAGAGGATGGCGAAGACGGGCATAATAGGCGGCTATCCGTGCGGCACGGTGCCGAGTGAGCCATGCGGGACGTTCAATATGTCGTACTTCAGGCCCAACGCCAGCGCTACACGCGGCCAAATCTCCAAGATAGTCTCCGAGGCTGCGGGCTATAGCGATCCGCAGACAGGACAGACCTTCGAGGACGTACCCTCTAGCAATACCTTCCACGTGTGGATAGAGCGTCTCGCTTCGCGGGGTATCATGAGCGGTTACGCGTGCGGTAGTCCCGGCGAGCCTTGCGGCACAGGCAACAAGCCTTACTTCCGCCCTAACAACAACGCTACAAGGGGACAGACCTCCAAGATAGTAGCTAACACCTTCTTCCCCGAATGCCGGCCATCCGGCAGGTAGTCAGGTGTTGGGATAAGAGAAGTTTTGTGTGGTCTTTATGGGAAATGAGCGCCGAAGCTGCTCATTTCCCATAAAGACCACTCTCTTTTACTAACGTAATACGTCTCTGGGTTCAATAGCTGAGAAGGCGAAAAATCAGAAATTCCATTTAAAGGGGCGAAAACGTACTACGACTTGCGTGAAAAATTGCAGTTAAGAGGGACCTGATAGAAAGCGCCCGTGCATGGCTTCATAACTGAACTGCCCGAACTTGCGTAACAAATAGCCAACTGTCGTGCTCAGCAGTTCTTCCTCTGTGACCAATGTCTTGCGGCCAAGCGTGTCATGAAGGATCAGAGAGATAATCAGACAGGAAGCGTATATTGGAAGGCCTCATATTGGGAAACAATTCCATACAGAGGTGACTGGGGGTTTGGATGCCGTTGCCCTGTGCCAGCCTGATTACGTAGCTGTATATGCTCTCAAGCCGCCTGGGCCTGGGATGAAAAGGGAGGACGTCGAGAAAGTCCAGGGATAACGAGTAGTGCTTATCCTGCTTGTCGTGCGGGCGCATAATGCGCCGATTCTAGCACACTTTATTAATTGCTATCAAGCTAGAGCCTATGATGAACTACAGGGAATAAAGTTGATACAATCGGAGATGGAATACCAAGAACGATACGCCAGTGATGTAAGTGGTGATGACTGGCTCTGACGACCCTCTCGCCCAATATTTACGCACCTGCCAACGATTTACTAAGTAGCTTAACAGGAGGTTCCACTGATGGAGCCCAGTCGAACTCCAAAAAGAGCGTGCTCGCTATTCTCCTCTTCTATATAGGCCTGTTCGACGTTCTATTCCGCGGCACCTGGACGCTGTATCGAAAGTTGCGAAACTCCCTAACCAGGTTCCTTTACTTAGTACTACAACCGCACTTGCTCAAACTCTGGAGGCTCAGCCCCCCGCTTGTGGTAGTGACTACGCATAGCAAGTGCCTGCTTATAACGGCGGTAGGTCGACCAGTACCGTGCCAATGCAACTGAATGTAGTGGTTTCCAGATTATCTCGTTCAGCAGGTGGCGCATCACAGCCACCGTGAGCGGGATCACTGGCACCTGGCGCTTTGCCGCGGGCGTGCCCTCCGCCGGCGCGGAAGTCATGGCGGAAACGCAGGCGTCGCGCCGTGGCGTTCGCCCGCGGGGCTTACCAAGCAGCGCAAGCAAGCTGCCCTGCTCGAAGGCGTGAATCCAGCCACGAATAGTTCTGCGGCAACAACCACAAGCCTCAGCCATGCTGGAATCGACCAACCACTAGCTGACAGCAGTAGCATTTGTGCGTGATGGGCCAGATCTGCTGCTTTATGCTGCAATCGCTGAAGCGCGCACGGCGATTTTCATGCGGCGAGTCGCGAGACTAAGCAGGGACGTAGGTCAACCTGATCACATCCTCGCCAATCCGGTCATTAGCCATAAGGCGGAGCGGCGGCCGGGGTCCGGCGAAGTATGGCTTGCCGTGACCAAGCACGATGGGGTGCAGGTAAATTCGATACTCATCGATCAGGCCAAGTTCGGTGAGGCTTTGCGCCAGGTTCGGGCCAGCAACTTCGATCTCCCCGTCGCGCTCGGCCTTCAGCTTGCGGATCGCGCCCTCAAGATCACCCTCAACAAGCCTGGCGTTGGGGCCGACCGACTTCAACGAGCGCGAGACGACCCATTTCGGCTGGTTCCGCCACGCCGCCGCGAAGGCGTGTTCCGCTGCATCCCATTCAGGCTGATCGTCGTCCCAGTACCGCATGACCTCATACATGTGGCGACCGTACACACTGCCCGCCTGCCCCTGAGCCTCCTCGATGAAGTGGCGGAAGAGAGTGGGGCTTGGCGCAACCGCCATGTGGTCGACGTAGCCGTCCAAGGACTGGTTCATTGCGAACACGAGCTTAGCCATCCACACTCCTTACCTCACGTGACGCGCCCGCGCGTACTGATTGCGCTCTGCAAGATCTGTCGCTTCGACCACGGATCGATCGCCGTCAACCAGCGGGGGGATTGTCCGAACGGCGTCGGGGCCAAGCGTACGAAATTTTGGACAGGGTCTCGTCCGCC
>DASWMJ010000075.1:0-65935 GCA_036399775.1 Chloroflexia bacterium | reverse complement strand
GGAAAAGCCTCGGTTCGGCGCTCCACGCCGAACCGAGGCTTTTCCTTGTTTGTTTTACAGGAGGTTTACGCTTCATGTTTGCTGGGAAGTAAGATTTCTATGGCCTGGGGAACGGCAGCACCCAAACGGCTATGACTGCCGCGAAGACCACTCCGCCCGCTACCACAAGGAGATGGAATACCTCGTGAAAGCCCAGCACCCTGGGGAAAGGGTCGGGCCACCTGCGGGCATATATGAGTCCGCCGATTGTGTAGAGCACGCCCCCGAACATCAGCAGCGCAATCGCGCCCACCGGCAAGACCTCAAGTAAGGCTGGCAGCGTTCCAATGGACACCCAGCCCATAATGATATAGAGGATGGTGCCCACCATGCGCGGCAGCTTGAGCGTGAGCACGGATAGAGCGATGCCTACCAACGCGAGCGCCCATATGGTGGTGAGGCTGGCGACGCGCAGCCAGCCGCTCAGCATGTTGAAGCAAAGGGGGGTGTAGGTGCCCGCGATGAGCACGAAGATGTTGGAGTGGTCAATGGCGCGCAACACGCGATGGACGCGCGGACTCCATGTACCCATGTGGTAGACCGCGCTGACCGCGTAAAGCTCTACCATGCTAAGGCCAAAGACGAGCATCGTGAGCATGCGGGGCGGGTCGTTCCAACTGAGCAGGCAGAGCGCGACGGTCAGGGCGACTGCTCCCACCGCCGCCACCGCATGAAACCAGCCTCTCAATAGAGGCTTGGGCTTTGTGACTTTTACTTGCGGGCTGGCTTCCGTATGTCCTGATTCCATGTACCTCATCACAAAACGCAGTGAACGTACACGCTAATTCCTGATCCCTGACCCCTGACCCCTAGCCCCGATTCAGCCGAGTCCGATAGAGGAAGGGCCGAAATCGCCGTCATCATCCAAACCATCGTCGCCCATATCGCCGCCGCCCGCAAGAGCGTCGGGGTCGAGATCTTCCATGACCTTGTCGGGGTCCTCGCCCGATTCTATACGGGCGAGCGCATGGTCGAACTCAGGGCCCATGTCGAGGTCCTCGCCCATGCTCTCCTTCATGCGGCGCGCCCACCGGGCCACGGCGCGGGGGTCGTCTTCGTCGAGACCTTCCATCATGGCTTCCGGGTTCTCGGTAAGGTCGGTGCCCGCGGGCACTTCGGCGCGTATGGAGCGTGCGCGCGACATCAGCCGGGTAAGCTCGGCGCTGCCACATTGTGGGCATTTCGTCTCCCCGGCGGCGATGCGGCTCTCGGCGGCGCTGAAGCTGGGGAAGAATATGCTCACCTTGCGCTTGCACCCGCCGCACCTGTATTCGTATATAGGCATGTTCGCGTTTTCCTCTTTCCTTCAAATTGACAGCCTATTGTAACAGAAACTAGAAATTAGAAGCTAGAAATCAGAAGTCAGAAGTCAGAAGTCAGAAGTCAGCCAGCTAGTGTACTCTGCTGGTTCTAATTTCTGACTTCTGATTTCTGACTTCTAGCGTATGGTATAATTTTAGAGAGTACCCCCTCTCTGTATGGAACCTTTTTCTGCCATTGCCAGGCTGCTTGGGCTGCTATCGGTGCATGCGCCTTCCAGGGAGTGGGCGTTTGCATTTTCGGCGTTGTTGGTGCTGTGGATGGCCTCCGAGCTATTTGTGGGCAGGTTGGGGTTGCACCTGCTGTCGGTGGAGAGCGACCGGGGATCGGCGCTGGCGGTGCTGCTGGCAGGTATGGGTGGTATGGGGTTGGCCTTTATTGCGGCTAACTTTCGGTGGCTGCCCATATATGAAGCGTGGGCGCGGTGGATTGGGCTGGCGGTTATGGGTGCGGGGTTGGCGTTGCGCGTCTTCGCTATCCTGTGGCTTGGGCCGATGTTTACCCGCCTCGTGCAGATTCTCCCAGGCCACAGGTTGGTCACCAGCGGCCCATACCGCTTCGTGCGCCACCCATCTTACAGTGGCCTGCTGTTGTTCTTTGTTGGGTTGGGCTTGGCGCTTGGGGATTGGCTGTCTGTGCTGTTGCTGCTGGTGGTGCCTTTTGTGGGGGTTTGGTATCGTATCAGGGTGGAAGAAGAGGCGCTGCTGGGGGCGTTTAGTAATGAGTACAGAGCTTATATGGAGCGGGTGAGAGGGCTGTTACCGTTCGTATTCTAGTCAGGAACGGGGCTATGAGATTCGCTCGTGGGGTTCTTCTGTATATTTTTGCGATGGCTGGATTTGCCTTCGTATTCCTAGTTTTACCCCAGTTGATTTGGGTTGGCTTCCTGGGTAAGATGATGTTTACACAACCGCCACCCAGCGCACTCAATCTACCTATCTACCCTGACGCACAGCAAGTTGTACAGGAGCCTCCGGCAAATGGCATAACGATTGTCACCTTCCAAACGCCGGACAAACCCCATGAAGTGTTAGCCTACTATAGGCAGGTACTCCGTAATGATAGTTGGGTGAATCCGCTCATTAATGGCGAATACCCAGAGAACATCTTCGAGTGGCACCAGGGTGGGCCAGACGGGCCAACCGCTCTTGCATACAGGCTAATGATGACATTTGACACTTCGGATGATCAGATGACGAAGGTAGAAATTCTCTTGCTGCAATTTGATCCAATCCATTATACCTCTGACCCTTGACTGAGAATATAGATGATGAACAATAAGAAGGAACCACTGCGTTGGCAGAAACTCCCCTCCGCAAGCAATACCTCCAGATAAAGAGGCAGTACCCCGACACCATCGTCTTCTTCAGGCTGGGGGACTTCTACGAGACCTTCGACGACGACGCGGCAATCGTGGCCCGCGTGTGCGACGTGGTGCTAACCTCGCGACCTACCTCGAAGGAGCAGCGCATACCGATGGCGGGCGTGCCCTACCACTCGGCGGAGGGGTATATAGCCAAGCTGGTGCAGGCGGGTTACAAAGTGGCGGTGGCCGAGCAGTTGTCCGCGCCCACCGTAGACCAGGAGACGGCGGCCCGGCGCATCCGCCTGGGGAAGAAAGAGTCGGCGGTGACCGCCAACTGGGCAGAGGCGGGCGTGCCCAATTACCAGGTGGGCAAGGGCCGCGACCTGGTAGAGCGCGACGTGGTGCGTATCGTCACGCCGGGAACGGTCACCGAGCCGGGGATGCTCGATGCTCGCCGCAACAACTACATCGCCGCCGTGCTAATGGATAGGGAGGGCGCGGGTATCGCCTACGCCGACATCAGCACGGGTGAGTTCGCCACCACCGAGATACGCCGCCCCCCACCCGATCTGCCGCTCGCGGTGCAACAGGAGCTAGACCGCCTCAAGCCCGCCGAGATGCTGGTCCCCGACGAGACCGAAGCCGGAAGAGAAGGCAACACGACCGCCTACCGTGCCTGGTCTAATCAGGACAACCAGGACGGCGCAAGCCCCAACGGCAACCAAAATTCGAATTTCGGATTTCGAAATTCGAATTCAACCAAGACCCCTGCCCACTCGTGGGCGCTTGAGCCTGCGCGGCAGCGTCTGCTCAAGCACTTCTCTGCCTCTTCGCTTGAGCCTTACGGATGCGCCCGCCTGCCCCTGGCGATACGTGCTGCGGGCGCGCTGCTGGCTTACATAGGCGACACCAATCGCTCATCGCTGCAACAGCTTTCCCGCCTGGTGACGTACTCTATCGAGCAGTACATGACGCTCGACCCGCATACCAGGCGCAACCTGGAGATTTCGGACAGCCCGGGCGGCAGGCGCAACTCTCTACTGTCGGTGCTCGATGAGACGCGCACGCCGATGGGTTCGCGCCTCCTCTCAAGGTGGCTCAACCAGCCTTTGCTCGACCTC
The DNA here is from genome assembly GCA_036399775.1 of Chloroflexia bacterium. Classification (GTDB taxonomy): domain Bacteria; phylum Chloroflexota; class Chloroflexia; order QHBQ01; family JADMIH01; genus JADMIH01. Next base: position 62,149 of record DASWMJ010000075.1, on the reverse strand, counting down.
AACCGTTTGAAGGCGCGGCAGGACGCCATAGAAGCCTTCTTCGACAACGGCACCCTGCGGGCCGAATTGCGCGCCTTACTCAACAACATACCCGACCTTGAGCGCCTATGCACGCGGTCGGTGCAGGGCACGGCGGGGCCGCGTGACATGGTGGCTATCAAGACGGCTGTTGATCGCCTGCCCGACATACATGCGGTGCTGTCGGAGGTCACGGGCGGCGCGGCGAAGGTGCTGGCATCGCTATCGGGGCGCATTCAGCCTTGCGACGACCTCTCGGAGCTTATCGGCAGGGCGATAGCCGACGACCCTCCCGCGGTGCTGGGGACGGGCGACGCAATACGCCCAGGCTTCAGCCCTGATCTGGACAACCTGCGGGCAGGGTCGAGGGACGCGAAGGCCTGGATAGCTGGTTTGGAGTCGAAGGAGAAGCAGCGCACCGGCATAAAGAGCCTCAAGGTAGGGTACAACAAGGTCTTCGGGTATTACATAGAAATATCGAACGCCAACACCGGCGACGTGCCCAAAGAGTACATACGCAAGCAGACGCTAGTAGGCGCGGAGCGTTACCTGACGCCTGAGTTGAAGGAGTACGAGAACCTGATCCTCAACGCGCAGGAGAAGCTGGTCGAATTGGAGAGGGCGGCCTTCGGGGAGGTACTGCGGCAGGTGGCGTCGTGCTCGGCGCGGCTGATGCAGGTGGCCGAGGCGCTGGCCCTGCTGGACGTGTTTAGCTCGCTGGCGGAGGTGGCCGTGCGCTACAGCTACACGCGCCCCACGCTGGACGACGGGCCTGTGCTTCACATAAAGGAAGGGCGGCACCCCGTCGTGGAGCGAACGCTACGGGACGATCTCTTCGTGCCGAACGATACCCACCTGGACAACCGTGACGCGCAGGTGGTGATACTCACCGGGCCGAACATGGCGGGCAAGAGCGTGTACATCAAGCAGGTGGCGCTGATAGTGCTGCTGGCGCAGGTGGGGGCGTTCGTGCCTGCTGAGGAGGCGCACGTCGGCGTGGTGGACCGCATATTCACGCGGGTAGGGGCGCAGGACGACATCGCCACCGGGCGCAGCACCTTCATGGTGGAGATGGAGGAGACCGCTTACATACTGAACCACGCCAGCATGCGCTCGCTCATCATCCTGGACGAGATAGGGCGCGGCACTTCCACTTATGACGGGTTGGCGATTGCACGGGCTGTAGTCGAATACATACACAACTCTCCCAGGCTGGGCGCGAAGACCCTGTTCGCCACCCACTACCATGAATTGACCGAGCTTGAGAAGCTATTTCCCAGGGCGCGTAACTACAATGTGGCGGTGGCAGAGGACGGCGAGAAGGTGGTCTTCCTCCACAAGATAGTGCCGGGCGGGGCGGACCGCTCCTACGGCATACACGTAGCGCAACTGGCGGGCCTGCCGAAAGCCATCCTGCGCCGTGCCGAGGACATCCTGCAAGACCTTGAGAAGGGCGGCACGAAAGAGACGCGCCGCAAAGCGATGCAACAGCCCACAGACGACGGCCGGCAGATGCAGCTATCGTTCGGCCCCGCAGTCAGCGACCCGCTGCGCGAGCAATTACGCCAGTTGCGCCCGGAGGAGATGTCGCCGTTGGAGGCGCTGGGGGTGTTGTATGAACTGCACAAGAAGGCTAAGGAATAAGGTGATAATGGTCCGATAATGCCTGCGCCTACAATATTCTAACCCTATCGTATTTGCCCCCGTATATTGCGTTTATTTCGTTTAGCTGCTATAATGCGGGCAATGGAGGCTACACATGGCATCTACAACGGAACATGAACCTATAGCTGCCAGTGTAAGCGAAGAGCAAGTTCTCGCAGAGATTGAGAGGCTCTTGCTTATGAGCAGCCAGGGCCAGGCACACAGCCTCGTCGGGCCAAATGGAGAAGCCGTTCAGTTACCTCACTCTGTGCTCGATTTGTTGCAGCAGATTGTCCGCGAGCTTAGGCAGGGCCATGCAGTCAGTCTTGTGTCTTTAGATAGAGAATTGACCACGCAGCAGGCTGCTGATTTACTCAATGTCTCACGTCCCTATTTGATCAAGCTTTTAGAGGAAGGCCGAATACCGTACATAAAGACGGGCACTCATCGCCGCGTCGGTTTACAAGCTCTAATGGAGTACAAAGCTCAACGCGATGAGGAGAGACGATGCGGATTGGCGCTCATTACTCAGATGAGCGAGGAGATGGGTCTCTCCGACTAGCCGATATTATGCAGTCGGAGGGCATTTTGCATGTCGTTTGGAGTAGTGCTTGACGCTTGTGTCCTGATACCAATGACCCTTCGGGATGTCCTCTTACGAGCCGCCGATGCTGGACTATATAGACCTCGATGGACTGATAGTATTCTGGACGAAGTAAAGCGCAACCTCCTGGCAGCAGGTGTGCCCAGTGAGGAAAAGGCTCAGAAGCTGGTGGACACCATCGCCCTCTATTTTCCGGAAGCCAAAATTACGGAAGATTATGAGGCGATTATTGATGCCATGAACAATGATCCCAAAGACCGGCATGTCCTGGCTGCCGCTATTGTGTCAGGGTCTCGCCTGATAATCACTGAAAACCTGCGACACTTCCAGGCGTCGTCGCTAGAGCGTTTCGGCATACAAGCTCAGGCGCCAGATGCTTTCCTGGTCTATCTGTTTGAACTGGCACCAGCACACATGGTTGAAATCATAAAAGAACTTGCGGCAGACAGAAGGAACCCACCTACCACTGCTGACCAAGTGTTAGATGCGCTTGCAAAGAGGACTCCAAGCTTCGCTCAACTTGTCAGAGAGCGATTATCTGCAGAGCCCGCGTAACGGACGGAAGAAACGCAAAGCGTTCACATAGCAAGAGGAGAGAGCGACGACTCTCTCCTCTTGCTATGTGACTAGCTATCAATGTCGGCATCTCAGCAGGCCACTATTATCAGGGCCAGTGTGGCGTGGGTGTGGGAAGGTTTGTGCCTGGGAGGCCGGGCGTGCGCGTAGGGAAGGGTTGGGGCGGAGGCTCGTGGGTAGGGTGGGGCGTGCGGGTAAGCTCCGGGGTGCGGGTCGGGCGGGGCGTCCAGGTTGGCGGGACTACGTCTGTAGGACGTGGTGTGCGGGTCGGGGGCGGTACGTTTTCGGTGGGGCGCGCCGTAGCCGTAGGGCTTGGCTCAGCAGGTGGGTGAGCGGCTGTCGGTGTGGGTGATGGCTCGACTGGCGTGCTTGTAGGTTGTGGCGTGCGCGTAGGCTCAGGCACGTTGGTCGGTTCCGGCGTCCAGGTGGGAGTGGGTTCTTCGGTTGGGCGTGGTGTGAGCGTAGGCCGCGGTGTCCTGGTAGGTCTCGCCGTTGGTATTGGTTCCGGCGTGCGGGTTGGTAGCGGCATCGCGGTCGGTTGGGGAGTAGGCGTCGGCACCGGCGCGTGAGTTGAGGTAGGCTCAGGCTGGCTGGTCGGCCTCACCGGGCGCGTTGGCTCAGGGACGTTTGTAGGAGTGGACGTAGATGTGGGTCGTGGCTCGTGGGTACTAAAGGGTGTATTGCTGGACACGGGTATAGTAGTGACACGCATCGTGGGGGACGGTTCCGGCACATTTGTTGGTCGTGCCCCTCTGTCAGACTCAGGTACGCTCGTAGCTACCGAAGTGGGCGCAGGCTCCCCGCCTCGCTTAGTGGATGTTGGGTCCGGCCCGCTTTCAGATTGACTTACGCTCGTGGGCTGCACGCCTGAGCTACCAGGAGATTTTGGAGCAGTTCCAGGTTTGGGCGTGCCTGTGGCACCAGGAGCGCCTGCGGGCCTTCGTACCGGGCTAGCCTTTGGCGCGCCACTGCTCGGTACCGATGTGGCAGGCGGCGACCCGACCGGGCCTGCGGTAGAAGGCACGGGAAGATAGGTCTCTTGGGTTGGCCCTGGCAGCTGCGGGAAGATAGACTCGCGGGTAGGTTCCGCCGTCCAGGTGGCATTTGCGGGTTGGGTTGGCCGGGGGCGCGTGCCGGGCGTGCTTGTGACTATAGGCTCGATAGTGCCGGGTACGGGCACTGGATTCACGATGGGCGGCTTGTCTAGCCCCAGCAGGGATCGCAGGAAATCAAGGGGCGCGCTGCTGATCGTAGTGGAGGCTATCACCAGCGCGATGACTACCACAGCCAGGGCGGGCCGGCGGATAGTCGCGTTGCGAGATCGGGCGATGCGCTTGTCCAACTGGGCTTGCAGGGCCGCAGCACGGGGGGGCGAGAGGGAGGGATGCCCTAGGGCAGCCTTCACCGCGCCTCCCATGTTGGCTTTCACCTGATAAGCCAGCGCGAGGCTGCGGCGGCACGCAGCGCACGCTTCCGCGTGGGCCTTGAGGGCTGCCTGGCCTTCGGGGTCAAGCCTGCCGTCTACGTAGGCTTCCTTTAGCTTATCGAATCGCGTGCAGTTTATCTTCATAGGTGTTCTCTTCACGATTTATGCGCCGCGCTCAACTGCGCCTGCACCAGGCGGCGGGCGTAGTGGAGGCGCGAATAGATCGTACCTTCCGGGCATTCGAGTATGCCCGCGATCTCTGGGCATGACAGGTCGAGGTAATAGTGCAGCACGAGCACGGTGCGGTGCTCAAGGCGCAGCTTACCCAGCGTCTCCTGCACTATCCGGCGCATCTCGTTTTGCAGAGCGTGGTCTTCGGGCGCGCCCCAGGACGACGGGTCTATAAAATCCTGGCCCTCATCGTTGCCATCGGGCAATCGCTGCCACAGGTTGCGGAAGAAGTTGCGCCGCTTGTGCGTGTGGCAGGCGTTCACGGCAACGCGCGTCAGCCATGTGCGTATAGCGGCGCGCTCAGAGTCGTAGGAGTGAAGCGACTTGTACACCCGCAGGAATACGTCCTGGGTAACGTCCTCGGCGTCCTGCGTGTTGCCCACAAGGGCATGCACCAGGCCGTATACGTAGTCACGGTGGAGGTTAAATACTACATCGAAGGAGACAGTTTGCACCGCTTCTTGATTGAGCGTCAGATAATCTCCCGTCATTCAGCTACCTCAGGCCGGCATTCTCGTGGCACCGCCTGTGGCGGTCCTGGTCCTTCTACTATATACCTCGCGGGTGAGTAAACCCTTCAAATCTTCTATAGCCAACCTTCTATCAAAGGCAAACCGCCAAGACGCAAAGACGCCAAGACCATATAAGAATAGCCGGTCAGGCATTAGAATATTATACCGAAACACAAACAAAAAAACTCTTGGCGGTTAGAAGAATTGCCTGCTAACAGTCATATTGGCATACGCATCGAAACTGAGCAGGTGCCAAGTCAAACAATGTCATTTTGAGCGTAGCGAAGAATCTCGCTCCACGCGTAGATGCTTATTGTAAGTCCCTAAAATCAAAGGCAAGAGGATACGCGAGGGACGAGATTCTTCGCTACGCTCAGAATGACAAAGGGGAGCGGGCTTTGCTAATGGGTAGAGTGTCTTCTATGCGTGCGATTTAGATGCGGTTGCTCAAGCCGCTATGCAGATAATGCTGGACATCGCCCGCGCCGGCGTGGTAGACTGTATAATACGCGAAACACGTCCCATGAACCAGGAGGAAATATTGAAGAGGTTTTTACTGAGCATTTTTATGCTCGTTTTATTGGCCGCGACGCTTGTCGCTTGTGGGGGAGAGAATGCCGCGCAGAGTACTGCCACGCCTGCTGTCCCTGTGGAGAGTGTACCCATGAGCACGCCTGGGCAGAACACCGCCGGGCAGGACGAGCATATCGCCGTCCAGCACATCCTCATCGGCTTCAAAGATGCAGTAGGCTTCCAGGGGCAGGCACCTCCGAAAGCCGCTACCCGCACCCAGGAGGATGCCCGCAAACTGGCCTATGACCTGTTGAGCAGGGTAAAGGCGGGCGAGGACTTCGACAAGCTGGTGGTGGAGTTCACAGACGACTCGCCCCCCGGCATATATAGCCTGGCAAACAATGGAGTGGCTCCCACGTCTAAGAACGAGTACCCGCGTAACCAGATGGTGTCTGCCTTCGGGGACGTAGGCTTCGGCCTCAAAGTAGGCGAGATAGGCATAGCCGACTACGACCCCAACACCAGCCCCTTCGGCTACCACATCATCAAGCGCGTGACGCCACCGCCGCCTCCCACGCCTGAGCCAAAGCCCGCGGGCCAGGATGACCACATCACAGTCCAGCACATCCTCATCGGCTTCAAGGACGCGGTTGGCTTCACCGGCAGGGGAGCGCCGCCAAAAGCCACAGAGCGCACGCAAGAGCAAGCAAAAACCCTCGCCTACGACCTGTTGAACAGGGCCAAAGCAGGAGAGGACTTCGACAAACTGGTGACCGAGTTCACGGATGATTCGCCTCCCGGCATATATAGCCTGGCTAACATAGGCGTGCAGCCACAGGGGGCGGGCGAGTTTGAACGGCGGGGGATGGTACCGGCCTTCGGCGACGTGGGCTTCGCGCTCAAAGTAGGCGAGATAGGCATAGCCGACTACGACCCCAACACCAGCCCCTTCGGCTTCCACATTATCAAGCGCACAAAGTAGTTAGTCAGCAAGAAAAGAAGCCCACTCGCGGGAGATCTCCCGCGAGTGGGCTTCTTTTCTTGCTTATTTCTATTCTAGCCCGGCTAGAATATCGTCCTCCTGCTCCGGCGCGGGTACGTGGCTCTTTACCAGACTGTAGTGCTCCTCGCCGAACACCAGTTGGGCGATGTCTTCCGGTATGGTCATGAAGAGGCCATCGGGGGCGAACTGGGTGCGGTGGACCACCGTGGCGTCGCGCTTCTTCTGGAACATGCTTCGCACGTCTATGCGCGTGGTGACGGGCGGCGGCACGTAGGGAGGAGGCTTGCCCTGTTCCTCGGCTTTTTCCAAATCCTCCTGTAGCTCGGCTACACCCTCCTCGGTGCTCTGGTGCTCAGGGTCGGTATCGGCTTGCTGTTGCTCTTCTTCGTCCCAGGGCCATTTCAGGCCGCGCTCCAAAAACATCTCCCGCGCCTTCTTCCAGTTATCTTCCGGCCAGTGGGTGTAATATAGCTTCTTGGGCTGCCAGGGTTCTCCCAACTCCGGGCGGTACGCCGGGTCGCCTGCTTTCTCAAAGGCCGCCTCGGTGATGACGTTGCAGGCTATGTGGTCGGGGTGGCCGTAAGCGCCGAACTCGTCATAGGTAATCAGGATGTGGGGCTTGTACTGCCGCACCAGCGCCACGAGCTTGCGGGTGGTCTCCTCACGGTCGGTGTTGTGAAAGTTGTCGGGGCGGCTGTTGGCGTCGGTGCCTGCCATGCCGGAGTCGCGGTAATTCAGCATTTCGAGGTGGCTAACGTCCAGCAATTCGACCGCGCGCCGTAGCTCCTCACGGCGTATCTCGCCCAGGCGTGGCCGCGCTTCTTCCGCGTCGAGATCGGGGTCGTGTATCTCGCCTTCCTCCCCGTTGGTGGCCGTGACCAGCACCGTCCGCACTCCCTTGTCGCGGTAGAGGGCCAGGGTGCCACCTGTGAATACTACCTCGTCGTCAGGGTGGGCGTGGACGGCCATGATTGTGATTTGCTTGTCGGTCAAAGTTGTTGCTCCTTGATTGTATTGCGTATTGCGTTATTGCTTAATGTTTATGCGGGGCGGTGCTTCATTGTTTGGCGTTGGATTGAACTCAAGGTGATTTCGGCTGCCAGGGCGATGAGGGCTATTGGGATGGCCCCTACCAGCAAGATTTCGTTGCGGGAGAGCGTAAGGCCTGCGGCGATGAAGTCTCCCAGGCCGCCACCGCCTATCAGGGTTGCTAGCGCGGCGCTGGCGATCACTTCAACCGCCGCGATACGCAGTCCGGCCAGTATAACAGGCAGGGCAAGTGGGAGTTGCACCTTCCCCAGCAGCCGCCAGTACGACATGCCCATGCCGCGCCCGGCTTCGCTGATGGCAGGGTCTACGCCGCGCAACCCGGCAGCGGTGTTGATAAGCAGAGGCGGGATAGCGAGCAAGGTGAGCGCGATGGCTGCCGGGCGGAACCCTATGCCCTGCGAGGGGAGTAGCAGGAATAGCACAGCGATGCTCGGCACCACCCTCACGATGCCCACCACGTTGATTACCAGCCTGGCTACCGCATCGAACCGGCTGATCCAAACCCCAAGCGGTACTCCCACCAGCACGGCCACCAGGAGGGCCAGCCCGCTCAACTGCAAGTGTACCCCAACCGCCCGCAGGAAGTCGCTCCTGGGGTTCATCGCGTATTCAAGTGCCTGCCGCAATAGTTCCATATCCGGTCCCATTCAGCGTGAAACGTGATTATTGAACCACAAAGACACAAAGAACACAAAGTTCGCTAAGATGATGTGAATAGAACCGCAGAGGCGCGGAGACGCTGAGGTTTCTAAGGGTTTTACGTTTCATGCTTCCGTCTCGTGCATGCCTATCACGGTTACGGGCAGGGTCGCCTTCCGGCTTGCCTTCCCGGCTTGCGGCACCTCTACCTGCCGCTCGATTAGCCGGAATATGATGTCGGCTGCTATCGCCATCAGGCCGACTGCTATCACCCCTGCGTATAACTTGGGCGGGTTGTTGAGGCCCTCCTTCAGGAGCAAGCCGAGGCCCCCGGCACCTATCCAGGCGGCGATGGTGGTCAGGGCCACCGTCGAAAGGGTGGCGATACGCATACCCGCCACAATCACCGGCAACGCCAGAGGGAACTCTATACGCCAGAGGAGTTGCGACCCGCTCATACCCATGCCACGCGCGGCCTCTATGACCGCCCGGTCTACCCCGTTGAAGGCCACCATCGTGTTGCGTACCAGCACTACGAGCGAATATGCCGTCAGCGCGATAATGGCGGGGCGCGGGCCGATGCCGGTGAAGGGCACCAGGAAAGCGAGCAGGGCGAAGCTGGGTATGGTGTAGATTATCCCCAGCACCACCAGAACGGGCGTAGCGAGGTATTGCTTGCGGCTTATCAGCAGGCCAAGAGGCAGCGCAATCAGTAGAGCTATCCCCAGCGAGATGCCACTGATGGTGAGGTGTTCGAGCATGCGGGGCCATACCCTGTCAAAGTGCTCGAAGAGATAGGAGGTGATGTCGCTCATCGGTTTACGCGTCCGCGCCCCTGGTGGCTTGCCTGATGGCGGGCATATCTACAGTCCCGACGGGCTTCCCATCCGCGTCCACCACTGTTAGCGCGTCGGCCCCACTGGTGAGGAGCAGGCTCAACGCTTCGCGCAGGGTGCTGCTTGCCGGTATGCTCGGCCTGTTGTTGGTTGGCCCACTCGGAGGCCCGAGCAAGGCGACCGACTGTACAGATAGCAGCCCCAGCTTTCTCAGCGCGTCCTCCGCGCCAACAAGGTCGGCTACGAAGCTATCGGCGGGTGAGGTAAGGATGTTGAGAGGGGTGTCGTACTGCACCACCCGCCCGCTGCGCATTATCGTTATCCTGTCCGCGAGCCGGATCGCTTCCTCTACGTCGTGCGTGACGAAGAGTATCGTCTTGCGTACTTTTGCCTGGATCTGGAGCAGCTCGTCTTGCAGGCGGCGGCGGGTGATGTTATCTATCGCGGCGAATGGCTCGTCCATGAGCATGATGGAGGGATCGGCAGCCAGGGCGCGGGCCAGGCCCACCCTCTGCTGCTGTCCGCCGGAGAGTTGCGCCGGGTAGCGTTGCCGGTACTCTGCGGGGGAGAGGCCGACGAGGTTGAGCAATTCGTCAATCCGCGTGTCTATACGAGCTTTGTCCCAGCCCAGCATCTCCGGCACCGTCGCTACATTTTTGGCTACGGTCATATGGGGGAATAGGCCGGTGCTCTGTATAACGTAGCCGATGCGCCGCCGCAGGTCGGTGACTTTGAAGCTGTTTGCCTCGCGCCCCTCGATAAGGATGCGTCCAGCGTCGTGCTCGTATAGGCGATTGACCATCTTGAGGAGGGTAGTCTTGCCGCAACCCGACGGCCCAAGCAACACGACCAATTCGCCGTACCGCACTTCCAGGCTAACGTCGTCTACCGCAGCCTGAGTAGCGGCAGCGAAGCGCTTCGTCACGTGCTCGAAGACGATAGCCGGGCCGGTTGCCTGGTGTTGGCCTCTCTCAGTAAGTTGTGCCTGGTCAGTTGCCATATCAGGGATCAGGGATCAGGGGTCAGGGGTTAGGCATCAGTACCGAGTGCCGAGCGGTAACATCTGGCCCCTAATCCCTGACCCCTGGCCCCTCGCCTATTTGAGCAGCCCCTGTGCGGTGAGGAACTCCTTGGCGACGTCAGCGACTTCGCGCTTCTTGCCGTCAACCTCCCAGTTGAGGCGCGCTATCTCTTCGGTGGTGATCTTCGGGGAGAGCGAGTTTAGCGTGTCCGCGATCTTGGGGTACATCGCCAGCACGTCGTTACGCACCACCGGCGCTATGTTGTAGGGTCCGCCGTAGCCCTTAGGGTCCTCAAGCAGCACCAGGCCGTTGCCGGCAATCGGGCCGGCTGTGCTGTCGGAGGCGGCTACGTCAGCCTGCCCGTTGATGAGCGCGGCGAAAACCAGATCGCCCGACTCGACTGCCGTGATCTCTTTGAAATCGCAACCGCCGTATATCTTCTGCAAGGCGGGTAGCGCGTCGGGCCGGTCCTTGAACTCGGCGCGAGCGATCATGGTTAGCTCGCCCGCTTTGTCGCACAGGTCTTGCAGCGTCTTGATACCCTTCGAGTCGGAGACTTCCTTAGTAGTAATCACCGCCTGGGTGTCGTTCATGGGTGACCGTTCGAGCCAGGTGATTTTGAACTTATCGGCGTAGCCCTGCTTCACGGTGTCGTACACTTTCTGGGGGTCAGATTCCGGCTCGCCCTTGAGGACGGCCAGCAGGCCCGTGCCGGTATATTCGGGATAGAGGTCTATGCCATCGGCTGCCCCGCCCTTTTCGAGGGCTTTCTGGGCAACGTCGGTGCCGCCGAGGTTCATCTTGCGCTCGATGGGGATGCCTGCTTTCTCCAAGACCTGCGCGTACATCTCACCGACGAGTACCGCTTCTGTGAAGTTCTTCGAGCTTACTACCACCTTACGCTGGCTGCCCTGGCCGCCAGGCCCTTGGCCGGTAGGCCCTGTGTCGCAAGCCGATAGCACGGCGCTGAGAAGCACCAGTACCGCTGCCGCTAATATCCTGATCTTCATTGCTTCCTCCTTATATAGCCCTGGGGAGTAGGTCCCCGACGTGTTCTTATGCCGCAAGGACGGCTCCGCACTCATTTAAGCATGGGCGCTGTAGCATGAACGTGGAGATAGGAGTTTAGGATTGGAGGTAATATCTGTGAAGGCTGACTGCCTGGCCGGTCCTTATAGTCGTTTTGCCGCGGCATAAGAGCATCAGTAAGATGGGCGGCTGGCCTCATGTGGTTGCCGCCGTGCCATGATTATATAGAACTGTTGTACCACAGTCAAGAACCCCGGCTATTCTTAAAATAAACAATAAAAATCCTCAGTTGAGCATGGAACGCCCAACTGAGGATTTTTATTGCTAATAGTATATGAGGTTAGACGAGCACCGCGCCTACTTTGACGGCCTTCTGCAAGGCGCGGTGCTGTAGGACTTTGGCGTTGCCTTCAGTGATGCCCATCGCGAGGGCTGTTTCCTTGAGGGTGCAACCCTGGAGGAAGCGGAGTTGCAATACCTGGCGGTAGTTGGCGGGGAGCATTTCCAGGAGAGACTGCACCTTCTCGACGGCGGGGCTGACCTCTTCGTCGCTGTTAGTCAGGTAGATAGGGTCGGCGGCGAGGTGCAGGGGGCTTGCCTCTTCCATCTCATCGAGGCTGGACGAGGGGGCCTTGTAGTAGTTGCGCCAGTGGTCGGTGATGGTGGTGCGGGCGACTTGATAGAGCCACGCGAGCTTCACCTGGTCCTCCTGGGTCAAATCCATCGAGTTGGCGGCCTTGATGAATATCTGCGAAGTGATGTCCTCTGCGTCTTCCCGGTTGCCGACCTTGAAGTAGACGAACTTGTAAATCTGCTCTACGTGCTTGTCGTATACTTCCTGCAAAGCCTGGCCGCGATCTACGACAGCGTTGTTGCGGGCTGCCGGCTTCTGCGTGAGGGCTACGGGGCTGGACTGACGCGTCTCGCTCACCTGCGCGGGACGGATCGTAACTGCCAACTGGGTTGCAAAGGATAGTGTGCTCATCAGGTACCGCCTTTTTCTAATCTTGGTGTCGCCAACTTAACATTCGCTTTTATTTCAGCTTACGACCCAATCTTACCGTTCCACCCCTGAGAAACACCTGAAGGGGCATAAGAGCGGCCTTAAGATCGCCTTAAGATATTTAGGGGTCAGGGGTCAGGGGTTAGGGGTTAGGGGTTAGGGACCAGGAGGAAAGTGGAGGATGAGGTTGAGGTAAATCAGCGGTAGGGGCGACCCACCGGGTCGCCCTGGTTGGGGCAGCAGGTAAGCAAGGTACGCTATCCCCAACCAGGGCGACCCACCGGGTCGCCCCTACGGAGACATTCTTTATTTTTGTCTGAACATTTACGCCAGCACATAGCGTTCACAATAGTGAGAAAATAGATTAGACTGTATAACTGAAGCTTCACCACCGGGAACCTTATTTACTGACCCCTAACCCCTGATCCCTGATCCCTGATCCCTAACCGCAACAGGAGACAACCGATGCGCTATCCACCGCCCGGCGGCGGGCCTGCTCCGGTCCAATTGCCCACTTTGCTGAACGATCTTCGATCCATACTGGAGTCGATGGACTGGGAGCAACTGCGCGACTCGATACGGCGGGAGGCGATGGCGCGTCTCGCCATAGTGGGGCCGGTCAACTCCGGCAAATCGACCCTCTTCAACCTGCTCGAAGGCAAAGAGGTCTCGAAGGCCAGCCCCGTGCCCGGCACGACAAAAGCGCCCGTGCAGCAATCGCTTGGGCCGTTCGTGCTGATAGACACGCCAGGCTTCGGGGAGGTGGGAGGCGTAGACCGGGCCAACGTCGCCGCCACGAGCGCGGCGGGGGCCGATGCCATACTGCTGCTGCTCGATGCGGGCGCGGGCTTGCGCCAGGGCGACGCCGATCTGCTCAAATACTTGCAAGAGCTACGCCGGCCCGTAGTGGTCGCTCTCAACAAGATTGACCTGCTTGGCCGAGATTACCAGCAGGTAGTGAATGACGCCTCCGCGAAATTGGGCATGATGGTCATCCCCATCTCCGCGAAGAAGGGTACCAACGTGGCCGAAAAGCTGGTGCCCGCCCTGGTGGATGCCCTCCCAGACCTGGCGGTAGCCCTGGGACGCGAACTGCCCGCCCTGCGGAGAAGCGCATCTAACCGCGTGATAAGGCACTCGGCCATGTTGAACACAGCCATTGGCGCGGAGCCTATCCCTTTCATTGACATACCCGTGCTGCTCACCACCCAGGTGCGCCTTGTCCTGAGGATAGCCGCCATCTACGGCGAGTCGTTCACTTCCAGGCACGCCAAAGAGCTAATAACGACCATAGCAGGGGGATTAGCCTTCCGCTATCTCGCTCAGCAGGGGGCCAAGCTGGTGCCTGCGGGTGGCTGGGCGGTCGCGGCGGGCATAGCAGCCCTGGGCACCTGGTCTATAGGGCAGGTGGCCGTAGAGTATTTTGAGAGCGGCAAGCGCCTCACCCGCCAGCAAATGCGCGACATGTACAAGCAAATCCTCAAGCGTGATAAGCACACGTTCGAGAAGGCGTGAGGGACGAGGGGTCAGGGGTCAGGGATCAGGGATCAGGGGGCCTAGGGGAAATGATGTGGGGCGCGATACGTCGCGCCCCACATCATTTCCTTGAACTTCTGCTTTTTAGACTATGGCGTCTGGCAGGCCGGGAAGAAGGTGTTAGCCACTATCTTGGAGGCTTGCCCTCTCGTGACGTTGTTGGAGGGGCGGAAGTATGGGCGGTCCTGGTCGTCGCATGGCTCATTCGGCACACTTCCACATGCATACCCACCCATAACTCCTAACGCGGATAGCTGCTCTATCCACACGTAGAAGGTGCTGTCCTCTGGCACGTCTGCGTACCTCTGGCCTGTGGGCGTGCCTGTTATCCCCCTAGCGGAAGCTACTATCTTCGCTAATTGTCCACGCGTTGCGTTGGCGTTAGGCCTGAAGTATGGCTTGTTGTCCGTGCCGCATGGCTCTCCTGGCCTACCACAGTCGTATCCGCCCATGTGCCCTCTCCTGCTCAGGCGGTTTATCCAGGCGTAGAAGGTGTTGGAAGAAGGCACGTCCTCGTATATCTGGGTGCCTGGGGCTTCGTTGAAGCCTGCCGCGTTAGACACCACCTTAGCTATCTGCCCTCGTGTGATGTCGTTATTGGGGCGGAACGTGCCGTCCGAGTAGCCACCCAGGATGCCCTTGCAAGCTAGACAGCGAATGTTAGCATAGAAGGTGTTGGTCTCAGGCACATCTGTAAAGCTGACTGTGCAGGCTGTGGGAGTGCTGCTTGCAACTTGTGTGGCCGTGCTTATAACTGTTGGCGTGTTGGTGGGTTGTTCCGTATTGGTTGCCTCTGGCGTACTCGTAGCCTCCGGCGTGTTCGTGGCAGAAGGCAGGCTCGTCGCCGTCGAAGTAGCACTTGGCTGGGGCGTCACAGTTGCTTGCGGGGTGAAAACGCCCCTGGCTACGTAGTCGTTCTGGTTGGGGCTAACGCGAATGTCGGTCCAGGAGGGCATCACCACCCCATCGGTGGCGGCTATCCCACTATAGTCCCCGATGAAGTTGCTGTTGCCCGGTATGGAGGGCGCGGTGCTCACCGCCACGTTCGCCTCAAACGTCAGGCCATGATCGGTAGAGGTAGTGTAATACTCCTTGTAGTTGCGATTGTCGGCAGCCTCCCGCCTGTCGAACCAGCTTATGTGTATTCCCCCATCGGGTGAAGTGGCTATCCAGGGGAAGAACTGGTCCTTCTGGTTGCCCACCGGGTCGTCGTTCACACGTTGGGGCGCTCCCCAGGTATCGCCGTTGTCCGTCGAACGGCTGAACAGGATGTCAGCATCGCCCGTTCGGTAATCGGACCACACCGCGTAGAGGTAGCCCGGTAGCTGCTGGTCCACAGCCATCGCACCAAAGGGGTTATTGCGGAAATTGGTAGGCGGCAATGGGCTGGGCAGGTCTACAAGGTCGGAGATGTGGGTGAAGTGCGGGAAGGTCTGCCCGCCGTCTGTGGAGCGAGAGAAGAGGATGGAGTCGTAGAATAGCTGGCTCTGCTCGGCTGCGCCTACGTAGTAGAGGTAGACTTCGCCGTTTAGCCCCACAGCGGGCACCACGCCGCTGTTATTGTTCGATATGGGAGGGCTGGCCGTGATAGGCACCGACCATGATATACCCTGGTCGGTGCTGCGGGAGAGGATCGCGGGCGCGGCGAGTTGCGAGTTGACCGTGCCGCACTGCGAACCCGCAGTGAACAGGTACTGCGTCCACCCCACGTAGACGTTGCCGAAGTACGGGCTGGACGGTACGTTGTCCACCGCCACGTACTCTTTGTCCTGGAGCACCGCGAACCCCGCGTTAGAGTAGCTGGGCGCCATCAGCACGGGCGCGCCGAAGGTCGCGCCGCCGTCCGTAGACCGCGATGTGTACATGCCTCCCTGCCCGCCGCAGATACTTGTGTAACCCAGGTAGCTGAAATAGGCGGCGTTCCCCGTACCGAAAGCCATCGCGGGGTCGCCATAGTTGAGGTTGGAGGCTATGCCGGGCACCAGGTAGTTGACCCAGGTAGCGCCGCCGTCTGTTGAGTAGTAGACCCAGGGCTTCAGGCCACTCCGGTAGTCGTTGGCCGCAGATATGACGACCAGATCGTTCTCCGGGTTGATGGCGATGGTCGTCTCGTTCTGGTTGGAGGCATTGTTTAGCGAGGCGTCCACGTTGGGGCCGAATACCGGCGGGGTGAGCGGCCCTGCCCAGGGACGCGTAGGGTGCTCGCCCATCATATCTTCGGGTGGCACCGCTATCACGCCCGAAATATGGTGGTAGGGATCGGTTATGAGGGGTTGGCCGCGTAACGCCGCACGCGCAACCGGGTAAGCCGCGCCCGCGATACCTGCCAATCCAACCCACGCGATAACCGAACATAACATCAATAGCGCCAGGATAGCGTTCGATTTGCGAAACATGATAGCCCTCCTTGCAAGAGCCGGAAAATAAAGAGCCGGTAAGTCAGTATTCTAGCAGCGATTGGCGTGCCCGTCAATCGTAGTGCTTCCTCTCGTCAGAGCAAATGCATCTAAAATGAAGTTGCCACGAATTGCGGCCGATAATACGAAATGAAACCGCCAAGACGCCAAGAGCGCCAAGTACCCGCCAAGAATATTTATGGTAATACGGTGCTTTCTATATCTTCAGCCTATACCTGACCCCTTACCTATAGAGCTTAATCATTCTCGGAAAACTACTCCGCTACCCTTGCCCGGCGACTGAAGTCGCGGGCAACAGCTACAAAGTCGCCCTTCGGCGACTACTCTCATCCAATATAGTCCGCGTAGGCGGACTTCGTTTGCGTAGCCCGCGAATTCATTCGCCGGGCGATGCTAGGGAGAATGATTCAGCCTGCCCCTGACCCCTTATATTCTTGGCGTCTTGGCCGTCCCGTCTGCCATTACGATTTAGATATATTTGCCCCTCAATTTACCTTAAAAGGCTTGACACCCCCTAACTCTTCTGATATAATTTCCTGTCCAGGGCGAAAAACCCCTATTTTATGGTACAGCAAGAGACGCAAGCATAAACCCCCACCTGTCAGACAAGCCCGCGAGGAGCACCGGACGGGTAGGGAAGCTTGCGCCTCATTTACGCGTCTCCTGACTGTGTTTCGCTGAGTTTTTGAGTTTGTTGAGTATTTAGAGCTTGTAATAAGGAGCCACCCCCTATATGACCACAGCTATCCGCCCTCAGAACGCCCAGTCCCCTTCCCCCGCACCCTATACCGATGAAGAATTACTCGCTATGGTGGGCCGCCGCAATTTCGGAAGGATACCTTCCGTTATGCAGATGCCTAATCTAATACAGATACAAGTAGACTCGTTCGATTGGTTCAAGAACACCGGCCTACAGGAACTGTTTGAAGAGATCTCTCCAATCACCGACTTCACGGGTAAGAACATGGAGTTACGCTTCCTCGACTACCACTTCGGGGAGCCGCGTTACTCGGTGTTCGAGTGCCGCCAGCGCGATATGACCTACGCCGCGCCCCTCCGCGTGCGCGTGCAACTGCTTATCAAAGAGACAGGCGAAATAAAAGAGTCCGAAATATTCATGGGCGACTTCCCGCTCATGACCGATACGGGCACGTTCGTTATCAACGGGGCCGAGCGCGTGGTGGTGTCCCAGCTAGTGCGCTCGCCGGGCGTCTACTTCACCGCCACCGAGGACGCGAATACAGGCCGCCAGCTATTCGGGGCCAAGCTGATCCCAAACAGGGGCGCGTGGCTGGAGTTTGAGACCTCCAATAAGGACGTGCTCTCGGTCAAGGTGGACCGCAAGCGCAAGATACCCGTCAGCATCCTCCTACGCGCTATCGGCTATTCGAGCGACGAGGAGCTGTTCGAGGCGTTCAAGCACATCAACACCCACCCCGACCACAACTACATAAAGGCTACGATTGACAAGGACAGCACCCACTCGCAGGAAGAGGCCGTAATCGAGTTCTATCGCAGGCTGCGCCCCGGCGACCCTCCCACAAAGGACAACGCCGAGAACCTGCGCGACTCCCTACTGTTCAACCCGCGCCGCTACGACCTGGCGAAGGTGGGCCGCTACAAGCTAAACAAGCGCCTTGAGCTAAATGTGGCGCTGGATAGGCGCGTGCTCACGAAGGAAGACCTCCTTCAGATAGTGGCGCACATGATCGAATTGAACAACATGGAGCTTGACCCGCAGAAGTCGGCACGCCCCGATGACATTGACCACCTGGGCAACCGCCGCGTGCGTGCGGTGGGCGAGCTTATACAGCAGCAGTTCCGCGTGGGCCTCTTGCGTATGGAGCGCGTCATCAAGGAGCGCATGTCCATACAGGACCCTGAGAGCGCGGCCCCCGGCGCGTTGATAAACATCCGCCCCGTCGTGGCCGCTATGCGCGAGTTCTTCGGCGGCTCCCAGCTTTCGCAGTTCATGGACCAGACCAACCCGCTCTCCGAGTTGAACCATAAGCGCCGCCTCTCTGCGCTCGGACCCGGCGGCCTGAGCCGCGACCGCGCAGGCTTCGACGTGCGCGACGTGCATGAGAGCCACTATGGCCGCATCTGCCCTGTGGAGACCCCGGAAGGTCCCAACATCGGCCTCATCGGCTCGCTGGCGACCTACGCCCGCATCAATGAGTTCGGCTTCATCGAGACACCTTACCGCAGGGTAACGGGCACGGTGGATAACGACCCGCAGGCTCTCGTCGGCCACATCCTGCGCGACCCTGTAGCGGACGGCAACGGTGAGGTTATCGCCGCAGCAGGCACGCAGGTGGACCAGAAGCTGGCCGAGAAGATAGCAAAGGACGGCAACATTACCCGCATCAGGGTCAGGCCCAGGCTCGCCGATGAGATAGTCTACCTGTCAGCCGACGTGGAAGATAACTTCGTTATCGTGCAGGCTAACGCCCGCCTGGACGATACGGGCCACTTTATAGATAGGTACGTGACCGTGCGCCACCACCAGCACTTCCTCCAGGAAACGGTGGACCATGTGGACTACATGGACGTGTCGCCCAAGCAGGTGGTGTCGGTGGCTACAGCCCTGATCCCCTTCCTTGAGCACGACGACGCGAACCGCGCACTCATGGGTGCGAACATGCAGCGCCAGGCGGTGCCCCTGTTGATACCCCGCTCGCCTATCGTAGGCACGGGCATAGAGTTGCAGGCGGCCCGCGACTCCGGCCAGGTGGTGTTAGCCAAGCAAGACGGCGTGATTACCCAGGCCGACGCATCCAAGATAGTGATCCGCGACGACGAAGGCATTGACTATGAGTACCAGATGCAGAAGTTCGTGCGCTCCAACCAGGACACCTGCATCAACCAGCGCCCGCTAGCCCGCACCGGCCAGCACGTGCGTGTAAACGACGTGATAGCCGACTCCTCCTCAACCGAGAACGGAGAGCTTGCGCTGGGCCAGAATATCCTGGTGGCCTTCATGAGTTTCGAGGGCGGCAACTTCGAGGACGCGATTCTGCTCTCTCAAAGATTGGTGCAAGACGACGTTTACACCTCTATCCACATCGAGAAGTACGAAGTAGAGGCCCGCGAGACCAAGCTGGGCCCCGAAGAGATAACCCGCGACATCCCCAACGTCGGCGAGGAGTCGCTGAAGAACCTGGACGAGCACGGCATCATCTACGTGGGCGCGGAGGTGCAGGCCAACGACATCCTGGTAGGCAAGATCACCCCCAAGGGCGAGACCGAGCTTACCCCCGAAGAGCGCCTTCTGAGGGCGATCTTCGGCGAGAAGGCCCGCGAGGTCAAAGATACCTCCCTGCGCGTGCCACACGGCGTGCGCGGCAAGGTGATCGACGTAAAGACCTTCTCCCGCGCCAACAACGACGAACTCCCGGCGGGCGTGAGCCAGATGGTGCGCGTCTCCATCGCCCAGAAGCGCAAAATCAGCGTGGGCGACAAGATGGCGGGCCGGCATGGCAACAAGGGCGTTATCTCCCGCATCCTCCCGATAGAGGACATGCCCTTCCTCCCCGACGGCACCCCGGTTGACATCATCTTGAACCCTCTGGGAGTTCCCCACCGCATGAACATCGGCCAGATACTCGAAACGCACTTGGGCTGGGCCGCCGAAAAGCTCGGCTATAAGGTCGCCACCCCCGTGTTCGATGGCGCGAGCGAAGAGTTGATCCACGACGAGCTTGAGCGCGCAGGCCTCCCACGCGACGGCAAGGTAGAGCTTTACGATGGCCGCACCGGCGAGAAGTTCGACAACCCCGTCACCGTCGGCCAGATATACATGCTCAAGCTCGCCCACCTTGTAGAAGACAAAATCCACGCAAGGTCTACCGGCCCCTACAGCCTCGTGACCCAGCAACCCCTCGGCGGCAAGGCCCAGTTCGGCGGCCAGCGCTTCGGCGAGATGGAAGTGTGGGCGCTCGAAGCATACGGCGCCGCCCACATCCTCCAGGAGATGCTCACCGTCAAGTCCGACGACGTCATGGGCCGCGTCAAGACCTACGAGGCCATCGTCAAGGGCGAGAACATCATGGAGGTCGGCGTCCCCGAATCCTTCAAAGTCCTCGTCAAGGAATTGCAATCGCTAGGCTTGAACGTCGAGGTCTTCACCGAGGATGACGTGCCCGTGCAGCTAGCCGACGACGCCGGGGCCGACACCCTCTCCGAACTGGAAGGCATCAACCTCAGCGGCTTCGAGGCTGATGAGCGCGAGAGAATCTAGGTACAAGGGGTTAGGGATCAGGGGTCAGCTTTGTCCACAAGCCCTGACCCCTGACCGCACTCTTCAAGAGGATGCCAGCCGATCAGCAGACGCCGGGAGAAGAGCAGGAAGCGAGGGTACGCAGCCGCCTGGTAGCGGAAGGGTATGAGCAGCCGTATGGCGCGAGCGACGACGAGATCAGGCGAAATCTAGGCTTTAGGGGGAAGTGCGCCGACTTCGTTGGGTATCACCCAAAATTAGATAGATGGCTCATCGCCGAGAGCAAAGGTAGCGATCTGTGGTCAGCAGAAATTCAACTTGCGAACACGCTCACGGCATTGCTCGACATTCAGGTCGTGGCTAAAGGAATGATAGAGCTACATATCTACACCAAACCATCGCAATACAGCAGATTGCGACAAGAGCCGCACGGTACAGGCGGCTATTACAGAGAGGGTGATTTCCTCGGAACAAAGCCCGACGGTATCAACTTCAAGTTTGCCCACATCCTAGGGTATAGGATACGTATCTTCAAGGAGATAGGGGATGAACAACAGTCCACCGCAAGGTATGCCTAAAGAGGTCGAGGCCGCCCTTCTCCGCGAGATGTGGCACCTTGATGGCAAAGTTGACGCTTTCCAATTTGTGTGGGATTGCGCCGGGGTTCTATCTCAGATCAGGTCTAAGGTTCAAGAGGTAGAAGAACAAATCCATGAGCCACCTCCGGCCTTGAAGGATCGAATGTCTCATGGAGCAAGTACGAGGATATATCAGGATGGTTATCTTGAAGGACTAAAGGAAGCTATTGACATTATCTCAGCCGTAACGATGGAGAAGCAAAAGCAGGCAGTATAACAGGGAGGCACAATGCTAGAAGTCAACAATTTCTCGGCCATACGCATCAGCCTGGCATCGCCCGAAAAGATCATCGAGTGGTCCCACGGCGAAGTCACCAAGCCCGAAACCATCAACTACCGCACCCTCAAGCCCGAGCGCGACGGCCTATTCTGCGAGCGCATCTTCGGCCCCCAGAAGGACTGGGAGTGCTACTGCGGCAAGTACAAGAGGGTGCGATATAAGGGCACCATCTGCGACAAGTGCGGCGTCGAAGTCACCCGCTCCCGCGTGCGCCGCGAGCGCATGGGCCACATCACCCTCGCCTCCCCCGTGTCGCATATATGGTATGTGAAGGGTACGCCATCTCGCCTCGGTCTGCTGCTGGACATCTCCCCCCGCAACCTGGAGCGCGTGCTCTACTTTGCTACCTATATAGTGACCAACGTCAACGAGGAAGAGCGCCAGCGCCACATGGAGCTTGTGCAGACCGAAGCCGAGCGCCGCATCAACGAGGTGATCGAGCGCACCCAGGCCCGCGTCGAAGAGTTGCAGGCCGGCCACCAGGACGAGATCGCCGAGATCCAGTCCAGCGACAAAGAGCGCCGCACCGAGCTTGACACAAGGCTCAAGGCCGCCAAGAAAGAGATCGACTCCCAGAAGCGTGCCATCGAGCGCCAACTGAAGAAGCTCATGGGCCAGGCCGCCACTGAGAACATCCTCCTGGCGGGAACGGAAACGCCCGTGGTCGCAGAGGGGGAGGAAGTCACCAACGACTCCATCACCCGCCTCAAGTCGATTGCAGAGGAGCACGTCTGGAACGTCCAGGAAGAGATACGCAGGCATAGCCAGCACTCCTCCGATATAGCGGCGGCTACACGCGACCAGCGCTCCTACGTCGCCATCCAGGAGATAGACGACGCCCAGGCCCGCTCCAACAAGCGCATAGAAGAGATACGCCGCGAGGCCGAAGAGAAAGTAGACCAGCTAGACAAAATCCAGTTCCTCAAGCTCCTCTCCGAGCAGGAATATAGGGAGATGGCGGACGCCTTCCCCGGCGTATTCAGCGCGGGCATGGGCGCGGAGGCGATCCTCGCCATAGTCGGCAAAGTAGAGCTGGACGGCCTGGCCGGTTCCCTACGGCACGAAATCCAGACGACGACAGGCCAGCGCCGCAAGAAGGCCACCAAGCGCCTGCGCGTAGTCGAGGCGTTCCGCAAATCGGGCAACAAGCCCTCGTGGATGATGTTCACCTCCCTGCCCGTCATCCCCCCCGACCTGCGCCCGATGGTGCAGCTTGATGGTGGGCGCTTCGCCACCTCCGACCTCAACGACCTCTACCGCCGCGTCATCAACCGCAACAACCGCCTCAAGCGCCTCATGGAGCTGGGCGCGCCGGAGATCATCATCCGCAACGAGAAGCGCATGCTCCAGGAAGCCGTAGACGCCCTCATAGACAACGGGCGTCGTGGCCGCGTGGTGTCAGGCTCCGGCAAGCACCGCCTCAAGTCGTTGAGCGACATGCTCAAGGGCAAGCAGGGCCGCTTCCGCCAGAACCTCCTCGGCAAGCGCGTGGACTACTCGGGGCGCTCCGTGATCGTGGTCGGCCCCGAATTGAAGCTGCACCAGTGCGGCCTCCCCAAGAGGATGGCCCTGGAGCTATTCAAGCCCTTCGTCATGCGCCGCCTCGTCGCCAAGGGCCTGGCCCACAACATCAAGAGCGCCAAGCGCTTCGTCGAGCGCGTCAAGCCCGACGTGTGGGACGTGCTGGAAGAGGTCATCAAGGACTACCTGGTGCTCCTCAACCGCGCACCCTCCCTCCACCGCCTCTCCATCCAGGCGTTTGAGGCCGTGCTCATCGAAGGCTCCGCCATCCAACTGCACCCGCTCGTCTGCTCGGCCTTCAACGCCGACTTCGACGGCGACCAGATGGCCGTACACGTGCCCCTCTCCACCGCCGCCCAGCGCGAGGCCCGCGAGCGCATGCTCTCCATCTACAATATGCTCTCTCCCGCCAACGGCGACCCTATCGTATCGCCGTCGCAGGACATCGTGCTTGGCTGCTACTACATGACGGTACGCAGGCCCGGCGTCGAGGGCGAGGGCAAGATATTCTCTACGCCGGAAGAGTTGATGCTCGCCTACCAGAGCGGCGCGGTAAACCTCCAGGCTCCCATCTACGTGCGCATGAAGAATGCCTACGGCAAGAATGAGACGGTGGAGACCACCGCAGGGCGGGTTATCTTCAACGAAGTCATAGTGCGCTACAACGAGGAATTGCCCCCGGATGAGCGCATCGCCTACCGCAACGAGGCGATGGACAAGGGCCGCCTGCGCTCCTTGATGAGCGAGTGCCATCGCAAGCTGGGCGCTCGCCGCAGCGCCGACATCGCGGACGCCATCAAGCGCCTCGGCTTCAATTACGCCACCAAGTCCGGCATGTCTGTGGCGGTGGCCGACATCGAGATACCCTCCATGAAGGGGGAGATGCTTCAAACTGCCGACGCCGACGTGGAGCGCGTAGAGAAGAACTACCTGCGCGGCCTCATCTCCGAGCAGGAGCGATACGAAGAAGTCATCCGCATCTGGAACGAGACCACCGACGCGCTCACCGGCGAGCTTGAGAAGGTCATGGACCCCTACGGCCTCATCTACACGCTGGCGAACTCCGGCGCGACCAAGGCCAAGTTTAAGCAGATACGCCAGCTCGCGGGTATGCGCGGCCTCATGGCCGACCCGTCGGGGCGCATCATCGACCTACCTATCCGCTCCAACTTCCGCGAAGGTCTCACCGTGCTGGAATACTTCGTGTCCACGCACGGCGGACGCAAGGGCCTGGCCGATACCGCGCTACGCACCGCCGACGCCGGGTACCTGACCCGCCGCCTGGTGGACGTGGCCCAGGACGTTATCATCACCGCCGACGACTGCGGCTCGACCAACGGCGTGTGGGTGGAGTGGCCCAGGGGTAAGGACGTGGCCGAATCTATGGCGTCCCGCCTCATAGGCAGGTTCGTCGCCCAGCCCATAGCTCACCCGGCGACGGGCGAGGTGATACTGGACACGAACGGCGACGTTGATGAAGAAGTCATGGCGAAGATCAACGCGGCTGCTGAAGAGTGGCTCGTCCCCTTCAGGGAGAAGCTGGTCAAGGAGAAGAGGCGGCCCGACGAGATCGAGCGTATGGTGAACGACGAGCGCAACACCTTCCAGGTCAGCGTGCGCTCCCCACTCCTGTGCGAGCTGGAGTATGGCATCTGCCAGAAGTGCTATGGCCGCGCTCTCCACAACAGCCGCCTGGTTGATATGGGAGAAGCTGTCGGCATTATCGCCGCGCAGTCCATCGGTGAGCCTGGCACGCAGCTAACCCTGCGTACCTTCCACACGGGAGGCGTGGCCTCAACCGAAGACATCACGCAGGGCCTTCCCCGCGTAGAGGAGTTGTTCGAGGCACGAGTGCCGAAGGGCCAGGCTATCCTGGCCGAGATAGACGGCACCGTGGAAATCGTGCGCGAAGAGGAGAGCCGCAAGATACGCCTCACACACAGTGAAGTGTATGAGGACGATTATCCTCTACCCAAGCACTACGAGATGCTCGTCGCCGAGGGCGACCACGTCGCGGAAGGTACACCCCTCTTCCGCTCGACGATGAGAGGGCACACGGACGAGATAGCCATAGCTCGCATGGCGGGCCAGGTCATCCTCGAAGAGTCGAAAAAGAGGATGCTGCTAAGGGCCGAGGAGCGCGAGCAGCGTGAGTACCAGATACCGCACAGCGCGCAGCTTGAAGTCACCGACGGCGACCAGGTACATGCCGGGCAGCCTTTGACCAGGGGCGCGCAGAACCCGCAAGAGATACTGCATATCCTGGGTCGGGAGGCCGTGCAGAACTACCTGGTGGACGAGGTGCAGAGAGTGTACCGCTCGCAAGGTGTGAACGTACACGACAAGCACCTGGAGGTCATAGTGCGCCAGATGCTCCGGAGAGTGCGCATAGACAGCCCCGGCGATACCGAGATGCTGCCTGGCGAAATGGTGGAGCGATTCGCCTTCGCTGAAATCAACGCCCGCACTATCGCGGCTGGTGGAGAGGCCTCTACGGCCACTCCGGTGTTGCTGGGTATCACCAAGGCTTCCCTGTCAACCGACTCGTTCCTGTCGGCGGCCTCCTTCCAGGAGACCACCAGGGTGCTTACCGAGGCCGCCATCAACGGCCAGATCGACAAGCTGCGGGGCCTGAAGGAGAACGTCATCATCGGCAAGCTGATCCCTGCCGGGTCGGGCGCTCGCTTTACTGAGAACGGCAACTACCGCATGGTGGGCCAGGGCCAGAACATAGACGAGTACCTGCGCGGCACGGATCCTCGACCCGACTATGAAGGGTTGGACTCGAGCCACCTGCTCGACACTGAAGGTCGTGATGAGGAGGTTGACGGTCTGGAGATCGGAGGCGGCAACGGCGCGTACCTGGGCGGCGATGCCCTGGCCGACCTGGAGGCCACAGCCGAGGCTACCGGCAACGGTAGTAATGGCAGCGAATCCGGCGGCGAAGTAGATGCTGATGAGGCAGGGGACCTGGGCAGCACTGATACCACTCAGTATGCGATGGAACCCGGCTTCACCTTCGACCCCGACGAAACCAACAACGCCAATAATGATAACGACAACGATAACGCCACCGAGGACAGCCCCTCCGGCGAAGTCTAGTCACACCTGGAAACGAGGAGAGGAGGGCTGTCGAAAGAAGCCCTCCTCTTTTTGCGTAGTACGTAACGAATGGTGCTAGTTAGAGCGTTGACAAAAACATAGGGTTCTCGGAAGCTGTTGTTGTCAAGACCACAGCCAAAGGAGAAGCCCCATGTCTACTATAGATTTTATCACGGAATTGTTTTGCCGAGTAGATGATATGATGAGCGATGTACCCAAACATAGCCAGTCCAGTTTGTATCCAGGGGAGGTGGTGACGTTGGGCTTGCTCTTCGCACTCAAGGGAGTGGGTAATCGTGCCTTCTACCGGTGGATTGGGGCTGATTACCTGTATTTGTTCCCACACCTGCCTGAGCGCACTCGCCTCTTCAGGTTGTTTGTCACTCATAGAGAGTGGACTGACCGCTTCCTGGCCGACCCTACCGTACTGGGAGCGGCTGACACCTACGGCGTCGAACTGATCCATCCTATCAGAGAAGGTAGAAGTCCTCGCCAGATTGGTCGAAAGGGACTGAGCAACAAGCGTTGGATTGTGGGGGTCAAACTGGGGTTGGTGGTCAATCAGTGGGGGTTGGTAGTCAGTTGGGACACGCACACCGCCAACCGCAAGGACAACATCTTCCGACCGATGGTGGCACGTTTTGAGGAGGAGATGGTGGTGCTGACCGACACAGCCTTCCACACCAAGCCTGACAGGGGAGGGGACCCTTCCAACATGAAGGTGTGCCGACCTGACACGTGGAATGGGCGCATGGTCATCGAGAAGGTATTCTCCATGCTGACCACTGTATGCCATCTCAAGAAGCTGAGCAGCAGAGTGTGGGCATACCTGCGAGCCAGGCTGGCCTTTGTGGTGGCGGTCTTCAATCTGCTTGTGCAGTGGGACGCACCACAGCCTAATCCTGACGAGGCTGGTGTTGTGCATATGTCTATCGCTCAATTCAGTCTCTAACTAGCACCATTCGTTACGTATTGCGTAAATGTTGAACCACAAAGACACAAAGAACACTAAGGTTCCGGGGATTGAACCGCAGAGGCGCAGAGACGCAAAGGTTATTAGAGGTTTACGCAATACGTACTACGCCTCACTCCGGCGGTTCTAGCATGTCCTGGCGGACTATCCACCGCATGAAGAGAGTCATCAGGGCTACTACTACTAGGAGAAATAGGCCGAGGACCATCAGCAGGGTGAGGCCAGGGGTGCCGCCGGGGGTGTCGAGCATCGAGAGGAGCCATGCCGCTATGAAGTCAAGGCAGAGCACGGCGCTGTAGATGATAGCGGCCCAACTGTTGAAAAAGAAAGGGATGTACTCCTTGCGCAGCCACCATATGACTCCGGCCACTTCGGCGGCAATAAGAAGGATCAAAATGAGCCAGGCAATCATAGCTTATCAACCCCCTTATAGATGGATGTCTTGCTACCCTTAAGATACAGGTAACCGGGCTGTAAGGTTCAGATTTTCGCGGGCCAATTCCAGTTTACCCCCGCCGGACGTTCTGGACAAGGCCCAAGAGGGTGTGATAGGATGAGCGGACATACCCAAAAACCAACAGGTGAGAGGAACAACATTATGGAGTCAGGAGAGGCAAGAGCGGAGCAACAGGGATACGTCAAGATTAGCTGCGGCCAACTCAGGACCGCCGACGTGGGGCGTGCCGTCAAGCTGAACGGCTGGGTACACCGCCGCCGGGACCAGGGCGCGCTCATTTTCATAGACCTGCGCGACAGGGATGGCATCACGCAGGTGGTCCTGAACCGCGAGAGCAACCAGGAAGCCCACAAGCTGGCTGAGGAAGTGCGCTCGGAGTATGTGCTGCGAGTTGAGGGCAGAGTGGAGCATCGCGGAGCCGACCGCGTAAACCCCAACCTCGATACGGGCGAGATAGAGGTCATGGCGGACGCGGTCACGGTGCTGAACCGGGCAAAGCCGTTGCCGTTCGAGATAGCGGGCGGCTCTGACGCGGAGGAGATGTTGCGCCTGAAGTACCGCTACCTCGACCTGCGCCGCCCCCGCATGCAGCGCAACATGGTGCTGCGCCACCGTACCGTCAAGTTCATACGCGACTACCTGGACGCTCGCGGCTTCCTCGAAATAGAGACCCCTATCCTCATCAAGAGCACGCCGGAAGGGGCGCGCGACTACCTGGTGCCCAGCAGAGTGCATGCAGGCGAGTTCTACGCGCTCCCCCAGTCGCCACAGCAAATGAAGCAATTGCTCATGGTGGCGGGGATGGGCCGCTACTTCCAGATAGCGCGCTGCTTCCGCGACGAGGACCTGCGCGCCGACCGCCAGCCTGAGTTCACCCAACTCGATATAGAGATGAGCTTCGTTGAGCGCGAGGACGTGCTCCAACTGATAGAGGGCCTTTTCGTTGAGATGGTGCCTGCCGTGAGCGACAAGCGCATCATGACGCTGCCTTTCCCCAGGCTCACCTACGCCGAATCTATGGCGCGCTTCGGCAACGACAAGCCGGACCTGCGCTTCGGCATGGAGATAACTTACCTGAACGAGGTGGTAAAGGAGAGCAGCTTTGCGGTCTTCACGGGCGCGCTCCAATCAGGCGGCTCAGTCGCGGGCATAAAGGTACCAGGAGCAAGCGGCTACACCCGCCGCGAGCTTGACGACCTGACCGACACCGCTAAACGATACGGCGCGAAGGGTCTCGTCTGGGTGGCGGTAGAGGGCAAGAACACGGAGGCAAGCGAAGGCGCGTCACAGTGGCAGGTACGCTCCCCCGCCGCCAAGTTCCTCAGCGGGTTCGAGATTGATGGCATAGTGTCGGCTTGCGAGGCATCGGAAGGCGATCTGCTCCTCATCGTGGCCGACCAGACCTCTGTTGCGCAGAATGTTCTTGGGCGGCTCAGAGCCGATATGGGCGAGCGGTTGGGGCTGCTTGACGACACGGTGCTTGCGCTTGCGTGGATAATAGACCCGCCTCTGCTCGAGTGGAGCCACGAGGAGGGCCGGTGGGATGCCGTGCATCACCCCTTTACCTCGCCCATGCCCGAAGACATGCATCTGCTTGAGACGGACATATCGAAAGTAAGGGCAGCGGCCTACGACGTGGTGTGCAACGGCTTCGAGCTATCTACAGGCTCGATCCGCATCCACGACCGCAACACCCAGGCCCGCATCTTCGAGCTTATGGGCTACCCAAACGACGAAATAAACGCCCGCTTCGGCCATCTCCTCGCTGCCTTCGAGTACGGCGCGCCACCGCACGGCGGCATCGCTCCCGGTATAGACCGCATCGTAATGCTCCTGGCAGGCGAGAGCAACATCCGAGAAGTGATAGCGTTCCCCAAGACCGCCCAGGCCCGTGACCTGATGATGGAGGCCCCCTCGCCCGTCCCTCCGAAAGCTCTGCGCGAGTTGCATATCAGCGTGGACGCGCCGGAAACGTAAAACGAATTACGAATTACGAATTACGAATTATGTTTCACGCATCATGTAATTCGTAATTCGTAATTCGTAATTACCTCAGTGGCACATGACGTGCTTGCTACAGGTGGGAGGGCGCGTGACGACCCTACTCAGGAGGTATTTGCTGTGGAACAGAACAGACAACAAGTAGATGTGGGCAGCCTGCTCGACTCGGTTGCCTCAATGCTTAATCAGAACCAGGACCGGCTGAATGAGACGGACGCCGGGCCGGGCGGCGGCACGCACGGCGAGCGTGTTGCTAATGCATTCAAGAACGCGGCAGCCGCCGCTAGGAGCGCGCCTACTGAAGATGCGGGAGACCAGCTAAGGATCGCGGCCCAGGAGATGCGGCGCAAGGGCCAGGGTAAAGCGGTAGGCTACTATGCTGACGGCCTTGAGAATGCGGCCACGCAGTTTGATGGACGTAGCGGCATCTCACAGGGCGACTTGCAGCCGTTCCTGCAATCATTCCTGGGAGGGGTGCAACAGAACAATCCGGCCCAGCCCGGCCAGGGCACGATGCTGGACGCGCTCATACCTGCCGTCACAGGGTTCATAACCGCCAAGCAGCAGGGCCAGGACACCACCCAGGCAGCAATGAGCGCATTGGGGTCCGCAGTCACAGGCGCGAAGAGCACCGGCACCCACAGGAGGGGCCGAGGTGGCGTGCCGTTAGACGGCTCATTCGGCAATGCGGGTGCGAACATTGACCCTGGTGCCGCCTCGGCCACCAACGTACTTGGAGGCATAGTAGGCGCGCTGCTCCCTAGCGTGCTGGGCGCGGTATCACAGGGCGGAGGATTGGGCCAACAGAGCCAGCCTTCCGGCCGGGACGCATACGGGCAGGACCAGGAGCAACAGGCCGACCCGCTTGGCGCATTGGGCGGGCTAGGCGGCCTGGGTGGCCTCGTAGGTGGCCTGCTAGGAGGGGACCAGGGAGGCGGCAACCAGGCCTCTCAGCAAGGCAGGGATAGGAGTTCGAGCAGCAGTTGGTGGCCTTTCTAGTTGCTCAATCCAATTTGTTAGCGGATACACAAAGCGAGTCGAAATCCAGAGGCAGTGACCTTATAGATGACTCTACCTTTGTCCTAGGGTGGAGGGATCTTGTAATGCGCTGCAATTTGAAGCAGACCTGGATGGTCATTAGGTATCGGTTCGGGCGGTTCGGGATAATGTCTTAAAGGCCTATCCTTATCAATAAACACCGCCCAACACTCCCACATAGGACCGAAACGGGAATAGTATCTAATCCCGTCGAACATCGGCTTGCCACGCTTATCTTGTAACTCGTAAATGTAGCGTCCTATTATTTGAGTTGGGTCACGCCAAATACCCGTAAGTAGACTACTATCAATATCAACTTCGGCTATCATGAGGCCGGCGTTCTTTGCTATTTGTTCAAGCTCTTGTTCTATCTGATCCACAGCTTCCTTTAGTCCAGAGACATTCGCCCTTCTAATGATGTGCAACGCTTCATGTTCTGCTATATCGGCAAAAAGAAGGTCTGGGATGAGGCGCGTCTTGCCGAGCAAATACTTACCTCCTGAGTTCCAATCAGTAGGTATGCGGCCACGTCTGATGTATCTCGACAGCTTTTCTTCAAAAGCTCCTACTTGCTCTGATGCACAACAAATGACGCGGTAGCGGTCCTCCTCCGGCGCTCCCCAGTCCCCACTTGGATCATCCCACCGGCCTGTGAATCTCCTACCGTTGAGTGCATATCGCCAAGGTACCGGCTCAAATGGGTCGGGGCCATGAGCAATTCGATAGACAAGACCCGTAGGCACTTTCTTGGAAGGGAAGTCGCTGGAAGTCATCTCAGAATTTGATTTATCGGGAGCATTTATAAGGGGTGCATAGGCTTGCACCCCTTATATTCAACATGCCCATCTTGAGAGAGCTTCTAACCGCTAATAACGAACACACGAGCAGCAGCAATAGCCTCTTTCAATCGCCCATCATGTATCGCTTGAGCGGGCGACATCTCACTAAGTTGAGGGTCAGGTCCTGCGAACCAAGCTCTAATTAGCTCTGGCGAGTTTGAATCGCTGAGCATTTGGGCAATTTCATAGGCTGCCCTTAGCCTCTGTCCTGTTCCAGCATCCAAATCCGGTTGTGAGTTCCCCTTCATCCAACGTTCAAGGATCCCCTGATCTTTAATATTAGCGATCTTACGAAGCAACGCCTCGGGCAATAGTTCTTTCAGATAGGTAAGTATCTCTTCTTTGCTCGCCTTTAACGTATTCCGGCGAGCGCGAACAATGACCGCAGATTGCGTAGCTCTACTGCGCGTCTCTTTCTCTGAAGCTGCTATGCTCAACAACATACTTTTCCGGCTAGTAGACAGGGCTGGCAGCCAATCTGTACCCGCACTTATCTGAATTCCCATGTTCTTACCCTTTCAGCTAGGTTTAGCACGCGTAAGTTACTTAGACAATCCTCTCAAGAAGGCAAGGAGCAAATCACGTTGCAAAAATTGGATCCTCTGTATTATTTCAGCAGGGTCCTCAATCAACTTTAGCTGCTCCTTTATGGTTATAGGATCTTCATCCCGCAAAGCTAATTCCCATATATCGAGATCCTCATCAGTTAAGCGTTCGCTCCATATTCTTGCCTCTTTCTCCCAATCCCGGCCTGAGTCCTCGTAGATACTCATCAAGCGTTCCAGGCTATTTGAAACGTCTTCTGTAAGAACTTCAATATCCAAAGGAGCATCTAACGCGCGTAAAGAGCTAAAAACCTGCCTGGACAAACTCCCATTCAGCCTTAGATAGAGATTATCAAGCGCAACCTGGGGTAAATGCATGAAATCCCTGTACTGCTCTACGTTATCGAATAGATATGAATAGATCAATGGTTGAATCAAATTTGGATAGAAGACCTTGTCCAGCCTCTCGGCATCCTCGCTTGAATACAATTCCTGTATGATGTGCAATCGCTGCGAGCGCGCGTAGTTAGCAACCCGCTCTTCGGTAGTCCTGTAAATATCCTTAACCTGTTCGCTTGTATATTTGCTGGCGCTCATACCTTCTTTCATTGTATCAAAATTTACCTAAAACCCACTTGACAACTAAGTTGCACCACATACCCCGGCATCAGAAAAGGACCGGGGTTGCTGCCCGGTCCTTTTCTCATTCTCAACGAAATGTCGCTTCTACTCCGGCTTGTGTGCGATAGCGAAGAGCACGGGCGTAGCGGTCTTGACGCCATCCTTGCTGAAGTGCTTCTTGATCTCGTCGGCGTGTTTCTTCTTGAAGTCGGACCGGTCGCCCTCGGTCATAGCATCCAGCACGAGGTCGCCCCAGGTGCTGCCGCGCCCGTAGTTCCACCAGTCTTCGAAGCTGCTGAAGTGGACGGGTATCTGCTCCTCGCGCACTTCAACGTCCGCGAAGCCTGCCTCTTTCAGCAGCGATTCGAGGCCAGCCTTCTGCCTGGTGAGCGTTGAGTCGTCAGAGTATGAGGGAGGGTGGATGTCGAGTTCGTCAGCCGTCTTATTGAGGCGTGCGATGTACGTTGGACTCAGCGGGGAGAAGGCATTGGCCGCGTCCGCCGTTGATATGCCCAGCGTACCGCCCGGCTTGAGCACGCGCATCATCTCTTGCAGCGCGCCCGGTATGTCGGGGAAGTAGAAGATAGCCAGGCTGCACACCACGATGTCGAAGGAGTTGTCCTCAAGCTCCAGGTGCTGCGCGTCCATCTTCTTGAACTCGATGTTGCGTACCTTGTGGGCGCGAGCCTTCCTGGCCGCGAAGTCGAGCATACCCTGAGCGAGGTCTATCGCCACTACCTTCCCCTCGCTGCCGACGTAGCTGGCGAGAGGGATAGCCAGGGTGCCGGTGGCGGTGGCGATGTCGAGGCAGGTCTGGCCCGGTTTTGCCCCCACCAAGTCGGCCAGCCTGCGGTCGGTCTTTTCGTGCAGGCCGTGACCTAGCTTGTCATGCTCGGCGGCTGACCGCTCGGCCCGCTCCACGACCATCTTGTCGAACAGCTCTGCCCTGGCGAGCGGCCTGGGCTTCTCGCCCGGCACGTCGGTGGTCTTGGTGGTGGAGGTAGGCATGGCGGTAGTGCTGCCATGCGCGGCGGCGGTGGCTTCGCGCTCCACGTTGGTCGCGTCGCCCCTGTCGCGGATGTAGTTGAGCAGCCCACCCACCAGCATTATGTTCACCTGGCGGGGCGTGAGGCCGTGCCGCACCTCGAACTGTGTGCCTTTGGTGCGGTTCTCCATCGTCAGCGTTTCTACGCCCTCTTCAAGACGCTGGCCCACGTCCTTTATGCAAATCTCATCACCCTCACTGATTTCCAGGTAGTCCAGAGGGTCAACGAAGGTCAGGGGCAATATGCCGAAGTTGATGAGGTTTGCCCTATGGATGCGAGCGAAGCTCTTGCAAAGCACCGCACGCACGCCCAGGTGCATAGGGGCTAACGCCGCATGCTCGCGGCTGGAACCCTGCCCGTAGTTGCTGCCACCCACGACGATACCCCCACCCAACGATTGGGCGCGCATCGCAAAGTTGGGGTCAACCTTCTCGAAGACGTACTCGGAGATGGCGGGGATGTTGGAGCGCAAGGGCAGCACCTTCGCGCCTGCCGGCATGATATGGTCGGTGGTGATATTGTCGCCCACCTTGAGCAGCACCTTGCCCGACAGGTCCTTTTCCATCGGCTTGTTGATGGGCAGGGGCTTGATGTTAGGCCCACGCAGTACCTCTACCTTTTCGGGGTCCTCGGCGGGCGGCATGATCATGTTGTCTTCGACCAGGAACTTGTCGGGCACGTCAATCACTATCCGTGAGCCAAGATCGCGGGGGTCGGTGATGACGCCAGTGAGGGCGCTGGCGGCGCACGTCTCAGGTGAGGCCAGATATACGTTGGCGTTGGGCGTGCCGGAGCGACCCTCGAAGTTGCGGTTGAACGAGCGCACCGACACCGCGCCGGAAGATGGTGCCTGCCCCATGCCGATGCAAGGGCCGCACGCCGACTCCAGTATGCGAGCGCCCGACTCTATCAGGTCGCCCAGCGCGCCGGAGCGGGCTATCATCGTGTACACCTGGCGCGAGCCGGGCGTCACGCCGAACGACAGATCGGGGTGGACCGTCTTGCCCTTCAACACCTCGGAGACGGTCTGTAGGTCTACAAAAGAAGAATTGGTGCAGGACCCGACAAGCACCTGGGATACGGGCGTTCCGGCCACCTGGCGCACGGGCACTACGTTGTCCGGGCTGTGCGGCTGCGACAGCATCGGCTCAAGCTCGTCCAGGATGATCTCTATCACACCGTCGTATTCGGCATCAGGGTCTGCTAAAACCTCTACCCAGTCTTTGCCGCGCTGCTGGGCTTCCATGTACTGCTTGCTGCGATGGTCGGAGGGGAAGATGGAGGTGGTGGCGCCCAGTTCCGCGCCCATGTTGGTTATAGTGCCGCGCTCGGGCACCGAGAGGTCGGCCACGCCGGGACCGCCATACTCGAATATCTTGCCCACGCCGCCCTTCACGGTCAGACGGCGCAGCAACTCGAAGATGATGTCCTTAGCGGCAACCCAGGGCTGGCGCTTGCCTACGAGCCTCACCAGCCATACTTCGGGCATAGCGGTATAGAAAGGACCGCCGCCCATCGCCACCGCCACGTCGAGGCCGCCCGCGCCTATGGAGAGCGTGCAGAGGCCGCCGCACGTCGGCGTGTGGCTGTCAGAGCCTAGCAGCGTCTTGCCCGGTATGGCGAACCGCTCAAGGTGTATCTGGTGGCATATGCCGTTGCCGGGGCGAGAGAAGTAGACCCCGTACTTGGCCGCGATTGACTGTAGGAAGCGGTGGTCGTCGGCATTCTCGAAGCCTGTTTGAAGCATGTTGTGGTCTACGTAGCTGACCGATAGCTCTGTCCTAACCTGCGGTATGCCCATCGCCTCGAACTGAAGGTAAGACATCGTGCCCGTGGCGTCCTGCGTGAGCGTCTGGTCAATCTTAATCGCCACCTCTTTTCCAGGCACCATCTCCCCGGAGACTAGGTGGCTCCCGATAATTTTCTGAACTATATTTTGTGGCATTACACTCCTCCCGCGACATCATTGTGCGGCAACTCTTTCTTTTTGAGCTGCATTTTAACTTAAAGAGAATCTACGTTAATTATATCACATACTGCCGCCCCTTCGCAGACGCGGAAACATATGGCGTAATGACTAAGACGGAACCGCAAAGACGCAAAGAAGCGCAAAGTTCGCTAAGGTAGTTACGATGGAACCGCAGAGGTGCGGAGACGCTGAGATAGTAAGTGTGTTACGCAATACGTTTTACGTTTCCCTGTATAATTGGTTGGAACAGAACGAGCACCGAACCAGGAGTAAGATTATGCCCGCCGCTTCTATCAAATCAAAGAGCAATTCTAAGAGGGGACATATCGGCTACGAGCAGCATACGATACAGGAGGTGCCGCTAGCCCTCTCTTATGACGACGTGCTGCTGGTGCCGCAACGCTCTAGCATTGCGTCCCGCCGCGACGTGGACACCTCTACCTATCTATCTCGCAGCATAAAGTTGCACATGCCTGTCGTGAGCGCGAACATGGACACTGTTACCGAGTCGGCTATGGCGATAGAGATGGCGCGGCAGGGCGGAATAGGCATCATCCACCGCTTCCTGACGATTGAGATGCAGGCGGACGAAGTGCGGCGGGTGAAGCGTGCGGAGTCGTTCGTGATTGCCCAGCCTTACACGATCTCGCCGGAGACCACCATAGAGCACGCGCGCCAACTCATGGAGCGGCGAGACGTGGGCGGCTTGGTGGTGGTTGACGAGCAGGGCAAGCTAATCGGGCTACTGTCGGCAAGGGACGTGCGCTTCGTACGCAACCCTGACCTCTTCGTGCAAGACGTGATGACACCCAGGCAGAAACTGGTCACCGCGCCCGCCGACATCTCGATAGCGGAGGCGCAGGATATATTCAGCACGCACAAAATAGAGAAGCTGCCCCTCGTGGACGACGGCGCTGTCATGGGCTTGATTACCGCGAAAGATATAGAGCAGGGCGGCAAGAACCCCAGGGCTGCCAAAGATCGGAGAGGCAGGTTATTGGTCGGCGCGGCCATCGGCGTGACAGGTGGGGTGATGGAGCGGGCGGCGGCTTTGCTCGACGCGGGCGCGGACGTGCTGGTGGTTGACGTGGCGCATGGGCATTCCGATGCTGTGATAGATGTTGTCACGCAGCTAAAAGAGCGTTGGCCGGAAACCGACGTGATCGCGGGCAACGTCGCCACCGCCGAGGGTGCGCTTGACCTTATCAAGTCGGGCGTGGACGCGGTGAAAGTAGGCGTCGGACCGGGTTCTACCTGCACGACGCGCATCGTCACGGGCGCGGGCGTACCTCAGTTTTCGGCGCTGCTCGATTGCGCGGAGATATGCCGGGAGGCAGGGGTGCCGGTCATCGCCGACGGGGGCATAAAGGCGTCGGGCGACATCGCGAAGGCGCTGGCTGCGGGCGCGTCTACGGTCATGCTTGGCGGGCTGCTGGCGGGCACCGACGAAAGCCCCGGCCAGACTATCACGCGGCGCGGCCAGCGCTACAAGACCTACAGGGGCATGGCCTCCCTCAGCGCCACGACGGCGCGGCGCAGGCGCGAACGCGAAATCTCGGACATCACCCAGCAGGAAGACGATAGCTGGGTGAGCCAGGTGGTGCCCGAAGGCGTGGAGGCGATGGTGCCCTATCGCGGGCCTGTACGGGAAGTGCTGCTGCAACTGGTCGGCGGCCTGCGTAGCGGCATGAGCTACTGCAACGCCCGCAACCTTGAGGAGCTATGGTCGAACGCCCGCTTCGTGCGCGTCACCCCCGCAGGAATAAGGGAGAGCGGGCCGCACGACGTGGTGCTGGACTGACATCGAGGCATGTACGCATCTATCGCACGGCATGATACGCGGTGGCGAGACCGCCCAGCAGATAAATCTGCGGGCTACATCTAACAAAGCCTCCCTACGGAGGCTACCCATCTGGTAGTGTTGCAACAATTATGCGTGCCACAATATCAGGTATGTGATAGGAGCGCTACTCTGCTAAATCTAGTAGCAAAATCACCTAGCAAACGATTGTTGCAACACTTGTTCACATGGTCTCATTAGCACGGATGGGACAGGTAGCCATCACAGGGTACTATGGCGGGCTGATACAAAGTGGTTCCCTCCCTCGGACGGATTAGGATTTTGATCTAAGCTCTTAGTTAGACCAAACCGTGTTGATAGTCTACAATATGTTATCAATAAAGAAGAGGCAGGCATTATTGAAGGGAAATGTGTGAGAAGTCACTTATTTCAGACGTCCCGCATTTGACATACGTCCAAATGTTGCATACTATTAGGGCCAATTGACATAGCTCAACTCAGCGTCTTCCTATGAAGCGGGAGGCTGCATGGTAGGTCCGTGGGGGCACGTCAACTTCGTAATCACACGGAGGTACAAGCAGACAAATGAAAATCAGTGAAATGCTCGATAGTATCAATCGCCTCGATATGGTCATGCCCGAGTTCCAGAGGGAATACGTCTGGACACGTGAACAGGCAAGCAAGCTCTTAGACTCGCTATTTAAGGAATACCCAACTGGCAGCCTGCTTTTTTGGAAGACCGACAATCCTCCTGAGATAAAGAATATGTCTGTCTCGCGGGACAAGATAGGTATGACCATGGTCATATTAGATGGTCAGCAGCGCCTTACTACCCTTTACCTTCTCACCCGAGGCGAAATACCTCCGTACTACACGGCGCACGACATTACGAATGATCCCCGCAACCTTT
Organism: Chloroflexia bacterium; assembly: GCA_036399775.1. Classification (GTDB taxonomy): domain Bacteria; phylum Chloroflexota; class Chloroflexia; order QHBQ01; family JADMIH01; genus JADMIH01. The sequence continues at coordinate 24,130 of DASWMJ010000075.1, read as the reverse complement.
ATTTTGACTTGGAAACTGGAGACTTTCAGTATTATCAGCCTCTACGCATGAAGAACAATCCCACTTGGGTTCCTGTTACAAGTTGTTTCAGCGGCAAAGCTATTAACCCCTTCGAACTCGCGAAGCATAAGGTGGAACCAGACCAGGATCCCTTCGAGCTTGCTCAGACCTACAATGAAAATCTTACGCGTTTACGGAACATACTGGAACGGGACTATCCATACCAAACGGTACCTCCTGCGGCCACCATCGTAGATGCGATTACCATATTTGACCTGGTCAACAGCCAGGGTACCCGTCTTACCGATGCTGACCTCGCGTTGACCCACATTACAGCAAAATGGCCCCAGGCCCGCCAGGTGATGAAAAATAAGATCCTTGAACTTGAATCAAAGAACTTTGCCTTCGACCTCACCTTTATGGTCCGAAGCCTGGTTGGGGTCGTGAAGGGCCGTGCCCTCTTTGAGACAATCCATAGCACTCCTGCGGAAGAAGTGAAAGTGGGTTGGTCGAAACTGAATAAAATCCTCGATTACCTTGTTGGCATCCTGCGCGGTCACGCTCATATCCACTCCACCGAAGACCTGAATACGACCAATGTGTTTGTCCCAGCGATTGTATACCTGGCTCGGCACAACACAAAGTTCCCAAGCGCCCCGGAGATGCGCCGATTCATACACTGGATGTACGCCGCCAGTACCTGGGCGCGATACAGTGGTCAGACCAACCAGCGCCTGGATCATGATATCTCTATAGTCCAGCGCGATGATAGCCCCTGGAAAGAGCTCGTAGATGCAATAATTGAACAGCGTGGACGCATTGAGGTCAAGCCAAGTGACCTTGAAGGGCGTGGTATTCAGACACCGTACTACCGCATGACGTATGTTATGGCGAAGGCGAGGGGTGCTATCGATTGGTTTAACGGTTTACCTCTCGATTCCCCGCACGGAAGTGCATACACAATTCATAGCCATCACATCTTCCCCGTGTCTCTTCTCTACAAGCCAGGTAGATACGATCCGGAGAATTATCTGCACAAACAGGTCGTTGGCGAAATAGCCAACCGTGCTTTTCTAACGTCAGACTCAAATATTACCCTAAGTAACACCGAACCTACCAAATACCTGGCTGAGATCGAGAAGAATTATCCCGGCGCACTAGCCAAGCAGTTCATACCCACAAATCCGGAACTTTGGGCGCTTGACCGGTATGAAGACTTCCTGGCAGAGCGCCGCCGCCTTATCGCAAATGCCATAAATGAGCGTATGGCAGCTCTAATATCTGATCTCCAACCTCCAAAGCCTCAATCTCTAGAGGAGTTAATTGCTGCCGGAGAAAGCCCGACGCTGGAATTGAAATCTAGTCTCCGTTGGGACCTGCGCACCAATCAGGTGAACACGGATCTTCAGAAGGTGATCGCCAAGACTGTAGCTGGACTCATGAACTCCGAAGGCGGCATCCTCTTGATTGGTGTTGCCGACGATGGAACTATCCTGGGCATAGAGAATGATCTCAAAACACTTAAGCCTCCGGATCGTGATCGATTTCATCTAGTTCTTCGCCAACTTATCGTCGACTACTTAGGAGCCGAATTTAGCATGTATATCCAGGTCAGCTTCCGTGAGCATAACGACATGATGGTCTGTCAGGTTCGTGTCGACCCCAGTCCGAAACCCGTTTATCTCGCAGATAAGGGTGCTACTGAATTCTATATCCGGGCAGGCAACACAACACGTCCGCTCGATATCGAGACTGCACATGACTACATCAATATGCACTGGCAATCATGATCTACGAGAGGGTTGTGTTGCAACAACATTGAATCAGCCGAGCGGGGAGCCGTTCATTCTTTGCATCACTATCCCAGCCGCGCGGCTATGGCGGCAAAGTCGGCTGCCGACTGCCCGCGTATGCGGTCGTATGCTTCACCCTCCTGCCGCATTACGTATGAGGGGTGGTAGGACACTATGACCTCACTACTTTCCATCCCCCCCACAGGCAGACCGAAGGGCAGCCATTGGCCTCGCTCCTGGGTCATCTTTACGTCCCGGCCCACAACGGCTTTGGCGGCCACAGCCCCCAGGCAGCACACTATTCGTGGCTTGATGATGTCCAATTCGCCCACCCGCCAGATGGTGCATGCCTTTATCTCCGGCACGCGCGGCGCGCGGTTCGCTATCCTGCGCCCTACCTGGGCCGTCGGGCGGCACTTTACCGTGTTGGTGATCCACACGTTCTCCCGCGAGATGCCCGCCTCTTCAAGAAGCGAGTTTAGCATCTGCCCGGCCCTGCCGTAGAAGGGGTGCCCCGACTTGTCCTCCCCCTCGCCCGGCGCTTCACCGATTATCATTAGCTGCGCGGTGGGCGAGCCTTCCCCGAACACCACCTGCGTGCGCGTGGCACAGAGGTCGCACCGGCAGCACCTCACCCCCGGCTCTCTCAGCGCGGCCATGGCGGTGGCCTCGTCCTGGTGGTAGGCCGGACCCGCCGCCTGGTCGGGGGTGTCGGCCAGCATATCTTCGTGGGGGTGAATGATCTCTTCGACGCTTGAGTGCGGGTGAGGCTGCGCGGGCTTGGGCATGGGCTTCTACTCCTGTTGCTGGATAGTCTGTATAATGCGAATGCGAGCAAGCAATAGACATGCCCCCAGTAATGGATAGGAGGAGAGACGTACATGGCTATAGAGCCGGAGGTAGGGCTGGCCTCGGAGACGGTCTACGACGGCAAGCTATTCAAGGTGGTGAAGGAAACGGTGCGCCTGCACGACGGCAGGGAGCGCCCGCGAGAGATAGTGGTCCACCCAGGCGCGGTTGCGCTGGTCGCGGTGGACGCTGATGGCAGCCTGCTGCTCGTGCGCCAGTACAGGCGGGCTGCGAACAGGGTGCTTTTGGAGATACCCGCAGGCACGAGAGAGCCGGACGAAAGCGCGGAAGAGTGCGCCAAACGCGAGCTTATAGAAGAGACCGGGTACCGTGCGGGCACCGTAACGCGCCTGGGAGGCTTTTATTCGGCCCCCGGCTTCTGCACAGAGTTCCTCGATTGCTTCCTCCTGACCGATCTCACCGAGGAGACAGGAGCAGCCGATGAGGACGAAAATATCGAGCTTGAGCGCCTGACCGTTGAAGAAGCCATATCCGCCATCCAGCGCGGCGAAATCCAGGACGCGAAAACGTTGTGCGGGCTGATGCTGTGGATGAACGTGAAACGTGAAACGTGATGCGTATTGCGTAAGCAGTATTCCTTTCTATAAGCACCAAGCTAAGAAGCAGCATCTAAGCCAGACCCTGGAGGGGCGGCAGAAAGTACCCAGGCGGCGCAAGCCTGGGGTAGCTGCTCCACCATCCTTGTCATTCTGAGCGAAGCGAACAATCTCGTCCCTCGCGTCGATGCTTATTGTAAGGTTCTCAAGGCAAGAGGATGCGCGAGGGACGAGATTCTTCGCTGCGCTCAGAATGACATGGGGTAGAGGGTTCGTTGGTCCCCAACATCGTGCCTGCTGTTGCATCCTCTCTGGCCTTTGCCCTGGTTAGACAGACGCTCATGGGATACTTCTTCCCTATCTACCTAGGAGACGTTTTGGGAGAAGACCGGAACTCGCTAAGGGGCGCTATAGTCTTCCGCAGCAATATCTCTGAGTGCCCTGATACGATATAGTCTTTCAATTCGCCAACGACTGTGTAGCCGAGGCGTGCGTAGAGCCTTTGCGCTCCCTCGTTGAAGGAGGAGACGCACATGAAGACGTTCGGGACTTCGCTCAAGATGCGCTCCTCCGCGAATTGCAGAAGGGCAGTGCCGGTGCCCTGGCCTCGGCGCTCAGGCGCTACGCATAGCGTCTGGATGTAGCCTACAAAAGCACCTTTCATATTGAGGATGACGAACCCGGCGATTTCTGCTTTGTCATCACCAGACAGCGCCACGTAGACCTCTCTTGTGGGATCGGAGAGGGTTCGCATGCACATCTCGTAGTCTCGGCGCAGGGTCTTCCAGGGTTCGGACTGCGACATCATCCTCGCGCAGACCTCGACTTCTTGCTCATCACCTAATGGGCGGAAGGTGAGCGTCGCCATCTTAGTTTATTGCTGACCGTATTGGTACACCAGTTGCCCATCTATATACACGCGCTCAGGGCGCTGGTAGATGTCCAGGGGGTCGCCCGACCAGATGACGAAATCCGCGTCCCTGCCCGGCGCGAGCGAGCCTATGCGGTCGCCTACGCCCATTATCTCCGCCGGGTTGGAGGTCACCAGCTTGAGCGCGTAGTCGCGGTCCAGGCCCTCCTTCACCGCCATAATGAGCGCGAGCGGTAGATACTGCACGGGCACTACCCAGTGGTCGGTGGTGAGAGCCACCTTCACCCCTGCCCTCACCAGTATGCCCGGCGTGGTGAGAGTGCGGCCCTTCAACTCCACCTTGTACTTGGCCGTGAGGTTCGGCCCTACAATGGCGGGTATATTGCGCTTCACCAATTCGTCCGCCAGCAGGTGAGCCTCGGTGGCGTGGTCCAGCACCATGTCGAAGCCGAACTCGTCCCGGATGCGTAACGCGGTAAGGATGTCGTCCGAGCGGTGGGCGTGCCAGCGCATCGGTATCTCCTTGCGAAGCACCATGCCGATATGCTCCATCTTCAGGTCGCGCTCGAAGGGCTTTGTGGGGTCGGCCTGCAATTCGCTGGCGTCGCGCTTTAGGAGATAATTCTGCGCTTTCACAAGGTTCTCTCGCATGAGGGCTGCCAGGCCCATGCGGGTAGTGGGCATCTTCTTGCTGTCGCCGTGACTGCGCTTGGGGTTCTCGCCCATTGCTGCCTTGAGGCCGGTGGGGTGGCGCACAACCATGTCGTCTATCCGCGTGCCGTGCGTCTTGAGCAGCACCGTCAGCCCACCTATCACGTTGCCGCTCCCCGGCATGACGTTCACCGCCGTGATGCCCGCCGCCACTGCGTCCGCGAAGGCGAGATCGCCTGGGTAGGTGGCGTCTATGGCGCGCACCTGGGGCGTTATCGGGTCCGCGCCCTCGTTCGTATCCTGTCCTTCGCGCCCCACAGCCATCTCGCCTATGCCGACGTGTGTGTGCGCGTCAATGAGACCGGGCGTGACCACCTTGCCCGCCGCGTCCACCACCTCCGCGCCCTCCGGCACGCTCACCTCGCCCTCCGGCCCGACTGCCGCGATCTTGCCGTCGTCGCCCACGAGCACTATGCCCTTGTCCCAAATTTGATCGTGTCCCTCGGCGTCCTGCGTCATCGGCAGTATGCGCGCTCCCTTGATTGCCAGCATCCTTTTCGCTCCTCCTGCTTCTCTGGATAGTCCGTTGTACCACTCTCACGCAGGGATGTCAAAGGTAATTAGGAACAAATGGTTAAGATAGGGTCTATGCAAACGCAGAATCCGTGCTATAATAAACATTACGTAAACTTCCCAGGCGCACCTTACATATACAGGAGGGTGGAGAGATTGGGCAGTTCTCAAAGCGCCCGTGCTGGCGCTCGTAGTGGGGGTGAAACGGGTAGCGACAGCGACCCCGTTTTGTACCATCTCAACCAGGCCGAGGACGAGTACCGGCAATTCCTGACGAAGTGGGAGCAGCACGTCACTGCCCTACACGACGCCGAGACAAAGCTCGATAGCGAGGAGCAGGCCAACCGCAAGCTGACGCGCAGCCTGGAAGAGAGTAGAGCGCAAGTCGAGCAGCAACGCAAGCGAGCCGAGCGTCACAAGGAGCGAGCCAACCAACTCGCCGCCAGCCTCAAGGATATACACCGCGCCCTCTTCAACGGCAACATCTATAACCTCATCCTCCGGGCCTGTCTCACCATCACCGGGGCCACACGCGGCCTCTATATCACGGCGCGCGGCCCAGGCGGGGCACTCAAGATACGCGCCGCCGTTGATATTGACGGCTACCCGCAAGCGCCTCCCTCGGAGTTCATCCAGGCTCTATGCAAGAAGGTGCTCGAAGAGAGAGACACGCTTGTGTGCAACGACGAGCAAGACCTTGCCGATCTGCCCAAGCCGAGCAAGCCGGGGGAGAACTTCCACAACTGCATGGTAGCGCCCGTCGTGCTGCTCAAGCACCTCGACGGCATAATCATCGCTGCCGACAAGATGAACGGCGACTTCGATGAGGAAGATGCCGAGACCCTGCTCAGCGTGGGCGACCAGGCGGCGGTGGCTGTCGAGAACGCCCAGTTGCAGCGCGAATTGCAGAACGCCTACATAGCGACGGTGAGTATGCTGGCCGATGCGGTAGAGGCGAAGGACCCATACACGCACGGGCATTGTGAGATGGTGTCGCGCTACGCCCGCCTCACCGCAGAACGCCTCAACCTGACCGATTACGACCTGAGCATAGTCTGCTACGGCGCGCTGCTGCATGACGTTGGCAAGATCGGGGTGAGCGACGGCGTGCTCAACAAGCCGGGTCCACTCCTGCCTGAAGAGCGCGACTTGGTGCGCTCCCACGTGCGCGTAGGGCATGACCTCATTTCTAAGATACCCGCGTTGGAGACGGTGGGGGATGTTGTGCTGCACCACCACGAGTGGTACGACGGCAGCGGCTACCCCGACGGCCTCAAGGGCGACGACATCCCGGTGGCATCGCGCATAGTCTGCGTTGTAGACTCCTACTCGGCGATGATAACCAAGCGGAGCTACAAAGAGGCATACACCGACGAACGCGCTCGTGATGAGCTAAAGAGATGCGCAGGCACCCAATTCGACCCCAAAGTAGTAGATGCCTTCATCGCAATCCTCGACTCGCCCGACCTCCTAACCTGGGATGACGAAGACGACGAAAACTGCGACATGCTACCCGGCCTGGGCTATTTGAAGGAGCTCGGTCAGGGGATTTATGCGTGAGACGTAAAACGTAATTATTGAACCACAAAGACACAAAGAGCACAAAGTTCGCTAAGATGACGTGAATGGAACCGCAGAGGCGCAGAGACGCTGAGGTTATTTAGGATTTCACGCATCACGTTTCACGTTCGACGTTTAGCCTAGCTGCAAGAACTTCGGCGCTTCTGCCAGCCTGGTGTGGCAGTCTTCTCCGTTTAGGTGGCGCTGTACGGTGTGCCAGATGTCGCGGGTCCAGTCGGCGGCGATTACGGGGCGGCCTAGCTCGGCCTGGAACTTGTCGAAGGTCCATTCGTCCAGGGTGCGGACGCCTGAGAAGTCGAACATGCGGCGGGGGAGGAATATGAGGTCCGCCGGTGTAGCGCCGCCTTCGCCGTAGGGCCGCAACGCCTCGGTTACTTCAGCGCCGAACAGCAGGCCTGAGCAGCTTACGTTGCCGCCCAGCATGTTGTTCTTCACCACTACCATCTGCACGTCCAGGTTATCCACGCGCCTGAGTGGTTCCAATGCCCGCTCTAACGTAGCCTGGGGCATCTCCCCGCACGCCAGCGCCACCCGCACGGGACGCTCCATACGCTCCGGCAGCTTTTTGGCTGTGCGCTTCGACTCGTCTAGCAGTTGGCGCACCATGCCCACGCCGTTCTCGAACTGCTGATAGCCTTCGTAGTGCCTGGCGTGTGGCACCGGGCGGCCCGACATGATGTACCACTCGTCGGAGAGGAACGCGAAATTGGTGTCCATCTCTCGGAGCAGCCTTTGCTGCCAGCCCTCCACCTGCGCTACCACCGCATCTGCCTCTTCGGGTGTGTACGGGCGCATGTCGAGCTTTATCTGGTAGTGGTTGTTGCGGCGGAAGTTGGTGAGGCCCACAGGCACCACGCCCACCGTCTGCACGTGCGGGTAGAGCGCGGCAAGCTCCTCTATCGAGCGGTCCAGGTGCGCGCCGTCGTTGATGTTGGGGCACAACACGAGTTGCGTATGCGTCTGGATGCCCATCTCCCCCAGGCGGCGAAGCTGGGGCACGATCTCCGGGGCGCGGGGGTTGCCGAGGAGTTGGCGGCGCAAAGAAGGCTCGGTGGCATGCACGGACACGTATAGAGGCGATAGTCGCTCCGAGGCCACCCTCTCCCAATCGCTCTCTTTCAGGTTGGTGAGCGTGATGAAGCCGCCGTAGAGGAACGAATACCGGAAGTCGTCGTCCTTGATGTCGAGGGTGCGGCGCAGGCCGGGCGCGTTCTGGTCAACGAAGCAGAATGGGCAGTGATTGTTGCAACGCTTGATGCCGTCGAAAGTGGGGTCGAGGAACTCAAGGCCGAGGTCTTGCTGCTCCGGCTTCCTGATGGTGAACACCAGGGGAGAGGAGGCCCCAGGCCGCTCTATCTCTACCGTGACGCGGTTGCTGGTCTGGTGGAACTGGTAGCCCACCACGTCTTTCACGGTGTTACCGTTGATGGCGAGCACCTTGTCGCCCGGCGCTATGCCCGCCCGCGCAGCCGGGCTATCCGGCGCTACTTTATCTATAGTTCCCTGGCTTTTGTACTGTGCCATGCTGCTTTACGTTTCTCCCATTTACTGTCTGGGCACGCCGGGGATCGTCTTGGCGACCCGCGCCCAGGTGCTTCCCAGGTGGATTAGACGGCTGCTGAGTGTGCCGTGTACCCTGCCCGCCCGCAGCCCCGCCAGGAACTCGGCAGGCGTGCTGAAAGGAGGTATCTCAGCGTAGGCACGCCCCACCTCCACCAAAGTATGCGCATCCGACCCGGCGGACATCGCCAGGCCGTGCTCGCGCGCGTAATCGAGGGCGCGTTGGTTGTCTTCGGCGTTCACCGCGCGAGCGTTGAACACTTCTATTATGTCAACTAAGCCCGCCTCCACCAGCCTTTCGAGCGCCGGGGTGCGGAGGCGGCTGCCAGTGCGCATCGAGTCGAACGGGTGGGGCACGCACACCAACCCGCCCTGCCCCTTGATGCGCCTGACCGTCTCTTCAGGAGAAAGGCCCTTCGGCACAAGCTCCGAGAGGAAATAGCCGATGATCTCCCCTTCGTTACTCTTCACTTCCTCCGACGGGATCACCCTGACAGGCAGGTCAGGCAGCCGCGATAGGGCGAGCGCGTTCGCGAGGGCGTTGTGGTCCGTCACGCACAATGCGCCCAGGCCACGCGCAGCCGCAGTCTCTACCAGCTTGCGCGGGTTGTTGAGCGAGTCCTTGCTCAAGCGCGTGTGACAGTGCATGTCTACGCGTATTAAATTGGCCTGTTTTGTGTCTTTCATCGGGGCGACCCTTTTAGCGCATCAGCCTGCTATTATACCACACCGAGCGCGGGAGCCGCTACCGTAAAACGTAAGCAGGTTGATGCTAACCGCCAAGACGCAAAGACGCCAAGATTATAAGGGATCAGGGATCAGGGATCAGGGATCAGGGATCAGGGATCAGGGATCAGGGATCAGGGGTCAGGGGTCAGGGGTCAGGGGTCAGGGGTCAGGGGCTAGGCACGCAGATATGCAAAGAGCCGCGTTACCTTACCATTCTTGGCATCTTTGCGTCTTGGCGGTTAGCGAATATAAAGGAACTGGCTTACGCCGATACTCTTCCTCTGTTGCGGGAGCGACGGTCCCTGTCCCTGCGTGCGGGCGCGGGCATGCTACCGTTGAAGGGTGTTTGTGTGGAATAGCGTGACCCGTTCTGTGCAGGTGCGGCAGGTCTGGCGGGAGCGGATTGCGCCCTGGTATTAGCCGGTTCAGCTACGGGCTGCTGTCGGCGGCGTTGCGGCTCGCGTGGCGGGCGGCTGAATTCGGTGTTGCGTGTGGGCGCGACCTTGCCGTAGTCGAAGCCTTGCAGGGTGCGCCGCTCCACTTTCGCGCCAAGCACTCGCTCTATCGCCCGCACCATGTCCGCGTCCTCGTCCGTGATGAGGGTGAAGGCGTCCCCCACGCTGGCGGCGCGGCCCGTGCGGCCTATGCGATGTGTGTACGCATCTGCGGTATCGGGCATGTCGTAATTGATGACGTGCGAGATACTTGATACGTCAATACCGCGCGCGGCAATATCGGTTGCCACGAGTATCTGGTACGTTCCGTCGCGGAAGCCGTCGAGCGCGGCCTGCCGCCTGTTCTGAGAAAGATTGCCTTGCAGCGAGGCGACACTATACCCCTCTTTGCCCAACTGCTCCCCCAGGCGTTTAGCACGATGCTTGGTGCGTGCGAATACCAGCACCGACTCTGTGTCCGTATGCTCCAGCAGCTTCATGAGCAGAGATGTCTTGAGGTGAGCTGGCACAGGATAGAGCGCGTGCGAAACGGTATCTACAGGGGCGCTATGCCCAACCTGCACCGTCACCGGGTCGCGCAGAATATCGTTCGCCAGCTTGCGGATGTCCGCAGGCATGGTCGCCGAGAAGAGGAGCGTCTGCCGCTCAGAGGGGAGATGCCGCAGTATCCTGCGAATGTCGGGCAGGAAGCCCATGTCGAACATGCGGTCGGCCTCATCCAGCACGAGCACTTCGAGCTTAGACAGGGTGATGGTGCTCTGGGTGATGTGGTCGAGCAGGCGGCCAGGGCAGGCCACGACGATCTCTACACCCCTGCGAAGTTTCGAGACCTGGGCGTGCGCGCTCACTCCACCATAAACGGTGACGCTGCGAAGGCCCGTTTGCGTGCCCATCGCGCCTATGGCATCGTGTATTTGCTCAGCCAGCTCACGCGTAGGAGCAAGTATGAGAGCACGCACCTGGCCGCGAGGCCCTTTGAGGAGGCGCTGCAAGATCGGCAGCACGAAAGCGGCGGTCTTGCCCGTGCCGGTCTGGGCCAGGCCCATCACGTCGCGCCCCTGCATGACGGGTGGTATAGCCTGAAGTTGTATGGGTGTAGGCACTGTATAACCAAGCGCCTGCACGCCTGCCGCGATGCGCGGGTCAAAATCGAATTGTTTGAAAGTCACTGTAATTCCTTTATGAGAAAGCTTTGCCGGACGTCAGAATGCCCGCACAAAAAAGAGCCTGTGGATAAACCTGGCTCAAATAGAAGATATATTTCATTCGGCCTATGTACATTATCGTTACGTCAAGTATAACCGCCCCACGCGAGAAAGTCAAGAGTGTGCGTGCCATAGGGCAAACGCATCTAACATGAAAGGGGGCCACAAGCGGCAGCCACTGATACGAAACGAACCGCCAAGACGCCAAGAGCGCCAAGTACCCGCCAAGTTATTGTGGTATGTATGCCCTAGAAGCGAAGCGGGGTAGCCTTGTGGACACAACCCTATAAAATACTTGGCGGGTACTTGGCGCTCTTGGCGTCTTGGCGGTTTCGTTCGCCTCTCCCATTTAGATGCCCTTGCCCTGGCGCGTGCCCAGAGTATGGCATATTCTTTGCTTTTGCTGAAGTGGTCTATTAGGAAGGACCAATCCTGCAACGAATCATAACGATGAGCGAAAAGGAGACGCAAAAGTGACCATCAAGACTATGGATGCGATGTTCCTGCACGAGCTAGGGGACATATACGATGCTGAGCACCAGTTCCTCGCGGGACAGGAGAAGATGCGCGACAACGCGACCGACGCGAAGCTGAAGAAGATGATCAGCACCCACATTACCGAGACGGAGCAGCAGATCAAGAACCTGGAGCGGGTATTTGAATTGCTGGGTGAAGAGCCTAAGCGCGAGCCTTGCGCGGGCGCTCGCGGCCTGGTGGCCGAGGCATCGAAGCTTCTAACTGAGACCGCGAGCGCGGACGAGATTCGGGACTACGCAATCGCGGGCTCGGCGTCCAAAGCCGAGCAATACGAAATCCTGAGCTACGAAGGGTTGATCTCGGCTGCTCGTGAGATGGGGCACACGGAGGCCGTCAAACTCTTCAAGGAAAACCTTGAGCAAGAGGAGAAGACCTCCAAGCTGCTAGAAGAGAGCGAGCCTGCCCTGCTTGAGAAGGCGCTGAAGGCCGGTGGTGAGCAGAAGAGTAAGTCCGGAGGCGGTAAGAAGTAAAGCTTTCTCTGGATAGATAGCGGTTCAGCAAAGCCGGTGTGTAACTACGCACACCGGCTTTGTTATGCTCCCGATCCGGTAACTTACGCATCACGTTTCACGCGCACCTATATCGTGCCGGTACTGCGAGCCGGTTATCTTGATGCGGGGGAGATTGCGGTAGACTGTCGCACGCGCTTCTTCCAGGGCTGCGCCCCTGGCTGCTACTGTTAGGATGCGCCCGCCTGTAGCGGTTAGCTCAAGCTCGGCAGAGGGTTGCAACGTGGTCTCTGACTGGCCGGAGAAGAGCGTCTTGAAGATGGAGCGTTCGCGCCGCGTGCTTGCCTGGTCGGGGTGGAGGGCCACAGCGCCGCGCAGTTCCGTGCCCGCGTGGAATACCAATACGCCATCTTCGAGGTCGCCCAGGCCGCTGATGGGCTGCGGGGCAGATTTGGCGTTCGGGTAGTGCTCCGACGCGACCACTACCCCTACCCATGCATCGTTGCTCCACTCCAACTTCCCTGCCTGCGATAAGTCGCCCGCTGCTACGGCAAGGGCTACCTCTTCAAGGGGTGTTTGCAGGCGTGGTAATAGCACCTGCGCTTCAGGGTCACCGAAGCGGCAGTTGAACTCAAGCACCTTCGGCCCTTGCCCGGTGAGCATCAGCCCCGCGTAGAGCACCCCCTTATACGTTATGCCCTCGCTCGCCATCCCTTCAACTGCCCTGGCGATTATCTCCCGCTCTATCCGCGCCCACAATTCCGGGTCAACGCGTGAGGTTGGCGTGTAGGCACCCATGCCGCCCGTTAGAGGGCCTACGTCCCCGTCATACAGCCTCTTGTGGTCGCACACGGGCGGCATCATCTCCACACGGTGGCCGTCCGTGAAGGCAAGCGCGCTAACCTCGAAGCCTTCCAGGTACTCCTCTATAACCAGCTTGACCGCCGCCCCGTCGGCAGGCAGCGCGCCACTCATCTGCATCTGCACGATAGCTTCTTCTGCGGACTCGCCGTCGCGCACCACAGCCGCGCCCTTGCCTGCGGCTAACCCGTCTGCCTTGAGCACCAACGGGTACCGGGTGGCCGGAGAGCGCATTATACTCAAGACTTGCCCCACGCCCTCAACCACCTTGTAGCGCGGGGAAGGGATGCCGTGCCTTTGCATGAAATCGCGCGCCCACGCCTTGCTCCACTCAAGCCGGGCTGCGGCCTGGGTAGGCCCAAACACCGGCACGCCGAGCAGCATCAGCGAGTCCGCCATACCATGACGCAGGGGCACTTCGGGGCCGATTATCACGAGGCCAACCTGGTTGTTGAACGCCCATCCGGCAAGTTGGTCGCAATCGGCCTCGGTGGCGATAGGCATGGCTACGTTCTGGGCGAAAAGGGCTGTCCCACCGTTGCCGGGAGCGCAATACACAGCGTCCACGCGAGGGCTGGTCGCCAGCTTCCACACAAGCGCGTGCTCCCGCGCGCCCGAACCGACGACTAGCACTTTCATATCATCTCCTAGGGGTCAGGGACCAGGGGTTAGGGGTCAGGGGTTAGGGGTTAGGGATTAGAACCTATCAGCCTATCCAGCGCGCGCTTCCATACCAGTAGGCGCACCATGTCATAATCGCCAATGAGAAGAGCATCCAGGGCACCAGCAGCCACCTCGCGGGCCTCTTGAGCGTCGCCAGCCAGATCAAGCCGGGCCACAGGGGGAGCATATACCTGGCGAGCGAGAAGGTGATATTGGTGCTCAAGGGATAGATAATACCGAGCGCCAGCCACGTCCACTCAGAAGCAAGCAGCTTCTTTCGGGCCAGGAACGCGCCCGCCAAGAGCAGGATTGGCATTGCGAGGTCCAGGATCAGGTACATGCGGCTGCCGTGCCCATAGTAAAGTACAGGGTCGCTATAGCCAGGTACACCCTCGATGGCTGGTGGAAAGGTGCCACTGACGCTCTGCCATAGTTGAACGGCGCTCTCCCAGTAGGTGGTCAAGAAGAAGGACTCCTTGTGGTTCCACCCTTTCAGCATGCTATCGTTCAGCGCGAACGGGTTGTCGAAACGCCACCAGAGGAAGAGCACGTAGATGCCCACGCCGAGCGGCACCAGGGCAAGCCACAGTATATCGGGGCGTATCTTTCGAGGACGCCAGCCCACCTGCGAAAGGTACTCTACGCCCAGCACCGGCAAGAGTAGTATGCCCGTAAACCTGTCGAGCGCCGCCAGCATGCCGAGCAGGCCCGCGCAGAGCCACTTCCACCGCCAGTCGGAGCGTGCCACCAGCAGCGAAGCTACCACCAGGAGCAGGAAGAGGCCCTCCGTGTACATCGCCGAGAAGAAGAACGCGAGCGGCAGAGAGGCCAGCGCCAGCGCGACCACCGCCGCGCCCATCTTGCCCACGCGGGGGGCCAGCAGCCGCATCAGCAGCGCGAGGGCCACGAAAAAGCTGATGTTGCTTATGATAAGCCCGGCGGCTATCGTGCTGCCGTACTGGTCGTCGCCCCAGTTCCACCCAAACGTGACCAGGTTGAGTACTTCGGATAGGGCGCGCACCAGGAAGGGATAGAGGGGCGCGAAAGCTACGTTCGTCCCTCCGTCGGCGGTGGGGGCGTAGCTGTAGAAGTCCTGGGCGATGGTTGCATACCAGGCGGCGTCCCACATCAGGGCTACCTCGGCGAACCAGCTCTTTGTACGCTCCGGCTCAAGCACCAGCACCGTCTGCCCGCCCGCGTAGGCACCGGCCAGCGCGAAAAAGCGTGTTACCACGAAGATGAGCGCGGCGGTTGCCCACGTATTCGAGAGCAGGCCGCTTGTCCAGGCGGCGATGGTAGTGCGAAGGGAGGTCCAGCCCTGTGGAGGGGCAGGCTTGCTTGAGATGATGTCCCGTGCCAACCCGCCTACTCCCATTCGATGGTGGCGGGCGGCTTGGAGGTTATATCGTAGACCACCCGGTTCACACGCGGCACCTCATTGACGATTCTGTTGGAGATGCGACCCAGCATGTCATAGGGCAGCTTCGCCCAGTCGGCGGTCATGCCATCCACCGAGGTAACGGCGCGCACGGCCACCACGTCGGCGTAAGTGCGGTTGTCACCCATGACCCCCACGCTCTGGACAGGCAGGAGGACTGCGAATACCTGCCAGATGTCGCGCCACAGCCCGCCCTGGTGTACCTCATGTCTCACGATAGCGTCAGCCAGCCGTAGTGTTTCGAGGCGTTCGTGCGTGATGGGGCCGAGCACGCGCACCGCCAGGCCGGGGCCGGGGAAGGGGTGCCGCCATACGATCTCCTCCGGCAGCCCAAGCTCCAGGCCGACGCGGCGCACCTCGTCCTTGAAGAGGTAGCGTAGCGGCTCGACCAGCTTGAATCGGAGGTCGGCAGGCAGGCCGCCCACGTTGTGGTGCGTCTTGATGCGCGCCGCCGAGGGCCGCTCAGGGGTGGCGCTCTCTATCACGTCGGGGTAGACGGTGCCCTGCGCCAGGAACTCAAAATGCCCCAACTCTAAGGCTTCTCTCTCAAAGACGCGGATGAAGGTGTTGCCGATGCGCTTGCGCTTCTCTTCGGGGTCCGATACGCCTTCAAGCGCGGAGAGAAAGCGGTCTGAGGCATCCACCGCGTGCAGGTTCATGTGCATATTGCGCCCGAATGTCTCCACTACCTCCTCTGCCTCACCCTGCCTCAGCAAGCCGTTATTGACGAAGAGGCAAACCAGACGGTCGCCTATGGCCCGGTGGACGAGCGCGGCGGCTACCGAGGAGTCTACGCCGCCACTGAGGCCGCATAGCACGCGCCCCTCACCAACGGCTGCCCTGATCTGCTCAATCGCGCCCTCGATGAAGGACGACGCGCTCCAGGTGGCGCGCAGTCCGGCCACGTTGAAGAGGAAATTAGACAGCATCTCCTTGCCCTGTGGAGTGTGCATGACCTCCGGGTGGAACTGCACGCCGATGGTCGTGCCCCTGCCGATGGCGGCTACCGGCGCATTGGATGAGGAGGCCAGCACCTCGAAGCCTGCGGGTAGCTCCGTTACGCGGTCGGCGTGGCTCATCCAGACGGCCAATTCCCCTTCCAGCCCGGCAAAGAGGGGGTTATCCGACGTGCGCCTGATGCGTGCGGGGCCGTATTCGTGGTGGTCGGAAGGCTCTACCCGCCCGCCATGCGCATGCGTCAGGAGTTGCATGCCATAGCAAATGCCCAGGATGGGGCGGTTGGCAGTTATGACGTAATGAGGTAGTTGGGGCGCACCCTCCGCGTACACGCTGGCCGGTCCCCCCGAAAGGATGTAGGCGCTGGGACGCAGCTTCTCAACCTCCGAGACAGGCGCATCATGCGGGAGCAATTCGCAGTACACGCCCAATTCGCGCACCCGCCGCGCAATCAACTGCGTATACTGAGAGCCAAAATCGAGGATGGCAACCGTATCATGCTCGCCCGCAAGCCGAGGGGCAGCAATCTGCGGGCCGGTGGGGGCAGGCACGCCGGCCTGCTCGGCCACTTCCTCTTCCGCCTGCAATAGCAGATCGTCTACTCTCGGCTCCTCATCTTCCTCGCCCCGCGCCACATCCACCACCGAAACGTCTCGCATCACGCCTCCCACTCTGCTAATTCACAAGCCAGGGGTCTATCAGTAACTACCGGTGATAACTTGACCTGACATAAGTCATAACTGCCTATTCATCGGCGATCCTGCTTTGATCATGTCTGGGCCTCATTCTTTTCGTGCTCATTTATGAAGTCAATATATCGCGGGCTGAACTGTTTTGGATACTTCTTCGCCAGCCTGAGGTGTTCATCTGAATCAAATACTCCCAAGCCTGGGTCGTGAAAACCTGCTTCGAAGTATCTCTCCACTAACTCTTTAAGCAGTTGGTGCCGCTCAGGCTCAAGCCGATCTACTGTGAATCCCAACGGATCGTCGTGGTGGTCAATGCATCCATGCATCAGCAAATCATAAAACCGATCCAGGGTTTCTATAGTTGTTATGGGCAGACCAATACTCTCAATTAAGTCCCAATTAGCTCGGCGAAAGGAGTCCCATTTGAGCCTGTCGGCTCTTTCTTTTTTGTTGTTCTGGCGGAAGCTCATACTTAATGACTTCCTGGAGCCTGACAGACCAGGGTCGTACATCTATTCCTTCGTTTTACTCCGGTAGTTCGTACTAGCCAGTATGCATGACAACAGCTCGCCTGCTTCAAGTCCCCCTCAAGAACGCCAACACTACCCTGGCACACTCTTCGGGCTTCTCATAGAACGGCATGTGCCCGGCCCCGCGCACGACCACCAACCGGGCGCCGGGTATGTGCTTCGCCATGAATGCGCCATGCTCAAGGGGCACCACGCGGTCCCTCGACCCCCAGAGGACCAGCGTGGGGAGGCCCAACGCCTTAAGCTCGCGCCTGATGCTCTGCAACCGCAGGATTTGCAGCCCTTCGCGCGCCACCCGCGCCCGCATGCCTATCTTGAGGAAGGTAGGGTACATGCGAACGTGGCGCAGGCTGGAGTCGGTGAGCATCTTGAGAGGGGCGACCCACTGCGAGCCGATCAACTCCGGCAGCCCCGCGCTATCCACCAGCACCAGCTTGCGGAAGCGATCAGGGTGCCTCGCGGCGGCGGCAATCGCTACCTGCCCGCCCATCGAGTGCCCCATGATGTCAGCGACGGCAATGCCGAGAGTATCCATAAAGGCCACCAGGAAGGCGACGTAGGAGTCGAGCGAGCATTCGGCCAGCTTGCCGGACAAACCGTTGCCGGGGAGGTCTATAGCCAGCATGTGGCGCTCGCGGGCAAGCTCAGGCAGGCCGTGTGGGTACCAGTAGTCGCAACTGCCGTTGTAGCCGTGCAGCAACAGCACCGGCGGGCCACTGTGCCCAGCGCCCTCTTCAACGTACCGCACGCGCACCCCGCCTACTTCAACGTAGCGGTTGGGGTCTTCAGCCCTGGGGAGCCTCTTGAGGGCCGGCAGCGCCAGTGTAAAAGAATTCTTCATCGAATTGCCATTCTTCCTTCGGGATCGTTTCAAGCTGCACGTCAATGCGCGGGTTGCGCGGGTCAATGCGCTTGACCAGGTGTATATCCACCACGCGGTTGTCGTTGATGCCGAGCGCCTCACACAGCGCATCCTGGGTAATCTTCAAGCCGCCGTCCAGGTCGCGCTTCATCGGCGTGGGGAAGTAGAAATCCACGAATAAGGAGAGATAGCCTGAGCATAGTGCGCTCAAAGCCTCTTCGGGTAGAGCGCCGGAGAAGCGCAGGGCGGCGATCTTGCCCTGCACGTCTGCTTTGAAGCGCCTGGCTTCCGCGCTCAACACCCGGCGGCCATTGACGGTGGAGTACTGGTTGTTCACCCCCGGCGGCAGAGGGAGGCTAATACGCAGCGAGCCGAGCGCATAGGCTGGCGTTTGCTCTCTTCCCGTTTTCATGTGCTAGATTATAACACAGAATAGGGGCCGGGGGTCAGGGGTCAGGGGTCAGGGATCAGGGGTCAGGGATTAGGGATTAGGGATTAGGGGCAGGGGCAAGCAAGCGGAAACTGTTGGGGAGGAAGGAACACCGTAGGCCAGGTTTTAGCCTTCTTCTCCAGAGGCCGTTTGCACTTCAGAGATAGATTGAATATTCGTCAAGCAGGGCATCATCAAATTTGCTGCCTCATCAGGACTATCTGGTGCCTCTGGAAGAATAATGCCGACCGCGCCAACTATTTGGCCGTCATAACGCTTAATCTCTTTCCGGGGTCGTTTTGACGCCTTGCTCCAGATGGGTTCAAGGAGGACAGTCGTACCATCTTCAAGGACCAACGACGCATGGCCGTTATAGACCGGCTGTGGTGTGCTCCGCTTTCGCACATCAATCTGAGTGTAGCGCCCCACCACGCGCACATTCTGTCCAGCGTTGTCGTTGATATCGTCTTCGGTGGTAACAGTCGGCATATCAGGCATCACTATTCAGGCTCCACAGCCATGGTTGTCGGAGATTCACCGTGCTGAGCATGTACGTCGCGGTGCTGCTCATGGAACGTCTGGCCTTTCTTTGTGGCTGAACCGTACATCTGGAACGACCAGTCAGTATTCTTGACAGTTGAATCTCCCACAGCATAATTCTCAAGGGTAACAGAGTCGCCCCCGCTTTTCATGACTACACCTGCCCAATGGAAGTTCCATGTCTTTTTGCCCGGCTTTGGAGCGCCCCCGGAAGATATTGTGTACGCCTGGCCTACTTTGGGTGCGGCGTAACGGTTGATGCCCGCCTTCTCATCAAATTTGTCTTTCTCGTCGGCGGTTAAGTTATTATAAGGGGCGAATATGACGGGCTCCATTTCCTTTTCTTTCCCTTTTATCCTACTCTTATAATCTTCAATTTTATTTGCGTCCTTCTCTTTACTTAGACTGCCCTTCAGCCTGGACAATTCCCTTTCGAGATCACCTAGTTTCTTCTGATCAATCTTATCATCGAAATAATTTCTCATGATCTCCCACTTCATGCGAGCTGGACCTCCGGGTTTGGTCCTTACCGATTTGCTTGTCTTGTTGGTAAACAGGGCCACCCGATTATTACTGCCGGTCCCTTTCCCACCACCGGCAACGTCGCACGCCGCTTTGCCGCAATCCGCCCAGATCTCCATCCTTCCTTCACCTTCGGTATGAGTCTTATCATTCCGAGCGATCACTTTCTTGAGCGTCTTGTCGCCGGACTTATCCGGGGCTTTCCCTTTAAGGGTAGGGGTCTTGCCGCCTTTGGCCGGCCTCAGCGTAATAACGGATTCGGCCCCTTTTAATTCGTTGGATGCACTGACAATCAAATTCTCCTCAGCCCAGAACTTTTGGGAGCCTGCTATGTCCGCCTGGGCAACTGCCATGTTGCCGTCCTCCGATACGCGCACCTCTGCACCGACTTCCCAGTTGTCTTTCGTCTGGTCCTTCGGTTCGATGGTCGTGTACCGCTGGATAGTAGGGCTTGCCGAAGTGCCTGCGTGACCGACGCAGCCAGTCTGTCGGGATGTGGCGGTGCGCTGGAGGAAACGCTGAAGACTACGGTTCCCATGCGTCTGTTGTATCTGTCGCATGAGCGCGATGCGGACAGGGGCGTTTCCCCGCCCGTTCAACCTGGCATCACCTAGTAATGATGGAGAGTAGTCAAGGGTCTTGCCAGGAGGTGGGGATCCCACAAAGTCACTAGTAGCATGTGCCGCCGGTGGGGCCTTTGCATGTTCGCTGAGTTCGTGGCTGCTGTCCTCTGACATAGTCGTCCTCTACTTACGCATATTCAGTTTGTGCTTCTTTCTTTTCAAGTATTCACTTGGAGCTAGGGGTAGAGTTTGCTGCAAAGAGGGAAGAGGAACTGCGAGAGGTGGTGATGCGGTGATGAAGTAAATGTATGGGTTTATAGGTCATACATAGACCGTCCCACAACCTAAGTCTAACAAAGGATGTAGCGATTGTCAATACCTTCTACCAAAGCAATCTAAGTAAGTTGGCACATAATGGACACAATTATGGATACAGTAATGGGCATGGTACAAACTGAATCAAATACCGGCACCTGGAAACCTGGCCATCGTCCGCCGCCAGCCTATAGTGTATAATGTTCCAACCAACTGACACGAGAAAGGAGCTTGCGGATGGCGGATGATTTGCAGAAGTTGCTAACCTATATCGTTGATCGCCCACTTATGCAAAATGAGAGCCGCGAAGCTGAGTTGGACGCGACGGCGGTGCGTGACG
Organism: Chloroflexia bacterium; assembly: GCA_036399775.1. Taxonomy (GTDB): domain Bacteria; phylum Chloroflexota; class Chloroflexia; order QHBQ01; family JADMIH01; genus JADMIH01. The sequence goes on along the minus strand of DASWMJ010000075.1, from coordinate 3,610 downwards.
TGCGCCAGGAGATAGAGGGCATAGCCACCGACCGCCATAAGGACGCGGAACGGCTCGCCCCCTACTTCGCGAGGGGCCTCCGGCTGGCGGCAGCCGCGAACGGCCCGCTCACCATCGACGACACCGACCCGATGGGCAACTCCATAGCAGACGCCTTCGCCCGCTACCTGGTCGCGCCCAACCTGGCGACCTCGCAAAGCACGCCTCTTTCCGACAGCCACTACCGCTACTCATTTGAAGTCAACTGGAACCTCCTCAGAGAGATGGCCGGGCGCGCCGGAGTTGATCTAGACGCCGCGCTGGCCGCAGGCTGATACCTGCCCATGAATGACACGCCTGATGGAGCGCCACCTGCTTTGTCGCCCCAGCAGCCCTCACCTGACGGGGCAGCGTCGCGCCAGGGAGAAGGCGCTCTCCCGCTCAGGCCGATCTCCGACCTTGAGGAGGTCCTGGGCTACAAGTTCAAGGAGAGCAGGCACCTGAGCACAGCCCTTGCCCACAAGTCGTACCTCCACGACGTACCCGATTTCCCGCTTGGCTCGAACGAGCGATTGGAATTCCTGGGTGACGCCGTGCTGGGGGTGATAGTGTCGAGCGATCTCTTCCTCACGCACCCCGACGTGCCTGAAGGGCAGTTGAGCGCGTTGCGTGGCGCGCTGGTGCGGCTCAACACGCTGGCCGAGATAGCGGAGCCTCTGGACCTGGGCGAGTTTATGTACATGAGTCGCGGCGAAGAGGCTGCCGGTGGAAGGCATCGGGGCAGCACGATGGGCCGGGCGGTTGAAGCGGTGCTGGGCGCGGTCTACGTGGACGGCGGCCTGGACGCGGCGGCCTCCGTGTGGCACCGAATAGTGGGGGAGCGGGGGCTTGAGCAGCTTCAGGAGGTCTTGCGCACCGACTACAAGAGCCTCTTGCAGCAGCACACGCAGGCCAACATGAAAGAGACGCCGCTCTACCGTCTGGTGGATACCAGGGGTCCGGACCACGCGAAGGAGTTCAAGGTGGAAGTGCTGGCGGGCGAGCGAGTGCTGGCGAGCGGGGTGGGGCGCAACAAGCAGGTTGCCGAGCAAGCCGCCGCCAAACAAGCCCTGGATATGCTCAAGAACATAGACGATAACCATAAAGACAAAACGCCAGCGAGGCAGCCCTGATGTCACACCTTAATGACATGACAATAGTATCCGGGCGGGCCAACCCCGATTTGGCCGAGGCGGTGGCGGCCTGCTTACAGGTGAGCCTGGGCAATTTGCAAGTCTTCGAGTTCTCCAACGAGAATATCTTCGTGAAGATCAACGAGAGCGTGCGCGAGAACGACGTGTTTATCATCCAATCGCTCTCCACGCCTGTCAACACATCCATCATGGAGTTGCTGATTATCATAGACGCGGCCAAGCGCGCGTCTGCCGGTCGAATCACGGCGGTCATGCCCTACTACGCCTACGGGCGCACCGACAAGAAGGACCAGCCCCGCGTGCCCATTACGGCCCGCCTGATAGCCGACCTGATAACGGTAGCGGGTGCGAACCGCGTGCTGACTATGGACCTCCACGCCGGGCAGATACAGGGCTACTTCAACATCCCCGTTGACGAGTTGACGGCCATGTACGTGCTGGCCGAGTACTTCAAGGGTAAGCGACTTAGCGAGCACGTTGTGGTCTCGACAGACATAGGGAACGCCAAGCGCGCCCGCAACTTCGCCGAATTGCTGGACGCGCCGCTGGCTATCGTGGAGAAGCGGCGCACCGGCAACGCGGACCGCGCGGAGGTGCTCAACCTTATAGGCGAAGTAGAGGGGAAGACTGCCATCCTGGTTGACGACGAAATAGACACCGCAGGCTCGATCACCCAGGCGGCAAACATGGTCAAAGCGTATGGGGCGAATGACATTTACGCCTGCTGTACACACCCGGTACTCTCCGGCCCCGCCGTAGAGCGGCTGCGGGACAGCCCAATACGCGAACTGGTAGTGACGGACACGATACCCCTTCCAGCGGAGAAGCGGCTGAAGAACATGAAAGTGCTCAGCATAGCTTCCATGCTCGCGGAGACAATCCAGCGCATACACACAGGCGGCTCCGTAGGCGCGATATTCGAGGCCGACCGCCAGAGCATGCACGACCGGGAGTAGCTTCCTGGCCGATGCATGAACAAAGCGGGTAGGGGCGACCCGGTGGGTCGCCCCGGTGGGGTTGGTGTAATTTGCTTCCACGCTGCCCCCAGGCCGGGCGACCCACCGGGTCGCCCCTACCGTTGAATGCTTACGACGAAAAGAAGGATGAATCATATGCAAACACATACCACAGAGGCGAGCCGCACCGACCCCCACCGAGACTTGCTGGCCTACCGTGACGAGTTCCCTATCCTCTCGCGCAAGACGTTCTTGAACACGTGCTCGCTGGGCGCGGTCTCGCGGCGCTCTATGGCGGGGGTGCAAGAGTTCCTTGAGTTGTGGGCCGAGATGGGCGCCTCGGCCTGGTATGAATTGTGGGTGGGCAAGCTGGCCGAATTGCGCGCCGCCTACGGGCGGGTGATAGGCGCTACACCGGACCGCATCGCCCTCACGCCCAACATCTCGGTGGCGGTGACGGGGGTAGCGAGCGCGCTCGACCATTCTACTCGCAAGAAGATCGTCATGTCCGACCTGGACTTCCCGACTGTGGGGCACCAGTTCCTCGCGAAGGGCACACAAGGTGTGCGGGCAGAGATCATCCGCAGCCCTGACCGCGTGACGGTGCCGCTAGAGCTATTCGACGCCGCGATTGACGAGGAGACGGCGCTGGTCGTAACGTCGCACGTTTATTTCACGAGCGGCGCGATCCAGGACATAAAGGCGCTTGCCCGTATAGCGCACGAGCGGGGCGCGCTGATACTAGTGGACGCATACCAGGGCACGGGGCAGGTACCCATCGACGTGGTAGACGCCGGGGTAGACTTCTACACGTCGGGCAGCCTCAAGTGGCTCCTGGGAGGGCCGGGCAGCGCGTTCCTCTACGTCAGCCCCGGCGTGGGGCAGATGGAACCGACCATAGCGGGCTGGTGGGGCATGAGCAACCAGTTCGACTTCAACATCTCATCCCTACAGTGGCGGCAGGAGGCCACCCGCTACGAGATGGGCACCCCCGCGATGGCGGCGGTATACGCGGCCCTGGGAGGACTCTCTATCATAGAGGAGATCGGCGTCGAGCGCATCAGAGAGCGCGACATCGCCCTCACCGAAGACCTGATTGCCAGGGCGCAAGCAGCAGGCTTCACCACCCGCACCGCGCCCACCCCAGAGCAGCGTACGCCTATAGTGCTGTTGGAGTTCGAGGACCCACGTCCCGCAGTCGCAGCCCTCGCCCAAAGGGGCATCATAGTAGACTCCCGCCCTGGCTTAGTGCGCATCTCGCCCTACTTCTACAACACCATCGAAGAGAACGAGGTGGTGATAGAGGCGTTGAAGTCCCTTTAATGCCTCTCCCATCGCCCGGCGACTGAAACGTTTGGTGTGAGATAAATGAGAGATAAAGAGGAAAGTTGAACAGAAAGGTGCGGTGGACTAAAGTTAGCTTGATCACCCTTACAAAGGAGCTAACGATGGTTGACACCGACACCTTCCTGACCACATTGT
>DASWMJ010000074.1:0-1868 GCA_036399775.1 Chloroflexia bacterium | reverse complement strand
AGAGTGACGGTTCGGCGCGGAGAGCCGAACCGTCACTTCTCATTGCTAACTTTCAGCTATTGCCCGTACCTCATCAAGCGTGCTGGCGTCCTGGGGGCGCTTGTCGGGGCGCAGGCGTATAATGCGGGGGAAGCGTAGTGCGTAGCCGCTCTTATGCCGGGCGCTGGATTGTATCTTGTCGAAGGCCACCTCTATCACCAGCAGAGGTTCTACAAGCCGTACGCGGCCAAAGTCGCGGATGGTGTGGGCTTTGAACCAGTCGGTCATCTCAATAATCTCCGCGTCGGTGAGGCCCGAATACGCCTTGCCCACGTTCAGCAACTGCCCCTCCGGCCCAAGCACCGAGAAGGTGTAATCGGACAGCATATGGCGGCGCTTGCCGTTGCCCCACTCCACCGCCGTCACCACCACGTCGAGCGTAGCCAGCGCCTTCTTCACCTTGAGCCACGACTTGCCCCGCTTGCCGGGCGAATAGAGCGAACCGGGCATCTTCACCATCAGCCCCTCGTTGCCCCTCTCCCGCGCCGCGTCGAACGCCACGTCGAGCGGGTGCTGTCGCTCATCACTGGCCTCTACCTCGAACTCGGCAAGCGGCATAAGCGCGCTAGGAGCCTTCACCAGTGGAAACTGCAAATCCAGCCCCGCCAGCAACTCCTTGCGGTGCGACATGGGCATATCCATCAGCACCTCGCCGTCCAGGTAGAGCAGGTCGAACACCATGCAGGCCACCGGCACCTCGGCCATGAGGGCATCGGAGACCGTCTTGCGCCCCAGCCGCTTCTGCAACGCGCTGAACAGCAGGCACCGCCCGTCGCTCTCAGAGTAGGCCACTATCTCCCCATCGAAGATGGCCCCATGCGGCAGGGCTTCCAGCGCCCGCACCACCTCCGGGAAGCGGTGGGTCACAGGGTCGAGCGTGCGCGAGTATATTTCTACGCGCTCACCCTCCTTGTGCAGTTGGGCGCGCACCCCGTCGTACTTGTCCTCCACGAACGCCACCGTCTCGCCCCGCCCCTTCCCCTCGGCCACAATCTCTCCCGGCTTCTCAACAGGCGTGGCAAGCATAAATTTCAATGGGTGGAAGAGCCGCATCCGCGCTTCACCCAGCCTGCCATGCCGCGCCATCAGCGCCGTCTCGCCCACGTCGCCCACCAGCATGTTGACCTTCTGCACGCTCTCCACAGGCACCCCCGCCATGCGGCCCAGCGCGTCCTCGACCAGCGACTCCTTCAACCCCATACGCATATCGCCCGTCACCAGCTTGACGATATACTTCCCCTCCGGCGGGGTAGCCCGCGCCACCAGCCCGCGCAGCAAGAGCGTCTTCTGCCCCGAACCGCGCGTGGCCGAAATTATCTCAAACGCATCCAGCACTTCCCGCAAAGTAAGCGGCTCCCCCCTCTCTACAGGCTCCGGCGGCAAAATCTGCCTCGCCACGTCCCCCAGGTCGCCCAACCTGACCGCGAGCGCGCCATACTCGCCGGGGTCTATGCCGGAAAGCTCAATCAGCACCGTCGATACCATGCTGAATCCCACGTTGAGGGTACGCTCATCAGACGAAGGAAACGGCTGCCCCGACAGGAAGCGGCAGGCTATCGCAAGGTCAGCATCATCCAGTGGTGAGAGGTAGTCCGCCAGCACCGACAGCTTTTCAAGCCGCTTGCTGGTCGCCCCAACGGCATCGGCGGTCTGGGCAAAGAGAGAAAAGAGACTGTCCGTAGTGCGTGGTGCGTTTTGCGTAAGGGGGTTATCTTGCATAACGTGAATTATAACATTCAGCTAAGTTAGTCAGATTAGGTGTAGGGGCGTGATTTATCGCGCCCTGGTGAGGAGGGCCACCCGACTTGATGCCTAACTCCAAACAAGGG
>DASWMJ010000073.1:0-9061 GCA_036399775.1 Chloroflexia bacterium | reverse complement strand
CGCCCGCACGGATGTCCACGGCCGCGCCGCGCGTCCAGCCGGTATTGCTGGCGATGGCGCAGCAGGCCCCCAACTCTGGCTTTTTATTGTTTTTTACAGAATGACTATAGCTGGCCCGCTAGGCGGTTCGGGGCCTCGGCCAGCTTGCTCGCCTTATGGCACCGACCAGGAGCTTGTCGTATCGTTCATTGAATCACCGACGTACGTGATACCTGGGGGGAGGATGCAGAGGCCTGCCCCTGCCAGGTTGTTGTGCTGATAAATAGTCACACTGCCACAGCTATACGAGCGGGCAGAGCTGACCGCGTCATTCCACGCGCCCAACATGTTGTTCCAGCCTCCGCAATTTCCTCTCAGCGAGAGTGTAGCGCCACCATAATCCGCATGTTCGTACAGAACGGCCCGCACATCGGTGTCGGTACCGAATAATTCTTCATCGGTCAGGTCTTTCGAGGTCTGGCCGGGTGCAAGTTTTATGCGCCCATCCGAGGCCGCATAAAGAGCCTCCGCTTCGGTCGCGTAGCAGTCTGTATGGCCGTTGGCCCAACTGACGCAATGGCCAGGAGACTCCCCAGGTCCCTTGCCTGTGACCGGGGTCGCATGTGCCTGGACCAGAGCGTTTGCAGCGTGTGCGCTGGAGGGAGCGCCCGCCAGCACGAGATGGTCACCGCCTATAAATGCGCTCAAGAGGAGCACGGCGGCACCGAGGACTATATGAAGTTTCATTAGAAATCCCCTGCACTGAATATAAGGCTTGTCACTAAACTTGGTCGCGCAACCCGTTAGAGTTTAGCAAGCGGCGTATAAAGATTGTGTTAAGATTCGCGGTTCCGGGAGAGGATTTCGGCTGATTTCACAACGAATTATTATTCAGAATCAGGCGGGGAGCCTTACCGTGAACTTGCTGCCCAGGCCGGGGGTACTCTCGACTTGGACCTGGCCGCCGTGCAGTTGCACCACATGGGAGACTATAGAGAGGCCCAGGCCCGCGCCGCTTTTGTGTCGCGGGCGCGAGCGATCTACCCGGTAGAAGCGGTTGAAGATATGGCCTTGCTCTTCTACGGGAATACCGATGCCAGTGTCGGCTATGCTTACTATCGTACTGGTGTGGCTATTCTCAATCTCCACTACGACGCGGCCATCCCGGTGGTTGTAGCGTATGGCATTCTCTACAAGGTTGCCGAACGCGCGGGAGAGCAGAGCGGCATCACTCCGCACGATCGCATCTACGGCATCCGTACTGCCTGCCAATTCAAGGGTCACGCCCTGGCCGAGAGCTAGTGGGGTGTAATCGTTTATCACTTCCTGAAGGAGCGATTTCAGCGAGACCTCTTCGTATACGAGCGCCTCCTCCCGTGTCGCCAGGGCCAGCAAATCCGTGATCAATCTCTCAAGTCTCGCCAGCGTCCTTTCAAATACCGGGGTCAGTTCCCTGTAATCGTCAATAGTGGCTTCGGGGTCGGCCTTCACCGCCTCAAGGTTAGCGCGCAGTATAGTTAGAGGAGTGCGCATCTCATGGGCGGCGTTGGACGCGAAATATCCTTGCTGGGTGAAAGAACGCTCCAACCGGGCCAACATCGCGTCGAAAGCCTGGGCAAGCTCCCCAACCTCCGAGTCGGGATGCCCGATGGCTACACGCTTATCGAGGGAGGACGAGTCTATCACTTGCGCTGCTTGCCGGAGCGTGGCGATAGATTTGAGCGTCCGGCCCGCCAGCCAGTAAGCGCCTACACCACCCAGAATAGAAACTATTACCAGGCCGATGGCGGAGGTGAGTTGCAATTGGCTCACGAGAGCCTGGCGGATCGGCTTTAGCTCCGCCAGGCCCACAGGTTCCGAGTAATATTCGGTGAAAGGTACCGCCGTGGGGCTAGGCACGCTCACCTGCAACTGTCCATCCGCAGGCTTCGATGCAGGTACCTGCGCAACTACCGCCTCGGATTCGGCTACTTGCAGAGTGGCGGTGAGATTGATGAACAAGACCAGTCCGACGTTCAAGGAGAGTATCAGCGCGCAAGATAGCAATGCAACCCGCTGGCGCAAGGTCAGCCGGAAACGCTTGATAGGCGGGCGATATGGGCCAGGGGTCAGGGACCAGGGGTCAAAGCCTGGTGCTTTTTTCACTGGTGGATGTTTGTCTGTAAAGCCATGTTTGGTTGGATTATCCATACGTGTTACTCTTATGGGCAAGGCAAGAACATACGGTAGCCTCTGCCGATTACGGTCTCAATATAGCGCGGCTGCCCGGCATCGTCCCCCAACTTACGCCTGAGCGACCCCATATGCACGCGCACTACGTTGGTGAATGTGTTCGTCGCGTCGTCCCAGACGTGCTCAAGGAGGTCGTCATGGCTGACCACTTCGCCCTGGCGGCGCATCAGGTATTCCAGGATGTTGAACTCTTTAGGGGTCAGATCGAGATGGTTGCCGTCTATGCAGGCTTTCCTGGCGGTTGGGTCGAGGGTTAGTCCACCGCATCGCAGCACCGCGGGGTGAGCGCGCAGATCGCGGCGGAGGAGCGCGCGTACCCTCGCCGACAATTCTTCGAGGTGGAACGGCTTGCTCAGATAATCGTCCGCGCCCGTATCGAGGCCCGTTACCCGGTCGGCGAGGGTGGAGCGCGCCGTCAACATCAATATGAGCAGGTGCGGCTTGGTTGCCCGCAGGCGGCGGCAAATTTCGAGGCCATCCAGGCCGGGCAGGCCGATGTCGAGCACCAACAGGTCGTAGTCGTTGACCTGGGCCAGTTCGTAGCCTTGCTCGCCGTCGTAAGCAACGTCTACCGCGTAGCCCTGCTTTCGCAACGTCTTCATCAAGGGGCGAGCGAGGTCTTCTTCATCTTCTATGAGAAGGAGTCTCATAGGTGCCTCTTCATCTTACACATGCCGGTCCGCAAATACGTAAGCCGCCATACTTGCATACGATAGCGCAGGTATAGCCGGAACTAATTCATATTATACCATACATTAGCATTTTTTCTATAGCGGAAGATAAGTCATAAGTCAAGTAATATATTTTCCAGCGCATAAGATTATACTTGGAGCCGCGTATCGATGTACTATAGTAATGAGTGCTAACCGCCAGGATGCCAGGACGCCAAGAACGAGCTAAGGGTCCTATGGATGGCGAGCGGCCACTGAGCGTATAATATGCTTATCCGGGGAAGATTCGGCGCGAGAATAGCAGCGATGGAGCCAAACAGTATGGCAACCTTTAAGGATTACTTCTCCAAGCAGGCCGGTATATATTCACGTTATCGTCCACACTACCCTCAGGCCCTATTCGAGTACCTGGCTTCGGTGGCCCCAGGGCACGATACCGCCTGGGATTGCGGCACGGGGAACGGGCAGGCCGCGCTTGGGCTGACGCCTTACTTCAGACAGGTGATTGCCACCGACCCAAGCGAGGAGCAGCTTCGCAACGCTTTTCCGCATGAGAAGATCGTCTACCGGCAGGCGCAGGCCGAAGACCCCGGCATCGAGCCGCGCTCCGTTGACCTGATAACCGTAGCCCAGGCGATACACTGGTTCGACATCGAGCGGTTCTATGCTCGGGCGAAGCAGGCGCTCAAACCTGACGGCGTGCTTGCGGCGTGGTGCTATGCCCTGACCAGAATTGCCCCGGAGATTGACCGCATCACCGACCGCTTCTACTATGAGACGGTGGGACCTTACTGGCCGGAGGAGCGAAAGCTGGTGGACGATGGGTATGCCTCGCTCCCTTTCCCCTTTGACGAGATGCAACACCCGCCCATGAGTATCGAACTCAGTTGGAGCCTGGACGACCTGCTAGGCTACTTTCGCACATGGTCGCCAACCCGCAGGTTCATCGAGAAGCACGGGCGCGACCCCGTGGACGACATAGCAGGCGAGCTTGCATCTGCCTGGGGAGATGTGGATGTAAGACGAGCGCTCTTGCCGATCAGCATGCGTATAGGGCGGAGTGAATAGGGACCAGGGATTAGGGATCAGGGATCAGGGATCAGGGGTCAGATGTTGGGTGTTGGAAATCAGCGATATTCGATGATATCAGAATTGCTGAGTAATCATGATCCTAATGGGTCAACATCGCATAAGAATATAGCCGCAAGCTCCGATCCCTAATCCCTGATCCCTGATCCCTGGCCCCTAAATAGATGGGACGAAAGGAAGCAACGTGACCGCAGCCGGAGAAAAGTATTACCGCCGCAACCCACACACAGCCTGGCAGGTGCTCGAAGAAGGCGGCATGATCCTGAACTTGCAGGCGAACGAAATATCGGCCACCAACCCCACCGGGGCGTGGATATGGCAACATCTCGACGAGCAGGTAACGGTTCGACAGCTCAGCGCGGCCCTCACGCGAGAGTTTGAGGTGACGCCGGAAGAAGCCCGGCAAGCGATAGAAGCCTACCTGGCCGAGTTGGAGGCCAAGTCGCTGGTCGAGGTCACGCAGGGGGAAGCGGGCGCGTGACGCAGGGCCAGCCCGCACTCAACATCAATATAGCCGGTCAGCAATGCCTGGTAAGGTGCGATGATAGGTCGTTCAGGAACAGTATCGCTGAGCGGTATTCTACGTTTCTCACTACTTCGCCCGCAGCCTCTACAATTGAGGTTGAGGTCCAGGTCCGGTCCGCGCCCATATACGCGGGCTGGGAGCCGCGCTTCATCACCCACCCAGGAGTAGACCCGCTGCCGCTCCCACCTGACTACGACCCTGGGCGCGATGGTCCCCTCCAGGCCTACGAAGCGGCGACCATGCCGGGTGGGCTGAGGGTTGCCGCCGAGCATAGCTTGCGTGGAGAATTCAACCTCGCGTCCAGGCGGGGGCGCATAACCCAAGAGCGCAACATCTACCTCTTCCACACCGCGCTGAGGCAATTCCTGGCATACCTGCTGCCGTTAGAGGGCCGGGGCTGCCTGCTCCATGCTTCCGGCGTGGCGCTGGGTGGGCAGGCAGTGGGCTTCTTCGGAGTGTCGGGGAGCGGCAAGTCTACCATCGCGCGGCTGGCCCCCGGCGCGGTGCTGACCGACGAGAGCCTGGCCCTGCTGCACAACGGCGGGCGGTGGGTTGCTTACACTACCCCTTTCTGGGGCGACTACGACCCAGGCCCATCCTCAGTAGAAAGCGCGCCCCTGGCCGGGTTGTTCCATCTGGTGAAGGCAGCGGCCAACCGAGTCACACGTCTATCCTGGCAGGAAGCCGTGCGCGAATTGAGCCAGTCACTCATGTACCAGATAAGGGATCCCGCCTACGAAGCCGCGCTATTCAGGCAAGCATGCGCCCTGGCAAGCGAGGTGCCATGCTACCGCCTCGAATTCCGCCCGACCGCAGAGGTGTGGGATACCGTATCGGCGGCTCTGCGCGAATAATTCCAGAAACATATTTCTACTTCTTCTAACCGCCAAGACGCAAAGCCTGCCCTTGAGCGTAGCGAAGGGACGCCATGCATTTTATGGTTTGGGGTTGCGCCAGTGTCGTAGGGTCCTGACCCCTAATCCCTGACCCCTGACCCTTTATAACCCTGGCGGTTAGCTTCCGGTTGTTGGCTGAACGAGCCTGCTGAGTATGATGCGGCGTCTGCCCGCGCTGCCTGCCTCTTCGCGAAGGGTCTTATCGAGGAGGGGCAGAGCGAACGGCTCGAAGCCTAGCTTCTTGTAGAGGCGAATGGCGGGCCTATTGTCGTTGAAGACCAGCAGGCTCACTCTTCCCCCGCCCGCCTGCGCGACGCGCCCAAGGGCCAGCCTCATCAGCCCCTCGCCTACACCCGCGCCTCTCAAGCCGGACACAACGAAGACCGAGAATATCCACCAGTCGGGGTAGAGCGCGGCGTGCTCAGGCAGGCGCGTGACCACCGCGGTGCCCGCGAGCCTGTTGCCGATTTCGGCAACAAGCAAGTCGCCGTTGCCTTCCAGGCTTCTGAACTGCTGCTGTAAGGGCCATTCGGCGGCGTCCCTCTCAACGAGGGTGGTATAGCCCTGCAAACGAGTCAATGCGGGGATGTCGGCGCGCGTGGCGATGCGGTAAGAGACCCGGCGCTCGATGAGCAAGCGGGCGAACCTGCGATAGAGGCGTAGCCGTTGAAATAGACGCAGGAGGCGATGGTTGCCTCGCGCAACCGTTTCTGAGGAAGACATTTACAATATCCTTTGCCTCGACTCTAGATTTGAGTGAGCGTCGCACGCAGGGTCTCAAGAATTCGTATAAAAAGCACAGAATATAGTGGCAATATTCTCTTGCTATTGTACTCTCAGGTTATTATAATCTGTGACATACATTAAGATACGGTACGTGAATCCTTTCTGCCGTTCTTTACTCAAGAGGAGACTATTTCATGCGCCCTTACACTAAATGTCGGCTCGCCCTTATGCTGACTGTTGCTTTAGTGCTGCTTGCGACATTGAATTCACAACCAGGTGCGGCGGCACCTGACGTAGGTCATGCAGCCTCACTCCCCCAGGCGACGATCTTGAAGGCACAACCGGATGCTATAACCTTGCCTGTAACCACCACATACACCCAGACCTTTGACAGTCTGGGCACTTCGGCGACGGCCACGATGCCCACCGATTGGCGGGTTGACAAGCGGAGCGCGGCGCGTGAAGTTGGCACGTACGCCGGCTCTGTCAACGTGACGGAGCGCTTAGGCGGTGATGCCTTATCTACTACTGCGGGCAATGGTATATACAATTTTGGTGCCGGCCCCGCCGCGACTGCTACCGACCGTGCCGTCGGTTTTCTCTCATCGGGCACGGGTACGGTAAGCGGAAACGTCTATGCCCAGTTCGTGAACAATTCAGGTGGTAATATCAACCGGATGAGGATCTCTTATGATGTGGAGAAGTACCGGAACGGGTCGAACGCAGCCGGCTATCGGATCCAAATGTATTACTCCTTTGACGGCAGTAGCTGGATAACCGCCACCGATTTCCTCACCAACTTCCCCGCCGATGCGAATAACAACGGTTGTACACCGGCACCATGCGCTACGGTAGCGGTCTCTAATCAAGTGCTTACTCCCACGACGCCCCTAGCCAATGGGGGGTTATTCTACCTGGCATGGAACTACTCTGTAAACTCCGGCACTTCGGGAGCTAATGGACAGGCGTTAGGCATTGATAACTTCTCCATTTATGCGTCGCCCGTAGACTGGAACAGCACAGTCTCGGCGGGCGCGGCGCTGGCGGCACCCGGCATCTTCTTCAACGGAGGCGAAACGCAGGTATTCGTGGGCGGGAACGGCGGTATCAAACAGGCATTCAGGGGATCGGATGGCAGCCAGTTGTGGGCGCAAAACCTGCATGGGGCCGTGCAGCAGAGAGGTCCCATCGTCCCCATAGACAGCATAAGCAACACCGTCGGCATCACAAACGTGGTGTTGGTAACGTCGCAAGACGGCTACGTTGACGCCTTGAGCGCGGCCAACGGCGCGGCTTTTTGGAGCACGCCGCTGGGGTCTGTGGTCGCAGGCCCGGCTTTCCAACCGAACGTAGTAGGTGCCCCAGGTTGCAGCACGCCATGTAACCTGGTATTCACGGGCACGTATACGGACACGTCACCGGCTGCCAACATCTTCGTAGCCCTCGACGCCGAAAACGGCAACATCGTCTGGACCTTCCCCAATGGAGGCCCCCCTGTTGATGGCGTGATACCGCAAGCCCTGGGCCTGGTAACTACCGCGCCTTCGGTGGATTACGCCACGAACACCGTCTACTTCGGCACTGCCTCCGTCACGGGAGGCGGTGGAGGCGGATTGTGGGCGCTTGATACAAGGACGGGCCTGTTGAGGCCAGGCTATCCTAACATCGCTATCGGTAACGTGGTAAACAGCGCACCCACCCTGAGCCGCGACGGCCTGACACTATACATCGGCACGGTATCGCAGCCCGGCAGTGTAGTGGTGTTCCACGCCATCAATGCCCCTACGGGAGCGGACAGGGCGTCGTTCACCGTGCCCGCGGGAGTCGGTGACTTCAGGGGAGCGCCCTGGGCGTGGCCGAACGGAGGGGCCACAGATATATATTCCACCGCCGGAGACAGGGTGTATGCGTTCACCGATACGGGCGCGCCGGGTGGATTGACACTCAAGCCGGGCTTCGGTGGCGTGAACGGCTACGCGATAGTGCCGGGCGGCGGCACACCCCTGTACCGCTTCGACATAGGCTTCCTGTACGTGGGCGGCAACGACGGTGCGCTGTACAAGATCAACGCGACGGATGGCACTCAGGCCAGCAGTCTCTTTCTCGGTGCGGTGGCTGCAGTCAGCGACCCCACATACGATAGGGTCTTGAACAGATTCTACGTGACGCATAACGGCTCGCTCTACTCCATAGGCGGCAATTTCTAGGTGGCAATCTCATTGCGCCATTGGGTAGATGAGCGTGGCGTACGTGTTCAAAATAAGGGTGTAGAGGCATGAGCGTAGTGGGGCCATGCCTCGCCCTGGTGGGGTGGCAAATGAGATGCAAAAGTCGTGTACGATTGGCCCTTCCGAAAATCGAATCATGTGGTATACTTTACATGGACAATTTGGCTTGCGTAGAACTTCGACAAACCAACCAACCGTCTATATGCCGGCTGGGATCAAGCTAATTTAGTAAGGAGCAACAAGCAGATGATGAAGCAAGAGACGAACACCCGGCGCGGCATACCGATGGCAATGGTGATGGTGGTAGTGGCCGGGCTGGTTGCCCTGGCGCTCGCCCTGACGATGGCAGCCCGGAATACTCCGTCCGGCGCAGGCAGCGCCCCAGCCCAGGCAGGTAGTAAAGCCAATGCCGCCGCAGCTAAGGTAACCGTCAGGCTCTACGACCGCCAGTTCACCTCCACCACCACAGACCAGGCAGGACCAAGAGCGCGCACCCGCTTCAGCTCTAGCGCCGATAACCAGCTCTACGTGCAGATGACGTGGTCGGGCGTGGAGCAGACCCATGATGCTTACGTCACCTTCTACAGCCCTGATGGTAAGATATACCAGGTGCTGGACGTACCCTTCACCACTACCCAGCCTGATAGCAAGTCGGGGAGCGGGGAACTGTACCAGAACAGGCCGGGAGTGCTGCACCCTGTGAAGGTAAGCCGG
>DASWMJ010000072.1:0-84546 GCA_036399775.1 Chloroflexia bacterium | reverse complement strand
AGTGCTGCACCCTGTGAAGGTAAGCCGGGCACAGATGACGGCACAGGGCGCTGTAGTATGGGGGCAACTGCCGATAGCAGGGACGTGGATGGGACGCATGCCGGGCAACTGGCAGGTAGAGGTACGCCTCGACCAGAACCCTGACATGCTTGCTAAGACCCAGTTCACTCTGGCTCGCTAAAACGCAATTCTCTTTTGTACGGGAGGACAAACATCCTCCCGTACAAAAGCTTCACATAATAAGCACCGTTCGTATACAGCACATCCTCAATAAGGGGGAGTACGACCGTGGATAATCATCCTATGGAGCCTCAAGAGGAGCGCGACGCTCCTACCCTGGAGACAGAAGCCCCCTTCATCGCGGAAGCCCGCCTACCGTTCGAGCCACCCCGGTTGCTGTGGAGTGAGCCGTTCCAGCCAGTTGCCTACGGCATGGCTTGTGGCAAGCAAGCCGGGCAGCAGAACATCTGCAATGCCTCCCCCAACTTTAGCTGATAAAGCGCCTCCCCACATCATAATTCAGTTGATGTCTAGCGCATCCTTGCTGCCACATCGGGCGGTAGAGAGCGCAGTGGTATCGTGTGCTGCTCGCCCGTCCCCTTAGAGCGTGCCTTTACGTACAGCTTCACGTTCGCCGCGCTTCGAGGGGCGACGTATGCCGAGGCGCTATCAAGTGTGCCTTCCGGCACGAGGATGTCGTCCTGCGGGCCGGGCGCGAGTTGGCGACCGGGGAGGAACCCGGCGAGGCGGGCACGTTGGGGAGATCGGCCCGCCCAGGCCAGCATCATGCCCAGGACCAGAAGCCAGAAAGCTGTGCTCCAACTTACCGTTATGTCGGTGAAGTTGCGTATCGTGTCCCCGATGGAGGCGAACAGGCCCTTAGGGGCGGGGGCGGGGGTGGCTGGCGCGATTACGGAGGCTGACGCCGGGCTATATGACTGGGTGCGCTCGCCCGTCTGGTTGGCGACTTCACCTGCTACCAGGTTGACTACCAGCGTGTCGAGGTTCTGCACGGTGAAATCGGATACGCTGTGGTCGGTGGCTGTGCCAGGCGCGCCCGACACGCCGTTCGCGTAGGTGAGGAAGATGAACTGGCCCTGCGTCACCTGGGCGAACTGGCGGAAGATGTACTCGCCCTGGTCGTCAAGGCCGCTCGCGCCTATAGGAAATATCTTGATGCCCTTAGCGACGGCTTGCCGCAACAGGTCGGTATAAGGTGGATCGTTGGGGTAGTCGAGGTGGGGTGGGGCGTCGCCCACCAGCACTATCATGCGCAAGCGCCTGCCGGTAGAGTTATCGGCCCAGCCTTGCAGGTTGATGGCGTCGCGCAGGCCCGCGTTTACCGCCTCCGGATCGTCGCCGCCGCCCAGCGCCGATACGCCGGAGAGGTTCTGGCTGAACTCCCGCACGCCAGCGAAGTCCCAGGCCTTGGTAACGAAGTTATCGCCTACATCCTGGTAGGCCACCAGGCCGAAGCGCGGCTGGCTGCTGCCGGGTAGCTGCTCGATGCGGGCGGCAACGCCGTCCACTGTGGCCTTGATCTTGTCTATCTCGTCGCCCATGCTGCCTGTCGCGTCGAGAAGGAACGCTATGTCGAGGCCGACGGCCCCGGTGTTATCCTTGAGGCTGGCGAGGGTAACGGTCTGGTCGAGCACTCCCGCCTTCAGGGTGGCCTCCACCTGATGCTGGCCTCGGCTTACGACGGCGCGGAATTGCTGGGCCTGAGATGCGTTGGCCGCTTCGGGCAGGAAAAGCGCTCGCCCGTCGCTAACGGTGCTACCGTCGAACACGGCACGCTCCCCGTCGAATAGCTGGACCCGCGCACCCGCCACAGGGTGCTGGTCGCCGTCCACCACGCGCACGAAGAGCCTCTGCGCCACCGGGATGCTTAGCACAGGGGCACCCTGATAGGTGTTGAGAAAGGCCAGGTAGTCGTCAAATTTGGCGTTGTCGTCCACCTGCCCGGCGGTGAGAGAGGACTGGTAGCGGCTGGGTGGGGATTCCATTCCAAAGTTGAGGGCTTCGCCGCCTCCGGTGGCTGGCGGTCCACTTGGGAGAGAGGCAGCCGGTGCCATGCCGCGCACCACTGGAGTAGCCATCGCGCCGGCTGCCTCTTTACTTACCGGGGCAGCGAAATCCGCCGATTCGCTGCTGGGCGATGACATATCCGCGAGAACGGCTGCGGTAGACTCGGCCATTACCCCACTGTGAGATGTGTCGCGGCCTGCTTCTTCTCCTCTCGCTCTGGAAGGGGCACTCAGTAATCCTGAGACGGAACTGGGACCAGAGGCTTCGGCACCACAGGCGATGGTAGTGAACACAAGCAGGGCGAGTAACGCCAGGTTGGTAAGTGACGAAAGGCGGCTTTTCATTGGGTTTTCCTCCTATGTACCTGTCAATGGCTAAGGTCGGTATCCCTAAAACGCCGCCCTGTTGGAAAATGTTCCCGCTATTACGTCCCTGGTAATGAAAAAGCATACAATGGGCGGTTGCGCCGCCCATTGTATGCTTTTTCATTTGTTTGAACTTAGGGTAGTAGGCTCGAAGTTACGTACCGATTGGCGGCCCCTTTACTTCGAGGCCATATTTCCCGTAGAGGGGTATCAGCCTGGCGATGCTGTGAGGCCACGCAGGCCCCTCGTTGAGTAGCTTTGATAGGTCCGCGAAGGACCTCTCCAGGCCCGCCGGGGAAAGTACCCACAGGAAGCGAACAGGCTCGTCGCCAAGATTGCGGCAAGTGTGAACGGAGCCTCTAGGGACGAAGATGAGCGACTCCGCCGAAGCGTGGGTAGTGCGCTCGCCCAGCCGGAAGGTGAGAGTGCCTTCCAGGATGTAGAATGCCTGGTCTTCCAGGGTGTTTACGTGGAGGGGCAGGCCGGGCGCGTCAGATGCAAGAGTGCATTCGACAGCCGCCCACGCCCCGCCCGTATCCTCCCCACCGACCTTGCAAAGCGCCGTGCAGCCCGGTATGGAGAAAGCCTTCCCCGCACCCGGCAGCAGCACAACGCTCTTGTCCACGACCCTGCTGCTCTCGTCCAGCATAAACATCGGTGGCTCCTTGCGCGTATTGCGTAGTATGCATTACGTGAATGCTAGTTTGGTTATCACTCTTACGCAATACGTACTACGCAATACGCATCACGTCCTACCCTCTCGCCCGGTGACGCCGGAGGGCGAAGCCGCTGATGCCTAGCGCTAGGGCGGCTAAGGCCGACAGCGCCCACAGCATTTCGATCATGCTGCCGCCCGTGCGAGGCATGCCGGGCTGGCCGCCACTGGTCCGCACGGTGATCGTTCCGTCCATGCCTAGCTGGTAATGCGGTATGCAGATGTACTCGTAGCGCCCAGGCTGGCTGAAAGTGAGCGAGTACTTGTCGGCCAGGATGGGGGGCGCGCCGGGCGGTAGCGGGCCTTCGACGAGGAAAGCAGAGTTGTAGTAGCCGTTACCCTGGTGTACCGGGCCGCCTATGGGCGCATACGCCATCGGGTTGTAGTATACCTTGGGCGGACCCTGCGGCTGAGGCTCAAACTGGACTAGCTCCGGCTCTTCTCCGAAGGTCACTGTGTGGAAGGAAGCTGAAGTCCATTCAACGGTATCCCCTACGTTGATAGTGATATCTTCATCGATGAACCTCTGGTATTCCAGCTTGGCTTGCCTGTCTACGTAACCTGACATGACGTGATATACGGTCGTGCCGTTGGGGCCTGCCGTGCTGGACATGGTGGACTGCTTGGCTTGCGGCTCCAACTGCTTGGCCTTCTGTACGTCGGCCTCCATCTGGGAAGTCGCCTCGGCCTGCACCTGCGCCGGTGTCATGGGTAGCGCGCTGCCGGCAGCCATGACTGTGACTTTGCCGACCATGCCCACTATAGTGCCGTCGGGCAGTTGCCCGGAGTGGATGGAGCATAAGTACGTATATGTGCCGGCCTTGGGGAAGGTAAGGCTGTATTCCATTGGGCCGGGGAGGCCCACCGCCATGAATCCTGAGCCTGTGTAGGCAGTGCCGTCGTAAGTGTTGCCTCCCTGGGGGAAGAGTAGCAACGGGTTCACGGCGAGGCGCGGCTCACCTTGCCCACCCGCCGGAGGCTCGACCATCGGGTCTTCGGGTATGGTGGTCTGGGGGCCGAGGAATACGACGTTATGCGGCTCCTGCAAAGAGTTATGCTTCCAGGTAATAGTATCCCCAGCGGCAATGGTGATCTCTTCGGTGTAGAACTTCAACGCCTGCCATGCGGGCTTCTCGCCCTCGGTGGTTGTAATCGCCTGCCCGTTCATGATGGTCCATTTCTGCGGCCCTGCCTGTGTCGCCGGGGCGGCATCCGCGGGGCGGGTGCCCGCAACCGATACAAGCAATACCGGCATCAGGAACATGGCGGTTATCAAACGTGCTTTACGAAACATAGTGCATTCTCTCCTTCTCGGTGATAAAATTCAGGTCTCCTCGGTGAGAACCATCTCTTTGTGCTACCGGCGCTATCTTACCGCGCCTGCCAATCCTCGGCTTACCAATATCTATCCCTGCTCATCACCTCCCATAGTCGCGGTATCTGCCCATATTAAAACACATTTTCTTCAAGAATGGGATATACAATCAGGCATACATGCGGGTATACAATAGGGCGTGAAACCTGAAACGTATTGCGTAGTTCGTATTGCTTGATCCCTCAATAATGTCTGCGCCTTTGTGGTTCAATAAACACGCGCACGTTTTTCAACCGGGGCACGCACCTTGCACGAGGAAGCCCTGGCTATACCGTGAGAATTTGCGAGACACCGCTTCGAGCCGGAAAGCAGAATCACTTTTGATGAATATCTCACGCAGGTATAGCAAAAATCAGAAGAAGAAAGTAAAATAGAGCACAAGGTAGGGCCATGCAGTCAGCGCGGAGGGCAGCGGCCACCCAGGGATTCTTTATTCTGCTCGGCTCAAGCAGATATTTGCCATTCTAATTTCTGGTAGCTGACTTCCGTTTTCCGATAGCTGTTTTCTTAGCATAAGGAGGGGACATATGGCGAACGTAGTGTTTGACAAGGTATTTAAGCATTACAGCGGCAACGTCACAGCTATCACCGACCTGAATCTCGAAGTTCGAGATAAGGAGTTTATGGTGCTGGTTGGGCCGTCGGGGTGCGGCAAGTCTACGGCGTTACGCATGATCGCCGGGCTTGAGGATATATCGGAAGGCACAGTCTCCATAGGTGGGAGAGTGGTCAACAACGTAGCGCCCAAAGACCGTGACATCGCTATGGTCTTCCAGAACTACGCCCTCTATCCCCACATGAACGTGTTCGACAACATGGCGTTTGCCCTCAAGTTGCGCCGCATGCCGAGGGACCAGATAAAGACGAAGGTGGAGGCGGTGGCCGACAGCCTGGGCATCAAGCACCTGCTGGCCCGCAAGCCCCGCGCCCTCTCCGGCGGCCAGAGGCAGCGCGTCGCGTTGGGCCGCGCTATCGTGCGCGAACCGCAGGTCTTCCTCATGGACGAGCCTCTATCCAACCTCGACGCCAAGATGCGCGTGCAGACTCGCGCCGAGCTAAACAAGCTCCACCAGCGCCTCCAGACCACCACCGTGTACGTAACCCACGACCAGGTTGAGGCTATGACGATGGGCGACCGCATCGCCGTGATGAAGGACGGGTTGTTGCAGCAGGTGGACACGCCGCATAACCTCTTCACCAACCCTACGAATATGTTCGTGGCAGGGTTCATCGGCTCGCCCGCTATGAACCTCGTGACGGTGCATGTTGTACAGGAAGGCGAAAGCCTCATGCTCTCTACAGACTCGACGGGGGAGGATAGCGGCCTCAGGTTGAGGGTGCCAAGCAGGTACAGAGAGCAGATCGCGCCCTATTCCGGCAAGGACATCATTTTTGGCCTGCGCCCGCAGGACATCCATGACGCCCGCTTCGCCCAGGGCATGCTGGATGAGGACGAAGACCCCGCCGACCTCATGCCGGTGCGCGCCCGCGTGGATGTAGTTGAGCCGATGGGTAGTGAAGTCTACCTGTACCTTGTGAACGGCCAGAACACCTTCGTCGCCCGCATGGACGCCAGGACCGAGGCCCAGCCCGACTACGTGATAGACGTATCCTTCAACATGGACAAAATGCATGCATTCGACCCTGAAACGCAACAGTCGCTGCTTGAGAAGGCGAAAACCGCGCAGTACGGTTAGAGAGCTATAGGATGATAAGACATGAGACATCCCGAATTTTATATTCGTGCCTGCCTCACGCACACAAGAACGCGTACTCCCCTCCCAACCCCTTCCCGCACAAAGGGGAGGGACTTTCAACCAAAAGAAAAAAGCAGAAACTGGGCGGCGCAGCCGCCCAGTTTCTGCTTTTTTCTTTTGGTTGAACTTAGGACATTACGCTTGACTAAGCGTAAATCTTAAATTCGGGATGTCTCATGTCTTATTGTTTAAAGTCCCTCTTTCTTGTCGCCTGCGCCTGCCGGAGACAGGCTGCACGCGTATTGCAGCAGTAAGCTATAGATGGTAGTATGGAGGGCATTCGTTTGTCTGAGAAGGAGCGTAAGAAGATGAATTTTGAACAGGGTCATGCTCTATTGGTCGGAGTGGGCGATTACAAGGAAGCAAGCCTCAATGCCCCCATCACTGCCAGCGATGCCCAGGCGTTAGCCGAAGCGCTCAAGGAGCCATCCGTTGGCTATCTACCTCGACAGGTAACTACGCTCACCGGCCCACAGGCTTCGAGAGCAAATATCCTTGACGCTCTAAGGGAGCTGGCAGGCAAAACGAGTAGTGAAAGCACGGTTGTTCTCCTGCTGGCGGGACATGGTGTGCCCGTGCCGGGGGGAGGGTATTACTTTCTCTCCTATGATGCTACGCCGGACCAGGCAGGGTCCTTCTACCCGTACACGGTCATATCCAGCGATGAACTGGTCGAAGCTATAAAGAATATCCCGTCCCGCAAGACCCTCATACTCTTCAACACCTGTTTTTCCGGCGTGGTCGCCGGTGCCCTTGACCCTGCCGCGCCACCTTCGGAGGCGCTAGGTGCGGCCCCGTCCAGCGACATCCTGGACCGAGTGCTGGGTGCGGGCGAGGGGCGCGTGATAATCTCCGCTTGCCGCTCCAACCAGAAGTCCTGGTATGGTCGAGGGGCGGACAATACTCTATTCATGGAGGCTGTGCTCATGGGCCTACGTGGTAGTGAGGGGATAGCCAACCGCAACGGGTATATAGGCGTGTTCGAGTTATACGACTACCTTTATGAGAAGGTGCGCAAGAGTGCGAAAGAGCTTAGCAGCCAGGCTCAAGAGCCTGTCATCACGATACGTGAGGGTGTTGGCCCATTCCCTGTCTCTCTATATCGGGGTGGCCAAAACCTCGGAGGGGGCATGCCTGCTGCTCCTAATCTCAACCCACAGCCCACGGTGGAAGCAGGAGATGCGGTGCGCATAGTGCCCCAGGTACAGGCGGGCAGGGACTACAACCGGGCGTCACGTGGCGGGGTAATCAATACCGGAAGGATAGGGAACATGCAGACGGGTAGCGGTACCCAGTGGAACATCGGCTCTATTACCTCCGGGCGAGATACCATCACAGGCAGCACTATTAATCAGTCACAGACCGGCGGCATACGGTTTGGCGACAACGCGAGAGTTGACGGCACGGTAGTGGGAGGGAACGCATCAGGGCCAATCTTCTCAGGGACATCCTACGGACCATTGAACCAGGGGTCAGGCAGCCAGACGGTAGCGGGCAGGGACATCAACCAGGGAGGAGCAGAACTGGCGAAGGTGTTTGCTGAGGCAATGCAGAGGGTACGGGCTATGCCTGCTGAGGACCAGGAGATTGCTGCGCCCATTGTAAAGCAAGCGCAGGCGCAAGCGGAGAAGTTACAGCAAGGAGACACCAGCCCGGAGACAGAGAATGTGCTGGAGAAGAGGTTGAAGCAGCTAATGGGGGTGGCGCCGGACATAGCGGAGGTGGTGCTGACCTCGCTGGCCAACCCTGCCGCTGGGGTAGTGGCTGCTATACGCAAGGTAGCGCAACGCGTTATAGGCTCGCAAGCCGGGTAGCGTGTTACATGGTATCAGATAAACCGAGCGGCCACCCCAGGGTCAGCTAGCGCTTTCCGCCCGACTCTTAAGCCCCGCCGCGCCAAACGCGCTCATATTTCAGACTCCGCCTGGCCCTCGGCCACGCGCTGGAAGTTTGCCAAAGCATCGTCCCAAAAGCCCTCCACGTAAGCGCGGGCCGCGCCGAAGCCGCTTGACCTGAGCCGGAAGATGTTGCGCGTGCCCCTCGACGTGTACTCGACCAAGCCCGCGCTCTCCAGGATGCGCAGATGCTTAGAGACCGCAGGGCGGCTGATGGGCAACCGGTTCTATCACTTGACAAATAAAAATCTTCCTTTATAATAAAATAGATTTGTACAATAACGTTCCAGGAGACGCCATGCAGGATGTCCTCTACATAGAGCGGGTGGAACAGGCGACAACGCTCCTCAAGCCTCACCGCATCGAATTGCTGAAGCGCATGGACCAGCCGCGCACCTGCCCTGAGCTTGCGGGCTTCTTTGGCGAGACCCCGCAGAAGATTTACTACCACGTCAAAGCCCTGGAAAACGCGGGACTGGTCGAGAGGACCGGGGAGCGTCGCGTGCGGGGCGTGGTGGAAGGGTTCTACCAGGCGAAGGCGCGCTCCTACTGGCTCGCTCCTCAGTTGGTGGGACGTAGTGGTGGCCGCCGATCGGCGCAAGATCAGATGAGCTTGCGCGTACTGCTCTCCCTGGCCGAGGAAATCCACGACGATATAGGCCACCTTGCGCAGGAGACCGCCAGGGAGGTGCCTTCACTTGGCCTGTCGGCGCATATTCACCTGCCGGACGGCAACAGGCGGGCAGAGTTCTTACAAGAGGTGCAGCGCGCGTTCCAGGACCTGGCGCGCAAGTATGGCCTGCCTGAAGGCGATACAACGCCTGCTGGGCCTGGGCAAGGCTTCCGTCTCGTCCTGGCTTGCTATCCTAAAGAGGAATAGAGCTTCGCCCCTTGTTGCATAGAGCGACACTTATCTTAAGGAGGAAAGAGTGGGTAACACATTGCATATTCAGTTGGAGATAGCCGCCCCGAAGAGCGCCATCTTCCGCGCGCTGACAGACTCGAACGAGCTTACGTCGTGGTTTGCGGAGCATGTGGACGTCTCTATACCGGACAGACGCTACGACTTCTGGGGACGCTTCACCCCCGAAAACCCAGATCGGGAGCAGGGCCGCCACCAACTGTTGGACGTGGAGCCTGACAGCCGCCTCCGCTATGGGTGGCAAGTGCGCGGCGCGAATACGGTGGTGGAGTTCAGCCTTGAGGAGCGCTCAGGAGGCACGCTCGTTGTCATGCGGCAGGAGAACGTGCAGACGGCGGAAGGGGTCGGGGAGGCTACGCTCGAAGACTTCTGGTTCCTTTCGCTGGAGAACCTTCGCAGGCACGTTGACGGCAACAGAGAGAAGGTGCGTTGCGACTTTTCAACGCTGCCCCAGACCGGCGACATACGGCATCAGATCACGGTAGATGGCCCGCCCGAAAAGGTCTTTGACGCGCTCATCAAGCCGGAGCAGTTGGAGCGTTGGATAGCGAGCAATGCCACCGTAGAGCCTCACGCCGGTGGGCGTTATGAGTTCGGTTGGGGAGAGGGGATCGGCGCGGCCAAGATAGTGGAGATCGTGCCCAACGAGAGGTTAGCCTACTCGTGGCAGGAGGATGCCGGCACCGAGATGGTAGTCACCTGGACGCTGGAAGGGTCGGGGGGCAAGACGCGCCTCACCCTGGTGCATAGCGGCTTCGCGCCCGACAAGGAGACGGGCGGCATCCAGGAGGGCTGGCTGAACTTCATGAGCTGGGTCAAATCATTAGTAGAGTACGGACCCGGCTGGCAGACCCCCGTGAAATTGCTCGAAGAAGGCTGGGCCCCGTTTTATGCCGCTACGATAGGCTCGCGCCAGGGAGAGATACGCGTGCCGTCAGGGGTTAGGGATTAGGGATTAGGGATTAGGGATTAGGGGTTAGGGGTTAGGGGTTAGGGACCAGGGGTCAGAGGTTATGCTATTTTCGTTGGCGAATAGTCGCCCGCCGACTCCGTTTCCTTGCATAATATTTACGATGGAGGGCAAGAATGCAAAGCACAGCAGCAACCGTTGACGAATACCTGGAGGCGGTGCCCCCTCAACGCCTTGAGGCGCTTACCAGGCTTCGGCAGCTATGCCTTGGCACATTAGAAGGTTACGAAGAGAGCATGCAGTATGGGGGGCCGACGTATAGCAAGAATGGCACAGCAGAAGTTAGTTTCATTAGCCAGAAGAATTACATCGCGCTGTATGTGCTCAAGAAAGAGGTCGTGGATAGATATCGGGACCAGTTGAAGGATGCGGGTAAGAGCTGCATACGGTATCGCAGACCTGAGCAGATTGACTTTGCGGTTGTGGAGAAGCTGCTGGAAGAAACGGCGACTTCGTCTGCTGAGATTTGCCCGTAGCTTCTAGCTTCAGGCTGCGTCAGGATGTAAGGGCGCGATGAATCTCGCCCTGTATGATGAGACGTATAAAGAAAAGAAGCCACGAATGGAGCGAATGAAAGGAACCCTACGATGTAAACCCGAGGTCAATCTGTCCGTCTGGCTCACCAGCCCCGCTACTGGATTCAGGTAGGAACCCGAGATGCCAAATATGAGTAGTTTGCGGTAGCGTGCTGGTAACTTTAGGAACATATCCACGGTTCCCCACTTTTCCAGAGTTCCTGAATCTCCGTGCATATATGCTCGAACCAACGTCCATCCTTGCGGTGGTAGATGAATTTCGGTTTTTTGCTACCTCCTGATGTCCTGAAGGTATTACGCTCTACGTATACTACTGCTGACGAGGCTTCTCGTTCTATCAGTACGGCGCTATAGTCCAGCGAAAAGTTGATAGTTCGAATAGATAGGTTATTAGGTGCGGTGGCCCGAAGGTCACATAGCCTATCAAGGCTTGAGAGGATGCGGACACGTTCGTGATCTGGGCTCACTCTTCCTGGAAATCTCATTGCTGACATACTACAGGCGGCCCCGTTTGGGTCTATCAGTAGTACTCGAAGACTACCTCCGCTTCTGAGTTTCCTCTCAAACAATTCATAATGCTCTGTAAGTGTTGAACTATGATGAGTTCCTATCAACCAAATCTCTTTGGCTTCTTCAAGATCCTCAGTAAGAGTTGCTGGGAATTCTTCAATAAACTGTAGCTGATTCGCTAGTAAAGATGTTCGCTCAGAGATCTCTTCAAGTTTTTGACGATTGCCAAGAATTACGAATGTAATTAGGGCAAGAACAGTCAGATTTAGAGGTATCAGGTTCGTTGTAGGTACGACACCCAACACAGTCATAACCGCTAGCACTACTGCTAACACTTCTGTAATGTAGAGATCAATATTCTCACCCTGTCTGATATCCTTCAAGATACGATTAAGCATTCGCATATAAGACTCTCTCATGAATATATCCATTTCCATTCCACGCTTACATCTTGGTTATTAAGAATGCTCAGCTGTTGAATAGTCAACAGCGATACACTACTAGTTAAAGTGCTCTGGTCGTTTCACGTTTGGACTACACTAACGTTAGCGATCCGATTGGTAATCCGGAGTAGGTATGCCTATAGAGCAACTTTGAGTTGTATATTATAGCACGACATGAGTAAGTTAACAACGGCACAGAGCAATTCTGTACACTCACACTAAGGGCTACCCTATTTAGGCAGGCACTTGTCCCCAGGCTTGCGCCGCTTACTTTTACCTACATCTTTTTATGCATATAGTATACTCAAATCCCACGCACAAGCCAGAGACAAGGCAGAGGGCGGAACTCGCTGCTACCACCTATAGTAGCCATCTATGGTCTGCTTCTTGGAACGCGCTCACACATGAGTATTGCCTGCCAA
The DNA here is from genome assembly GCA_036399775.1 of Chloroflexia bacterium. Lineage (GTDB taxonomy): Bacteria > Chloroflexota > Chloroflexia > QHBQ01 > JADMIH01 > JADMIH01. The sequence continues at coordinate 72,608 of DASWMJ010000072.1, read as the reverse complement.
ATAGCCTTCATAAAAATGTGGGCAAAAGTAAGAGCTTGCGCAGTGGGGCTACCGTTCTTCGCCCATTCTCGGCCATTGCTTTCCCGTTCCACTTCTTTTGATGGTATCTATAAGGCGTGATAAATAGATGTTTCCTTCACGCTGTTTCTTCTATCCTCCGGCAACTTCGCGGCCTTGGATGGCATGGCACGATTCTAGCACGGAGGATGAGCTTGTATTGGCGGGTCCCCAATACAAATTGCTCGCGCATTGAGGGGTGTGTAGCTTATGCAGGTCGAGAAAAACAAGAGCCGGGTCGTTATCGAGAACGTGAAGCCTGAGATTGACTGCGGGCGCTTCCCTATCAAGAGGATAGTAGGGGGGAAAGTCCATGTCGAAGCCGACGTGTTCACGGACGGACATGAGGCTGTGTCGTGCGTGCTCCTGTATCGCAAGGAAGGCACGGGGGATTGGGCTGAAGTGCCGCTGACGCCCCTGGTAAACGACCGTTGGGAGGCCGAATTTACGGTCACGGAGATGGGCCGCTACCGGTACACCATACAGGCGTGGCTCGACCACTTCAAGTTCTGGTCGCGCAGCCTGGTCAAGCGGGTAGAGGCGGGCCAGGACGTGACGGTTGACCTGTTGATAGGCGCCCATCTCGTGGAGCCTGCGATAGCGCGGGCGGGTGGCGCGGACACCGAAAGGCTGCAATTATTCCTGGAAGCCCTGCGCTCCGGCGGCAACCAGGGAGTGCAGGCGGCGCTGTCCACCGAGCTTGCCGGGCTGATGTACCGCTACTCGGCGCGGGACGCGAGCACCACTTATTCAAGGGAATTGGGGATCGTGGTAGACCGGGAGCGCGCCCGCTTCAGTAGCTGGTATGAATTCTTCCCGCGCTCGTGCTGGGGCGAGCCGTGCGGGCATGGCACCTTCAAAGATAGCGAGGCCCGCCTGGAATACGTGGCGTCGCTTGGCTTCGACGTGATCTACCTCCCGCCCATACACCCCATCGGGCGCACCAATCGCAAGGGGAAGAACAACAACGTCGTCTCCCAGCCGGGCGAGGTCGGCAGCCCGTGGGCTATAGGCGCGGAAGAGGGCGGGCACAAAGCCATCCACCCCGATCTCGGCACGCTCGAAGACTTCCGCCGCTTCATCGCGAGGGCACGTGAGTACGGTATCGAGATAGCGATGGACATAGCGTTCCAGTGCTCCCCCGACCACCCATACGTGCGAGAGCACCCCGAATGGTTCCGCATGCGCCCCGACGGCACCATACAGTACGCCGAGAACCCGCCCAAGAAGTACGAAGACATCTACCCCTTCGACTTCGAGACTCCCCACTGGCGGGAGATGTGGGACGAGCTAAAGAGCGTGGTCGAATACTGGATTGATCAGGGCGTCAAGATTTTCCGCGTGGACAATCCCCATACCAAGTCGCTCAGCTTCTGGGAATGGCTGATAGACGGCGTGAAGCGCGAGCACCCTGAAACTATCTTTCTAGCCGAGGCGTTCACCCGCCCCAAGGTGATGTACTACCTGGCGAAGTCGGGCTTCACCCAGTCGTACAACTACTTCGCGTGGCGCAACACTCGCCATGAGTTGACCGAATATTTCACCGAACTGACCCGGACCGAGGTCAAAGAGTTCTTCTACCCGAACGTGTGGCCCAACACGCCCGACATCCTGACCGAGCATCTACAGGTGGGTGGGCGTCCGGCGTTCATGTCTCGCGTCGTGCTGGCCGCGACCCTGGCCGCCAGCTACGGCATCTACGGCCCGGCCTACGAGCTTGGCGAGAACGTGCCTATGGCTCACGGCAAGGAGGAATACCTCAACTCGGAAAAGTACGAGATCAAGCAGTGGGACGTGAACCGGCCCGACAGCATCAAAGAGTTGATAGCCAGGTTGAACCGCATCCGCCGCGAAAATCCCGCCTTGCACAGCAACGAGGGGCTGCGCTTCCACCCCACGAGCAACGAAATGCTCATCGCCTACAGCAAGGCCACCGAAGACCTGGGCAACGTCATCCTAACGATAGTCAACCTGGACCCCAACTATACGCAATCGGGCGTGGTGGAACTGCCCCTTGAAGAGTTCGCGCTGGACCCCCACCAGCCCTACCAGGTACACGATCTGCTCACCGGCGGGCGCTTTATATGGTCGGGCAGGCACAACTACGTGGAAATTAACCCGCACGCCTTACCCGCGCACGTCTTCAGCCTGCGCTACCGCATGCGTACCGAGCAGGACTTCGACTATTACACGTAAGAGACTGAGGTGAGCCGTAGGATGAGCCAGAGTAGCAAACTTGACATAAGCAACTCGTGGGAGGAAATCTTCGCGGGGGAGAATAAAGCCGCCCTGGAAGCGATCCTCCCCGCGTATCTACTTTCGTGCCGTTGGTTCGGCGGCAAGGCGCGCACTATACGCTCGGCTGAGATCGCGGAAGCCTTCCCTTTCTCTCATGGTGCCTTCATCACCACCATACAGGTGCGCTATGCCGAGGGCGAGCCGCAGACATACGTGCTGCCCCTCACATTCGCTTCCGGGGAGCGATCGGCAAAGGTGCAAAGAGACACGCCACAGGCAGTGGTCGCCCAACTGCCGGGCAGCGTGCTGTACGATGCCGTTTATGACAAGGGATTTGCCTCGTCCCTACTCGAGGCGATACGAGAGGATAGCCAATTCAAGAGTAGTTCAGGGGAGATTCGTGCCTGGCCTACAACCGAATTCCAGGAGCTTGCCGAGCCGTCGCAATCTCCGCTTGAGCCTCGCATCATGCGCGCCGAGCAGAGCAACACGTCGGTCATGTACGGCGGCAGCTTCATCCTCAAGCTCTTCCGCCGCCTGGAAGAAGGCACCAGCCCCGACCTTGAGATAGGCCGCTTCCTGACCGAGAAGGGGTACAGCCATACGCCACCACTCGCGGGCGCGGTCGAATATTATCCGCACACCGGCGAGCCTCTGACCCTGGCAATCCTACAGGGTTTCGTGCCTAACCAGGGCGATGCATGGCAATACACGCTCGATGCCCTGGGCGATTATTTCACACGCGCTACGGAAATGCGCCTGGATGGGCGGGAGATTTCTCCGCGCAATCAGCATTTGCTTAACATAATCAGCGAAGATATACCGCCACACATCCGGCAGGCGACTGGCCCATTTATGGAGGCCGTAGGCTTACTCGGACGCCGCACTGCGGAGATGCATATTGCCCTGGCATCCGACCCCGACGACCCGGCATTCGCGCCGGAGCCGTTCACGGAGGGGTACCAGGCGTCTATCTACGAGGCGATGCGCGGCCTGACCGGGCAGGCGATGTCTCTCCTGCGCAATCGCATGGACAGCTTGCCCGACGCGACAGAACGGGAGGCCCGCAACACTCTTGAGCGGGAGGGGGATGTGCTTGCGCGCTTCCAGCCTCTGGTGGAGCACCGCCTGAACGCCATGCGCACGCGCTGTCACGGCGATTACCACCTGGGGCAGGTGCTCTACACGGGCAGCGATTTCGCAATCATAGACTTCGAGGGCGAGCCTGTGCGCTCGCTCGCGGAGCGCCGCCGCAAGCACTCTCCCTTGAAAGACGTAGCGGGTATGCTGCGCTCATTCCACTATGCCGCCTACGCTGCTCTCTTTAGCGAACTGGAGAAAGGTGCTGATGCCCAGCGCCATGAGCCTTTGGCCTCGGCATGGTATCTATGGGTCAGCGCGGCCTTCCTGCGGGAATACCTGGCGGTGGCGCGGCAAGGGTCCTTCCTCCCTGCCGACGAAGAAGACTTGTTGGTGCTCCTGGACGCGCATATCCTGGAAAAAGCCGTCTACGAGCTAATCTACGAGTTGAACAACCGCCCAGATTGGGTGCGAATACCGCTACAGGCGTTACGCGGGTAATATTTACGCTAACCACAAAGACGCAAAGAAACGCAAAGTTCACAAAGGCCATGAAGCTTGACCCAAGTCTCCTCGCAATATTTCATAAGACCTTTGCGAACTCTGTGATCCTTTGCCTCTTTGCGGTTAGAACAGGTGAAGCTACTGACTAGTCCATGTCCCAATGCGCTTTGTAGCTGCCGCAATTCGGGCAACGGAAAGCGTAGACCGTGATAGCAACATCCATCTGGCCGTCTTCCCATAGCTCGCCGTCCGCTTCACCAACTATATCCAGGAAAAAGGCCCTCCCATCGCCGCCGGGGGCGTGTTCCTCAAACTCCTCCTGGCCCCAGGTGCCGATGTAAATCATAGGGCGACTGCAACAGAACTGCCATTGTTCGCCCTGCCAGGTGGTGTAGCCCGGCGTGCGTATTAACTCGGAGAGTAGCTCTTTGGATACGGTTGTGCCCTCGTTGGCCTCATCCCAATCAACCATTCCCGAAGTTGTGTCCTTAACGAAAGCGGCTTTACCGGCCCGCAGGCATTGGTAGCACACGGCTGAGGCTTCATGACGGTCCAACAGAAATTGCACAGGTGCGCCACAGGAGTGGCAAGGCTCAACTGTATCCTCACTGGCATCCAGGCTATTCTCCACCCCACAGCGCTTGCATTGCGCTACTACCTGAGCGCCCACGCCCAACTCAAAACAGTGGCGGTTAGGAGCGCCGCACAATAGACATGATGACGTTCCTATATACCCTGACGCTTCATCAACGGGCGCTTCAAAGAGTGGAAAGGGTATGTCGAGGTCTGCGAAAGTCTCGCTCATATAAATTTTGTGAAGTTTGCCAAATAAGTTCCAAAAGGGCAGCTAAACGGTGCGTAGCGTCTAGATTAGGACAAACTCTTGTCGAAGAGATAGTCTCCTGCGTATTTGGTGGTTATGACATGCCCGCCAAGCAGCAACACTGCCTTATGAGCACAATTTGCCCAGCCTTGGCGATGGGTATGATGGCTACAGCACTGACGTGCTCAGCATAGATAAAGGTCTTCCCATCTTATCTCTCAATGTAGACCTTATCTTGGCGCAGCTTCCTCAAATATCAGGTGTTAGGTAGCAGTAGTACCGGACGACGTAGAAAGACTTCTATGCAATACGTGTAACCCTCTGGGTTAAGGTATCCAAACGCGTCTTTATATTCTCAACTGAAGCCAAAAACGGGTTCAGAGAACTATAATCTTCAATGGAGAATGACGCAGCCACAGCACCTTGAAGTGCAGCCTTGATGGGATCACCGCTCTTGATATAGCCAGCCAAAAACCCACCACAGAATGTATCACCAGCGCCAGTTACATCAACTACGCACGCTGGAAAGGCAGGTACATGCCAACATTGATTTGTATCGCGTTCATAAACCAGCGCTCCGTCTGAACCAACCTTAATCACAACTACACGTGGTCCGCATGCAGCAAAGTGTTTCGCTGCCTCCAAAAGATCTATAGACCCTAGAAGGGATCGTACCTCCTGATCACTCGGTAGGAATATATCAACTTCTGACAGAATTGTTGATACAGCGGTTAGTAAATGTGGTAACATATAACGTTCACCAGGGTCAAGTGTAATCACTTCTACACCTATTTCATGGAGATATCGTGGCAGCTGGGCATGTGTACGAATACCCATTGGAGCTAAGTGGACAGCCTTGGCCTTAGCATAGGCTCTGGGCCAGTCCTCAGGGCGAACCCCTAGAGATTCATAGGTTTCCAGATTATCCTGCCCTAAAGTGGAATGCATATAACCTTCTAACTCAGCTGGCATTTGGAGCCCAATACGCGCAAAGTGACGAGCTGGCTCGGTATCCACTCGCGTATGTGTATCAATATAAGCATAGAAGGTACGCATATCCTGCGGATCAGTTAAGTAACGAACTCCAGACGTATCAATGCCATGCACTTCAAGTTTAGTTAGCCATGTCTTTGGATAGTTTGTTCCAGCACGGGCTACTATCCCAACATGATCAACCCAAACTCGTGCTCCTCCTGCCGCATAGACTGCATTGCCGCCGATTTCAGCTAGTCTCGCTTGACCCTCTACAGTAATAAGGTAGTCAATGCGGAGTCCGCCACAGACAACTAAGCGAATCACAGTAATTACCTCAGGGAACTGTTCCTTTCGATATTATAGATTTAATAACATATGCACTCACAACTGACGGGAGTATACGTTACATCCAACACAATGGCAACATCTGTCTTGATTATATGATTATAGGAGTAATCGGCAATGAAAGTACTTTTCTGTCGGTTTGGCGAGTGGTATGTCCTTCGCTTAGGAGGGTCTCCTTGACTTTGGATCTAGGAGATTTCAGCATTCAAGAACTTCATATTTTGTTGAATTATGTACATTCACACTGGTGATTAAGTAACTTTACTATTGCAAAAGATGGAAAAGATGATATACTCACATGTAAGACGGGGACCTTTCAGTACCGTCCGCACACCTATAACCAAACGATCAGATACGTGTGAGATCGCTTAGACGTATTATAACTTATAGACTTGATGAAGGGGAGGTCCTTGAATATGGAGATAGCGGAACTTGATGAGCAGATCGATGCTTTACGGACCTGGATCCTAAGGGCAGGTAGAGCTCTGATTAGCTTCTATCACGAGGACACGGGGACATTCTGGGAAGGCACTATCATCAGAGATGATGACAGCGCAGAGAAAATTCATCCAACTGCTACGAATCGCGCGTTCTTTGCACTTTATCAATACCTGCGATTCATAGAGGAAGAGAATATAAGCATAGAGGATTTACAAGATATAGAAATAAGATCAGCAAGCAAAGTGAAGCAGAACGAGTCAAGCGAAAAAGTACCCTGCATGCCGAAGGAAGAGCCGAAGGAACAGGTAACCTGCATTCTGAGGGAAATAGCTGAAAAGTATCTTGGACTTATGCTTACTTGCCCAGATAAGGCACGTGACTCACCCTATAACAAAGAGAATATGCTAACGGACAGTCATTTATTGATGTCAATAGCCCTTTTAAGGGGCATCAAACTAAACAAGTCTGTTGATGTCACGGCGGTTGAAAAAGCTGCCCGGGAAGAGGTTTTTGAGCCGAATGTAAGAAGCCTACTAAAGTCGCATGGTGGTAAAGTTCATAAGCAAGATGGAGAGAAACATGGTATACATGACTTCGTTACCCTTCACGCTGTACGTGCATTTGATGCCTTTGATTGTGGGTGGGATAACGTGGAAACCGAAGCAAAAGAGGTATCTAAATTACGCACCCGGATCGAAGAAGAGGTACTTCGACAACTCGCCTTCTACTTTGCCGATGTAAGTTCTAGATTCGACCCTACGTATCTCGCTCTTACGATCTCTCTATTGAACCGTTTTTCAACCACCGATGTCTTGGACCTTACCCGTCGTTCAGTTGAAACAATAGCTAAATCCCAAACGGCCGACGGCGGATGGCCTACGCCCCTCTACATGACATCTAAGGGTGGTGCTTGGCTTCAGATTGCGAGCTATGAAGTGGCACTGACCCTTACAGATCTTCTGCTTCGTTACCTTTATACCAATAATGATGACACTATTTGTGATGCAGTTTTGCAGGCTCTTGCGCGCGCTTTTGGTCTAGTTAAATCTAGCTATAAGATCGAGTGGCGGACTAGTAATAAGATAACTGGAGTCGCCCAGGAGTGCTATGGCTGGGCAAATGATCACACTCGGCAGGAAGGACTAATCGAGTCCTGGGTCACAGCAACAGTGCTGATTTTCTTGATCCATTACCATGACGCGTTATATCTTCTCAGGCAGACAGCAGTGCTGAAACGATATCGATCTACCTTAACCTTGCCACGTAGGCAGGTAAGATTTGACGCGTGGCCCGACTTAACGCCTTCTTTGGATGAGCGACCCTTTCCTAGTCTTCAAGAAGAAGGGAGTAATGCGAAGGAAGAGAGGAGTTGCGTTGATTGGGAGAAGATCTCTGTGTTTTCGGACCCAACGACACTCCAAACCTCCGATTCGAATCCAATAACACCCCAAACATTCGATGTGCGTACTCTTACCGGCCTCTTGAAAACTGTTCTCAAAACCATTGAGTCGAGTTGGATCCGCCGGCCTAATAAGTCTTTTCTACTCTTCTATGGGGAGCCGATGACAGGAAAGACTACTTTAGTAGAGGCAGTAGCGGAAGCACTTCATTGGCCCTATCTACTTATTTCGCCGCCGAACTTTCTGCGCAATGGCTTAGAAGGCTTTGAAGCCTCCTCGGCAGCGATTTTCGATGATCTCTTGAGACTTAGGCGTGTTGTCATATTGTTCGATGAATGTGAGGATTTCTTCAAGAGACGAGACCCTGCTCAGAAACTTGAGAGTCGGACGATTGGGGCATTCATCACTTCAGGTATGCTCCCACGCCTTCAGCGATTACACAAAAAGAACTGGGTAATCTTTGTGCTCGCCACCAACAGCACACTTGCTGCTCTAGATGAAGCTGCCACTCGAGAAGGGAGGTTTGATCACACTCTAGAGGTTAAGCACCCTGACGGTGTTGCACAAGTCAAGTATATTAAAGAACAGTTGTCTAAGAAGAGAGTTGGTGTTAATTGCGACAAATCTATAAACGAGAACACGATAAGTGCCGTTGAACGAGCAATTAGGCTCGTCGCATCTGCTCCGAAAGCACCTCGTATTCCCTTCAAGGTTCTTAATGACTTTGTTGATATGGTTGTTGCTGAAGTTACCCCTGAAGGTAAGGAACTTACCGATAAGCAAGCATCCGAGTTACTGAAAAAATTCATGGGAAAGAATAGATGGTTCCAAAGCCAAAGTGCATAAATGGCGTTGGTATGCGCTCTGGCACGAACTAATCAATCTTGGTCTGTCATCTCTTACGCGGGTTGGATAGCTATTCTGTTTGCCATATCACTAACTATACACTTTGCAAGAAATCGTACTTATACAAGGTTACAGTTATGCCCGCCGGGCATGCAAAGTGAAGACGGTTATCTCAGGGCGGCACCAGAACCTTACAGGCAAACCCACCATGCCGAGGCCCCGGTTGGTGTACTGTATCATATCGCCTACCTGGTAGCGCCCAGTGTGGTACTTGCGGCCAAGCGGCGGCAGGTGGGGCGGCCCCGCGAAGGGTATGACCACCTGCCCGCCGTGAGAGTGTCCGGATATTTGCAGGTCGAACCGGCGGCTGCGCGCGCTCACGTCGGCGTAGTCCGGTTCGTGCGCGAGGAGCATAGCTGCTCCTTTGTGCGAGAGCTTGGCTATAACCTGCTCTAGCCGCCCCGCACCCGCTCTGTAGGAGTCTACGCCCGCGACGTGGAACAGCTTCCCATCGCGCTCAAGCGTGTGTACATCGTTGTTCAGGTCTACCATGCCGCTCTCCCTGATAACCCGCCTGATGAGATGCGGTCCCAGGTCGCCCCAGTAGTCATGGTTGCCCAGGACAGCCACCACGCCGTCCTTCGCCCGCAACCGCTTCATGGTAGGGACTATGTCAACGGGCGCGGCGAGGTAGGTCTGTGTGACGAAATCGCCGGTTATGGCTATCAGATCGGGCTGCTGATTGTTCACTATGTCAACGACGCGAGACAGGCGAGCGCCGGGCATCCACTTCCCGGCGTGAATGTCGCTTATCTGCGCTACTCTGTACCCGTCGAACTCTCCAGGCAGGTTGGGCAGCGTGAGCTTCACCTTGACTACGTCGAGCCAATTCGGCTCTACTGCCCAGGCATAGCCATACGCGCCCGCTCCGGTTGCCACACTAGCCACCGCGCCAAGCAGCAACGCCTTGAGTATTGTTTTCGTATCCTGCCCGGCTCCTGTCATAATGCGCTTTTTTGGCTCCTCGTGGATTTGCTCTTCTTGCGTTCCCATGTTGCTAATAAGCAGGATACATTCCAGTTGCTACATTAAATGGTGTTCTGCCAAACACTTGCAAACCCACCAGCCTTGTCATTCTGAACGAAGTGAAGAATCTCGCTCCTTGCGTATTACGTCAGGGTAAAGCAAAGGCAAGATAATGCGCGAGGGACGAGATTCTTCACTTCGTTCAGAATGACACAGGGTAGTTGGTTCGCTCTCGCTTAGCAATGCTGTTGCGGGCGGGCTGGGGTATGGGGTATATTACGCTTGACCAACGATGGTTGACACGCTCCCAAATTGCATCGCACGGACGTTCAGGCTTCTACCGGCGAAGTTGGCGGCCTGGGGTATCATAACCTCCATGCTGCTTCTGTTGACAGCCGGCACTTCGTCGTGGGCACCGATGCCTTACGCTACTGCTGCGCCCGACCGGCAATACTTCGCGGCCACAGGCCATTTCCTGGAAGGCAAGTTCCTGCAATACTGGCAGTCGCATGGCGGGCTGCCGGTCTTTGGCTACCCCCTTACACCCGCATTCTTCGAGGGGGGTTACCTTGTGCAGTATTTTGAGCGCAGCCGCTTTGAGCTTCACCCTGAGCACGCAGGCTCGGCATACGAGGTGTTGCTGGGGCAGTTGGGCAGCGAGAGGCTGAGGCGAGAAGGGCGCACTGTGCCGCGCCAATCGCCCGCCGATCTGCTTGAGGGGAAGCAGTTCTTCCCTGAAACGGGCTATATGGTGGGCGGGCCTTTCCTGGCTTACTGGCGCGAGCATGGAGGACTGGCCCAGTTTGGCTATCCTATCACACCCGAACTGCCGGGCGGCACCGAAGTCCAGATTGTTCAGTACTTCGAGCGCGCACGCTTCGAGCTACACCCCGAACTGGCAGGTACCGAGTACGTGGTCTTGCTGAGCCTGCTGGGGGCCGAACACGCCTTCACCCTCGACCCCTCATTGCGTGCTCCCTGGTCCGCAGACGCCCCATTTGCCAATCTCCGAGTAGAAGCGGCACCAGGCGTGATACCCATACTCGCGCCCGTATTGGTTACGAGCGAGGTCGCCGGGGAGTTGCGGGTATTGGATGGGGATAACCGGGTCTACGCGACCTATCCCCTTGAGGCGGGCGTGCCCCTCACTATTTACACAGCCGGTGCGCCCGGCCTACAGAGTTTGATGCTCTACAGGCAGGGGGAGGCGCAGGCTGCTCTGTGGGGAGACTTCAGCGTGGGCGCGCCTCAGTGGGGCGTCTGGTCGGGCGACCCTGGCTTGGACGGCCTCTACCCGCGCATCAAGGGCTACCTGGACCAGGATGCGGTGGTTTACAATGCACCCTCCGGCAAGCGGGAAGTGCGCGGCTACCGCTCTCCTGATAACGTTGCCATTTGGTTGCGCGACCACGTTCACCAGTCGAAGGGGTTCAAGTTCTTCGAGCGTGACATGACCAGTACGCTCGACTACTTCGCCTCCACCCAGCGCCCGGACGGCAGCTTCGACGACTACTTGTTCCATACGCTTGCCACTCCGGTCTTCACAGACCAGATAGAGATCGAGGCGGACCGGGAATACCTCTTCGTGGAGGGTGCCTGGACTGCCTGGCAGGCCACCGGCGACGACGAGTGGCTGCGGGGAATGCTGCCCACGATAGAGCGCGGGCTTGAGCATCTTTTCAGGGACCCGCGCCGCTGGTCGCCGGACCACGCTCTCATCAAGCGCGGCTTCACGATTGACACCTGGGACTTCGAGCAAGGCAGCAACGGCGAGAAGACCCGCCGCGACCTGGACGAGCAAACAAGGTGGAGCATCATGCACGGCGACAACACGGGGGCGTACCACGCGGCGCGGCTGATCGCGCGCATTGAGCGCCGCTTTGGACGGGACAAAGAGGGTGCAGATTGGGACGCCAGGGCCGACGCGCTTTTATGGAGCCTCAATCATCTCTTGTGGAACGGCCAGTTTTATACTCACCAGCTACATCTTACGCCTATTGACCCGGTGGGGGTGGACGAAAGCACGCAACTCAGCCTGTCGAATGCTTACGCCCTCAATCGCGGCACGCTGACGCAGGAGCAAGCCGCCTCCGTTATACGCACTTACCAGGCCCGCCGAGAAGCCAACGCCTCTCGCATATTTGCCGAGTGGTACAGTATAGATCCGCCGTTTCCATCAACGTTTGGGCTTCCCCCAGGCGAGTATGTCAATGGAGGGGTGATGCCCCTGGTGGGGGGCGAGCTGGCGCGGGGGGCATTCGAGTATGGCTTTGAAGCTTACGGCGTCGATATATTGCGCCGCTACTGGGAATTGCTGGACCGCACGGGCGGGTCATACCTGTGGTATCACCCGGACGGCAGCCCCGGCGTGAGCAATAAAGAGACGCTGGCTACGGACGGCTGGGGTGGGGCGGCTATGCTCAACGCCCTGACCGAAGGGCTGGCAGGGGTGGTTGACGAGGGGAAGCTGTACGAGCAGGTGAGGCTATCACCGCGTTGGCCTGCTACGGACCGCAAGTCGGCCCAGGTGGCGCTATCATACGGGACGAGTGGGGCGTACTTCGCTTATGCCTGGCAGCATAATCTTGATGGAAGCCTGAGCCTGGCCTGGGGCGGCAGGCAGACCCGCGCCGTGCGACTGCACATGCTCTTGCCGCAAGGCATGTCGCCTCGGCAGGCTCTACTGAACGGCGCTTCCGTTCCGTTCGTTATCACGCAGGTTGGAGAGAGCCGCTACCTGGATGTCGCGCTGCCTGGGCTGGGGCGGCTCGACGTGCGCTAGAGCCGGTCAGCAGAAATAACAATAAGGGTAAAGTCAGAAAGCGCCGTGGGGGTCAACTCTCCCCAGTGCTGCCCACCAGGGCACGCTCTGGCTTTACCCTTTTGTGACGACGAACCGGCTATACCAACCCGTCGAACCGCCGGCTTACACTTCCTCAGCAACGACACCGAGACCCCAGCGGACGGTCTAACATCCAACGCGCTCTGACTTCCTGGTGCCTCTAGTCAGGACACCGGCGTCCCGGCCAGCACTTTATGCGACGGCTCTGTCGCTGTTTGTGCTTGAGCCTCAAGTACCAGGAAAGATCAAAAGTGAGATAGGTACGTTGCCACAAGTAGTCTACCCGATGCGTGGCATTTTAGGGGTTCGCATTGGTAAAAGTTTGTGTGAACAATAGTAAACAATGGTAAACAAGCCGTCTACTGGGGAGCGATGAAGCGGTATCCTACGCCCCACTCGGTCTGTATAAAGTGGGGCCGGTCGGCGTTGTCGCCCAGCTTGCGCCGGAGGCGGCGCACGAATACTTTGAGGTAGTGCTCCTCGTTCGCGTACTCCGGCCCCCATACCTGTTCAAGCAGATAGTGGTGGGGTAGCACCGTGCCTGCCTGTTTGGCAAGCTCTTCCAGCAGACGGTACTCGGTCGAAGTGAGAGGAATTGCCTCCCCTTTCAGCTTTACTTCGCGCGTGGCAGTGTTGATGGTCAGGTCTCCGATTTTGATGTCGACGGGGTTGAAATGACCATTTGGGGTTGGCGCGCCCACAGCATCCGGCGATGGGACGCTCTGCATCCTGCGCATGAGGGCACGCAGACGCGCCAGTAGCTCCAGGTGGTCAAAGGGCTTGGTAAGGTAGTCGTCGGCCCCCAGGTCGAGGGCGCGTATCTTGTCCACGGTGTCCGTACGCCCGGTCAGCATCATGATAGGCACCTGCGACACTTCCCTGATGCGCCTGCACACTTCAAAGCCATCGGGAGGGGGCATCGCTATATCGAGGATCACAATGTCCGGCTGTTCCTCCTGGAAGAGCCTGAGAGCTTCTTCGCCGTCTTTCGCCATTATGACCTGGCAGCCAGGCCAGTTCATGCGCGCCCCGAAGGCCACTATTTCGGCTATGTCGCGGGTATCTTCGGCTATGAGTAGCTTGATCGCCATCGTGCAACCTTTCGTGTCACTTTGTTTTCATACTGTGCCTGTGGTGCCGTACCGGCGAAATCGTGTCAAGTAATAAGAACTGGGTAATTTGCTTTGATTGTGGCAGCATCGCAATGAAAACATGCCGGTAAGCGACAGCACACACATTACCCTATAGCATGACTTATGCCCACAGGGTATCTACAAACTAAGCGAACTGCTATATTCTAGCTGGCCGGCTTGTCCAGGGGAGGCTGAACGGCGAAGAAGTCGTTGTAGAAGCGCGTGCCGTACCGGTCGAGCAGGGCCTGCACGCGATCCGGTTGGTGAGACATTACCACCAGCCCGGCATGGTGCTTCTCGTCCAGCCTCCACACGATCTCCGGGTCGTCATAGGCCGAGGTATCGGGGTGCTCCTGCCGGGCAAGCGAGATGATGATGCCGGCGTAGTCCTGCCGGTGGGTCGGCAGCGCATAAGGCTGCTCGCCCCCCGCTATCTCCACCTTTGCCCACTCCGCCCACATATTGAGGCCGGTGGCAGCCTGTATCAACTCCACTATATAGGCCCCACCCACGCGCGCGGCAGTTTCAAGGAAGTAGAACTGGCCGTCATCGCTGCCCTTGATGAACTCGGTGTGCGATACCCCGCGCACGAAACCGAGCGCGCCCAGCACTTCCCGGTTGAGCCGCCGCAGGGTTCGCGCTTCCTGCGTTTCGCGCTGGATAGTGCTGCTGACGAACAGGCCCCCATCGTGAGCCACATTCAAGGGTGGGGTCGCGTAGCGGTGCGCCTCGGCGAAAAGCACCTCGCGCCGGTAGCATATGCTGTCTACGTGGTACACGTCGCCGCGAATGTACTGCTCCAACACGAAGAAAGATTGCAGATCGCCCAGGCTGTCGAGCGCGGCCCAAAGCTCGCCTGCATGGTATATCCTCCGTATGCCGGAGGCGGCGGCCTCCGAGCGAGGCTTGAGGACCCAGGGCGGCGGCACCCTCTGGGTGAAATTGTGTATGCGCTCGTGGTTGAGCACGGGCACGAACTCAGGCACCAGTATGCCATTGTCGCGGGCCTCCACGCGCATCGCCAGCTTGTCGCGGAAATAGCGCGCCGTTGTGTCGCCCATGCCTGGGCAGCGAAGGTGCTCGCGCAACGTGGCCGCCGTCTCCACGTCGTAGTCTTCCAGCGCGACCACGCGGTCTATGTGGCGCGTGCGCGTCCTGCGGCTGACCGCCTGGATGACGCTCTGCCTGTCCGCCAGATCGGGCAGCGTCAGCAATTCGTCTATGCTATCGTGGGGCCAGTCTGCCTGCACGTGCTTCTCTATCGTGAGGAGGATGACGTGGCAGCCCTGGCGCTTGCACTCGCGCATGAACTCGTGCCCCTTCACATAGCTTGCAAGGCAGAGGATAGTCAGCACGGCTTCATTTGTCTCCCTCCAAGTTCATAAAGAGGGTGTTCAGAGACTCGGCAAGGGTCGGGTGGGCGAAGATGGCCTCTTTCAACGTAGTATAGGGCACTTTGCCCATTATGGCTATCTGCATCATCGCCATGATTTCGCCGCCTTCCAGCCCCAGCACGGCGCAACCCAGTATCTGCCCGGACTCCGCGTCCACTATGGCCTTCATGAAGCCGCGCGACTCGTCTACTTCCAGGGCGCGCGCCACGTAGTCCATGCCTATCTTCGCCACCCGGATTTTTCTGCCCTGCTCTCGCGCTTCCTGCTCGCTCAGGCCCACCCGCCCAAGCTGCGGGTCTATAAAGACGGTGTACGGCACAAGGCGGTCTTTCGTGGTGGCCTGTCCACCCTCTACAAGGTTGGTGCGGAGGATGCGGAAGTCGTCGTATGAGATATGGGTGAAGGCAGGGCCGCCGTTCACGTCGCCCACCGCGTAAATTCCCGCCACGTTGGTCTCAAGGCGTTCGTTCACGGGTATGAAGCCGCGCTTGTCCATCTTTATCCCTGCGGCTTGCGGGTTGAGTGTGTCCGTGTTGGGCGTGCGCCCGGCAGCCGCCAGCAGGTGCGAGCCTGTGATGGTGCGCTCACCTGATGGGGTCCGCAGGGACAGCTTGATTTTGCCTTTGGCAGTCTTCTTTACACTCAGCGCCTCGGTCTCAAGCATTATCTCAAGGCCATCTTCGCGCAGGATTGAGGCTATCTCTTCGGCAACGTCCGCGTCTTCGCGTCCCAGCAACTGCTTTGCGCGCTGCACTACCGTCACTTTGCTGCCGAAGCGGTGGAACATCTGCCCGAACTCAAGCCCGATGTAGCCGCCGCCCAGCACGATAAGGTGCTCAGGCACGCTGCCCAACTCCATTATCGAGGTGGAATCGAGCGCGCCTACCTCGTTGATGCCCTCTACAGGCGGCAGGGAGGGCCGCGCGCCCGTGTTTATGATGATGGTCCCGGCGGCCAGTTGCACGGTTTTGTCGCTCAGACGCACCTCTATGGTGTGCGGCCCGGTGAAAGTGGCCTCGCCTGTTAGCAGGTCGACGTTCTTGCTCTCTTTGATGCGCCTCTCGCTGCCGCTACGGAAGCTCTCCACTATATCGCGCTTGCGCTTGCGGACCTTCTCCATGTCAACGCTTATGGGGCCGGTCTGTACGCCGTAGTCGGCACCCCTGCGCGCCAGGTACGCCACACGGGCGCTCGCCACCATCGTCTTGGTGGGGGTGCAGCCCTCGTTGATGCAGGTGCCGCCGACGTGCTCTCGCTCGATGAGGGCGGTCTTCTTGCCAGCCTTGCCGAGCGCGGTGGCCAGCGGCCCGCCCGCCTGCCCTGCCCCTATGACTATGGCATCGTATTCTGTTGGTCTTGCCATTTTTGCCAACTCCTTTACTGGCCTATGGACGGCAGTTGAATAGGCACCGTGTCTGACGCATTATGCTCCGCCGCCTATTATCTTTGACAATAATATGCTTGAGACACCTATAGCCGAGAGGGTACTTAGCAATGGGTCCGTGGCTTGAGACGATTTGAAAGTACCAGTAGGAGGTACCAAGCAATACATTCGTTCTCTGTCCATAGTTAGTTCCAGTCACGATACCAGGCCAAGCGCCCATCAGGGTCAGCCAATAGAAGAAGCCACCCCAATACATACACGAGCGGGAGTAAGAACGGCAAGATATGGCGCTTGTCGCGGGTCCACAGCAACCAGGTGGCTATTCCTAAAGGGAATAGCGCAACGCACACTAAGTTGGCACCCCAACCAATGGCTTCCATTAGAAAGAGATAGACAGGCTCCTGGTAAACAAAATTGGGGTCGACAACATACTGCCTGGGCCAGTGTCCCATCAGGGCTTCTGCACGCCAGGAGGCCACGTACAGCAATAGAACGATGCTGAAGGGAACGAAGGCAGTTAGCAGACCGAATAACGTAATAAGCCACGAACCAAGTCGCTTTTGCACGGAAAGTTGGGACATGCACATGAAAGCGCCTCCTGCCGATCTTTGACAACTTGCCGGCCACCAAGATTTCTGTCCCTTAGGTGTGTCAGGTATATCATTGCCTTATCTTTTGTGTAACAATAACATACAATTCTGAATTCGCACACATGAAAGCCCTTTGGGAGTTATGAGTTATGGGTTTTGAGTTTTGAGTTTTGAGTTTTGAGTTTTGAGTTTAGTTGTTGAGGATGGCGGGGAGGGGCGCTGGTTAGAGCGCCCCTCTGGTTGTTTGGTTGAGGTTGGTGGTGGGTAACGCGGGCAGGGTGATAGCCTAAGCACGCTGTTTTGGTCAGATGCTTGCCCCTGCCAACGCAACTGGTTGGACGATAAGAAGTTAGAAGCTGGAAGCTAGAAGTCAGAAACTAGAAGTTAGAAACTAGAAGTTAGAATTCTGGCTGTTAGCTTGTGGGTTCTTATCTTGGGTGGGTGTAGTTCCGGTGGCCTTTGGCACTTGTTGGGTGCTTTGGGGCCACCGGACTACTATGGGTTTGGTACGGAGCGGGTAGGCTCTGTACTGTGTGGCTCCCGGAGGTTGGGCTGATGCAGGGTGGTTGTGTGTATGTTGAGAAGAGTGGCCCACTGTGGCTTATTGGTTCTGGGGAGGAAGAGGCTCGCTATACGCATGGTACGCGAGGAGCGAGATTCTTCGCTGCGCTCAGAATGACAAGGGGGAGTGGGTTGGTGCTCTTTTGGCATATTAGTTGGCCTGCATCAGTCTAACCCGGGAGTTGGGAGGATGACGATCAATCCTTGTGGCAGGGGCACCAGCGGTACCCTGTTCCCCTTTGGGAGTTATGAGTTTTGAGTTGGTGGCTCTGGCTCTTGGTCATGGCTCATGGCCCTCAGGGGTAGTGGCTACTGTTGCGCTACGGTAGCCGGAAACATGCTTCTATTAACTTAATCCCTTTTGGGGGTGTTTTTGGGACATGATTTGGTGGGGTATTGGGGTGGAGTTTTGCACATGTTTGGGTGGGGTGGAAGGGCGGGGGATGGTGGGTGGGGGTGATGTTGTATAATAGTGTTGCCACGTCCCCGGCAGCGCTCGCGGGTGGCTTTACTGGACCTGAGTAAGGAAGTTGTGAAGTGACTGAGACCCCTCTCGATTATATTTCCGTTTAGTCGGAGACACAGACGTGTCTCCAGAGAGGGGGCACTATGCTTCAGGTACAGAACCTTCGCAAGAGCTACGGCACGGCGACAGTGCTCGCCGGAGCCAGTTTCATCATCAACGACACCGAACATATAGGCTTGATCGGCCCCAACGGGTCGGGCAAGTCTACCCTGCTGCGCTGCATCACGGGCGAGGAGCAGCCTGATGCGGGTACGGTGGTGCTTTCTCCAAAAGGCACCACGCTTGGCTATCTGCCCCAGACCTTCCAGATGCTGGGAGATCTCACCTTAGCCGAGGCTTTAGCTTCCGCCCACGCGGAGCTGGGCGACGCCGAAGCCGCCATGCAAGCGGCGGCTGATGCTTTGACCGCCTCTTCCGGCGACCTCGAAGGCGCGATGTCGGCCTACGAGGCTGCCCTGGCGCTGTATGAGGCGCTGGGGGGGTACGAGCGCGAGCACAGGTCGGCGTCTATCTTGCAGGGCCTCGGCCTGGGCGAGGTTGACCCCGCTACGCCCGTCTCTACGCTGAGTGGCGGGCAAAAGACGCGGCTGGGGCTGGCGATGTTGCTCCTGCGCGAGCCTGACCTGCTCCTCCTGGACGAGCCGACGAACCACCTGGACGTCGAGGCGCTTGAGTGGCTGGAAGGGTTTGTGCAGGGCTACAGGGGCGCGGTGCTGGTGGTGTCGCACGATCGGGAGTTCCTGGACCGCACGGTTACCCGCGTCCTCTACCTCGATCCAGACACGCGCACCATCAGGAGTTACATGGGCAACTACAGCGACTTCGCCGCCGCCCGCGAGCAGGAGCACGCGTCGCATATCGAAGCCTGGAAGCGCCAGCAGGAATATATAGGGCAGGTGGCGCAGGACATCGCACGGCTGAAGGGTGGCGCGCTGGATATAGAGAGGTCTACCACGCCCCGGCAGCCGGGAGTGCGCGTGCTGGCCCGCAAGAAGGCGCGACTGGCGAAGAGCCGCGAGAAGAAGCTGGAACGGTACATGGAGTCGGGCGAGCGCGTGGAGAAGCCCCGCGCCCGGTGGTGGCTCAAGCTGGACTTCGGCCCGCCACCGCCCGGTGGCCGCGCGGTGCTACGGATGGAAGGTGTGTCCTTCGCCTATCCTGGGTCTCCCGCGCTGCTTGAGGACGTGTCGCTCGACATCCAGCATGGCGAGAGGGTGGCCCTCGTTGGGCCGAACGGCACCGGCAAGACTACCCTGTTGCGGCTTATAGACGGCAGCCTGCAACCTGCATCGGGGCAGGTACGCATCGGGTCGAACGTTCGCCTCGGCAGGCTTGCCCAGGAGCAGGAGACGCTCGACCCAGGCAAGACGGTCTTACAGACTACTCTTTTAGAGCGCCCCATGAACGAGACCGAGGCGCGCAGCTTCCTCCACTTCTTCCTGTTCGAGGGGGAGAGCGTCTTCCGCAAGGTGAGCGAATGCTCGCTGGGAGAGAGGAGCAGGTTGCAACTCGCGCTGCTGGTGTTGCGGGGCTGCAACCTGCTCTTGCTGGACGAGCCTCTGAACCACCTGGACATAGATGGCCGCGAGCACTTCGAGGAGGCGCTGGAAGCGTTCGAGGGCACGGTCATTGTGGTTGCACACGATCGTGCTTTCCTGCACGCATATCCTGACCGCGTGGTGGAGGTGCGCGACGGCAAGCTTCGCAACTTCGAGGGCGGGTATGCAGACTACCTGCGTAGCTTTGCCATGCACCCCTCCGAAAAAAGGGGTTAGGGGTCAGGGATCAGGGGTCAGATACTATCTCAATTTTCATTGTTGGTGTCGGCCCACAGGGCCGTCGCTACCCTACGTTTCACTTGCAAAAACCTTAGAGTGCCTAACAAAACCTGGTAGAGGGGGTACGATGGGGCATGGCTAAACCAATCCCCTCAGATGAGCTATGGGCTGTACTTGAGCCTCTTTTACCGGCCGAGCCACCCAAACCCAGAGGCGGACGCCCACGGCTCCCCAACAGAACGGTGCTTCCTGTAGAAACGGCAGTAGCTGTAGGCAAAAGCATAGGCTTCAGTGAGGAAGAAATAAACGAGATGCAGCATCTATAGGTTTTCTTGGGTATAGTTGGTGGTACTATCAGTACATAAGTCACCAAAAACCACGTAAGTTCCATACCTACTCTGAAGCCAAGCATTCGAGCACTAAGTTGTCCAGCTCTATGTACATATTCCAGAGCTGTTCACGCTCTTCAGCATTAACTCCGGGTGCTTGGGCGTGGTTTAGCGTCACCATTACAAAGCTGTAGATGTACTGCATTAATTCCTTGTCGATACATTCCAGGCCCTGCCAAGCGTGTGCCAACTCGCGTAAATTCTTACACAGCTCGCTGTGGGCCGTAATATCAATCATCGAATCGTTGAGCAGCTTCACTGCGAACAGGTTCCCGATAATCAATCGTTTTATTTGTTCAGCTTCCATTGTCCCCCCGCAATCGACGTTTCCAGCTCCCTATCCCTTTTACACTACCATAATAGTTTTGTTATGCATTCTTAGTGCCCTTTGTGTCTTTGTGGTTCAAACTGTGTATGGGTGAGGTTTTGGGGTATACTGGCACCGGGCACGACATTATGAGTCGGGGCGGGTAGCTGACATGCCGATTTGACATAATAGGCGTATTCAATGAGGGGGCCTGCGATGCTGAAGTGCAAAGATGTTGTTGGCAAGAAGGTGCTGAGCCGTAGCGATGGCGAGAAGGTGGGTTCGGTCAAGGACTTGATCATTGGCAAGGACCACGCGGCTATCATGGCGCTGGTCATCGAAGAGGGCGGCCTCTTCAGCAAGGCGAAAGTGGTGCCTATGGAGAAGGTGGCGAGCATCGGCAGGGACGCCGTTATCATCTCGGACAGCGATGACGTGCTGCTGGCCGACACGTTCGCCGCAGCCAAAGAGATAATGGACCGCGACGACCAGTTGATAGGCAAGAAGGTCTTTACCGAAAAAGGCGACGAGTTCAGCGCGGTGAGCGACATCTGCTTCGACGAAGACTCCGGCCAGATACTCGGCTTCGAGGTCTCCGGCGGCAGGGTAGATAACGTATCGGTTGGCCCATCCTACCTGCCAATGAGCGAAATTGTCACTATAGGGCCGGACGCTGTGCTCGTCAAAGCGGACGCGGTGTCGAGACTGGTCACGCAGGCGAATGCGGCGGGCGGAACTGTACAGGGTCCGGCCTCGGCGCGGCTGGAGACTACCTGAGTATTCACGAACCCTACTGCCCGCTCGGCGGCGCGACCGCCAGCCCGTCGAACGACTGCGCTCCCCACGACTTCATAAACTTGTCCCAACTGACTTCGTACTCGTAGACGCGGTTCCAATTCGTGCTTGTCGGCCCCAGCACGTCGCGGATGACTACGTTCTTCGAGTTGAAGCCCATCACGACGGCTGCGTGGTCGTTGCCCAGCACGGTCTTGTAGGTGCGACCATCGGGCATCACCCAGGTGGCGGGCACCCAGGGCTTGAAGTCTACGGTGGTCTTGATCCAGACCAACTCTCCCCTTAGCAGGGCAGATTCAATGCCCTCGCGGGTGTTTACCGCGGTAACGTGCAAATCGTAATGCTCGAACACTTTGCGCATCGCCTCGCCGCTTGAGCGCGCCAGGAAGTTCTCTTTGTAGTCGCCCGAATAGGCTTTGGTGATGTCCCCGCCGTAGATGAATACGCCGTCTTTGGTCTCTCTGTAGTACGGCTCGATGCTCGTGTCCAACCCCACTAACTCCACCTGCTTCTCCAGTCCCACGTCGAAGCCATAAGTTTTGAGTACCGCCCATGCTGCGTCGAACTCGCAGGTGTAGTGATACCACTGGCCCTTCTTGCTGGCTGCGGGGATGTAGGCGTCATAAGTGCGCCCGTTGACCACGACCGGCTCGCGTGCTGCCTGGGTGGTGGGGGTGGGTTCGGGCGGGACTTGCGTGGCAGTAGAGGTGGCTGTGGGCGTGGGTGGCACTTCTGTCGCGGTGGGGGTGGGGCATAGGGCGGGCATGCCGGGGATGAAGACGGTCGCGGTGGCGATTTGGGTGGTGGCTGTTGGGACCGACGGTTCCTGGGTCGGTATCTGGGCGGCAATCGCTATGTCGTTATCGTTCTGCCCAGGTCGGGGTGGGGCTTCCTCGCTATCGCACCCCGCCGACATGAGCATCACGCCCATCAGTAGCAATCCCACCAACAGGCCAACTCCACGCCCTGCCATTTGATACCCTTTCATTCTGCCTATATCGAATGTTACGACGACACTGTATAGTACAACATCGGGGCGTTGAATGCCAGAGTGTTGGCATAACGTGAGGGGGTAAGCACACAGGCGCAAGCTTACACATTCAAATATCTTTGTATGCCGGTGACGGGTCTTTGCTGAGAAATATTTAGTCGGGATCCCTATCCCTATCAAACCACTTCATCATATAGAACCCGCGCCATCGCCATATAGTGACGAACAGAAACCAGTAAACCAGCGTGGCTATAAATATTACCGTCGCAACTCGCTCTGGAAGGAACCATAGCCACCCAAACATATAAACCAGGCTGAAAGCTGCCAGGGCATAGCCGAACCAAATATGGTTGTGCCAAAGCCATACCAAACCACGAAGAAGATAGCCTCCCAACCGGCTTTGATTTTTGGCGCGCCTGTCCTTCTTGCGCTGATTCGGTGCCTTAGAGCGCGTTCGCTCTCTCGATTGTTTCTCTTGTTGCCTGGTGCGCTTACCCATAAGGGCACGTCCTGAGAATACGAAATCCTGGCTCGGCATACACGTAGCGAGCGACACTTCAATGGTGTGGATTCTAGCAGGCGACATGAGTAGTGTCAACATGGTACTTGTGCGTAAATGTTCAGAATAGGGATAAAGAAATGTTTCCGGTAGGGGCGACCCACCGGGTCGCCCCTACCGGAAATCTGAACGCTTACACTTGTGCGCGAGGAATATACTGCGCTGGGCTGATGCTTTTGCTTATATGGCATAATATGATGCGAAGCGTAGTATTCAGATAGTTGTATAAGGGTGGCGCATTACGAAAGGAACACGATGATGGCGCAAGAGGCTGTAGAAGAAAGCACGATTATCCGCGACCTGGGGGACGGGCTGGTGCTCAGGCGCGCCACCGAAGCGGACACCGAGGAGCTGGCGGCCTTCAATGGGCTGATGCATATGGAACACGATTCCGACATGCCTGACAACTCCGTTATTATCTGGACCCGCGACCTCATGCGAGGCGACCACCCTACCTTCCCTGTTGGCGACTTCCTGGTGGTGGAGGATACCCAGGCGAAGGCGATCGTGTCAACCACCAACCTCATATCGCAGGTGTGGTCATACGGCGGCATAGAGTTCAAGGTGGGCAGGCCGGAGTTGGTAGCCACGCACCCCGACTACCGCAATCGAGGGCTGGTGCGCGCCCAATTCGAGGTGCTTCACCAGTGGAGCGCCGAGCGTGGCGAGATGGCGCAAGCCATAACCGGCATACCCTATTACTACCGACAGTTCGGCTACGAGATGACCCTTGCTCTCCCAAGCAGGCGGGTGGGCTACCTGGCTCACATCCCCAGGCTGAAGGAAGATGCGCCGGAGCCGTACCAGGTGCGCCCCGCCACCGACGACGATCTGCCCTTCATCGAGGGCCTGTATAACCGTGCTATGAAGCGTTACCTGGTATCAGCCGTGCGCGACGCTGCTTTATGGAGGTACGAACTGCGCGGTAGGAGTTACAGGAGCGTGGAGCACAAGGAGATATGTATCATCGCTACGCCGGAGGGTGAAGCGTTAGGCTTCATCATCCATAACGACACTGTTTGGGGTCCGACCCTCTCGGTCAATATGTACGAACTGAAGCCGGGCGCACCGTGGGTGGCGGTCACTCCAAGCGTGCTACGCTATTTAGAGAAGGTGGGTAAGGAGTACGCGGAGCGCGAGAAGAAGGTAGACTTTGGGGCCTTCATGCTCTCGCTGGGCGACAAGCACCCCGTCTACGATGCCATCCCCAGCAAGCTACCACGCAAGCCGCCCGGTTATACCTACTTCATGCGCGTGCCGGACGTGGCCGCGTTCCTGCGCCATATCGCACCCGTACTAGAGGATAGGCTGGCCTCATCCGCGCTTGCCGGGCATACGGGAGAGTTCAAGTTCAACTTTTACAGGAGCAATGTCAAGCTCTCCTTCCAGGACGGCAAATTCACAGAGGCCGCGCCCTACGCGCCTTCCCACCAGGAGGACGGCAACGCTTTCTTCCCCAACCTGACCTTCTTGCACATGCTCTTCGGCCATCTCAACCTGGAGGACCTTGAGCGTGTCTTCCCCGATTGCTGGTTCAAAGGGGACGAAGGCAGGCTGGCCGTCAGCACTCTATTCCCCCGCCAGGACTCGTTTGTGATGCCTATCGGCTAAATGGTGGTTGCCCTGCGACATTACCCTCCTGATGCTGATATAATGTCCCCATGAAACCAGGAACCGCAGCATACGCGGCCAATCCCACAGGCACGACTTCTTCCCCTGAACAATAATGCTGCCGATAACTCGCATGGCCCGGCTGAAGAGCGCCACGGAGGCCCCTGCCCTCACTGCTCAACCCGAACGCATTGAGGTGGACGTGGGAACGTCGCAGCAAGGCCAGGAGCAAGCCATACCCCCGGCTCGCTCCCTACGCAGTCCTCTCACCTGGGTCTCGTTGGCTTCCCTAGCTCTGGCTGCCGTCTATGCACGCGTGCCTTTGCTCGACCTCAACGGCGGCGTGGTGGGCGGGCACCTCGACGGCTACAATAATATGTGGAACTACTACTGGATCAAGACCGCTCTCTTCGATCTGCATCGCAACCCATTCTTCACCGACTACATATACTACCCCACAGGTATCAGCCTCCGCTTCCACACGTATAACCCCCTCAACGGCCTGGCGACTATGCCCTTCAACCTCACGCTGGGCTACATACCTACCTTCAACCTCATCTTCCTGGCCGCGCCGGTGCTCACCGCCATATTCAGTTTCCTCCTAATTCGCGATCTCGTGGGCAACCCCTGGGCGGCGTTCGCGGGCGCGGTGGTCGCCACATATACCGATTACCACATCACAGTTTTCCTGGCGGTGGGCCAGAGCAACATGATAACCCTACAATGGATGCCGCTCTATCTATTCTTCCTCTTTCGCGCGCTTCATGGGAGGCCTATCTGGGGCCATGACGATAACCTGGTGGGACGCGAGAATCGCCTGTGGCCCATCTACATGGCGCTCGCCATACTGATGCTGCTTTTCACCACCCTGACCGATTGGCAGTACCTCATGTTCATTGTCTTCGTGACTATGCTCTACGGCGCGTTCGTGCTCTTCACGCGCCGCACGCGCCGGGAAAAAGCGTACATATTCGCCCGGCTCGCGGGGATAGGGGGCATCTACGCGGCGATCGTTACGCCGCCCCTGCTTCTCCCCATGATAAAAGAGGCCGCCGAGTCGCCCTGGCTCGATGTTAGCTACCAGAGCGTGCAGCATTCGGTAGATATAGGCTGGCTCGCCAACCCAGGCATGGGCCTTCACGGGCTGCTGATACTCGGTATGGCTGTTGGGGGTATATGGTTTACTTTCCGGCAGGGTGGGCGCGCACGCGAGACGGGCATCTTCTGGCTGCTTGTGGTGGCCTTCTTCTACGCCATGTCGCTTGGCCCTATCGTACTGCTCAATGGCGAGGAAACGGGTATCCCCGGACTCTATGCGCTGATGCAGAACCTGCCCGTGATAAGCTCAGGGCGCGACCCGGCCCGATTCAGCCTCATCGCCACCATGGGGATGGGCGTGCCGGCGGCGTTCGGCTTCCGCGCGCTGCTGGCGTGGGTTGCCGATCTGCGTTCCCTGTCGTTTAGATGGGCGAAGGTTGTCCCTGCTGCTTTGCTGGCTCTGTTCGTGATGCTGTCTACCAGCAAAGTAATGGCCGAGAGCGGCGACGCGCGCATCAGCCCGCCCGACTGGCCGGACTTCTACCGCCAAATCGCCGAGGATAAAGAGACCTACGCTATCCTTGAATTGCCCATTTTCAGCGAGGCGGGCCGCGGGCCGGACCACTACCAGATGTACCAGGTGCTCCACCATAAGCAGCGATACAGTGGCCGCCTGGCCCGCGACCGCAAACTCGACAACCCCAACAACTTCGTGAAGCACGCCAGCCTCTTTCGCCACCTCTGGATGCTTGAGTTCCCCCGCTCGTGGACCGACCTTTATTACCCGGAGCGCGATTTCCTCCGGCGCACCGACTACGCCACTCACGGCATCCCCATCCTGAATTACTACAACACGCCGTACATCATCCTCTACAAGGAGGCCATCACTCCCGAAAACTGGGCGCGGATGGAAGAGGTCATAAAGCGGGTGCTTGGTGAGGATGCAAAGCCGTATTTCGATGACAGGCTGATGCGGGTGTATAAAGTGCCTACGGTCCCGCCGCCTTCAAACCCACTCACCCTGGACGTTGGGGAGGGCTGGCATACCGCCGAGACCGGTCCCGATGGCAAAGTGTACCGTTGGGCTGATAATACGGTGGTAGTAACCCGCTCAGGGTACGTGATAAAGCCTACTGCCCAGCTATACACGATGAATCTCAGCAGGGAACCCGTGCGCGCCGTGCTCAACTTCACGGCCTACCCTTACAAGGAGCCGCGCACTCTCAAGGTCACCATCAACGGTTATGAGGCCGCCAGCATACAACTCAGGCCTGAAGAAGGTCCCAAGCCGGTATCACTGGAATTGACTATGCCCCCCGGCAACAATCTCCTGGATTTTACCAGCCCCGAACCGCCCCTCCCAACCGACAACCCGCAGGCCGATGCACGCCAACTCAGCTTTGCTCTACAGGACATATCCCTCCGATTGAAGTAGCTGTAATCAGGCAACAACCCATAGGTATCAGCTAAGGAGGACAGCCAAAGCAAGCCCCGGAGGGGCGTAAGATAGTAGCCCCTGGCGCAAGCCTGGGGTAAAGTTCATATAAAAGCCGTAGCCCCGGATGGGCGTAAGACGTGAGCAAAGGGGCTACTATCTTACGCCCCTCCGGGGCTATAAGAGGAGAGAGGACAGCTTTCCCCAGGCTTGCGCCAGGGGCTACTTTCTTACGCCCCTCCGGGGCTGTTACCTTCACAATAATTGGGTTGATGCGTAAAGCTCTAAATAACCTCTGCGTCTGTGCGGTTCCATTCGCCTTACTCTAGCGAACTTTGTACTCTTTGTGTCTTTGTGGTTGGCTCTCCACCTGGCACGCAACATGCACCCTTGCGAGTGTTTACGAATGGAGGGCGAATTGGAGGCGGGCAGGGTGTCGCGGCGCGGGTTTATAGGATTGGCTGGGTTGGCGGCCCTCGGCGCGGTGGCTGCCGGGGTTGGGATGCTCTCGCGGCAGAGGGGGAAGAAGGGGATGGTCACACTCTACACTTTTGGCGATTCCATCCTGGATTGCGCGCATTACAACGAGCGGGGCGTCCACCCAGGCCAATTGCTGGTCCGAAACGACGACGGCCTGTTTCCCGACTTCAGAGGCCAGGACCTGGCATCAAGAGGTCCAGCCCGGCTGGAACATCGCGCGGTGGACGGCGCGACGGTCAGCGGCCTCCCCGCACAGGCCCGCGACCTGCGGGTAGAGGGGCGCTCCATCGCCATTATTACGGTGGGCGGCAATGATTTGCTGCAAGGTCTGGTAGCCGACGAGGGGCCGGGCGTGACTACTTTCGCGCAGGCGTTGGATAGCTTTGTGCGTAGCCTGCCTGTACGGCCCGTCTTCCTGGGAAACGTCTACGACCCATCCTTCGGCGATGACAGCAATAACTTCCTGGGCGTAGACCCCAGGGTGGCGCGAGAGAATCACCGGCGGGTGAACGCCGCCATAGCCGAGATAGCTGGCCGCTACGGGGCGCTGGTGGACCTTCACGCCCATTTCCTCAAGGGCGACCCTTCATGGTTTACCTACACAATTGAGCCGAGCCTCACCGGGGCGTCGGAAGTGCGCCGCGCCTTCTTGCCTCGCGTGCTCGGCGCGTTGGGTAAGGAAGGATAGGGCGGTGACTGTAGGGGAGGGTCGCGTTTCGCGTTTCACCGTCCGCCAGCGCCCCGCGAAGCCATTACTACGTCACGGATCATTTCTACCACCAGGTCGGGTTGGTCGAACTGGATGTAGTGCCGGCTTTGCTCGGCTACCACTAACCTGGCACCGGGTACGCTGTTCGCCAATTCTTCCTGCATTTCGCGCCATATCCGCTCTATGTCGTCCACGGGCCAGCCGGCAGGTTGTGGTAGAGGCAGGCCGTGTCGTAGCACTACCGTAGGCACGTTGGGCAGAGGCCCGGCCTCGCGCACCTGCGCGCCGCTCAGGTGGGTATCGTCGTAGGTGGCGCGCTCACGGTTGCGGTTTATCAGTCGCTGGCGCTGCTGTTCCTGCTCCGGCGTCAGGATGGCGGCGTAGCGCGCGTCCAGGTCGGGGTGGACCGCGTCCACCAGCACCAGGCCGGATACCTCGCTCTTGTAGAGCTTGGCGAAAAGCTGCATATTAAGCCCGCCTTCCGCGCCCCCGACCAGCACGTATGGCCCCTCGACCTTCGCGGCGGCAAGCAGCCTGTGTAGCTCTTCCACCACCTGGCGGCTGGTGCGCGGGGATGGCCCGGCCTCACTCTTGCCCAGGTTGGCGCGGTCGTATACGCAGGCGCGTGCGAACCCGGAGACGCCGGGCTGGACGCCTATCCAGTCGCCGGAGGAGTCCCCCAGGGCCGAGTCCATGATGACCGTAGGGCTGCCCTGCCCGGCGCAACTGATCCACAGCTTGTAGCCGCCCACATCGAACAAGCCCTCGACAGGGCTGCCGTGGTTAGCGACGTAATTCTGCTTGTAGCGGAAGGTGCCTAGCTGGCTCAAGAGCACATCGTAGGGTGGGGCGTTCTCAGGATGCATCTCGAATACCGCCCGCTCGAAGTATTGCACCGTGTAAGGCTTGCCATCGAGGTCGCTGACTTCCGTGAACTCGCTGGAGATCGGGTAGCCCTGCTGCGCCAGCCCCCCGTTGGCCTTCCAGTAAGCCAGGAACTTGCCGCCTACCCGCTTGCCCGTCTCGGTGAATAGCTGGGAGCCTGCGGAGGTGTCAGGCTCCGGGTTGGGCGCGCCCTGCGGGTATTTTTGCCTGTACCGGAAAGTGCCTAACTGCGAGAGCAGCACGTCGAAGGGTGGCTGCTGGTCGGGGTGGTACTCGAAGACCGCGCGCTCGAAATACTGCACGGTGTAAGGCTTACCATCAAGAGGCGATATTTCTCCCATTACATCGGAGATGGGGTAGCCTTGCTGGGCGAGGCCGCCGTGCGCGGTCCAGTAGTCGAGGAAAACTCCGCTTACCGTCTTGCCTGTTTCGGGGAAGGTTTGGCTATTAGCGCCGGGGAGGGGCACGGGTGGCGTGCCGGCAGGGATTGGCGCGGGGGTCGCTACTGCGTAGAGACGGGCTCGCGGGTTATCGAACCGGGAACGTGTGCTGCCTCCTGCGGATACCGACGCTGCTCCGGCGCATAAGAGCACTATGCATAATGTGATGGGAAACGCTCTCCTGTGAAGGGTGAGGCGGGCCCATCTCTTTACGAACAGCATATAGCCTCCTTGTTAAGGGGTCAGGGATCAGGGGTTAGGGGTCAGAGCTTGATGTTATTTCATTCGCTGTCGTGACCTGTAAGGTCATGTTTACTCAGAAGCATATACACCATGCCCTGTGGGCAGGTTCCCACTGTCGTGCGTTTGTTGTAATTGTTCAGGTTTGGGGTAGCAGGCAAGCATAGTACGCCATCCCCACCAGGGCGACCCACCGGGTCGCCCCTACGGGAGATATTCCTTTGTTTAGACGTTGATATAAAAATCCTCCCTTTGCTATAATGTGTGAACCCTGGGGCAGACGTGGGTGTATACCTGATAGAATGTGCCGACGATTTGCGGGCCGTAACGTGCGTGCTCTACACCAGCACGCGGCGTCCAATCTCTGCAAGGAGGAGATTTTTATGCTTACTCGTATTAAACTCATGCTCTTGGTGGCTATGCTCGTAGCCCTGGGCTTGCTGGGTGGGTCCGCCCTGTCGGCAGCCCAGACCTCCGACAAAATATGGCGCGATGTGAGCGAAGCGTCTATCAACGTGAGGGGCGCGCGCCGCATCGTGCCGGAGAAATATCGCACCCTGGCGCTCGACTCCGCTGCCCTTACAGCCAAACTCGCGCAGGTGCCGCTTGAGAATTACGCCGCCAGGAACAACGGCATCGCCCTGACGCTGCCCATGCCGGATGGCAGCTTCAGCGCCTTCAGGGTGGTGGAAGCCCCTATCATGGCATCCGCTCTTGCTGCTCGGTACCCTCAGATCAAGACTTACCTGGGCCAGGGTATTGACGAACTCACTGCCGTAGTGCGCTTTGACCGCACGCCTGCCGGGTTCCACGCGCTGATCCTGTCCGCTAAGGGCACCGTCTACATTGACCCCTACAGCGATGGGGATACTGCACACTACATCAGCTACTACAGGCGCGATTTCACCCGGCCCTCCGATAAAGCCTTTACCGAGCTTGGGGTTGACCTGGACTTGCCCTCGCAGGGTGGTTCCAAATCTACGGACATACCTTCCGGCCCGGTGCTCCGCACTTACCGGCTGGTCGTGGCGGCTACGGGCGAGTACACAGCCTTCCACGGGGGCACGGTCGCGTCGGCAATGGCCGCTATCGTCACGAGCATGAACCGGGTGGTTGGGGTGTACGAGCGCGAGGTCGCGGTGAGGATGATACTCGTGCCGAACAACGATACCGTTGTATACACCGATCCCACCACCGACCCTTACACCAACGAAGACGGCTTCGCCATGCTCTTCCAGAACCAGGCCAATCTAGACGTGATGATCGGCCCGACCAACTACGACATCGGGCACGTATTTAGCACGGGCGGCGGGGGCGTGGCGGGCCTGGGGGTTGTATGTAGTATCGCCGAGAAGGCGGAGGGCGTAACGGGCAGTTCCGCGCCCGTAGGCGATCCCTTCGATATTGACTACGTGGCCCACGAGATGGGCCACCAGTTCGGCGGGAACCACACCTTCAACGGCACCACAGGCTCGTGCGGGGGCGGCAACCGCAATGGCCCCACAGCGTACGAGCCGGGCAGCGGCTCTACCATCATGGCCTACGCGGGCATCTGCGGCTCGGAGGACTTGCAGCCGCACAGCGACCCCATCTTCCACGTCGGGAGCTACGATGAGATAGTTGAGTTCACGGTCAACGGCGGGGGTAATTCCTGCGCCGTCCAGAGCAACACGGGCAATAATGCTCCCCTGGTTGACGCGGGTCCGGGCTATACGATACCGATCAGCACGCCATTCAAGCTGACGGGCGCGGCATCTGACCCCGACGGCGACGCGCTCACCTACATCTGGGAGGAGCTTGATGCGGGCGCGCAGTCCCCACCCAACACCGACGACGGCACGCGGGCCATCTTCCGTTCATTCGTGCCCCTCACCACCACGACTCGCGTCTTCCCCAGGCTCACCGACATTATTAGCAACACGACCACTTTTGGAGAGGCGCTGCCCGCGACCAACCGCAATCTTACCTTCAGGATGACCGTGCGGGACAACCGCGCTGGCGGGGGCGGTGTGGAGTACGATACGGTGGAGATTACTTCGACCACAAGCGCCGGGCCTTTCCGCGTAACCGCGCCCAATGTAGCCCTGACGTGGCAAGGCAATACCCCGGAGAACGTCGTGTGGGCCGTCGCCAATACGAACATGGCACCCGTTAGCTGCGGCACCGTAGACGTAACCCTGTCAACGGACGGCGGGCATTCCTTCGGTATAATCCTGGCCGAAGGCACCGCCAACGACGGGATAGAGCTAATCACCGTGCCCAATGTAGCCACAAACCAGGCCCGCGTGCAGGTCTCGTGCGCGAGCAACATCTTCTTCGACATGTCGGATGTCAATTTCACCATAACGCTGGGCGCGACACCGACGGGCACCCCGCCCACCGAAACGCCCACTCGCACAACAACCAGCACGCCAGTCCTGGGCACCCCGGCCACGAGCACATCTACCAGCACGGTAATGCCTTCCGCTACGGCGCAGCCCAGCACTACCGCCACATCCGGCATACCCACTACGGCGGCCAGCCCTACCGTTACAGCGTGCTCCGCGCAGTTCACAGATGTGCCTGCCAACAACACCTTCTACTCGCATATACGGTGCCTTGCCTGCCGGGGTATCATGGGGGGCTACTCTGACAACACATTCCGCCCGAACAACAACATCACACGCGGGCAGTTGTCGAAGATTGTGGCTAACTCGGCGGGCTTCAACGAGCCTGCGAGCGGGCAGACCTTCGAGGACGTGCCCACCACCAACACCTTCTATCCTTATATCGAGAGGATGGCGGGCAGGGGTATCATCGGTGGGTATCCATGCGGTGGGGTGTCAGAGCCGTGCGGTAGTGGCAAGCCGTACTTCCGGCCAAATGCTAACGCTACACGAGGGCAAATCTCCAAGATCGTCTCTCAAGCGGCGGACTACAACGATCCGCAGACAGGGCAGACCTTCGAGGACGTGCCTTCCTCGAACACCTTCCACCTATGGATAGAGCGTCTTGCCTCGAGAGGCATCATGAGCGGCTACCCTTGCGGCGGCACCGGCGAGCCGTGCAACACGGGCAAGCCTTACTTCCGCCCGAACAACAACGCCACCAGGGGGCAGACCTCCAAGATAGTAGCCAACACTTTCTATCCTATCTGTGAGGCCCGCCGGTAGGGGCGTGGTTTGTCGCATCCAATGACGTATAAATACCGGCAATCTAACCCCTCAGCGGTTAGATTGCCGGTATTTACACGTTAATTGATATACTCGGCAGGAGCCAGCCAATGCGGGACCGCGCCCACCCCAAGGGCATAGAAGTGAACGGCACGCTGCTGCATTACGTGGAGCAAGGCGAGGGAGAGCCTGTGCTCTTCGTGCATGGGGGCCTGGGCGATTTCCGTAGCTGGTCGGCGCAGATGGAGCCATTCTCCCGGCGTTACCGTGCCGTCTCGTACAGCCGTCGCGGGCATTACCCCAACCCCTGGACAGGAGATTACGTTGCGGCTGATATGATGCTACATATGCAAGACATGGCCGCCTTCATAACGGCCCTTGAGCTTGGCCCCACGCATATAGTCGCCAACTCCTACGGCGCTTATATATCGCTCTTATTGGCGCTGAATCATCCCGGCCTGGTACGCACGCTCTCACTCGCGGAGCCGCCCGTTCAGCCCATGCTCCCACGCCTGCCGGGAGGGGACGTGTTGTTGGAGGTTTTCATGCGCGACGCCTGGGTACCTGCTGGGCAGGCGTTCGCCGGCGGGGATCTCGAAGGAGGCGTGCGGCTCTTCATCGAGGGCGCTGTGGGCAAGGGCGCGTTCGACGCTCTCTCCCCTCGCGTGCGCGAAGAGATGATGAAAAATGCCCTGGAATTGAGCGTCGCCACCAAGACCGATAAGCGCACGCACATGCCCGACCTGACCTGCGAGGACGCCGCCCGAATTGAAGCCCCCACGCTACTGATGCGCGGCGAGCACAGTCCCCGCATGTACTATCTCATCAACGACGAGTTGGCGCGGTGCATCCCCAATGCCCGGCAAGCCTTGATCTCCAACGCCGCCCATGTCCTGAACAACCATAATCCGCAGGAGCACAACAGAGTCGTCCTCGCCTTCCTCGCCGAAGATTCCAGCCTTTAGTTCGTTGGAGATGCTATATCGCAAAGGAGTACAGGAAGTTTGGGTGGTGGGGCGGGGCGAGGCATGCCTCGCCCCTACACTGACAAAATTTCCTTAGTGAAGGGCTGAACGCAGTGAAGAATGTCGCTTCTCGAGTACCAGGCTGGGGTAGCGCATAGGCAAGAGGGTATGCGAGGGACGAGATTCTTCGCTGCGCTCAGTACAGCACTAACAAAGTTATGTCCAGGAATAAAATGTCTGCGTAGGGGCGACCCACCGGGTCGCCCCTACGCAGACATTTCTTTGTTAGTGCTGTACTCAGAATGGCACGGGGGAGGGGGTCCGTTACTCTCAATAGTATGCCTCAATTTGCATCACGTTTTACGTTTTGCGCCCCGCTTCACTTTTCACCAATTCTTAAGGTATAATGCCCCTATACAGCTTTCGCACATAGATATATAAAACTAATGGAAGCAGGGAGATAAGATAATGTCACATAATGTGGGCGTCTTTGTAGACGTGTCTAACCTCTTTTACTCGGCCAAGTCCGCCGGGGTGGAAGTCAATTACTGTCGCCTGCTGGAGCATGCGGTCGCGGGGCGGGACCTCATACGGGCCTCTGCCTACACCGGCGTAGACCCTGAGAACCCCAACCAGCGCAAATTTATAGATTTCCTCCGGGCCAACGGCTACAAGGTGATCTGCAAAGACATACACAAGTACGAGGGCGGGCGCATCAAGGCCAACCTCGACATAGAGATGGCAGTTGACATAATGTTGCACTCGGAGAACCTGGACGTGGTGGTGATAGTCAGCGGGGATGGCGATTTCGTGCGCCTGATCGAAGCCGTACAGATGAAAGGTGTGCGCTGCGAAGTGATAGGCTTCGGCATCAGCACCTCCAACGATTTGATAGAAGTGGCCGACCACTTCACCGAGATTTGCTCGCTCACCGGCATCTTCCGCAACGCACCGTCCGGCCCAGGCGTACACCTGCGCCCCATCCAGCCCCCAGGCGACAACCGTAGCATCTACACCTATAGCGCGTACAGGTACAGCGCCACCTATGGCCTGCCCGGCGCAGAGCGTCTATCGGGCGAGAAGGAGCGCGAGCGTGGACGCGGCCCGGTAGAGCGCACGCAGCAGACCCACTACTGGGAGCGGGGGGAGGTTCGCCAGCAGACCGTCATGGAAACCCAGGAGAACGGCGTGCAGCCTATGGCGTACGACTTCGCCACGCACGACGAATTCATGCTGCCCGACGCCGAGCCTTGCAGCGACGTTCACTCGATCCCGCTTGCCCGTCCGAAGTCGCTGAACGGCGCATCCGGGGACGATGAGTAAAGGCGGCGCGCCAACCACTTCAGCACAGGCCCCTGTGGGCCAGGCGCACTCCGAGAGAGAAGGCTATATAGCCTCGGTCTCCACGCGCGCCTCGGATTGGGACCGGGCAGTTATCGAACGGGGTGGGGGACTCCTGCAGTCGTGGCGCTGGGGCGAATTCAAGAAGGCTTCCGGCTGGTCCACATTCCGCTTGATGTTAGGCGAACACGGATCTATGCGCGGTCCCTCTATCTGCGGCCAGGTCCTCTTTCGCTCCGTGCCCAGGGTCCCTCTGCCCGTTTCTATTGCTTATATGCCGCGTGGGCCTGTATGGAATAGGGGTCAGGGGTTAGGGGGCAGGGATCAGGGGTCAGGGATCAGGGGGCAGGGATCAGAGATAGATGCTATTTTCAATGGGTTGTCGGGTCGAGCCATGCGGGTGTTCTGGCAGCGGGTACATGCCGAGGCGCGTAGACGGGGTGCGATCTTCCTCAAGGTTGAGCCGGATATTTCCCTGGACGAGCATGAGACGAGGGAAGACGTAGACCGCGACATGCAGGCGCTTGGCTTCCGACCTTCGGGCCGCCTGCAACCCGCGCGCACCATCGTCCTGGATATAGACAGGAGCGAGGACGACCTGCTCAAAGAGATGAAGCCGAAGACGCGCTACAACCTCCGGCTGGCGGGGCGTCGTGGGGTGCAGGTGCGCCGCGCCGAAACTCTCGATGACCTCCGCACGTTCTATAGTTTGTTGGAGGTAACGGGTGACCGCGATGAGTTCGGAATCCACACCTTCCCTTATTACGAGCAACTCTGGCGCACGTTTGGGCCGGAGGGCGATAACAGCGTGCTTGTGCTGCTTGCGGAGCACCCCGACGAAGCAGAGCGCGCACAGGGGCCGGTAGCGGGCCTGCTCGCGCTCAGGTTCGGGGGCGAAGTTATCTACATGTATGGCGCATCCGCCAACCGGGGGCGCGAGCACATGCCCAATTATCTTCTCCAATGGGAGGCGGTCAAGTGGGCAAAGGAGCATGGCTGCGCGCGCTACGACTTCTGGGGGATACCCGACGCGCCCACCGACGAAGCGGGTGAAGGCGAGGTTTCCCCAATCAATGCACGCTCCGGCCTGCGTGGTGTATACTGGTTCAAGAAGGGCTTCGGTGGCCGCGAGATAGAGTATCCAGGCGCGTACGACTATGTCTACAACCCTCTACTCTACAAAGTATGGATGCGCTGGCGAGGCGCAAACCTGGGGTAATTTTGAGTTATGAATTTTGAATTTTGAGTTGATTTCACCGGAACAGGTAACTCAAAACTCAGCACTCAAAACTCACAACTAACAAAAAGAGGGGGCGCGTGGTCAAGAAGGTTGTGGTTGTGCTGGCGCTGGGGGTGATGCTCCTGGTTGGATTCGGCTATGCTGGCCGGGGTATTCCGCCTGTGGCGGGTCCGGTGGGCGGGGCTGATGTGGTGGGCAAGATCGCTTACGTGCGGGCGGGGAGCATCTGGCTCTATGCGGCTGGCGACCAGCGCCAGCTGACGAACGGCCCTAAGGACGCATCCGACAAGCGCGACGCCCAACCCGCTTTCTCCCCCGACGGCACACAGATTGTCTACACCCGCCTGGACGAAGGCTTCTCCGACCTTTACAGGCTCGACGTAACCGACCCCGCCCAAACTGTGGCCCTCACCGAAAATCGCCCTAACGTCGAAACGGGCGCGCAAGGCTATAACGTTGAGGCGCTCTGGGCCTTGCAGCCCGCCTGGTCTCCCGACGGCGAGCGGATAGCATACGTGACGGATGTGGGTACCGAGTACCCCGGCCTCTTTTCAATGGACCCCAATGGCACGCGGTCGCGCAGGTTGGAGTCGCTCAATCACGGCATCCAGGGCGTTGAAGACCCCTCGTGGTCGCCTGATGGGAGCAGGATTGCGGTCGCCAACTATGTGACGGATAAAGGCAACGGCCAGATATGGTCGCTCAATATGGGGACCGGCAGGTGGACCGAGATAACAGCCGCTAAAGAGGGCGCGTATGACCCCGCTTGGTCGCCGGACGGTGCGTGGATAGCTTTCACTATGCGGCAGGGGAGCCAGCACAACATCTACGTGGTGCCCGCCGACGCGGAACAGTGGACGGAAGACCACCCCACGCCCATACAACTCACCACAGACGGCGCATCGCGCTCTCCCGCGTGGTCGCCGGACGGCACCCGGCTGGCTTATCTCTCCCTCAAGGACGCCTCGTTCGATATATACAGCGGCGAAATCCAGGCAGGTCCAACAGGCAACCCGATGCTGGGCACCGTGCAAAGGCTCACCGAGAACGCCAACATAGACGCTACCTCCGGCCTCGCCTGGGGAGAATAACATGTAACCAAATCAAAATTGGCCTCCTCAGGAGGCCAATTTTGATTTGGTTACATAAGGTTATTACGTGGTGCGGTTATAGTCGGTTGGCTGGGAGATCTCTTCGAGC
The DNA here is from genome assembly GCA_036399775.1 of Chloroflexia bacterium. GTDB lineage: Bacteria > Chloroflexota > Chloroflexia > QHBQ01 > JADMIH01 > JADMIH01. Next base: position 34,888 of record DASWMJ010000072.1, on the reverse strand, counting down.
ACCTGGCCGGTGTCCGAGTCGTCGCTCTGATCTTTTATTGCGACATCCCCTATAGAGAGGATGCCTACCAGCTTGCTGCCGTCCGTGACCAGCAGGCGGCGTATCTGGCGCTCGGCCATCAGGTCGCGTGCGGTGTCAACATCGTCGTCGGGCGATACGCTCACCGGGTTGGGCGATAGGAAGTCCTGCACGCCCACGTCAATCGGGTTGAGGCCGGAGGCTACCACGCGGATAACGATGTCGCGGTCGGTTATCACGCCCATCAACTCGCCATCATTCACGACAGGTATGATCCCCACGTCAAGGTCGCGCATCATGAGGGCAACGTCGCTTACCGACGTGCCGGGCGCTACCGTTTCCGGGTTCTTCGTCATTATGTCTCTGACTTTCATATGCTCCTCTTTTCACGCGTACTGGCGCGGCGATATTGCCCCGCCGCTAACTATTGATGCACGACCCGTGCCAGGGACTCTGACCTATCGCTTCTGCTCCCCATGCATGGGAAGAGGGGATTAAGACTAATAAAAAGCATGAGTTCGGCGCGGCGCGCCGAACTCATGCTTTTTTAGTTTTATAAGAGGTTTGTGGCTGGAATATCAGCACAGCTCGCAATGCTACTAGCCGAGGCCGAGGAAGTCTGCGACTAGCGTGGCGACCAGGAGGACGGCCAGAATTACCGATGTGAGGAGGGCTTGCTGACGGTAAGCGCCGGGCGCGGATGTGGCCTTCGCTTCTTTTGCGTCCTGGCGCTCGGCTTTGACCGCGCTGCGCATCGCCGCGTGATAGTACATATACGCCCCGGCCAATATGAGCGCGAATTCGATGCCCGCAGTCACCCACTGGAAGTTCCACAGCCCCAGCCCAAGCAGGGGCAGGTCGCCCGCGTTGCCCGGTAGGATGGGCATATCGGGGCGGTGTACCAGCAGGTCGAGTATCCAATGGGAGAAGACCATCGCGCCGATGATTAGGCCGTTGCGTCTGCCCCAGGGTATCATGGTCACGAGCATCGCTACCAGGCTTATCGCCAGCGCGCCTACCAGGGAGTGCGTGTAGTCTGCATGTATATCGATGTTGCCGTAGCCGCCCGTGGTGCCCGGTTTGGGGGTGAAAGTTTCGAGGCCGAACGCGAAGAGCACCAGGGCGATAACGTCAAGGAGTTGGGTGCTGAGCATAAGCGCCCAGAGGGGTATCTGCGGTTGGCGGGACTTGACTACCGCCGCGAGGCCGAAATGTCCGGCTAGCATCTGGCTTCTCCTTAGTCCGTGCGGAGGGTCTTGCTGCGCTCGGCTATGCTCACGTAGCGCGGGGTCTTGTCGTCCGGCTTCGGCCAGCGCAACCTGGCATCCAGTATGCCCATTACCACCACGAAAAGGACTAAAGCAACTATGAATACCATCTCTGTCCAACTCCCTTGCCGATATTTTGGCCTGTTCTTTTGTAGGGGCGAGGCGTGCCTGGGTTACGCGCAAAGCTGGTTTGTTATCCCCACCAGGGCGACCCGGCGGGTCGCCCCTACGGAAGAATGGGGCGGTACACTCACGACCATTCTTCCGGCGGGGCGATGACTATTCTGCCGTTCCGCAACTCGATATGCTTGACGATAGCCTTGATGGCGGGGACGAGCAGTTCGCCTGTGGGGTCCTGCACGCCTGGGCCTTTGACTACGTAGATGTCGTTCGCGGACATGGTAAGCACATCCTCAATCTTGCCGATCTGCTCGCCTGACGTGCTGACCACGTCCAGGCCGACCAACTGGTAGATGTAGTAGCTGCCTCTCGGTAGTTTGCGCGCTTGCTCGCGTGGCACCAGCAGCCAGCAGCCACGCAGGGCCTCGGCCTCGTTCGCGCTGTCCACGCCCTCTACTTTCATTATCAACTGCCCTTTATGGATGTGCGTGGACTCGATTTTGAAGGTCGCGGCGTGGGTGAGAGGCTTGGTATGATGCGTCGCGTCCGGGGAGGGGCGAACGGTTGAGGGGTCGAGGGCGGCGCTGGGGGCGAGGCCGGGTTCTATGGACGAGAAGGGGGCGAGCCTCACTTCCTCAAGCCTCTTGAAGCGGTCGGGGAACTCTGTGAGTATGTTGACTTTCAATTCCCCTCTCACGCCGAAAGGGGCGACCACCTGCCCGACGATGAGGTGCTCAGGGGCCTTAGGGTCGCTTTCGACGGAGGGCGTTTCGTCGCTCATGAGCACGTGGGAGGCGGGAGGGCTACTCTATCTCAAGCACGCCACGCCTGCCATCGCGGGAGGCGGCGGCGTTGACGATGGTACGCATGGCGCGGGCTATCTTGCCCTCGCGCCCGATTACTTTGCCCTTCTCTTCGGGGTCAACAGTCAGTTGCACGCGCACCATGTAATCGCCCCGGCTCTCGCGCACCTGCACGGCGTCGGGGTTGTCCACCAGGTTCCTGGCTATGTACTCTACGAGGTCTTTCATTCTGTGTCACCCCAGGGGTTGAGAGTATGCGTCATGCAATTGTAACACAAAAGGCCCTGGGATAGGGCCTTGTCGCTGAAACGTTAACCGGATCAGGCTTCGGTGGTTGCGTCCGTAGTGCCGGTGGCCTCTGTTGTGGCGTCCTCTGCGGGTGCGGCTTCCGTAATTGCCTCGGAGCCTTCGCCACCATCGCGGCTAGCCTCGGCTGCGGCCTCGCTCATAGGCGCGCCGGTGGTGGCCTCGGTTGCCTCGCCTGCGTCACTGGCCTCGGCTGTAGCCGTCGTCGCGGGGGCGGGGGTCGTGGCGCGGGCGCGGGTCTTGCGGGTGGGGGGCTGGGCGGCGGCACCTTCCGCGGCTGCGGCCTCTGCCTGGCGGGCGGTGCGGTTGAACTGGCGCACCAGGCTCACTACCGCCTCGGTGGGCTGTGCGCCCTTCTTGCGCCACTCTTCATACTTCGCCACGTCTACCTGGATGGTAGCGGGGTTGGTGAGGGGGTTGTAATGCCCCAATGTCTCGATGAAATGGCCGTCGCGCGGGGAGCGGGCGTCCGTTACCACGATACGATAGTGTGGCTGCCTGATAGCGCCCATGCGGCGCAACCTGATCTTCAGCATGTGGGTGTCTCTAACTCCTCTGTTTATAAAGCATCAAAGCGGCCTGCGACCCGCGCTCTTAAATATGCCTCCGGCGCAAAGCCTGCCTATTAGTATACGCGATTTGCCGGGTGCCGTCAAACACGCTTTTCCCTGGTAAATGTGAGGAGAAGGGATAAAGCAATGGTAGGGGCGAAACACACGGGTCCACCCCTACCGTATTCTTAAACCTATTGATACTCTATGCTTGCCAGGATTAAGTTAGGTGGGTATTTGCTGGCGCGTTAGCAAGGAACTAACTTTCATCACATGCCCCTCGCGGAACCGCATAACCGTCCATGCGTTCATCCATGAAAGGTGATATATTGTGCCCATCTTCACGACTCTGGGGTGTACATATCATGTCCGGACAACCCGTACAGGCGCATAGACCGGTAGCGCATACGGACAGCGCCCTCAGGCTATTGTGGCTGGCGGCGACAGTCGGCGGCTTCCTTGTAGGGACTGCGTTGACGCTCTCTCTTACCCAGGTAATAGCATACTTCTTGCAAATAGCAGACGCGCCCTTGATGAAGCTTGCAGCCTGGCTTGTGTGGCTTGCCGGGACAGGGTCGCTCATGGCCCTGGGGCAATTGCTTGTATTGCGTCGCTACCTACCTGGGGTGGAGGCCAGCCGGTGGGTGCCTGCGCTGATCTTGAGTGTGGCTGCCGGGTGGGGTCTGAGCTTTTTTACTCTTGTAATGCAATCGGTCGCGCTAAGCCCTATCAACAGCCCTCTATTTGAGGCCTACATAAGGAACATTCCCCCGGAACCGACAGACATCAATATTCCCTTGCTTGCGCTGATATTTGCTCTGAGCCTGGGCGTCGTGGTAGTTATTGCTGCTCTCCTGGGTGGTATAACCGGCTTGGCCCAGGAGCTTGTGCTTGAGCGCCACGTCCGAGATGCACGCTGGTGGGTAGCGGCTACCACATGGAGTTGGGCCGCAGGCTTCCTTGCCGCCTTCATCGCGGGGGCCGCACTCTTGTTCAGCCTCCCTCGGCCTGTCCTGTACGACGATGGCACCTGGAACAGCCTGGTGTTGGTCAATGGAGGCGTGGCCCTTTTTACTATCGCCGCCCTCTCTTGCTCTCCATTGGTCAGGCTGGTAGGCAATTCGCATGCGGGATGGGCAGAGGACATTTGATGGAGCGCTGGCTTACTTCAATAGATAACATACTACGTGGGGTCCTGTTCGGCGGACTCTTTGCGGGCGTCGTCGTAGTTCTGGTGCTGGTGGCGCTTGCCAACAGTGGCAGGAGTGCGCCGCCACGCGTCGTGCGGGCAGGGGACCCAGGCTATACGCCTACTGCGCAAGACAAGGCGGTCCTCCCGCAACCCGTTAGGACGGATATACCTCCCGGTATGCTGCCGGTGCCCGTAGAGACGGAGCAGGCATTAGCTAAGATGCAAACCGAGTTTGCGCCCTATGCCACCCAGACGGCAGTCGCCACAATGACGATGCAGGCTGAATTCGCGCCGTATGCTACTCAGACCGCGCTCGTTGTAAATCAGATGACGGCAAGCGCCTCGCCGCACGGGGATGCGCCTCCTGTTAAGCAACCTTAGTCGAAGTCGCTTCAGCAAAGCGAAGAGTAATTTTCTTTTGTTTTTGTGTGGAAAATGGGCGGTGCAGCCGCCCATTTTCCACACAAAGACGACAATCTACACCGCACCCGCGAATCCATCGGCGCGCTTGTCGCTGCCCGCGATGTATTCGCCTGTGGGTAGCTGCCAGATGATTTGCCCGCGCCCGAACGACCCGGTTGCGGGGAGGACTTTGACGGTGTGGCCCATGGCACGCAGGCCTCTGATGATGGCAGGGTTGGCGTCCGACTCTATCTGCACCTCGCGCCCGCTCGTCCACTGCCAGCGCGGGGCGTCGAGGCTCGCCTGCGGGTTCATGCGGTAGTCTATCGTGTTCACGACCATCTGCATGTGGCCCTGCGGCTGCATGAAGCCGCCCATCACGCCGAAGGGGCCGACTGCCTTGCCCTGGCGCGTGAGGAAGCCTGGGATGATGGTGTGGTAGGGGCGCTTGCCCGGCTCGACGCGGTTGGGGTGGTTGGGGTCCATGCTGAAGCCGTTACCCCTGTTCTGCAAGGAAATGCCTGTGCCGGGGACGACCACGCCCGATCCGAAGCCCTGGTAGTTGGATTGGATGAAGCTGACCATCAGCCCGTCCGCGTCCGCCGCGCACAGGTAGACCGTGCCGCCCGAATATGGGTCGCCGGGCCTGGGCGTGAGGGCGCGCTTGCCGATGAGAGTGCGCCGCCGGGCCGCGTAGCCCTTGTCCAGCAGCCGGGCGGTGGGCACCTCCGCGAACTCAGGGTCGGCCACGTAGCGGTGGGCGTCGGCGAAAGCCAGCTTGAGCGACTCGATCTGCGGGTGGAAAGCCTGTGCGGTGTCGCGCTTTAGCTCTTTCAGGTCGAACCCTTCCAGTATGTTGAGACCGATGAGCGCCGTGACGCCCTGGCCGTTGGGCGGGATCTCCCAGACATCGTATCCCCTGTAGTTGGTGGTAATAGGCTCAACCCAGGTGCTGGTATGGGCCGCCAGATCGCTCTCCGTGATGAGGCCGCCTGTCTCCTGGGCAAATTTCGCTATTGCGCGTGCCAGGTCTCCCTTGTAGAAGTCCTCTGCCTTCGACTCGGCGATGCGCCAGAGCGTGGAGGAATGCCCTGGGCTGGTCCACTTTTCCCCGGCGCGTGGCGCTCTGCCATGAGGGGCAAAGGTCTCGCGCCAGCCTCGGAACTCTCTGCCTTTCAATTCGGTATAGATTGGCACCGAATAGGCCCAGCCCTGCGATACGATATTGGCGACGGGCCAGCCTTGCTCCGCGTGCCGGATGGCAGGCTCGAAGAGGTCGGCGAATGGAAGCCTGCCGAAGCGGGCGTGGAGGTCTCGCCATGTGGCGGGTGCGCCGGGCACCGTCACCGGCAACCACCCCTTGTCTGGCATGGCGGTGTGCCCCCTGCTGCGTACAGCGTTGATGGTGAGGGCGGCGGGGGCGCGTCCCGACCCGTTGAGGCCATGCACTTTGTTGCCGTCCCACACCAGGGCGAAGGCGTCCGAGCCGATGCCGTTGGAGGTAGGTTCCACTACCGTGAGGGTGATGGCGGCGGCGAGCGCTGCGTCCACCGCGTTACCTCCCCGCCTCAGCATCTCCAAACCCGCCTCCACAGCCAGAGGCTCGCTGGTGGCTACAACCCCGCCGCGAGAGATCACGCTCTTCTTTGAGCGGTATGGATTGTGTTCAACATCTAGCTCGATGTCCAAAGCTGGACCTCCTGGGGGGTTGGTTTGTGGCTGGGGAGATGGTGGCGGCTCCTGGTCCGCGCCGGGCAGACTCGTAACACTCTCTTCTTCTAAGTCGTTAATTGATGTATCTGGAGGGCTGGCGGTGGCTGGTCCGGGCGCTTGAGCAGACGTCGTGGTAGATGTGGGCGTTTCTGTGGCTGAGGGAGCATGCCCCGTAGCGATCTGCTTTGTAGCCGCCCGTTCTGCATGGGGAGGGGTTGCGGTTGAGGCAATACCGGGCGTGTCCGCATCGCAGCCTGCTGAAGCAAGTAACGTATTCGCGGCTATGACCCCACCTACAGCTAACGTGGCCCGCCGCAATAACTCACGCCGCGTGATGTTCCCCTGCCTCTTCCCGACAGTCTGCTCCGTGCCTCGATCTTGCCCATCATCTTCCGGCTCATTACTGCTCATAACACACCATTCAATCCAAACGCACAGCGTTTCAGTATAACATAGGGGTCAGTGGTCAGTGGTCAGTGGTCAGTGGTCAGTGGTCAGTGGTCAGTGACTAGGGGTCAGTGACTAGGGGTCAGGGATTAGGGGTCAGGGATTAGGGGTCAGGGATCAGAAGGCAGAGCGCATCACTGACCACTGACCACTCAAGAGAAACTCAGGCATGCAACCATTAGCAGTCATTGCGGGTATACTTCTTATCTTTGTCATTCTGTGGGATGCCTTTGAGACGGTGGTCTTGCCGCGCCGTGTCACACAGCAGCTACGGCTGGCTCGCCTCTTCTATAGGGCAACATGGCTTCCCTGGTCGGCTGTCGCGCTGAGGATGCGGAACGACAGGCGGCGCGAGAACTTCCTCAGCTTCTACGGCCCTATGTCGTTGATACTTCTGCTGGCGGTATGGGCGTCGGGAATGATCTTTGGTTTTGGCTTCTTGCATTGGGCTTTGGACTCGATACCGCAGGAGGGCGGTGGCGACTTCGTCACGGCTCTTTATTTCAGTGGCACCAGTTTTTTCACCCTGGGCCTGGGCGATCTTGCCCCTGGTGGCGGCTGGGGCCGTCTACTCACCGTCGTGGAAGCTGGCATAGGCTTTGCCTTCCTGGGTCTAATAGTTGGATATTTACCTGCTCTCAACCAGGCGTTCTCCGAGCGTGAAGCGGGCGTATCGCTGTTGGATGCGCGTGCAGGCTCTCCACCCACTGCTACGGAGCTGCTCAGGAGGAACTGCCGGGGCGATAACATAGCGGCGGTAGGCCGGTTTCTGCGCGACTGGGAGCAGTGGTCTGCTGAGGTGCTTGAAAGCCATCTATCCTACCCGGTCCTCGGCTACTTCCGCTCGCACCACGACCACCAATCGTGGGTGACGGCGCTCACCATGATCCTGGATGCCAGCGCGCTGGTCGTAATCAGCAAAGACGAGGAAGCGATACACCAGGCCCAGCTTACCTTCGCAATCGCCCGGCACGCCGTAGTGGACCTGTCGGGCGTATTCGGTACTCCCCCAAAGCCCCTGGCGCGGGACCGCCTGGAAGCCAAAGACCTGGCTCTGCTGCGTAGCACCCTCCTCACCGCCGGGTTCATCATCAGAGACGACCCGGTGGCTGAGCAGCGCCTGTCTCAGATGCGGCAGGCATACGAGCCATATGTTAATGCTCTCTCCCGCTACCTGCTTATGCCTCTCCCACCCTGGTTCCCGGTCGCCGGTATCCCCGACGACTGGCAGCTTGGCGGCTAACACTTCTAGAGAAGGAGGTTGTTTCTGTGCGAAAAATGGCGGCGAAGCCGCCATTTTTCGCACAGAAACGAAAGAAACTTCCCTTCGTTCGAGTTGAAGAAGCAAGAGTCGCCACTTTGATACAGCCCTAACTATGATGCCGATAGGGCTTGACAGGAAGCATAATCGCATCTATAATATAATTGATTGATTGATCAATCAATTGTAGGGGATATGAGATGCCACCATCACGGGATGAACAGGACTACGAGAGTCGCCGCCGCCAGATTATAGACGGGGCGCTGCACGTCTTTGCGGGTAAAGGGTTCGAGAAGGCGACCAACAGAGAGATAGCCAGCGCCGCCGGGATAGGCTCGCCGGGCCTGATCTACCACTATTTCAAGGACAAGAGGGACTTGTTCAGGCAGGTGGTGGAGACTTATGCGCCCGCTTTGCAGCTAATCGCCAGGGGCGACGAGATGATGGACATGCCGCCCCGCGAAGTTCTCAACCTGCTCGCCAGCACCTTCATTACGATGCTCGATAACCGCGCTACTATGTCGATGTTCAAGATGATGCTGGGGGAGGCGGTGCGCAGGCCGTCCGTAGGTGAGATATTCAACACGATAGGTCCGGGGCGAGGCTTCCCTTTCCTGGTGCGCTACTTTTCCCACCAGATGGACAAGGGGACGCTACGCCGGATGGACCCCGGAGCAGCGGTGCGCTGCTTCATAGGCCCTCTCATCGCGTATATGCTTACAAAGGAAGTATTCGTCCAGGCCGACACAGAAACCCTGCGCCCCGAAAAGATGATTGAGACTGCCGTAGATATATTCTTGCATGGGATGGAGGTGCCCGGCGGCAAGTAGCAAACAATATTTTTTTCTCCAGATTATTGATTGACTAATCAATCAAGGTATGCAGGCTGATTCAACCGCAATAGGAGGTAATTATGGTTTCATCCGCCACAGTGGCAGCGCCAACCAAAGAAATCGAGGCGGGCGCGTGCCTGGTGAGAGCGCATAACCTGGTGAAGCAGTTCGGGGAGGTGCGCGCCCTCGATGGCTTGGACCTGTGCATACACAAGGGAGAGAGCTTCGGCCTGCTGGGTCCGAACGGCTCAGGCAAGACCACTTTCATCAGGATGATCGCCGGGCTTGTGCGCCCCACTTCCGGCGAATTGTCAGTGTTGGGACACGCGATGCCTGCGGGTGCGGGGAAGGTCCTGCCCAGGATCGGCTACATGACGCAATTGCAGGCGCTTTACACCGACCTCTCCATATGGGAGAACGCGCAGTTCTTCGCCCGCATATTCGGCATAAACGATAAGCAGAAGCGGGATGCGCGGGTAACGGAGGTGCTCGAACTGGTGGAACTCCTGCCCCGCAAGTCGTCTTTGGTGGGCACGTTGAGTGGTGGCATGAAGCAGCGCCTATCGCTGGCCTGCGCGCTGGTGCATGAGCCGGAACTGCTGCTGCTGGACGAGCCGACGGTGGGCGTTGACCCCCAACTAAGGCAGACTTTCTGGGGCTACTTTCGCACCCTCAACGCACGCGGCGTGACCATCGTGGTGTCGAGCCACGTCATGGACGAAGCCGACAGGTGCGACCGCCTGGGGCTGATACGCTCAGGGCACATCCTCGCCAAAGGCACGCCCGCCGAGATACGGGAGATGGGGGGCAGCCAGAACCTTGAAGAGGCATTCCTGTCACTCTCAGGGCAACTGGCCGCAGCCAATTAGGAGGTTGAAATGAGCTTTCCACGCATAATGGCGATAACGGGGCGCATCATAGGGCAGTTCAGGCGCGACCACCGCAGCCTGGGGCTGGTCTTTATTGTGCCCATAGTAGTGATGTCCATCCTGGGATACGTGCTGCGCGCCCAGGAGAGCAGAACGGTGAACGTGGCGGTAGTGAACGAGGACAAACCACCGGCAGGGCAAACAAGCATGGCGCAACCTGTGATTGACACGCTTGAGCAGGACGAGAATATCATCGTGGCCGAGATGTCGCTCGCGGATGCGGAGGCGGCTGTGCGCAACGGCTCGCAGAGGGTCGCGCTGGTGTTCAAGCCGGACTTCACGGAGCAGTTTCGCAGCACGCGCAAAGCTAACTTAGAGGTGATAGTTGAGGGGTCGAATCCCGGCCAGGCGGGCGGCGCGCTTGCTACCGTAGGCCAGGCGGTGCAGAGGAGCGCGCCCCTGCTGCTCAAGCAGATGGTTCCGGCTGCCATGTCGGGGGCCGTTCCCGACGGGCTTCCTTTGCAGATAGAGACCACGCGCCTCTACGGCAGCGCCGATCTGAAGATGCTCGACTTCTTCGCGCCCATGTTCATCGCCTACATCGGCTTCTTCCTGATATTCATGCTGACCAGCGTATCCTTCCTGCGCGAGCGCACGCAGGGCACTATGGAGCGCCTCTCCGCTTCCCCCGTTACGCGGCTGGAGCTTGTGCTTGGCTACATGTTTGGGTTTGGGTTCTTTTCGATGATACAGGCAGCCGTGTTGCTGCTGTTTACTGTGTTCATGTTGCAGGTGCAGTATACGGGCAACCTCCTCTCGATATTCGTGGTGACCCTGGCGCTGGTGCTGGGCGCGGTCAACCTGGGCATCTTCCTATCGGCCTTCGCCCGCAACGAATTGCAGGCCATCCAGTTTATACCCCTGGTGATACTGCCGCAGGTGCTTCTCTCCGGGCTGCTATGGCCGGTACAGGATATGCCCGGCTGGTTGCAGGCAATCGCCAGGATAATGCCTCTCACTTACGCGATAGAAGCCCTCACCGACATCATGATAAGGGGCAAATCGCTCGCCGCCACCTGGGTTGCCCTCGCGGTACTGTTCGGCTTCGCCGCGCTCGTAGCCGTGCTGGCCGCTACCACTGTACGGCGAGAAGTGGCGTGAGTACCGAGTACCGAGTACCGAGTACCGAGTACCGAGTACCGAGTACCGAGTACCGAGTGCTGAGTGCTGAGTGCTGAGTGCTGAGTGCTGAGTGCTGAGTGCAGCAAGTTCTGTATGCACGTCAAGTGGGATGTATGGTAGGGGCGAGGTATGCCTCGCCCTGCCTGGGTTCACGTGTAAAGTTGGTACTCCATCCCCACCAGGGCGACCCGGCGGGTCGCCCCTACGATGGTATTATTTCGTTAGCACAGCGAAACGGATGTTACCTGGGGAAAGATAGACAGGGAGGATGATCCTTGCTTCGCTCAAAATGACATGGGGACTGGGTCGGCCTTCCTAACGCAACCTTGTTCACTTAGCACTCGGTACTCGGTACTCGGTACTCGCTTGCTATGGCACCTTTCTTGCTACCTTAGGGCAGGTAACGTCACCTAGACTACCTGGATTATGATGGTGGATGGGTTTATCAAAACAGATCAGGAGGCACACGTAATGAGCAACAAACGCACTATTCGGGCGCTGGAGGAGCTAATCAAGACGGAGCACATGGCTATCGGCGCTCTCGACGCGGCTCTAGAGGAAGTAGACGACCGCAAGCTGGCGAAGCAGTACCGCAAGTTCCGCGACTCGCACGCCAAGCAGGCGTCAGCATTGAATGACCGCCTTGAGGAGCTTGGCGGGGAGCCTATCGAGTACGAAGTCGGCTCGGGCAAGGGGCACGCGGGCCTATTCGGGAGGCTCACCAGCATGCGCGACGACACCAGCCTGGCGGGTATGCGCCTGGGCGCGGAGCGCGGCATCAAGCGTTATATTGACAACATAGACGACGTTGACGACGCAAAGGCCCTCGGCATCATCCGCAAGAACCTCGAATCGAAGCAGGACGAAATGCGCTGGTACGACGACCATGCCGCCAAAGAGCGCGTCGACACCGCCGAGAGCAAGCTGGTAGTGTCGAAAGAGAAGGCTATGGAGGTCGAGCACACTAACGGCAAGAAGAAGGGCGGTTTTCCTTTCCCTCTGCTTCTGATAGCGGGCGCGATTGGCGCTGCGGCCTTCTTCCTGCTGCGCCGCAACGAGGACGACGACTACGACGATTACGGCGAGGACGCCTTCACCTATGAGGGTGAGAGCACTCCGTCCGAGGTTAGCTACGGGGGCGAAAGCTCCTCCTAGCAACGTTCCGGGAGAGCAAATCTTAGAATACAAGAGGTCCGGCGTGCGTGCCGGGCCTCTTGATTTTGCGAGTGATGTAGATGCATTAGATAAAGATACAGCGTATTACGTAGACGAATCGTTGACAGGGCTTCTGCTGCTATGTTACCCTCAATGCGCCCCTGACATATAATGTCGGGTGGCCGCTTTGAGGAGGATAACAGACTTGAATCTCAGCAAGAGCATGAAGAAGACAGCAGGGGCAGCCGCGCTGTCGCTCACCATCCTACTATCGAGCCTGGCGCTCACTCCATCCACATATGCAGCCACACCCGTCGCGGTGGGCGGCAAGGCAATCGTAACCAACACAGACGGCGACACCATTCGAGTACGCGAAGGCGCGGGCACCAATTATGGACAGGTAGCGGAGGTCTATGAAGGCCAGACTGTTTCCGTGCTCGCCGGACCCAGCAAAGACAGCAATGGCAAGGTCTGGTACAAGGTACAGGGTCCAGGCGGCACAGGTTGGGTCTCGTCCGGCTTCCTTGAGGGCAAAGAGGGCGCGCCTGCTCAGCCTAAAGCTCCTGCCGCCCCCAAGCTGGACGGCTTCGCTAAAGTAGCCAACACCGACGGCGACCCCCTGCGCGTTCGCGCTGCCGCCAACACAAGCGGCGGGGTGATTGCTACCCTCGATGCGGGCGCAACAGTAGCCATAAAAGCAGGCCCGGTCACCGACAAGTCCGGCACGTCCTGGTACCAGGTATCAGCCAACGGTACGACGGGCTGGGTGATGGCGCAGTACCTCGCCCAGGCGAAGGCACCCGTCCAGCCTGCCGCCGCGCCACCCGCATCGGCCCCGGCGCAACGCCCGGCGGCTGCTATTTCCGGCTTCGCCAAAGTAGCCAACACAGATGGCGACCCACTGCGGATGCGCTCAAGCGCGAGCCGCAACGCCTCGGTCATCACCAACCTGTCCCCCGGCACATCGGTGGCTGTAAAGCAAGGCCCGGTGGATAAGGATGGCGTCGCGTGGTACCAGGTTAGCGCAGGCGGCACTACCGGCTGGGTCATGGGGCAATATCTCGCGCAGGCCAAGTCGCCTGTCGAGCCTGTGGTCGCCAGCAAGCCCGCCGCGCCCGCGCCCGCGCCCAATGTAGCCCCGGCGAAACCGGCGGCGCCTGCTCCCGCAGCAGTTGCTCCCGCCGCCGAAGCACCACGTTCCGGCACCGCTCGTGGAGCCGAGCAACCCGCAGCCCCGGCAGCCTCCAGCAGGGCCGACTCTATCGTCAATACCGCCATGAAGTACGTCGGTTATCGCTATCGCTTCGGCGGCAGCAGCCCATCAGGCTTCGATTGCAGCGGCTTCGTCTATTACGTGATGAAGAGCGTTGGCATGCCGGTGGCCCGCACCATACCCGGCCAGATCGGCAGCGGCTCCCGCGTCAGCAGCAAGGACTTGCAGCCCGGCGACCTGGTATTCTTCTCGAATACGTACAAGCGCGGCCTGTCCCACGCGGGCATCTACATCGGCAACGGCAAGTTCGTACACGCTCAGAACGAGAGCACCGGCGTCGTGGTCAGCAACCTCTGGAGCTCCTACTGGGCAGCCCACTACACGACGGCGGTCCGCCCCGGCAGGTAACTCAAGATAGCAAAGAGAATCAACAAGAGCGGCCCGTTGGCCGCTCTTGTTGATTCCAGGCAGGATGGTCTGCTTCTTGCATCGAAACAGGACATCACGCTATATAGGAGGTAAGATACCATGTGCATGAGTTGCGGCTGCGGGGAGCCAAACGAAGATCACGGCAACCCCGACCACATCACCTTGGACGATCTCAGGAAGGCCGCGAAAGCCGCCAACATAGACCCTGAGCAAGCGGCAGACAACATCCACGACTCCGCCCGCGAGCTACAGAAAGAAGGCAAAATCCAATAAAATTACGAATTACCTTCCCAATTTTGAGAAGAATTCGTAATTAGTAATTTGTAATTCGTAATTACTCTTGCCGCTCGTCTGCCACAATCTGGCCGTCCTGCACTCTTATCACCCTTTGGGCGCTGGCGGCAAGGTGGGTGTCGTGGGTTACGAAGACTACCGACTTGCCCTGCCTGCTCAACTCTAGCAGGAGGGCCATGATATGCTCTCCTGTGGCGGTGTCGAGGTTGCCGGTCGGCTCGTCGGCAATGATGATGGGTGGGTCGTTGGCGAGGGCGCGGGCTATGGCTACGCGCTGCTGCTCGCCGCCTGATAGTTCGCTTGGCAGGTGGTGGGCGCGCGGCTTGAGGTTTACCCTGTCGAGTAGCGATAGTGCTCGCTCGCGGCGCTTGCTTCCGTAGGTGTTCAGAAAGTCCATCGGCAGCATCACGTTCTCAAGGGCCGTCAGGGTGGGGAGCAACTGGAAGAACTGGAAGACGATGCCCACGCTTGCCCCGCGCCAGCGCGCAAGCTCGTTCTCATTCATCTGATGAAGGGGCATACCCGCCATAAGCACCTGCCCTGTCGTTGGCCGGTCTATCCCCGTCACCATGTTCAGGATGGTGGATTTGCCACTGCCCGATGGCCCGACGATGGCCGTGAACTCCCCCGCGTAGAGAGTCAGGTCCACACCGCGCAGGGCAACGTACTGCCTGTTCCCCATCGGGTAGGCTTTCACCACGTTGACCAGCCTGCCGACAGGGGTTCTGGCTGCGGGCGCTGCTCCATTTTGCTGTAATACTGTCTTCATAACTCTTCCGAACCAGTTCTCTATGCTTGAAGCCAGCCCCCGGCGGGTGCAAAGTCAGGCATGATGTCGAGGATAGCGAGCCCACTTGCCTTTGTCATTCTGAGCGAGGCGAAGAGTCTCGCTCCTCGCGTATTAGGAAGGGATAAAGCAAAGGCAAGAGGACGCGCGAGGGGCGAGATTCTTCGCTTCGCTCAGAATGACAAAGATGTTGGGGCCGCGTTCCCGTATATCCGGTTTTGATCGGCTCTGCAACCCGCCTGCCTAGGTTGACCGTATTATAGCCAATATGTTACAGTTTACACAAAGTATGCGACTGCGCTCTTATCGGCCCTCCCGATTACGACGAACCGATCCCGAAAGGAGCTTCTCTAAATTGAACTTTCCACGAACCAGGCGATTCTTCCTGGCTGCCGCGCTTTCCCTCCTGGCTGCCTCTGCAGTGGCAGGCTGCGACACAGGCAATACTGCACCTGCCACACCCACCACTATCCGCGCCAACTCGCCCGCGCCTATCCCTACGCCCATACCTACCATACCAGGGGAGATGCCGCAGGGGGTGAATACAGCAGCGCCCGCGCCCGTTACCACTGCCGGCCCCACCATAGATGTAGAAGTTTTGCCCACCGGCACGACTACAGCGCCCTAGGCACCTGGGCGTAGTAGAGGGTTATTCCCTCCCCGGCCTGTTACTTTCATGCACTTCACGTGGAACGATGGCATTAATATTGCTGTCTCTGATTCGTCCTGCGCTTTGTACGGAGCAGGTATCGCTTAATTTATGGCGTGCATCAGGAAGCTGCCTTCGAGGTTGGTAGCCCTGAGGATTGGAGACGTAATGGACCCAGGTGAAGGCCGGGGTAAGGTCGTATTGATCGTAGAAGATGAGCCTGACAATCTCGAAATCATGCGTGCGGTTGTCGAGGAGTTGCTTGGGTTCAAGGCGTTACTGGTGACGGATGGCGCGGCGGCTATAGAGACCGCAGTCACCACCAGGCCCGACGTTATTTTGATGGACCTGATGATGCCCGTCCTGGACGGCTTTGAGGCCATCAAGCACCTGAAGACTAACTCGCACACCTCTCACATCCCGGTCGTGGCCGTTACCGCACTGAGCAGGCCCACCGACCGCCAGCGAGCCGTTGCGGAAGGGGCTTCTGACTACGTGTGCAAACCCTTCGACCTGGACTTATTGATCGAAGTTATAGAGCGGCATATAGATACGGCGCGACCAGGGGTCAGGGATTAGGGGTCAGGGACCAGGGATTAGGGGTCAGGGGCCAGGGGTTAGAAACCAATACAGGACGCTAACACCCAACAACTAAGACCTGACCCCTGACCCCTAATCCCTGACCCCTGGCCGCGCCGGCATGAAGTTGATAGAGGCTGTCGTGCCTACGCCCCCTTCCCCCGGCTCCAGCTTGAAGCTGCCTCTCAGGTCGCTCACCACCAGCGTCTGCACTATGTTCAGGCCCAGGTTGGCGTCTTGCTGAGGGTCGAACCCCTCCGGCAAGCCTACTCCATCGTCCGCCACCTCTATTCTTACTGTCGGGGCTACTCGATGGGCGGCTTCGCCCTCTCGCCCATTAGTGTCGCGGTCTATACGGGCACGTATGCCGATCTTGCCTTTCGTCCGGCCCGTGAAGCCATGCAATATGACGTTGGAGATCAGTTCGTTAAAGAGCAGGGCGAGGAGGGTAGCCTGTTGGGAGCCGACCCTCATCTGCTCATTTTCGGGCACGTCTATCATCAGCTTCAGGTCGAAGCCCGGGTCGGTGAGGGTGGATACCGCCGCGTCAGCTACTTTGCGGGCTAGCTCGTGGATGCCTACCATCTCCACGTCGCCGCGCACCATCAGGTCGTGCACGGCGGCAATGCTCTGCACCCGCGCTATGCTCTCTCGCACTACGGTGGCGGCCTCGCTCTCCGGGGGCATGCGGCGCAGTTGCATAGAGAGCAGCCCGGCTACGGTTTGCAGGTTGTTGCGGACGCGGTGGTTCATCTCCTGTAGCAGGGCAGACTTGGTTCGCAAACCGCGCAGGGCCGCGTCGTACAGCCGCGAGTTTTCGAGGGCGATGGCGGCTTCGTGTGCGAAAGCGTCCAGCAGCCTCACCTGCTCGTCGGTGAAGACCTTGTCGTCGAGGTTGTAGAGGCAGATGCCGCCCATTATGGCGCGCGGGGCGACCAGGGGCACGCAGAACATCGAGCGGTAGCCTTCGGGGGCGAAGGGTATCTCTAAATGAGCGTCCGCCGAAGGGGAGAGGGGTATGGGTATGCCTCGCCTGATCGCGCCCGCTATATCGCTCGCTTCAACGTTGAGCAGCACGCGCTGGACCGCTTTCCCCTGGTGGATGCTGTGTGTGCTGTCGCGCAGGTCATACTGGGCGACAAGCTCCAGCATGCCCGCGCCGGAGTGCAATTCGTAGATAGCGGCAGCGTCGGCATGGACGAGGTGAGCGGCCTGGTAGGCTATCAGGGTCAGCACCTCCGGCAGGTTGAGCGTGGCGGCTATGTGCGCCGACACCCCCTGCAAGGTGGATAGCTCGGCCACTTTCTGTTGCAGCCTCGCGTCGGTCTGCTCGTAGAGGCGCGCGTTCTCGATGGCTATGGCTATCTCGCCCGCCACCGTTTCGAGGAACCTTATCTCGCTGTCCGTGTAGTCCCTCTCCTCGAAGTTTTGAAGGGTGATGACACCCACCAGCTTCTCTTTGGTGAAAAGGACTACCGGCACCGCGAGCATGGATATTGCCGGGTCCTCCCCCAGCACGGCCACGTACTTGAAGCGCGGGTCCTGCCTGGCGTCCCTGACGGCGACGGGCTTGCCCACGAGGGCGGCCCACCCCGTCAGGCCTTCCCCTACCTGCAAGCGCACCTTGCCGACCGCGTCCTGGCTCAACCCGCTGGTTGCGGTGAGCACCAACTGGTCCCACTCCGGCTCGTAGAGAAATATGGAACAGACATCCGCGCCCGTCACGGCCACCACCGCCTGCACCATCTCGCTCAGCGTGTCGTTCAGCTTGAGGGAGGAGTTGGCCGCGCTGATGATGCGGTGGAGGGCGGTCAGTTCGTCCACCCTGCGCCGGAGGAGTTCGTCCTGGGCCTCTCTCTTGGAGGTGGCGTGTCTCCCCTGGGCGGCGAGGTAGCCGTCCACGCACGCGCTCACCAGCGCGGGGGCCAGCCTCTCTCCTTCTAGCTCGTTCGCCAGCAAAGGTGAAAGCGCGTCGCCCGCAGCCATAGCCTCCTCGATGACCGCCTGCATATCCGCACCTGCCAGCGCACGCTCCTCGCCATGCTCTCGCGCCCATGACAGCAGTTTCGCGGTCCCCCTATCTGCGAGAGCAGCCCTGAGCGCGCCCTCAATCTCTTCGCCGTCCAAATCCAACTCACGCAAGCGTTCAAGTGCCTTATCGAGCGCTTCGCCCTGCTCAATTCCTAATGACATAGCTTATCCTCTCACCAGCACCTCTTGTAAGCGTTCAGATTTACGGTAGGGGCGACCCGGTGGGTCGCCCTGTCCGGGCTAGCAGGTAAGCATGGTACGCCAACCCCACCAGGGCGACCCACCGGGTCGCCCCTACGATAGACATTCCTTTACCCCTGATCTGAACACTTACCGCTTCTTCACCTATTGACATAGGCATACCCATGCCCTACTATTCTACTATACTTAGCGTGCTATTATATGCGCCATTATATCTTTTCTCCTCAGGGCTACACCTGATTTCAGCCTTCGAGCTTGGGCTTCTGCTGACCAAAGGGTATCGTTATGGACAGAATGAGCATAGATAATGTAAAGAGTGACCGTGATACGTTCGTTGGGAGTACTGTTACACAGAATATATATGGGACAGTCACTCCCAGCATCACAAGCCTGCACCAGCTTCGTGACCCTGTTGACAAGTTTGTTGGACGGCAGGATGAGATCGAGCAGCTTGTGCGGACCATGCGCCAGGCAACCGAGAGCGGCAAGGTAGCAATCGGTGGCATTAGAGGGATGGGCGGCGTGGGCAAGACTGAATTGGCCTATGCTGTGGCCCAACGCCTGGTTGACACCTACCCTGACGCGCAACTCGCTCTTGAATTGCGTGGGGCAATCGGTAAACCCATGACCCCTGAGCAAGCCCTCCAAACTATCATACGGGCCTTCGAGCCGGGTATGCAGTTGCCAGATAGCCTGAACGCGTTGCGGTCAGTCTACACTTCCCTCCTCACCGGAAAGCGCGTGTTGATACTGGCCGATGATGTGCGCGATAAGAGGCAGGTTGAGCCTTTGCTGCCACCTCCTGGCTGCGCCCTCCTGCTTACAAGCCGCTATCGCTTCAGCCTGTCGGGTATGGAAATGGAAACGCTGGACCTGGAGATATTGCCCCAACCGGATGCAGAGAAGTTACTTCTCGAAATATCGCCTGACATCGGCCCTGCTGCTCCTCGCATGGCGCAACTGTGCGGAAGGTTACCCCTGGCCCTACGTATATGTGCCAGCATGTGTGACATCGAAGACTCGACACTGACCATCGAGGATCATGTAAAGGCGTTGGAGGATGAGCGGGCACGCCTGGTGTATATGCAAGACCCTGACGCGCAGGATCACAACGACCCCGCCACGAGCGTGGAAGCCTCGCTCCAATTGAGTTATTCCTCTCTCGACCCGCAGATGCAACAGGTATTATGCCAACTCAGCGTATTCCCAACAGACTTCGACAGGGACGCGGCAAGGGCGGTTGTGCATGTGCAAGCGCCGGAAACAGAAGGCAAGGGAACGAATGCCAGTCACCAACCTGTGCCCGTGGAAAGGTGGCTTGAATTCCTGTACCGGCGAAGCCTGGTGGAATGGGATAGGGAAACAAGGCGCTACAGTTTGCACGATCTGGTGCGTGTCTTTGGGTCAGAGCGACTGGAGGGTGAGTACGCTGTGCGGATACGCCACGCGCAATATTACGCCCGGATTGCTGCTCATGTGGATGATTTGATTAGAAGAGGCGGTCAGAACATACTTACGGCTTTGAAGATGTTTGACCAGGAGCGGACTAATATAGACACAGGATGGAACTGGGTGCAAGAACAAGCAGGAGAAGATGCAAGTAGCACATCCGACGAGATTGATGTGCTACTGCTGGACTACGTATTTTCAACCATATACGTCGGTGACCTGCGCTATTACAATCGCCGGGAGCGTATCACGCAATTTGAGGCAGCAGTAGATGCGGCACGGAGGTTGAGCCGCAGAGCTGTGGAGGACCGTGCTCTGAACAATCTGGGTATGGCCTATCTTGATTTGGGAGAACCGCGCAAAGCCATACAGTATTTTGAACAGGCGCTGGAAATCACTCGTGAGACAAACCACCGTCAGGGTGAAGGCATCGCTCTGGGCGGTTTGGGTATAGCAAATATTGATTTGGGAGAGCCACGCAAAGCCATACAGTATTTGGACCGGGTTTTGGAAATCTCCCGTGAAATAGATGACCCTCTTGATGACCCTCTTGATGAAGGTATCGCTCTCGTCAATCTGGGTATGGCCTATCTTGATTTGGGAGAGCCACGCAAAGCCATACAGTATTTTGACCGGGTTCTGGAAATCTCCCGTGAAATAGATGACCCTCTTGATGAAGGCATCGCTCTCGTCAATTTGGGTAGGGCATATGTTGATTTGGGAGAGCCACGCAAAGCCATACAGTATTTTGAACAGGCGCTGGAAATCACTTGTGAAATAGATAACCCTCTTGGTGAAGGCGCAGCTCTGCTCCAATTGGGTACCGCTTACAAGAACCTGGGAGAGCCACGCAAAGCCATACAGTATTACGAGCAAGCTCTTGAAACCGCCCACCAGATGGGCCATCGTTGGAGTGAGGGTGCCGTTCTGGGCAATCTGGGTATGGCCTATGTTGATTTGGGAGAGCCACGCAAAGCCGTACAGTATTTTGAACAGGCTCTGGAAATATCTCGAGAGACAGAGGCCCGCCAGGGGGCAGGGAATTCTAGCTGGAACCTGGGCCTGTTGCTGGCTGAAGAAGGTGAAGTGGCAAGGGCGGTAGAGCTTATGCAAGTCAAGGTTAATTACGAGCGTGAGATAGGTCACGCAGATGCAGAAAAGCATGCAGCCGAAGTGGAGGAGTTACGCAAAAGGCTACCTTGAGAAGCCGTTGTAGGCTTTTGGCTTGTTAGTGGTCGCCGCAATCTGCTGTTCTCTCAACAGGATAACCGAAACATCCTAACGTCAGAGTGTCATTTACCTATATGACACGGCGCTTTGGCGTAGTATCAGGCGGGTTGGATACGCCCAAAGTCGTAATTGCGCTTTCGTCCGATAGGCCGTTTAGTTGGAACCTTTTGTGTGGGATAATCGTTTCAGATGATAGAAACAAGCCCTTCGGGGCTAGACCAAAGTAGGACAGGAGGTTCTCAGGTGAAAGAAAATTCTAATGGCAAGCTCTTTGCGGGTATAAGTCTGGCGGTATCGGCGTTGATGGTATTCGGAGCGTTTACGCTTGTGTGGCTCGCGCCCCGCGAAGCAGCGCCCGCAGCGGCCCAGGACAGGCAGGAGCAGGTGAAAGTATCGGAGATAACGGTAAGAGGTAGCGGCACGGTGAACGCGAAGCCGGACGCGCTGGTGGTGAACGTCGGCGTGAGCATGCAGGCGGACACGGTGAAGGACGCGCAGGCTCAGGTCTCTGCGGTGATTGATGCGATGACCGCCAGAATCAAGGCGGCGGGCGTCGAGGAGAAGGACTACAGGACCGTTCAGTACAATGTCGAGCCTGTGATGGACTACGGCACCGGCAGCGAAAAGGGTGGCGCACCACTGCCCAAGCTGATAGGGTTCCGCGTGGTAAATATGATGGAGGTCATCTTCCGCGATCCGGCGAAGGCCCCCGAAGTGCTGGACGAGTTGGTGAGCGCGGGTGCGAACACAGTCTACAACGTAGGCTACACCTTCTCGAACCCGGACCGGCTCAGCAACGAAGCGTATGACAAGGCCGTCAAGGACGCCGAGGCCAGGGCTATCAGGCTGGCGGGCTTCTCCCAGATGGAGCTTGGCAAGGTAGTGCGCGTGACCGAGGCATCGGCCAACACGTATGGCCCGGTATTCGACAAGGGCGTCGGGTACGGCGGTGGAGCCGCAGGCCCGTTCTACCCCGGCCAGCAGTCGGTGACGGTGGACGTGATAGTTACCTACGAGGCGACGGCTAAGTAGTACCAGGGGTCAGGGGTCAGGGGTCAGGGGTCAGAGCCTGGTCCCTGACCTCTCTGTCTGAATAGGAAGAAGGTGAAGGGTCTGTGCAACGGGCCTTTCGCCTTTTTCGTATGTAAGGGCATTCGGGTGCAGTAGGGAGGTAAGGAGATGGCGCAGATATTTCGGCCTGGGGTGCTGTTGCGGGTGGAGGGAGCGGTCATGCTGGCGCTGGCTGTGCTGCTTTACGCGCTACAGGGGGGTAGCTGGCTGTTGTTCGTGTTGCTGATATTGGCCCCCGACCTGTCGGCGCTTGGGTACCTGGCGGGGACGCGGGTGGGAGCGGCTAGTTACAACCTGTTCCATACCTACCTGCTGCCTGGGGCGCTGGGTGTTTATGGGTTGCTTGGGGCGAATAGTTTGGCCCTGTCGCTGGCGCTGATATGGTTCGCGCATATCGGGGGCGATAGGCTTGTGGGGTATGGGTTGAAGTACGAGACCGCGTTCAAGGATACGCATTTGGGGAGGGTCTAGCGTTCCTTTTCAAATGCGCCTCCTATAAGTTGTATATCTGCGTGTACTTGCCCCTCACGTAGCTCACCCATGCTTGCGTGCCTAGTGGCTGGCCCGTTATACGCTGTAGAAGCTCGTTGGGGGTGAACTTGCGGCCATGCTGGTAGAGGTTGGTTTGGAGCCAGCCCAGGAGGTCACCGAACTGGCCGCTTGCTATCTGAGTGTCCAGATCGGGCATCTCTTTGCGGGCCTGGGCGAAAAGCTGCGCGCCTATGACGTTGCCCAGCGTGTAGCTTGGGAAGGTGCCAAATTCCCCGGCGTATGACCAGTGGATGTCCTGCAAGACGCCCTGCACGGGGTCGGGCGGGGTGACGCCCAGGTATTTCTGCATGCGCTCTACCCACACTTCGTCCAGCCTGTCAATGTTGGCCCGCCCTTCGAGCATGTCGTTCTCAAGCTCGAAGCGCAGGAGGATGTGCAGGTTGTAGGTAACTTCGTCGGATTCCACGCGGTTGAGGGAGGGGTGGACCTTGTTGATGGCGCGGTAGAAGGTCTCGACGTCCATGTCGGCAAGCTGGCCGGGGTAGGTCTGCTGGAGGCGCGGGAAGAGGAAGTCCTGAAAGGGGCGGCTGCGGCCCACGAGGTTCTCCCACAGGCGGGATTGCGACTCGTGGACGCCGCCCGATGCGCCGTGAGCGATGAGCGTGCCCGACAGGTTGGGGCCGATGCCCTGCTCGTACATGGCGTGCCCGCTCTCGTGCATGGTGGCGAAGAGGTTGCGGTTCAGGAAGTCGGCCTGCACGCGGGTGGTCATACGCACGTCGCCCGCGCCGAAGCTGGTGGCGAAGGGGTGAGCCGACTTGTCGAGGCGGCCCCTGTTGAGATCGTAGCCGAAGCGGGTAGTAATATCGAGGGAGAAGCGTATCTGCACGTCGGGGTCGTAGTGCAGGCGGAGGCAGCTATCGTCAGGCTGGACGCCACTGGCGGTTATCTCCTCCACCAGGGGGAGGATAGCGGCCTTTAGCTCGGAGAAGATGGTTTCGAGTTGGGCCGTAGTCATGCCAGGCTCGTAGCGGTCCACCAGGGCGTCATAGGGACGGTCAGTGTAACCCAGCGCCTCGGCGATCTCCCGGCTGAGTTCTGCGTTGCGTTTTAGATGGGGAGCGAAGATAGAGAAGTCTTTGGCTTCTTTGGCCCTGGCCCATGCTTCCAACCCGGCGGACGAGGCGCGGGAGACCGCTTCTACCAGGCTGGCAGGCTGCTTGCGCTCTATGTCGTAATCGCGCTTGGTGACGGAGATGATACGCGCTTCGTCGCCGTCCGGGTCGAGGTCAACAGATTTGGAGGATAGGTCGTCCAGTAGCGCGCCAAGCTCGTCCGAGGTGAAGCTGGCGTGGCGCAGCCTGGACAGGGTGGCGAGCTGGTTGGCGCGCCCCTCCACCCCGCCCGGAGGCATGTTTACCTCGCGGTCCCACGTCAGGATGGCAATGGCCTTGTCAAGATCGTATATCTCAGCGAGCAGCGCCTTCAGCCTGCCGTACTTTTCGCTCATGTATGATTTACCCTTCCTCCCCAGGGTAAGGGTAGCCCGGCTGCATCGGGCCGCCTGGGTCGAGATAAATATCTATGGCGCAGCTTTGATATTGTACCATAGGAGCGAGGGGATAGGGGATAGGGGATAGGGGATAGGGGTTAGGGGTTAGGGATCAGGTAGAGGCTAAAGATATAGATAGAACCGCGTTACCATAATAATACTTGGCGGGTTCTTGGCGCTCTTGGCGTCTTGGCGGTTCGCCCAGCCCTGATCCCTGACCCCTAACCCCTGATCCCTGGTACTAATTGGGGATGTGCAAACTCTTGCATAAATGCACGGCTTCTCGTATAATACGCGCAATCCTTTGGGGGATTGTGTGTAAGCTGAGAGCGACCGGGTTGATTACCGGCTGGCGCCTCAGTTTTTTCTATTGCAAGCATGCTGCCTTATTGCAGTATGTTGGAAAAGGATATAGTTATGGCACTGGATAAGCCTATATACCTCACTGCCGAGGGAAAGACGATGCTCCAGGAGGAGCTAGACCACCTGAGAGAAGTGCGCCGCCCGGAGGTGGCGGACCGCATACAGCAGGCCAAGCTGGATGGCGACATCAGCGAGAGCGGCGAGTACGAGGACGCCAAGAACGAGCAGGCCTGGGTAGAGGGGCGCATACGCACCCTTGAGCACATGCTTCAGCACGCCCATATTATCACCCAGGCCAAGAGCGACACGGTGGTAATCGGCTCTAAGGTGCAGATTCGTGACGCGGACGGGGATGAATACGACTGGATGATCGTAGGCTCGGCTGAGGCCAACCCCCGGCATTCGCGTATCTCGAACGAATCGCCTGTGGGCCAGGCCATCATGGGGCATAAAGCGGGCGACACCGTGCGTGTCAACACGCCTGGCGGCGTCGAAGAGTTCACCATCCTCAAGGTAGAGTAAAATAGCTTTACATCTCGGCCCATATATTGCACGAAGACCGGCCAGAGAGGCCGGTTTTCTTTTTATCGGTTTTATGGGGAATAAGACACTATGATAGAAGACGAGCAGGGTCTGCAGGGAGGCCGCGATTACGCCTCCGAACTTGATATGGGCGACCAGGAACGGCAGCGCCTGGCGAAGCTGAACGAGATAAGGCAGTTGAACCTCGACCCATACCCGCCGCGCGCTCACCGCACGCATACTGCCAGGGAAGCTGTGGCTGTGTACGAAGAGTGGGAGGAGGCTCACCAGGGGTCAGGGGTCAGGGATCAGGGATCAGAGGGAAGGGGGGAGAGTAGTGCGGAGCCGCCACAGGTGGTCGTGGTGGGGAGGCTGCGGCTGAGGCGTCCGGCTGGGAAGGTGACCTTCGCGCATATTGAGGATGGGTCGGGGCGCTTGCAGCTTTTCTTCAAGATAAACGACCTGCAAGAGCCGCCCTGGGACTATGAGGCGGTCAATAAGCTGCTGGACCTGGGGGATTTTATCCAGGCCGAGGGCTTCATGTTCCGCACGAGGATGGGTGAGGTGACGCTGCACGTACAGGAGTACCACCTGCTGTCGAAGTCGCTCCACCCTCTGCCGGAGAAGTACCACGGACTGTCGGATGTTGAGACGCGCTACCGCAGGCGTTACCTGGACCTGATAGCTAACGAAGAAGTGCGGGAGACGTTCAGGGTGCGGACCAGGCTAATAACTTATATCAGGGCGTTCCTGGATGCGCGCGGGTTCCTTGAGGTGGAGACGCCGGTGCTGCAATCCATATATGGCGGGGGGGCGGCGCGGCCTTTCGTGACGCACCATAATTCACTTGACGAGACCCTTTACCTGCGTATCGCGGACGAGCTTTACCTGAAGCGGCTCATCGTGGGCGGGTTCGAGCGCGTGTACGAGATCGGGCACGACTTCCGCAATGAGGGTATTGACATAAAGCACAACCCTGAATTCACGGTGCTGGAACTGTACCAGGCGTATGCGGACTACAACGACATGATGCAGACGCTGGAAGAGATGGTGTCGGGCATAGTGCGCGAGGTGCATGGCGGCTATAAGCTGACGTACCAGGGCCAGGAGCTAGATTTTACCCCTCCCTGGCCGCGTGTTGATTGGCGCACGACTTTGAGTGAGCAGTCGGGTATAGACATTTCGCAATACCCGGATATCGAGGAGTTGTTCAAGGTGGCTCGCGACAAGGGTGTGGATGTAGAGAGGGGTGCCAGCCGCGCCAAGATACTGGACGAGTTGCAGGGGCATTTTATTGAGCCTCTGCTGGTGCAGCCGTCGTTCCTGGTAGACTATCCGGTTGAGGTATCGCCCCTGGCGAAGCGAAAGCCTGGGGACCCGTCGGTTGTCGAGCGATTCGAGGCGTTCGCGGTATCGTTTGAGCTAGGGAACGCTTTTACCGAGTTGAATGACCCGCTCGACCAGTATGAGCGTTTTCGAGAGCAGGCCGAGGCGGGCAGAAGTGGCGACGAAGAGGCTCACCCTATGGACCTTGACTACGTGACCGCGCTCATGGTGGGTATGCCCCCGACAGGCGGCATGGGCGTGGGTATTGACCGCCTGACGATGATCTTGACCGACAAGTATTCTATACGCGACGTGATTCTGTTCCCGCATATGAGGCGGTTGGAGTCCTAAGCTTACGAAGGTGGGCCTGAAACCTCCACATACGTAGCTTCCAGTCACAAGGCCCGGAGGGGCGAAAGAAAGTAGCCCCACGGCGTGAGCCTGGGGTAAGCTGCCTCCCTCCTCTCTTAGCCCCGGAGGGGCGTAAGACGTTAACGAATTGCCCAGTTAACATCTTACGCCCCTCCGGGGCTACGCTCTTTTCTTGTGGAGCAACCCCAGGCTTGCGCCATGGGGCTACTTTCTTTCGCCCCTCCGGGGCTTGCGCACCTTATACACAGAGTATGCAAAATTGTGTGTAAAACGTGTCCTGGGTTTCACCCTAGATAATAAAATTGCCCCTGTCTGTAGTGTATAGAGGAGGGGGTTTGTACCATGGGCCACATTTATTCGGAAGCTGCTGAAGAGCTATTAGACAAGGAATTGCCCGTGCCCAGCCATGGGTTCGTGCGGCTGGTTGATTATATGGGGAGCGACCAGAGCATCGTGCAGGCGGCGCGGGTGTCGTACGCGGGTGGCACCAAGAGCGTGCGCGAGGACCGGGGGCTGATTCGCTACCTTCTCAGGCATGATCACACTACGCCCTTTGAAATGGTCGTCCTCAAGTTTCACATCAAAGCGCCCGTGTTCGTGGTGAGGCAGTGGCTACGGCATAGAACGGCCTCGGTTAACGAGGAGAGCGCGCGTTATTCGATCATGCGGGAAGAGTTCCATGTTCCTGCCTGGGGGGACGTGGGTTACCAGAGCAAGGACAACAAGCAGGGCAGGTCGGATGATGTGGTGCCCGCCGAGCTGGTGGAGCGATTCCTCGCATATCTGAAAGAGAACAGGGAGACGGCCTACGCGCAATATGAGAGCTTCCTTGAGGACAATATCGCGCGGGAGCTTGCGCGGGTCGTGCTGCCGCTTTCGGTTTACACCCAGTTCTACTGGCAGATGAACCTGCATAACCTCCTCCATTTCTTGCGGCTGCGAATGGACCCGCACGCACAGAAGGAGATACGGGACTTTGCGAACCAGGTGGCGGTGTGTACGCAGGCGGTCGCGCCCGCAGCCTGGGAGGCTTTCGAGGAGTACAAGCTGCACGGCAAGTCGTTCTCCAGGAGCGAGCTTGCTATCCTGCGGCGGCTCATTTCGGGCGAGCCTATGCCCGTCGATGCCTTTGAGGGTAGCAAGAGTCTCCTGCGAGAGTTCGAGCAGAAGCTGGGTATGAGCGTCGGCCAGCGCGAGGTGCCAGTACACTCCAATGGGCACAGTAAGTAGCGATTGAGGCTGGCGCGTAGGGTTGCCAGCATAAGTAGAAGGGAGAGGGCTGCCGGTTGGGTGGCCCTTTTTGCGTTTGCTCTTAACAGGCGGATGCAAGATCAGGCCTATGTAACGGTCAACGAACCCGGTACCCCGTGTCATTCTGAGCGTAGCGAAGCATCTCGTCCCTCGCACACCCTCTTGTCTATGTTATTCCCCTATTGCGTTACCACCATGCTAATACGCGAGGAGCGAGATTCTTCGCTACGCTCAGAATGACAAGGATGCTGGGGAGGCTTTCATATACATCCCGGCTTTGCTACAGCCTTATCCCGCGGAACAGGTATAGCATCTCTATTCTGGTATAATCGTATGATGACCCCTTTTCCCGGCAATCCGAAGCACATGATAGCTGAGTATTCCCTAGAACGAGTAGCACAGACCTTTGCATCAAGAAAGCAATAGCATAATCGAGCCGCCTGCGTGCCTCTCCGTGCAGGATGCGGCTGCGCTAAAGGCGGAGATTGTTGAGCGTGCGAACGCGCTGGGGTTTGACCTTGTGCGTTTCACCTCCGCAGAAGCGATGCCGGATACCCAGCGCGTGCTGGAAGAACGAATTGACCAGGGGCTGCTCTCCGGGTTGTCGTGGTTCACGAAGGAGAGGGCTGCCGTAGCAGGCGACCCCAGGAACCTCATGCCTGGGGCCAGGACTGTGGTCTCCCTTGGTATCAGCTACCTCAGCGATGAGCCTGTGCAGCCTTCGATGCCGGGCACACCGAGGGGCAGAGTGGCTCGTTATGCCTGGGGATTGGACTATCATGAAGTCTTTAAGGATAAGCTGTGGGCGCTCCATGCTTTCGTGCAGGAGCGTTTGGGCCGTCCGGTGGAGGCGCGAGCGCTCGTGGATACGGCCCGCATCGTTGACAGGGCGGTGGCGCAACGGGCGGGGTTGGGTTGGTACGGCAAGAACACTAACATACTGAACCATAAGTTCGGGTCGTGGGTGCTGCTGGGCGAGCTTCTTCTTGACGTCGATTTGCCGGGCGACGAGCCGGTGAAGACGCATTGCGGGACTTGCAGCCGGTGCCTGCCATCGTGCCCCACTGGTGCCCTGATCGCGCCGGGCGTGCTCGACAACAACAGGTGCATCTCTTACCTCACTATCGAGTTGCGCGGCCCAATCCCACGCGAGATGAGGCCCCTGATTGGCGAGTGGGTTTTTGGCTGCGACATCTGCCAGGAGGTCTGCCCGGTCAACAAGAAGGCGGCTCCGGGGAATCACGCTGAGTTTGGGTCGAGAGTGGGGATAGGCGCAAGCCCATCGCTGGTGGAGTTGCTTGACATAACCGAGGAAGAGTTTCGCGAGCGGTTCCGGCACAGCCCCGTCAAGAGGACGAAGTGGGCGGGCATCAGGAGGAACGCTGCCGTTGCGCTGGGCAACAGTGGAGATCTCGCGGCGGTGCCTGCTTTGGTACGCGCATTGAACTCGGACCCTGCGTTGGTGAGGGGGCATGCGGCGTGGGCGCTCGGCAGGCTCGGTAGTGAAGAAGCACGGGCCGCGTTGCGTGGTAGGAGAGACATTGAGGAAGATGAGTGGGTGCTGGAAGAGATAGAGGCTGCCCTTGTTATGGCCCCCGCATAAGATTATGGACAATGATAGTACAAACGGAGAGAAGCACACTTTCCGGTTTCAGGTAACACACACTGTAGAGACGGTTGTGGGCACGGCGCGGGCGGGCGTGCTGGATACGCCTCATGGGGCTATCGAGACGCCCGTATTTATGCCTGTGGGGACGCAGGCGAGCGTCAAGTCGGTGTCGCCTCACGAGTTGCGCGACCTTCAGGCGCAGATTATCCTGTCGAATACTTACCACCTATATCTGAGGCCCGGCTCGGAGCTAATACAGAAGTTTGGGGGGCTGCATCGCTTCATGGGATGGGATAGGCCCATCCTGACCGACAGCGGTGGTTTTCAGGTCTTCAGCCTTAGCCACAACCGCAAGATTGATGATGGTGGGGTTACGTTCAAGTCGCACATTGACGGCTCGACCCACCGCTTCACGCCGGAGATGGTGGTGCGCGTCGAGGAGCAATTGGGCGCGGACATCATCATGGTGCTGGACGAATGCACGCCCTACCCCTCCTCACATGAATACAACAGGCAGGCGCTGGCCCGCACTCACGCCTGGGCGGAGCGTTGCCTCAAGGCGCAGACCAGGCAAGACCAGGCGCTCTTTGGCATCGTGCAGGGGAGCACCTACGCTGATTTGAGGCGTGAGAGCGCGCAAACTCTCTCTTCGCTGGGCTTTCCCGGCTACGCGATAGGGGGGTTGAGCGTGGGCGAGTCTAAGGAGGAGATGCACCACATGCTTGAGGAGACGACGCCACTCCTTCCCTATGATAAGCCCCGCTACCTAATGGGGGTCGGCTCGCCGGAGGACCTGGTGGAGTGCGTGGCGCGTGGGATTGACATGTTCGATTGCGTGCTGCCGACGCGGGTGGCTCGCAACGGCGCGCTCCTGACCCGCGATGGACGGCTGCCTATCAAAAGCTCGCGCTTCGCCCTGGCGGATAGGCCCATCGAAGAGGACTGCGATTGCTACGCCTGCCGCCACTATACGTTGGGCTACCTTCACCACCTCTATCGCGCGGAGGAGTTGCTGGCCTACAGGCTCAACAGCATCCACAACCTGCGCTTTATGACGCGCATAGCAGGTGAGATGCGCGCCGCTATCCTGGGTGGAAGCTTGTCCCGCTACCGAGAGGAGTTCCTGGCGCGTTACAAGCCGACAGACCGCGAAGCAGCCGTGAAGCAGAGGCAGCAGTGGCTGAAAGCGCACGGTAGGGGAGCGTGACGCTTGAAACGTGAAACGTAATTACGTAACCGCAAAGACGCAAAGAAACGCAAAGTTCGCGAAGATGGTTAAGGTTGAACCGCAGAGACGCTGAGATTATTAAAGGTTTTCACATTTCACGTTTTGCACGTTAGAATCGTCGCTAGCTGGCTGAGGAGGGTTTCTTCTTCCGGGGGGAGAACGGTGCGGGGGTCGAGGAGAAGTGTGCCCCGGTCTACGCGGGCTATTATGGGAGTGGGGGCGTGGCGGAGGAGGCTTGGGAGGTGGCCGGCTGATTGTTCGCTGTTGCTTGCCTGGGAGTTGGGGGGAGTTATGCCTACCAGCCAGGTTGGGAGGGTCTCTCCAGGGAGCGAGCCGCCGCCGATGGCCGATTCTCCTTGCATTACCTGGCAGTCAACTCCTTGCTCGGTGAGGCGCTGCGCCCACTCTGTTGCCTTTGTTTTTAGTTCTTCTGCCGGCGTGGCGATCATGCGCCAGATGGGTATCTCGCGTTCGGCTTCGCCTTTGAGGTAGTGGAGCAGGGTGGCTTCCAGGGCGGCAAGGATTAGCTTGTCTACTCGCAACGCGCGGGCCAGGGGATGCTTTCTGAGGCGGGCTATGTGCTCGCTCTTGCCTGCTATGATGCCGCATTGGGGGCCGCCCAGCAGTTTGTCGCCACTGAATAGCACCAAGTCGGCTCCCGCTTCAAGGCTGGCTTGCACCAGGGGTTCGGGGGCCAGGCCGTATCGCCTGGTGTCTAACAGCGCGCCGCTGCCCACGTCGTCTATTAGCAGCAGGTCCTGGCTGCGGGCAAGCGCGGCAATCTCTGAGAGATCGGGCGAGGCGGTGAAGCCTACCACGCGGAAATTGCTCGCGTGGACTCGCAGTAGGATGGCGGTGTCGCCGGTGATGGCGTTAGCGTAATCCGCGATATAAGTGCGGTTCGTAGTGCCTACCTCAACCAGCCGCGCGCCGCTCTGCCGCATGATCTCCGGTATGCGGAAGCCGCCGCCTATCTCGACCAACTGCCCCCTCGAAACGATTGCCTCACGTCCTGACGCCAGGCTCGAGAGGGTGAGCACCAACGCGGCGGCGTTGTTGTTGACCACCAGCGCGTCCTCACAACCCGTGACGCGACGCAGAACCTCCACAGCATGGGTATAGCGCGAGCCTCGCTCTCCTGCTTCAAGATCGTATTCGAGGTTGCTGTAGGCGGCTACCTTTGAGATAGCCTCGATTGCGCTGCGGCTGAGGGGCGCTCTGCCCAGGTTGGTGTGTATGATTACGCCCGTAGCGTTTATGACGGGCCGCAGGCTGGGGGATGACATGAGCCACGCAGTCACGGCTGCCCGGCGCGCCAGGTCAGCGAGATCGGGCACCGGGCCATTGTCACTCGTAAGGGCAACGCGCAGTCTGCCCGACTCGGCTCTCACCGCCGCCATGATTACAGCGTGGGGCAGTTCGGCGCGGGCGTCGGCGAGCGCGGGGTGGGCCAACACCCTGACTGCGGAAGGGATGGAGCGCAGGCGTCCTGCCCTGTTGGCTTCTGCTTGCTCCTGAGTGTCGTCATTCTGGGAGGCCATGGGGCATTTTACCACATGGGCGAATCGGGAGTGAAAATCTGAGTCTTTCTTATCTACACCACTCTATCTTATGGGGCTTCAAGAACAAGAAGAATGGCGGTTTTGCCGCCATTCTTCTTGTTCTTCAATATAAGTTCTACCCTTGCCAGGGGTGTTATCTCCTGGCCTGGCTCGTAGGTGTGGCTGTGGGTATGGCTGTGGCTGTCTCGATAGTTACGGCTGTAGCTGTAGCTGTAGCTGTGGGCGTGGGCGTGGCTGTATTGGAGGGCGGGGAAGTAGGCGGGGTATAAGACCTCGCGCCATCAATGATCTTGGCGGTCTGTCCACGTATTACTTCGGAGTTGGGCCGGAAGTACGGGCGGTTGGCGGGAGGCACGCACGGCTCAGGGAGACCGCAATTGTAACCGCCGATGATGCCCCTGCTCGCGATACGCTCTATGAAGGCGTAGAACGGATTGCTGGAAGGGACATCCTCGAAGGTCTGGCCGCGAACAGGCTCTCCGTAGCCGAATGCCTGCGCGACCATCTTGGAGAGTTGGCCTCTCGTAATGGTAGCGCCCGGCCTGAAGTATGGGCGATTCTGCGGGTCGCACGGCTCGTTAGCGCCGCCGCACGGATAGCCTGAGACCACGCCCGCGTTGTAGGAGAACTCGACCCAGTTATAGAAGATGTGGTCGCCGGGCACGTCCGTGAAGTGGGGAGCGCCCTGGAGGTTAGATGGGAGAGTGGCTCCCAACGCGATGACCTTTGCAGCCTGGCCGCGCGTGATACTGATCTGCGGCCTGAAGCAGGAGATGTGACTGGGCGCATCGCACGGCGGCACGGTATTGTAGCCGGAGATCACCCCGGCGTCCACCAGGTTGAGCGTAGCGGTGTAGAAGTAATCTCCGGGGCAAACGTCGGTGAACTTCTCATTGGGGCAGCGTGGCGGGCTAACTACGGGCGTGGCCGTAGGGCTAGGCACGGACTCCTGTATCTGCTGGCGGCTGTAGAGAACGTCCTTGCGCGTGTCGGTGCGGTTGCTGTTGAAAGTCACGTGCAGCCAGCCTGGGCTATGGTCAATCGAGGGTTCCTTCTGGAAGGAGCCTGATCCCCAGGTCCTGTAAGGGATTTCGGGTGATGAGAACGTAGTGCCCGACCCCTTGACATAGAACATCTGGTAGTTGTGGAAGCCACTGCCCGTGTCGTCGGAATACATGATGTGGGCCGTGCCGTTCTGGTCAACGGCGAGGGCATCGGTGTAGGCCTCGCCCTCGTTGGCCTCGATGCGGACGAGGGGCTTGCCGTCCCAGCCGGTGCCGGGCACCCACTCGCGGTAGTACATATCGGTGGACCTGGGGTCGGAGCGCGGGTCGCAGGTCTCGTCGTTCCAGATTATCCTCATGCCGCCGAAGAGGTCGCCCTGAAGCTGGGGATTGTAAGTTCTGGAGTTGCCGGGGCAGCCGGTGCAGCAGACATACGAAACGTCTTCTACGAGCCAGTCGTTGGGGGCCGTGCGCACGGCGGTGTAAACATCGTAGAAGCCGCCGGGGCCGGTGCCGACCCAACCCGCCATCACCACACCCTGCGAGGTTACGCCGATGGTAAGGTGGGTGGGGTTGGTGTTGTTGGGGACCGGGATGCTCTCGCCCTGGACGGTCCATTCCCCGGCTGCCGTGCGCGCCCAGTAGCTGATGTCGTTGTTGTTGCGCCCGAAGAGCATGTGTACGGTGTCGCCGGGGCCGACGGCCATAGCAGTACCCTTCGCGCCCAGGTTGTTGGTGTTGGGGACGGCTTCGTTCAGTATGCTGTTGCCGTCGGTCCCAATGATAGCGTAATGGTCGGTTACGTTGGTGCCTATCTGCTCCCACCATATGACGTGGCGGCGGCCCTGCGAGTCGCCCCTGACCTTGGTGTTACCGCTCGATTTGTAGCTGCTGGATGCCAGCAATTCGTTGTTGAACGGGCCGCCCAGGTATGTGTTGCTCGCCTGCCTGATGTAGTTCCTGGTGGAGGTGGGGTCGTTGCGCTGCTCCCAGGCGATCGTCACCGCGCCGTTGGGTGCCGCGCCGATAGAGGAGGTGTTGTCGTAGTTGGAACTGAGGGAGATGTTCTGTGGCGTCGTCCACTCGTCGAGTTGGTCAGGTGAGGCCGCGTTGACTGCCGTTATGGCATTGCCCGACACGCTCAGTGTGATAGCGGCCACCGCGAAGACGAGGGACAGGAGCGGCAGAAATGCCGTAGTGATGCCTCTTTTCATAGTTGTCTGTTTTCCTTTCCTTCCTTGCTGCTAACGCCCAGCGGCCTGCTGAACTCTGACGTTGTCGAATTGCGCTCCCATGTCCGATATGGTCCATACTCCCACCCAACCACTCTGTGTGCTCTTGGAGGCGGTCGTGTCGGTGACGTCCATAATCCGGGTGCCGTTTGCCGATACCGTGAAGTGGCTGCCCTGGGCCGTGAGGGAGATGGTATTCCATGCCTCGTAGCTGAAGCCTGCGAATGCGCCGGCGGGCACTTCTCCCACTACGGTGGTGCCTGTGGGGGATACACGCTCAAGGGTGGCCTTTGAGGAGGCATTGGGTAGGTTGGGGTAGAGG
>DASWMJ010000071.1:0-47290 GCA_036399775.1 Chloroflexia bacterium | reverse complement strand
GCGCTGCTCGTCTGCGTCTGGCTGACTACCGTCTTGTCCGGCTGCCCGGCGACGACGGTTTCCTCATTTCGTATGATCTGGCGTTGGTTATCGCCCATTTTCTAGACCTCCTTTTGTACGAGAGCCTATATCATGCGTAGTAAGTGATGATTGTATTGCTAAAATGTGTATGCTTCCCGGCTCTCAACCTTTTTAACGCGCTTATCACGATTCTGTTATTCTGCCGCTGAGTTCGGCCATTGATCGGGATCTAACCGCCAGGACACCAAGACTGCATGGGGGTATCCAGCTAGGCACCCAATCCTGCCTGCGTATAGCCAAACAATAAAACTCTTGGCGTCCTGGCGTCCTGGTGGTTCGAAGAAACACCCACCGGCCTCTATCTACGGTCGAGGCGCGGACAACCCGTGCATCCCCAGCGTCAGCGATACCTCCCCACCGTGTATCATATCGTGCTCGAGGATGTGCCATACTACCCAACTGCGCGATAAGTTGTAAGGGTCGCCTCGCCACTCGATAGGGAAGGTAAAGGCCATGTCCTCAGGCGTCCACCGCGCCAGCCGCTCGGCCATGAAGCGCCAACTGACGTCCAGCCCGTCCGCCAGCTCGGCGGCGCTCGGTAGGGGTGCGTCTTCGCTCACCGCTCCCCAATCAACGTAGGGCGCTATCTCCTCGCCGTCCTCGCCCATGAAGCCGTGGAACCAGTCAACGCGCGCTTCCACGATATGCCGGACGATCTCCACCACCGACCGCTCATGGGGAGCGGCCCGCAGAGCCAGTTGCTCACCGGTGAGAGGCACGATAGCGGCCTTCACCGTATCCATATATTCTTCCCAACCATCATAAAAGACCTGGAGCGTAGCGCGTTGTTCAGTAAACGCACCCTCAATTACGCCCGCCGCCAGGGAGCCATCAGTAAAGGCCTGGGTCTCATTGCGTTGCTCAGCCATCTTCACACTCCTTTCATCGCTACCATCCCTGACATACGTGGTGTGGCTTGGCGCTTCCTATTACAGCAGCGACGTTAGCTACTCTATAGCACAGATGTACTATCTGTCAAGCGAATCTGTTGAGGGTAAGCGTTTAGATTTAATGGGCGGACGGCAGCCCGTAGCCTCTACGGAGAACTCGTCTATCTCTATCGCGAGCATTCATACCTCATCGCTTATTGACAATAACGCTTGCCGGGGGTAATCTACAGCAACCAT
This sequence comes from Chloroflexia bacterium, assembly GCA_036399775.1. GTDB lineage: Bacteria > Chloroflexota > Chloroflexia > QHBQ01 > JADMIH01 > JADMIH01. The sequence continues at coordinate 46,082 of DASWMJ010000071.1, read as the reverse complement.
ATTGACATGGGAGGGTAAAGCAATGTCAGACCAGCCCCAGGGCGAGGGCAGCCAGCCAATTACGCTCAGCAGCGTGCAAATCCAGCAAATAATCCCCCACCGCTACCCGTTCCTCCTCATAGACAAGATAATCGAGATGGAATGGGGCAAGCGGGCCGTCGGCATCAAGAATGTCACGGCCAACGAGCCTTTCTTCATGGGGCATTTCCCCGGCTACCCGGTGATGCCCGGCGTGCTGATGATAGAAGCTATAGCCCAGGTGGGCGCGGTGGCCGTGCTTGGTATGCCCGAAAACAAGGGCAAGCTGGCCTTCTTCGCGGGCGTGGACGAGGTGCGTTTCAAGCGCCAGGTGGTGCCCGGCGACACTCTCCGCATAGAAGTGACCCTCACGAGGGTGCGCGGCCCCATAGGCCAGGGCGTAGGCGAGGCTACCGTAGACGGCCAAATCGCCTGCAAAGGCTCCTTTATGTTCGCGCTCGGTAAAGCCGAAGGTATAAGTAGCTAGCGCTTTTTCTATATTTCCACCCCAGGTGCAGAACCTCTTAGCGCCCTGTACGTCCATATATAATGGAACCACATCGGGTGAGGTCTGTGGTTGTCTACCAGGTTAAACCTTCCCCATATGCACTCACCCGATGGGTCTTGCAGCGTTTACCGAGCAGGGAACCAATAATAGGAGAGGCACATGAAACGTCTAATCACTACTGTAGGCGTAACTATATTCCTGGCAGTCGCGGCGCTCTTTTTCGCCAGCGGCGCGGCCTATTCGAGAGGACATAGCGCGCCTCCATTACCGCCGCAGCTTGGCCCGCAGGCGACTACAACGACACCACCTACACCCGTACCCACTTGCGCGCCCTCGTGGACTTTGGCCGGTATTCCTGAAGCCAGTTCAATCGGCAGCATGCTCAAGGGCATTGACGCGGTATCTAGGGACGATATGTGGGCGGTCGGCCATTACCTGGGGGAGGGCATTTCCCAAAGAAGGCGCGCCCCCATGGAGAGGACTTTGCCCGAAACCGGAAACAAGTCGGCCCCGGAACAGGGGACGCCGATAATGCGCACGCTCATCGAACATTGGAACGGGTCGGGCTGGGCCATAATCGCGGCCCCAAATGTCGGCACCGACGACAACACCCTCTTTAGCGTAGACGCTATATCCGCAAACGACGCGTGGGCGGTAGGCTATTACGTCAACGAATTCGGCGTGGGTCAAACCCTCATAGTCCACTGGGATGGCACCGCATGGAGCATCGTATCCAGCCCCAATGCAGGGCAGTTGCTCGACAACCAGCTAAACTCGATAGAAGCCGTCTCCGCGACGGACGTGTGGGCTATTGGTTACTACTACGACGAGGATGGCGTCGCCCGGACCCTCACCCAGCACTGGGACGGCACAGCGTGGAGTATCATCGCCAGCCCCAACACCACAGACGAGGAGTACAATTTCCTCTATGACCTGACCACCGTTTCCTCGACCGATGTTTGGGCGGTGGGGGCCTACATCAAGTACATGACGTATTCATCTTCATACCGCTCTTTGGTACTCCATTGGGACGGCGCTACGTGGAGCAGGGTTTCCAGCCCAAGCATAGGCTCCAGCAGCAACGTCCTCTACTCGGTGGACGCCCTCGCCGCCAACGACATTTGGGCGGTAGGGAGCTTCTACAGCGCTGTCGCCGGGCAGAGGACCCTCACCCAGCACTGGGATGGTACGCAGTGGACCCTGTTCCCCAGCCCGCCAACAGGTTCCTATTCCAACGTACTCTTTTCCGTGGAAATGCAGGCCTCTAATAACGTATGGGCGGTGGGTACGACCAGCAGTTCTGCAGGCGGCCCGCAGACCCTCACGCAGCACTGGGATGGCATTTCGTGGAAGGAAGTGCGAAGCCCGAACCCTTCAGGCTACTACTCATATAACAACGAGCTCAATTCCGTGGAGGTATTGGGGCCTGACGAAGCGTGGGCGGTGGGCCAGGGCGGTTACTCTTTCGAATCCAAGCCTATAGTGGAGCACTACTCAACGGCCTGCGTGTCGTGCGGCCTCCGCTTCTCAGACGTGCCGGAGGGAAGCACGTTCTTCAACGCTATACTGTGCCTCACCTGCCAGGGCATCGCCGCGGGCTATTCGTCCGCGCCGCCACCGCCGGTGTCTACGGCCTACCCCTACCCCACAGGCAGCCCCACGCCGCCGTCCAACCCGGTCTTCCGGCCAAACGCCAACATCACCAGGGGCCAGCTTGCCAAGATAATCTCCAACTCCGCATACTATGACGATCAAGCGGAGGACCAGAAGTTCGCGGACGTTCCGACCTACAGCCCGTTCTTCTTGTGGATAGACCGCCTGGCGAAGCGGGGCATCATGACCGGCTACCCATGCGGCACGACACCCAACGAGCCTTGCTATGCGCCACAGAACCTGCCCTACTTCCGCCCCAACGCAGACGCCACACGCGGGCAGATCTCCAAGGTGGTATCCAATGCCTCCGGGTATAGCGAGCCGCACACCGAGCAGACCTTCGCCGACGTGCCCACCAACCACCCGTTCTACATCTGGATAGCCCGCCTCAGCAGCAGGTACTTGATTGGCGGCTATCCGTGCGGTACGGTGGATAATGAGCCATGCGACGCCCAGAACCGCCCATACTTCAGGTGGGGCAACAACGCCACCAGGGGACAGGTAGCCAAGATAGTCAGCAAGAACTTCTTCCCCAACTGCTACGTGCCGTAGGGGTTAGGGGTTAGGGGTCAGGGGTCAGGGTTTAGGCTCTGACCCCTACTTTCAAGTAAGAGTTCAGATTTAGGGTAGGGGCGACCCGGTGGGTCGCCCTGGTGGGGATAGCAAACCAGCATTGCACGTGACCCAGACAGGGCGACCCACCGGGTCGCCCCTACCGCAACATACTTTTACCCTAAATCTGAACATTTACATTTTCAAGGGAGTTTGACATGCTATGACAAGCAGCAACGTAGCAAGCCCAGGAGCACTCATCTTCAAACCAGAACCATCCAACGGCGGGAAGCACATGGCGGTCCTGGCTGCTATTATGTCGGTCTTGCTGTTAGCTCCGCTGGTGGCGGGTCTCATTTTGTTGAGGGACTACTGGTACGTCTTCCTGGTGCTCATAATCGGCGCGCTGGCTGTCGGTTGGTTCTTGTTGCGATACGCCCTGTACTTCCCCATATGCAATACGAGGTCGCGGAAGATGGGCTGCACCTGCGCTACGGCCCATTGCTTCACTACTACATCCCTTATGCCAACATAAAGCGCGTTTGGCTCCATGAATTTGAGCAACGCCCCTATGCGCGTGCCGTCAGCAGCCCTGGGCTGTGCCTATATGCCGCGCGTTTCTACGATATGGGCACCGTAAAGATGTGCGCTACCGCCCGTAAAGGTCCCATATCGCTCATCAAGACTGATAAGGAGACTTACGGCATCAATCCTGCCGATAGGGAAGGCTTCCTCGATGCGCTCAAGGCACGCACGATGCTGCAATAAATATTCAGATTAGAGGTAGGGGCGACCCGGTGGGTCGCCCTGGTGGGGGCATCGCATTAAGCACGATACGCCAACCCCACCAGGGCGACCCGGTGGGTCGCCCCTACGCAAACATTTCTTTATTCTTACGCTGCATGTTTACCTCATATCAAACTTGGCGGCATCGCTACCGATATGCTACAATGAGCCGTGCCTGCTTTGCTGAGCGGGCTTACAGTGTTGTAATAGTGCCAATGGAGGTAATACATGGTTATGCAATCGGATGTCGCGGGCAAACCTTCCGCCGCTACTCGCACGGACGGCGAGCACGCCCCCGACATCAACGGCCCACTGCCCGGCCCCCTGGCTGAAAAGTTCCTCAAGCGCGATGACGCGGTTATCTCCCCCTCTTACACCCGCTCTTATCCCTTCGTCATGGATCACGGCAAGGGCAATATGGTTTGGGACGTGGACGGCAACCGCTACATAGATTTCACGGCGGGCGTGGCTGTGCTCGCTACCGGACATGCTCACCCTGAGATAGTCAGGGCAATACAGGAGCAGGCCGAGAAGTACATCCACATGGCGGGCACCGATTTCTACCTGCCCAACGCCATAGAGCTAGCAGAGACACTCTGCCGCGTGACGCCCGGCGACTTCGAGAAGCAGGTCTTCTTCACCAACTCCGGCACCGAGTCTATCGAGGCCGCGATGAAGCTGTGCCGCCACCACACGGGCCGCCCGGTGCTCATCTCGTTCCTGGGTGCGTTCCACGGGCGAACCTACGGCTCGATGTCCCTCTCGTCCAGCAAGTACCTGCACCGTACCAAGTACCAGCCTCTCGTGGCGGGTATCTACCATGCGCCCTACCCCAACCCCTACCGCCCGCCCTTCGACGTGCCTACCGACAGGCTGGGCCGCGCCTGCGTGGACTACATCGAGAAAACGATGTTCCGCCACCTGGTTTCGCCGCACGAGGTGGCCGGTATCTTCGTGGAGTCCATCCAGGGTGAAGGGGGCTACGTGGTGCCAGCCGACGACTTCTATCCTGCCTTGCGCGACCTCTGCGACAGGCACGAAATACCCCTTGTGGTGGACGAGGTGCAGTCGGGCATGGGCCGCACCGGCAAGATGTTCGCCATCGAACACTGGGGCGTGGAGCCTGACGTGGTGTGCATAGCCAAAGGTATAGCGTCAGGCATGCCGATGGGCGCGATCGTGGCCCGCAAGAGCATGATGACCTGGCCCTCCGGCGCGCACGCCAACACCTACGGCGGCAACGCCCTGGCTGTGGCCGCCGCCCTCACCACGATCCGCCTCCTCGAAGACGGTCTGATGGAGAACGCCACCCGCGTAGGCGAGCAGATGATGGACCGCGTGAGCACCTGGATGGACCGTTATCCCTTCGTGGGCGACGTGCGCGGCAAGGGGCTGATGATAGGCGTGGACATCGTCTCAGACCGCGCTACCAAAGCAGGCGACTCCGCTCTGCGCGACCGCATAGTAGACGAGTCGTTCAACAACGGCCTCCTCCTGCTGGGGGCAGGTCCCTCCACTATCCGCTTCTGCCCGCCCCTCATCCTTGACAGCGAGACCGCCGATGAGGGCCTCGCCGTTATGGAGAGGGTAATGGACACGCTCTAAGAGCATCAATACATAAGCCCAGGAGAGGCGTAAGATAGCAGCCTCTCCTGGGCGACAATTGTCCTCCCTCTACCAACTATAATGCCCGGCGAAGCGGCGCGTCTCGCCACAAAGACGCGCCCGCCGCAGGCTATCGTCGTACCACAGAAGGGAAGGCTACCAGGCATGTCCACTCTCGCCACCGCAACGCATCCCCACCGAACTCCGGCCCGCCGCTTCCTTATACTGGCCGCCGTATTCCAGGCTTTATTAATAGCCTCAATGTCGCCGGTGTGGCTTCCTAGGCCGATCATGCGGCATGGAGCGGCGATCTCTCCCGAACATGTAACGCTGGGAAAGCGACCCCTCTACTTTGAGCCGGCCGCAGGGCACGCTGCCTCTTCGGGTAATTACGTGGCACGCAATTCCACAGGCACGCTCCTCTTTACACCTTCTGAGGTCGTGCTCTCGTTGCGAAGCGCAGGAAGGGATGCGGAGCCTGCTAACCAGGTCCGTTCCGCGCTCGATAAGCCAGATTCGGCGGTGGTGCGCTTGCAATTCGTGAGCGCGTCCTCAGTCGCCCATATTGACAGAGGAGAGATGCTGCCGGGCAGGGTCAACTACCTGGTGGGGAGCGACCCCGGCCAGTGGCGTACCGGCTTGCCCACCTATAACCATATAACCTACAGAGACCTCTATCCCGGCGTGGACCTCCGCTACGAGGGCAGCAATTCCGCGCTAAAGGGCACCTACACCCTCGCCCCCAACGCCGACCCTTCCGCAATCCGGTGGCGATACCAAGTGCGGAATGCGGAGTGCGGAGTGCAGAATGAGGGATGTGATGCCAAAGTGTCGGTGGACAACGCGGGCAACTTATGTGTTGCCTTGGATTCCGCAGGTTCTTGGGCTGCGCCCAATTCAGGCACTCCGCAGTCCGCATTCGTAGAGCGTGCGCCCGTTGCATGGCAGGAGAGGGACGGGCGGCGGGTGCCGGTGAGCGCTAGCTACGTGCAGTTTGGGGATGGGAGCGTAGGGTTCCGGTTGGGGGCATACGACAGGGCGCTGCCTCTCATTATTGACCCCGAAATCACTTTGGAGACCTACTTCGGCGGCAGCAGCAACGACTTCGGCGAGGCCATAGCCAGGGATGCGTTGGGCAATATCTATATTGCGGGGTGGACCACCTCGCCCGACTTCCCGGTGGTAAACGCCTTCCAGTCCACCCAGCAGAGCCTCAACGATGCCATCGTCACCAAGCTAAGCCCCGACGGCTCCACGATGATCTATTCCACCTACCTGGGCGGCCAGTTCCACGACCGCGCCCTGGGCATTGCGGTTGACGGCGCGGGCAGCGCATACGTGACCGGCTTCGCGGACTCGCCCAATTTCCCTACCACCCCCGGCTCCTTCCAGCCGAGCGAGGCAGGCGGCGGCGATGCCTTCATCACCAAGCTAAGCCCCACGGGTTCGTCGCTGGTCTACTCGACCTACCTGGGCGGGCCGCTCGTCAATAAGATGGGTGAGGACGTTGCCAACGATATAGTGGTCATAGACGGCAACGCCTACGTAGCAGGGTGGACAAGCTCGGCGCAGTTCCCCGTGCTTAATGCAGCCCAACCCACGTATGGCGGCGGGGGTAGCGATGCGTTCTTAGCCAAGCTGAACTCGCAGGGGAGCGCGCTGATTTACTCCACTTACATAGGGGGCGCGGGCAGCACTCTCAACCGCGACCAGGCATCGAGCCTGGCGGTTGACGGCGCGGGCAACGCTTACATAACCGGCTCCACAACGGGCGACTTCCCTGCTGTGAATGCGTTCCAACCTGAGTATGGCGGCGGGGAAGGGGACGCGTTCGTGACAAAAGTCAGCCCGTCCGGCTCGACTATTCTCTACTCTACTTATCTCGGCGGCGATGACAACTTCGGGGACGGCGCTGCCGACATCGCGGTTGACAGCGCGGGCAGCGCCTACATAACGGGGCTTGCATCTTCGGACGACTTCCCAACGCTCAACGCTTTCCAGTCCAGCCTGAACGGGGATATGGACGCGTTCGTGACCAAGTTCGGCAGCACGGGGTCGTTGGTTTACTCCACATTCCTGGGCGGGGGCGGCACCAGCGAGATATTTGAGGGCGGCACCAGTATCGCTGTTGATGGCGCGGGCAGCGCCTACGTGATGGGCGTAACCGGCCTGGCGGCAGGCTTCCCGGTAGTCAACCCTATGCCACCTGGACCGGGCGGCTACCGGGGCTTGTTCATCACCAAAATGGCCCCCGCAGGGTCGGCGCTCTTGTTCTCCACGCTGCTACCGGGGAATCCGGACTTCGGCCAATATACGGGCAAGGAGATATTGCTTGACGTGGCGGGTGGTTTATACCTGGGCGGCCATGCCTCACCGGCATTTGAAGGCGACAGGGGAGAAGAGATATTCGTAATCAAGATCGCCGAGCAAGCCGCCGGAACGCAAACGGCCACCGCCATATCTACAGCCGTGCCCACAAGCACAGGCACCCCGGCGCAGCCATCACCGACAGGTACGGCCACACCTACCATTGGGGCAATCCATACGGCTACAATTACAGCTATAGCCACTACCTCCACGCCCACCGTCACGGTAGTCGCGCCCAGCAGCACGCCCACAGCTTGCCCCATCCAGTTCACAGACGTGCCGAGCGGGAGCACATTCCATCCATTCGTGCGCTGCCTGGCCTGCCGGGGCATCCTGGGAGGCTACTTAGACGGCACTTTCCGCCCCAACAACGACATCACGCGGGGGCAGCTATCCAAAATCGTCTCGAATGCAGCAGACTTCAACGAGCCGGTGAGTGGCCGTTTGTTTGAGGATATTCCAACTACGCACGCGTTCTACACCTGGATACAGAGATTGGCAGGCAGGGGACACATAGGCGGTTATCCGTGCGGCGGCGCGGGCGAGCCTTGCGGAGCAGGCAATCTGCCCTACTTCCGCCCCAGCGCCAACGCTACACGCGGGCAAATCACCAAGATAGTATCTAACGCAGCCGGATTCAGCGAGCCGCCCGGAGGCCAGTTGTTCGAGGACGTAGCCCCAGGCGACACCTTCTACGAGTGGGTGCAGAGGCTAACGTCCAGGGGCATCATGGGGGGCTACCCTTGTGGTGGGGTGAGCGAGCCGTGCGGCGGGGGCAACAGGCCGTACTTCCGCCCCAACAACGCCGCCACGAGGGGGCAGGTGTCTAAGATAGTGGCTAACACCTTCTTCCCAGGCTGCGTAACGCCGGTTCGCCGTTGATAGCAAGAATTGCAATAACAGGAAAATGAGCGGCTGCGCCGCTCATTTTCCTGTTATTGCAATTTATTTCAATTCTTCACTATAGGCAGACGCACTATGAAGGTGGTGCCCGCGCCCTCGGCGCTCTCGACGGAGATGGAGCCGCCGTGCTGCTCGATGATCTGCTTGGCGCTCGCAAGGCCGATGCCCGCGCCACTGATGCGCCCCGACGTGTTCTCGCCCCGGCGGAACCACTCGAAGATGTAGGGCAGATCGGCGGCGGGGATGCCTATCCCCTGGTCTGTGACTACCAGCACGGCCCACTCTCTGCCGGATGCTTGCTCACGCCGCAACCGCACCATAACGTCGCCACCGTTAGGGCTGTACTTGATGGCATTGGAGAGGAGGTTAGCGAGCACCCGGTCAAGGCGGCTCGCATCCCACATGCCGGTAAGCTCCTTGACCTCCGTCTTGAGCAGGAGGCGATGGCGGGCCGTAGTTCGTTGCTGCTCGTCGACCGTCAGGCGCACCACCCCCGCCAAATCGGACGTGGCACGCTCAAGTGGGAGCGATTGGCCCACCTGCAAGCGGCCAAAGTCCATAAGCTCGTTGATAAGCGCGCTCATCTTGCTCGCCGCTTCGTTGATGCGCTCTACCACCTCTATGAGACGCTCAGGATGTGTCGCGTCCGACTGCCCAATCCGCCGCTTCAACAGTTGCGCGTTGCCCGTGATGGCCGCCAGGGGGTTCTTCAGGTCGTGCGACACCACCGACAGCAACTCGTCGCGCGTGTGGACGGCACCCTCGGCCTCGATGCGCGCCTGGTGCTCGCTGAGCAACAGTTGCGTGCGCTCCTCCTCCGCCCTCCTGCGCTCTATGGAGAAGGCAATGTGGCTGGCTATGGTCTGCGCCACGCGGGCATCCCCTTCGCTGAAGTGGCGCGGCTGGCTTGAATAGACCATAAACTTGCCCAGCAGCTGCCCCTGGAAGACCAGTGGAATGAAGCCCAGGGCGCGGATACCTTCGTTGATGATAGTTTGTTGCAGACCGGCAAGGCCAGGCTCGTCTGATACGTCGGGCACGAACACGGGCTGCGGGTCTTTGGCGTCGCGCTGCCAGGGCGAATGTCCCTCGGCCAGCTTGCGGTAGTCGTCGGAGAGGCCGCGCCACGCCTTGAATCTCATCACCCCGTCGGCATCGTACAGGAGGATGGCCGTCTTGTCGGCCCGCAACGTGCGCTGCAAGCCGTCCAGCGCGCGCTCATAAATCTCCCCCAGGTCCATAGCGCGTGCGGCGGCGGTGCTGATGTCGTAAATACTTTCCAGTTCCGCCATGCGCCTCTGCATCTCTTCCTCGTGCTTCTTGCGCTCCGTTATATCCTGGAAGATGTTGATGGCAAGCTGCACGCGCCCATGCTCGTCGTATACTGGCCTGGCCCTGACGATAGACCAGTGCTCTTCCTCCGTAGCCACCACCCGCCAGCAGAGCACTTTTTCGGGACTTTCTATCCCTTGCAGCGCGTAACGACCCGGCAGCATACTCATCGGGAAGGGCTGGCGCGCCTCGTCCAGCACCTCGAACCTTTGCATCACCTCGGTGACAGGGGTCTCAAGCAAAGCCTCGGCGGACGAGAAGCCCATGGTGCGAGCGGCCATTTCGTTGGCGTAGAGTAGTTCTCCAGTCGGGCCTTGCAGGGTGATGCCGTCGCCCACGCCCTGCAAGATGACGGTAAGCTGGTCCCTCGACCTTCGTAGTGCTTCCTCCGTACTCTTATGCTCGGCGACCTCGTTCTCCAGCTCCTTGTTGGCGGCTTCGAGTTGCGCCGTGCGCTCCGCTACGCGGTCCTCAAGGGCGCGGTTCAGCCGCCTGATGTCCTCCTCTTCCTGCCTGCGCCGGGTGATTTCGCGTATGACGGCCAGTCCGCCCACCACCGCACCCGAAGCATCACGCAAAGGCGAATAATGCCCCTCGAAGTAGCCCCGCTGCCCGGTTTCGGGGACTACGTACATCCTGTCCTGCGTTGCCACGCTCCTGCCTGCGAGCACTTCGTGGAAAACCTGGTCTTCTCCGGTCTCTTTGAGGAACGGGAAAACGTCGAAGGCGCGCCTACCCACCACCTGCGCCCGCGACATGCCGGTAATGCGCTCCATCGTGGGGTTCCAGACGGTGTAGCAGCAATCGCGATCGAACGCCAGGATGCCGTCGAGGTTGCTGTTTATCAGGCTCTCCGCGAAATCGTTGCTTTGCAGCGCGTCTTGCAGCGTGTCCTGCTGCCGTTCCGGTTCGCCCGTGACAGGTTGCACGTTCATTGCGCGTTCCCCTCGCCCCATAATGTGAACCATTCGTCAATTCCGAATTATAGCAAATCGCCGTCTGCTATGCGCGGGGTGCAAGAGGGGTTAGGGGTCAGGGGTTAGGGGCCAGGGGAGGGCTGAGCTTATTTTCATGGGGTACCGTACCCTATAAGGTAGTGCGGATGCAAAGTTACCTGGATGTCGGAAGAAAGCGAACCCGCTCCCCCTTGTCATTCTTCGCTGCGCTCAGAATGACAAGGATGTTGGTGTGAGCTATCCTATGCCTCCCGGCTTTTCAACAGTTCTGTCCCATAGGATCGCCTTTGCTCTAAAAAGAAAGACACCTTGTTCTAGTTCAGGTGCCCGTGCTATTCTGTAATTGTTGCAAGCTATACGCTCTACAACCCCGGCGACCGCTCGATCAGGTAGCGGTAGAAGCCGTATGCTCCTATGCACACGAACGCGGAGGCGAGCGCGGCTACTGACGCCCTGAGAAGCATCTGCGTAAATAGGTGGAGAGAAGGCTCGGTGGGCGTAGCGAAGAGTATGAGAGTGGTCAGAAATACCACGAAAGGCACGAGGCTGAAGGCTTGCCGCGCTAACCGCAGCCGGTTGTCTTTGTCGCTATATAGTAGCAATCCTTCTCTCCATTGATATGTGTGCAAAATCCCACAAGCCGGTATATGCTCTTGCGCTATGGCGTGCCTACAGATAGTCTACCCTACGCACGAGATACAGTCTATAGCACAGATTGGTTAAAGGCGGCAGGGACGATTAGCCTGTTAAAGCAATAGAAAGGGTCCGGTTGGGGCAAAACCTACCCAACCGGACCCTTTCTATTATCTCTTCCGCGCAAAAGAGGGATGAGCAACGCTGGAAGTTAGCGGAAGACGGTGCCCCAATTGCCGATGGCCCAGAAGAGGATTATCATGGCGAAGGATGCAAGGATTATGAACATAGACCAGATCATGCAGGTGGGGGCAAGCCTGGTGTCGAAGTCAACGGGCGCGGGGCGGCGCGGCCTGGGGGCTACGTAATCTGAGCTGCCGGTATCTTCTGTTGAAGTATCTGCTGCCATACTTTCTCCTCACATAGAAGGCTTCGCGCCAGTATATCACATTTTTACCAGCGTGGCGTCTACGTCCTTTATGGTTGGGCGGCCCGACAGCGCCATGGCAAGGGCAAGCTCCTGGCCAAGCGCCTCTATCACCCTTCGCACTCCCTCCTGCCCGCCCAGCGCGAGACCGTAGAGGTAGGGTCGCCCCAGCATGACGGCCCGCGCACCCAGCGCCAGCGCCTTGAGCACGTCTGTGCCGCGCCGCACGCCGCCGTCCATCAGCACTTCCATGCGGTCCCCAACGGCTTCCACTACCTCCGGCAATGCGGCTATCGAGGAGATAGCGGAGTCTAGCTGCCGCCCACCGTGATTGCTTACCACCACAGCCGCAGCCCCGTGTTCGGCGGCTATAACCGCATCCTCGGCTGTAAGTATGCCTTTGATGATGATGGGCAGGCTGCTGAGCGAGGCGAACCAGTCTATATCCTTCCAGGAGAGGGCGGCGTCCCACTTTGAGGCTATGTACTTGCCCAGGCCGGTGCCGTCCACCACGCCTACAGGCAGGCGCTCAAGCTGCATCTCAACCAGGTTGGCGAGCACCAGTTCCTTCGGGAAGGCGTAAGCGTTGCGGAGGTCGCGCTCGCGGTGGCCTATACGGGGCACGTCTACCGTGACGCAGATGCCCTTATACCCGGCGCCTTCGGCCCTCTGTATGAGGGTGCGTGCTACCTCGCGGTCCTGGTAAACATACAGTTGGAACCACCGGGGCGCGTCGCTCACCGCCGCTACCTCTTCTATACTGAAGGTGGAGAGGGTGGAGAGCGCCATCAGTATGCCCGCTTCCGTGGCGGCGCGTGCGGTGGCAAGCTCGCCATCGGAACAGCATATCTGGTGGCCCGCAGTTGGCGCGAGTACAACGGGCATGCTGACGGGCGTGCCCAGCACCGTTGTGGACGTATCTACGTTGCTCACGTCTACCAGCACGCGGGGACGCAACGCTATCCGCTCGAAGTCTTCGCGGTTGCGGCGCAACGTCACCTCGTCGTCCGCGCCGCCCGCTATGAAGTCGAAAGTGCCGGGGTCGAGTATCTCGCGGGCCAGCGCCTCCAATTGCAACAGATTGGTGAACTGCATCGTGCCGCTCACTCCCACCTGTCCCAGCGCACTACCTCGTCGAACTCCTTGCGCCCACCTGCCTTCGGGGGAGCCGACAGCGCATCGGATTGGGCCGGGTAGCCGAACGAGATAGCCCACTCGCACCCTACGTCTTCGGGCAGATTGAGTGCGACCCCCACTTCCTCCCGTTTGGTCATACGCGCGACGTTCGAGCCGATGCCCAATTCCCAGGCGGCCAGCATCATGTAAATTGCCGCCTGCCCGATGTCGAAGTGGACGATGGCAGGGCCGTAGGTGCCGGACGACACGATAGCCACCACGAACGCCGCACGCGCCAGGTGGCCCGTCCCCTGCGCGGTAGTCGAAAGCTGTTGCCGCACCTCTTTGTCGCGTATGCCGATAAAGGTGAGGTACTGCGCGTTGCCCGCGGTAGGCGAGCGCCGCCCCGCGTTCAGGATGGCGTGGATAGCATCCTCCGGCAACGGCTCATCTGTGAAAGAGCGTATCGCACGCTTAGTGCGAATGGCTTCTGTTATTTCCATTGGCATTCCCCTCCTTACCGGCTTAATTCATGTCTTGTTCGGTAATAGCTATTGCCTTGATTGTTAAATCTGCAAGAGTAGGTTCCACTCCCTGCTGCTATTTGAAACGGCGGCGAAGCTTAGCCTGGTACCAATATTGTCCCTGCTCATAGAATTTCCAGTGTTCTGCGTCTAGTGAGTCTATGAGGGCGTCCAATGCTTCCTCGGCCTCGGCAGTCTGCTTAGGGATAAAGTTACCCTGCCCGATACTCTGAAGCTCGTAGTTTACAGGCCAAGAAACACCTACCGAATAAGTACCTCTTGGACCACTTGCCTCAGCGAAAAACTCTAGCGATGACCGCAAAAAACCTAGCTTCGGCCCTATGCGCCAACTGATCTCGCATAACTCCCAATGCGTACCGACTTGCTTCGTTACATGTTTACTTAAAGCTTCCACATGCTCTAGAATCTCATCCGTCTTTCGGTCGATATTCGCAAGCACTTCAGTGTAAGCTGCATTGCCCGAAGTACGAATAGCAAGTGAGGCTTTACAGAAGGCGCAAGTGACGAAATTAGTGCCGGTAGGCACCTCTAGCGGCGCGCCACACTTGTTACACGACATACTTAGCATTTCCATTGGCACTAGCCCAATCTCCATCGCAAGTCGTATTGACACCCCACAACTACTCTGCGTATAATACTCCCACAACCAAATAGAAACAAGGCAGTGAAGGAGAGGAGTAGGATGCTCAGGCTGCCGCTTCAGAGAGTAGGGATCACCGGCTGAAAGTCCCTTGCGGTAAGAGGTCCGAACGTCGCTCCGGAGCCTGTGGGTGAACAAGCAGCGCGCGGCTCTTCAGCTCACACGGTTGCGCCCGTTACAGCGCATACGAGGGCAACCCCCTCCGTGTAATTACGAATTACAGATTACGAATTACGAATTGTGAGTTCAGGCTCATAGTTGGGGGTTGCTGAAGCAAGGTGGTACCACGAAAGATTGATCCCTTTCGTCCTTGGTGGACGGAGGGGTTTTTTGTTTAAGTAACAATTTTCGCCTCTGCGGTGAATAAACAAGCTGGAAGGGAGAAAACAATGCCGGATACAAGAGAAATAAGCAATGAGATGGCGAAGGCATACAGCCACACGGAGGTGGAGGGCCACTGGTACGATTGGTGGGAGGCACAGGGCTACTTCACGCCTGAGCGCGACCCCGGCAAGGAGCCTTACGCCATCATCATGCCGCCACCCAACGTGACGGGCGAATTGCACATGGGGCACGCCCTCACTAACGCTGTAGAGGACATCCTCATACGGTGGAAGAGGATGCAGGGCTACTCCACCCTCTACCTGCCGGGAGAGGATCACGCGGGCATAGCGGGGCAGAACGTGGTGGAGAAAGAGCTGGCGAACGAGGAGCTTTCGCGGCACGACCTGGGGCGCGAGAAGTTCATTGAGCGCACATGGCAGTGGATGAACCGCTACCGCCCAAAGATACGCTACCAGCTTCGCCGCCTCGGCGCGTCGTGCGACTGGACCCGCGAGCGTTTCACTATGGACGCCGGCCCAGCGCGCGCCGTGCGTATCGTGTTCAAGCACCTGTACGACAAAGAGCTAATCTACAAGGGCGTGCGTATAGTAAACTGGTGCCCGCGCTGCTCCACCACCCTCTCCGACCTGGAAGTGGAGATGGAGGAAGAGCCGGGCCACCTGTGGACGCTGCGCTACCCGATGGCGGGCAAGCCTGAAGAGGGCATCATCGTGGCAACGAGCCGCCCGGAGACGATGCTGGGCGACACGGCAGTGGCAGTACACCCGGACGACGAGCGGTGGCACCACCTCATCGGCAAGCAGGTGATCCTGCCCATTATGAACCGCCCTATACCCATCGTGGCGGACGAAGGCGTGGACAAGGAGTTCGGCACGGGCGCGGTGAAGCTGACCCCCGGACACGACCCGCTTGACTTTGAGATCGGCCAGCGCCAGGGCCTGCAAACCATCAATATACTCAACCCCAACGGCACGCTCAACGAGAACGCCGGGCCATATGCGGGGCAGACCGTGACTCAGGCGCGCAGAGGCGTGGTGGAGCAGCTTGAGCGTGAAGGCTACCTTATTAAGACGGACATCCACAACCATAACGTGCCACATTGCGAGCGATGCGGCACCATCGTGGAGCCGATCGTGTCGGACCAGTGGTTCGTGAAGATGCCGCCCCTGGCCGCGCCCGCGATACAGGTGGTGCGCGACGGCAGGGTGCGTATCGTGCCCGAACGCTTCAACAAGGTGTACTACCACTGGATGGAGAATATCCGCGACTGGCCCATCTCCCGGCAGCTATGGTGGGGCCACCGCATACCCGTGTGGTACTGCGACAACGGCCACCGCTTCGCCTCAGCAGACGAGCCGGAGAGCGTGACCAAGTGCGAGACGTGCGGCAGTGCCGACATCCACCAGGATGAGGACGTGCTCGATACATGGTTCTCCTCCGGCCTGTGGCCCTTCAGCACGCTTGGCTGGCCCGACGAGACGCCCGACTACAAGTACTTCTACCCTACGAGCGTGATGGAGACGGGATACGACATCCTCTTCTTCTGGGTGGCCCGCATGATATTCCAGGGCATCGAGAACACGGGGCAGCCGCCATTCCATACGGTGTACCTGCACGGCCTTGTCAGAGATGAGAACGGCCAGAAGATGAGTAAGTCGAAGGGCAACGTGGTGGACCCCCTGGCGATGGCGGACAAGTACGGTTCCGACGCCCTCCGCATCGCCCTGATAACCAACGCCTCCCCAGGCAACGACCAGAAGCTGAGCGAGCAGCGCATAGAGCAATCGGGCCACTTCGCCAACAAGCTCTGGAACGCCACGCGCTTTGTGCTGTCGCAGGGGTCAGGGATCAGGGGTCAGGGATCAGGGGCCGATGGAGGAAATTCGAAATTCGAAATCCGAAATTCGAAATCGTTATCGGATCGTTGGATAGTGAGCCGGTACAGCAAGACGGCGCGGCAGGTGACGCAGTTGCTTGAGGATTATCAGCTTGGGGAGGCGGGCAGGCTGTTGCAGGAGTTCGTGTGGAACGAGTACTGCGACTGGTACATAGAGGCGTCCAAGACGGCGTTGCGTGGGGAGCATAAAGAGGCGACGCTGGCGGTGGCGCGAGGGGTGCTGGACGGCATACTGCGCCTGCTTCACCCTTATATGCCTTTCGTGACCGAAGAATTGTGGCAGCACCTTCATGGCTGGCCCAGCCGCGACGGTCTGACCGCTAACGAGCAGAGCATAATGATGGCTGCGTGGCCTGAGGCGTTGGCTATAGATGAGGACGCGGAGCGCGACTTCGGCTTGATAATAGACATCATAAGGGAGATACGCAACGCCCGCGCCGAGGCCGTGCGAGACGCGCCCGAAAACATCAAGAAGGAGATGACCGGGCGGCGCATAGAAGCTCTCCTCGCGGGAAGTTCGCGCACCGCCATGCTCCAGGAGGAGGCCGACACCCTCGCCCGCCTCGCCCGCCTCGACCCTGAGAAGCTGGTGATAGAGGAAAGATTGTCGGAGGAGCAGCGCCCCGCCAGGGCCACGACCCTCGTGGTGGGGGAGGTGGAAGTGGCGCTGCCCCTGGCGGGCTTGGTGGACCTTGACGTGGAGCGCAAGCGCCTCCAATCGGAGGCCGAGGCGACCCAGGCCGAGATAGAGCGCACCCAGGCGCTCCTGAGTAACGAGCAGTTCACCGCCAAAGCCCCGCCCCAAGTGGTGCAGCGCGAGCAGGCCAAGCTATCAGCCGCCCAGGAGAAGCTAGAGAAGCTGCGCGAGCGGCTGGCCGCGCTCTAAAAACTTTTCCTCCATCAAAATGGGACCCTGCGGGTCCCATTTTGATGGAGTAGTATCTGTCTTATGTGTGGTAGAATAGCTCAGCGCAACCTGTAAGAGTTATTTGTGAGGGTGCATGGTCACACGCGCCGTCGAGGACTACCTTAAAGCCATCTATAAACTGCAACAGGATGGCTCCCCCGCTACTACAAACGCCATAGCGGAGAATGTGGGCCTGCGCGCCGCGTCGGTCACGGCCATGCTGCAACAGTTGGAGGCGCAGGGGCTGGCCGCGTACACGCGCTACAGGGGGGCTTACCTGACGGAAGCGGGGCTGGCAGCCGCCCTGCGCGTCATCAGGCGGCACCGGCTGATAGAGCTATATCTGCACCAGCACCTCGGCGTGCCCTGGGACCGCGTGCATGATGAAGCCGAGCGATTAGAGCACGCGATCTCCCCCTACCTGGAAGAACGCATAGACGCCCGCCTGGGCTACCCACGCTTCGACCCTCACGGCGCCCCCATCCCCAGCAGCACGGGCGCGCTGCCCGTGCAAGACCTCCTGCCCCTCTATGACCTGCCACCTAACACGCCGTCGGTGGTGCGCCACATCCCCGACGACGACTCCGACTTCCTGCGCTACGTCGCCTCTCTTGGCCTGGTGCCCGACGCGAACGTAACGGTCCTTGAGCATGACGCGGACGCAGGGTCTATATCCCTGGTAGTATCCACCATCGGAGAGGACGGCCCCGCAGGCCACGTAGTAACCGCCGAAGCCGCCCACCACATCTTCGTCAGCCGTCCGAGTGCCGAGTAGCGAGTGCCGAGTACCGAGTAAAGCCTTATTCCCACTCGGCACTCACTACTCAGCACTCGGTACTTGTTAAAGCCAAACACCCGCTGGGCAGAGCGGGTGTTTGGTTGCAAGGAAGGAGCGAAGAGCCATGCGGCGCAATTGACACGTATTCTCTTCTTACCTATTACGACGAACCACTATATGGGATTATTACAGCGTCTCTAAAGCGATTTTTCGACAATTTCATGACGGGCTTTCCAGTTGTTGCCACAGCAAAACATGAGTTATCCCGGATTTAAGATTTGCGCTTGGGAAGCGTAGAATTACTAGTTCAAAAACAAGAAAACAGGCGGCTGCGCCGCCTGTTTTCTTGTTTTTGAACGTTCTACTAGAACTCAGAAACCTGGGGCACACAACCCCCATGAAAATGGATTCTGATCCCTGACGACTATTAGTACCGCTGGATACCCATCGCCCGCTCTTTTTCCATCTCACTCTTTATCCACAGGCCGGAGAGGATCGGGAAGACGGGAGTGATAATGAGGAAGAGGCAGCCTATGAGAATGATCGAAAGCAAGCCAAAGACCACGAGATAAGCCCAGAAGCCAAACATAAGGGCGATTCCCCGGCCCACCTTGCCCGCGTATATATGGCCTATCCCCATGAAACCGGCGTAACCTATAAGCTCAAGGAGGAGTGCGGTGGTTGGGTCCTTAGGCGCGGCGGCCACCATGCCAGGCTGCGGGTATCCGTAACCCCCGGGCTGCTGTTGAGGATAGTTGGGGTAGTTCTGCGCGGGGGGCTGCATGCCCTGTGCCTGGCCGTACGGCTGCTGATACTGGGGCGCGGGCGCGCCCTGGTCGAAGTTCTGCGTCTGGCCGTAGGGCTGGGGCTGTTGCGGCGGTGGAGTGTAATATACTCCTTGCGCGAGAGGCTGTTGTTGCTGAGGCTGGCCGTAGTAGGATTGGGCCTGTCCGCCCTGCTGGGATGGAGGCGTGTAGTATTGCTGTCCTTGCCCCTGCCCCTGTAGCGGCTGCATTGAGTATGGAGGAGGCGTGGCTGGCGTGCCACTGTCACTCGAAGGCTGCTCGCTATAGCCGCCGCCAGACGACCCAGGCGTCCAGGGCGTCGAAGTAGCGTCGGAAGCCTCGGAAGAACCGCCGTAGTCGCTGCTCGAAGACACATCCACAGTCGGAGCGCCCCCGCCTGGTGACGGCGCGTCCCAGGGCAAAGAGGACTCCGGGCCATACACCGTGCCTGGGGTCTCGGAGCCAAATATTGAGGGACCACTCTCTGAGGAAGGCGCGTCGTCTGATGAAGGTGCGTCACCCTGCGCCACCATAGAGCCTGACTGATTGAAACCACTCTCGCCCATCTCGCCGACGGTGGGCACAGAGGAGAGATCGGGAAGCGGCGCTTCGCCCGGCTCCACCGTTTCCTCTGTCGCGGAGCTGCTCGCCAGCTCGCTAGAGAATGATGCCGCCACCGGCTCTGTAGATATGGCTTCGGGCTGCTCGGCGTCCTGGGCCGGGGCGGCATCCACCGGCATTATGTGGCCGCATGACGTACAGAACTTCGCCGCCTGGGGCATCGTGTTGCCGCACGTCGGGCACGTTATCATATTATTGTCCATCGCAGAGTTTCCTCCTTTTTGCTGGCCAGCACGGAAAATCGGGCGCAGCTATCGGACATGGGCGCACCAAAAGTGCCGGCGTCAATACAAATGCAATACAGCGCGCAAGGATGTTTGGAGCCATTATATTACATGTGATGAGTGATAGCTATATCCATACTACAAATAGATACTGAACTGCCCGGAAGAAAGTTGCAGGATTAGGTATCTATCCCCAAAGTAGGGAATAGAAAAAGAGGGGAGAACGCATCTCTGCATCCTCCCCACAACCGACAAATTCGAAATTCGCAATCCGAAATTCCAAATCCTACCGTTCGTGCTCCCCGTACAGCATCTGCCTGATAGTAAGCACTTCCTGCCTCATCTGGTTGTCCGACTCGACTAGATTCTCGATCTTCTCGTAGGAGTGCATGGCCGTCGTATGGTCGCGCTTGCCGAAGAAAGCGGCTATCTGGATGAAGGGCATCTCGACCTCTTCGCGCATCAGGAACATCGCTATCTGCCTGGGCACCAGCACCTCGCGGCTTCTCGACCCGGTCTTGAGGTCCTCCGGCTCCAGGTTGAAGAAGCTAGACACGGTCTCCACTATCCTGTCGGCGTTGACGGGCCTGCGGCGCGAGTTGGCGACCAGGTCGTTGAGGGAGGCCGCCGCAAGGTCCACCGTGAGGGGCGCGCCGTTTAGCTGCGCGTAGGCGACGATGCGGTTGAGCGCGCCTTCCAGCTCGCGGATGTTGCTCTGCACCTTGCGGGCGATGAAGTCTATCACGTCCATCGGCACGGGCACCGCCAGCGCTTCTGCCTTCCCTCGCAGTATCGCTATCCTCGTCTCAAGGTCGGGAGGCTGGATGTCCGCGACCATGCTCCATTCGAAGCGGGAGCGCAGCCGCTCGTCCAGCGTCAAGATGGCCTTTGGCGGGCGGTCGGAACTGAGCACTATCTGTTTGTTCGCGCCGTGCAGGGCGTTGAACGTGTGGAAGAACTCTTCCTGGGTGCTTTCCTTGCCCGCGATGAACTGGATGTCGTCTATGAGCAGCACGTCAGCCGAGCGGTACATGGAGCGGAAGTTCTCGTTGCGCTGGTCGCGTATGGCGTTTATCAGGTCGTTGGTGAACTTCTCGGAGGAGAGGTAGAGCACCTTGATGCCTGGGTAGCGGCGCATAACGTCGTGGCCGATGGCATGCAAGAGGTGGGTCTTGCCCAGCCCCACGCCCCCGTACAGGAAGAGTGGATTGTATGCTGCGGCTGGCCTCTCGGCCACCGCGCGGCACGCGGCATGCGCTAACTGGTTGCTCTTTCCCACGATGAAGCGGTCAAAGACGTAGCGCGGGTTGAGCATGGACGCCTCTTCCATAGGCATCTCGAACTGGTAAGCCGACCCACCGCCCGGCATGTTGCGCTTGAGGGGCGAGACGGGACCGGACACGCCGCCCCTGCTCGTTGAACCGGGCACGCCCGAGTTGTTGGAGCGGGCGATGTTGCTGATATTGTTCGCCACCTGTCCGGTGGCGACGTTGCCCGCGCCGCCCGCGTAGCTGTCGCGTACCTGGTGGATGTGAGTGGGCGCGTTGCCGTTGGTGGTGCCCGTCGCGCTTGCGTTGATGCTGTTACCGGCCGGCACGCCGTTGGCGGGCTTGCCCTGGAACGGGCTTGACCCACCGCTCTGCCCCACCGCTATCGGTAGCTCACGCGGTCTCGTGTCTATCCCTACGCCGTCGAGGGCGCGCACCGCACGCTCGGCTTCGCCCCGCACCGGCGTTCTCACCTCGAACTTCACCTCGACCTTATGGCCCAGGACGTTGTTCAGCGTTTCACCGATGAGCTTGCTGTAACGCTTCTCCAACCATTCCATGGCGAAGTTGCTGGGCACAGCGATCACGACCTTGTGCTCCTCAAAGGTGGCTATGGATGTGTTCTTGAGCCACGTTTGGAAGCTCGGCCCAGGCACCTTTACCTGTAGCTCTCCTAGTGCTGCCTGCCAGACTTGCTTGGCGTTGTT
Organism: Chloroflexia bacterium; assembly: GCA_036399775.1. Classification (GTDB taxonomy): domain Bacteria; phylum Chloroflexota; class Chloroflexia; order QHBQ01; family JADMIH01; genus JADMIH01. The sequence goes on along the minus strand of DASWMJ010000071.1, from coordinate 24,509 downwards.
CATGCGGCCTCCCCTGCGTATCCTCAGTGTTATACGACTGCGTGCTCGTCTTGCCTCTTTCTAGACTATCGCCTCGTAACCTGTGCGCTTGACGTAACTAATATCGCCAATGATAACAGTAAGAGATGTTACGATTCAATAGATTTGCGCCACTATTTCCATAACAACAGCTTATACCCGTCTCGCCTTGAGCAGCCTTACAAGGCGTTTTGCACATTCCATGTGTAAAGAGTTATCCACATTTCGACTTCCTCTGTGGAACATCTCCGCGATCCTCGCATCCCCGCCCACATGTTGTGGGACGATGCTCTTACTGTACCATATGTTGTGGTACTTGTCTAGCCCCAAAAGGCACACAATTCCACATCTTTCCCCCGCAATATAGCGGGAGCAAGCGTCGCCACGAAGTAAGTTAGATCGCTGCTGAGATATTAAACCGTACAGAGGGTGACGGGAGGGATATAGGGTATCCCTCTCTATCCATCCCAGAGGTTGTTGAGTGGAGTACCTCCGGGGCGTAGTTAGAATAATCCACCGGAGGGTCTGAAGTCAAGCGTTTTCCACTTCAATTCCAGGTAAATCGCTATAACTTTTATCTCTACTTTTCAGGGTTATGCTATTACTCCAACCCGCTAGAACATATGGTCGTAATATCGGAGTCAATATGTGGTTGCTTGCTGGTAGACGCCACCATATATAGGTTGGGAGCTATCCCATTCCTTTGCGCTTGCGTATCTCTGCCGTGAGGGCAGGCACGATCAGGTGCAGATCGCCTACCACGCCCATATCCGAGAACTGGAAGATGGGGGCGTTGGGGTCTTTGTTGATAGCGATGATCACGCCGGAGGTCTGCATGCCGACCTTGTGCTGTATCTCGCCCGATATGCCCACCGCGATGTAGAGCTTGGGGCGCACGGTCTTGCCAGTCTGCCCGATCTGGTAGGAGTATGGTATCCAGCCCATATCAACCACCGCGCGGGTCGCGCCCACCGCGCCGCCCAGGCTATCGGCAAGGTCGTGTACCACGCTGAACTTGTCGGCACTACCCAGGCCGCGCCCGCCCGCCACGATGGTTTGCGCGCCCGCGAGGTCGGGCACGCCGCCCTTCTCGGCCACGCTCTCCACCACCGTCACGCCGGGCGTAACGTCACCGGGTACGGCTGCTTCCTCAAGGCTGGCTGGCGCGCCTTCCGCACGCTTCGCGGTGGCAGCGCCCGGACGCACAATCAGAAGGCCGGTTTGCTCGCCCTCATCTTTTAGCTGGCTGCTCACACGTAGCGCGCCGTTGAAGGCGGGCGCGACTACGGTAGCCTTGCCGCTCTCGACAGTAAGCTCGATAACGTCGGCCTCGATGCCAAGCCTCAGCTTGCCGCAGACGCGCCCGGCCCAGTCCTTGCCCAGGGGCGTGGAAGGCATGAGCACCAGGCGCGGGTTGTGCTGCTTTATTAGAGACGCAATAACCGCGGAAGCAGGCCCAATGATGTCGCTCTTGCAGCGCGGGTCGGGGCAAAAATACACCTGAGACACACCATACTGCCCTACGGCTTCGCCAGCCTCACGCGGCCCGATGACGATGGCCATGCCCTGCCCGCCGTACTGCGCGGCCACCTGCGCCGCCATGCTAGCCAACTCAAGCCCCAGCTTCTTGGGCCTGCCTGCGTTGTCCGTCTCAACAACCGCCCAAACGTCATTGTTCGTCGCCACGTCTACCCCCTTCGGGAGAAGTCAGAAATCAGAAGTCAGAAATCAGCTTCTTGAACTTTCTACTAGCTGACTTCTGATTTCTGACTTCTGATTTCTCTAAATAAGTTTCTTGCTCTCCAGAAAATCGGCTATGGCAGCCGCTGTGGCTGCGGGGTCCTCGGCTTTCAGGACCTGTTTGGCGCGGGTGGCCTGGGGGCGCTCCGAACCTGTTACCGTCGTCTTTGCGCCTGCCAGTCCTACCTGCGAGGCGTCTATACTGAGGCTGCCCAGGTCCTTGATGGCTATCTCTTTCTTCTTGGCCTTCATGATGCCGGGCAACGAAGGATAGCGGGGTTCGTGCGCCGTCTGCGTGACGGAGGCAATCGCGGGGAGGGGCGCTTCTACTACGTCGTAGCCGATGTCGCTGCCGCGCTTGCCGCGCACTTTGCCGCCCGTGGCCTCTATCTCGTTGACCCACGTCACGGCGGGCAGACCGAGCATCTCAGCGACGATGTTGTAGATGACGCCTCCGCCTGCGTCCGTGCTCTGCGAGCCGAACATCACAAGGTCGTATTGCAAGCCCTTGAGGGTCTCCGCGAGCACCCTGGCCGTCGCCAAGTAGTCAGAGCCGTGCAAGGCGGGGTCGGTGACCAGTACCGCTCGGTCGGCACCCATCGCCAAGCCCTTGCGGATTACTTCCGTGCTGTTCTCAGGCCCCACGCAGAGAAGTACTATCTCGCCTGAGCCGCCTTCAGCCTCGCGGATACGCAGGGCTTCCTCGATGGCATACTCGTCCCACGGGTTGATTATGGCGGGCACGCCTGCCCTGTCGAGCGTGCCGTCGGGGAGCAGCCGCTTCTCCGCAGTCGTGTCGGGCACCGCCTTCATACATACTACTATATTCAATCGCTCTCTCCTCCATTAATTATCCGGTCGCCCATGACCGGAATTGATTTCGCGAGCGCAATACGGGTAATTGTAACCTATCTTTATCTAGTGAATCGTATCACAAAGTACGGAGGGGGTCAATGCTAATCTAAGGTACTGGTAGGGCTGTGTCAAAGTCGCTAAATGCACCTTACATGAGAAAAAGAGTTTGTTTCTATGTGAAAAATGGCGGCTTCGCCGCCATTTTTCACATAGAAACAAAAGAAAACTTCTCTTCTTGTGCGCTGTAGAAGCAGGACGAGCAACTTTGACACAGCCCTAAAGGTACTGGTGAAATCCCCAGAAGTTACTATAATGTAAGTATAGTGCGCGATAGTAGGACTGCCATGCGAGACTTTGACGACCAGGGCATATCCACCGTAGAGGACCTCGACCCGGAGCCGGTGCCCAGGGGCTGGACGTTGCAGGCGCGGGAAGTGGCGCTGGGGTTGGCGCTGCTGATTGGGGTGTTGAGCTGGGCTGGGTGGCAGTGGTGGGACCAGGAAGGGAAAGCAAATAGCTACCGGCAGGGGCAGCAGGCCGAATACGCGCAACGATGGGAAGATGCTTATGTGAAGTACAGCGCGGCATCGGGCTACAAAGACGCCGACGAGCGCGCGCAGGAAGCCGATAAGGTGATAAAAGAGAGGGACAGGTACGCCAGCGAAGCGATACGGCACGCCAGTAACGAGGAGTGGGCAGCTTCGTTGAAGGCGTTGCAGGAGGTACAGCGCATACAGGCCGGCTACTGGGGCACCGCGTTGCTGCCTGCCGATGTAGAGCAGCACGTTTACCAGGAGGCACTGGAAGGGGTAGTAGCCCTGAGCACGGGGGCCGACCCTCCCGGACTTTATTACAACAAGGGAGGCAAATGGTTCCGGTTGCATAGGAGCGACAAGTGGAGCCGGGTGCTAAGTGACGGCACGGGCGAATATATCATCTATGACGTACCGGGAGAAGGGTGGACGCCGCAACCTACTCCATTACCGGATACCTTTCCAGACCCATTCGCGGGCCCGGTATCGGCTGAACTCAAGGGACGGCAACTCATGGTGGCGTGGTCGCAAGCCGGGGTAGATGAGCCTGGCTTTGCTCCCCTGGCCTTCGACCCCTCACGTCACGATTACTATCGCTCAGGCAAGAACGGTGTGTGGGCATTGGCATGGGCCAGCCAGATATTTGACTGGCAATCACCTTTTCGTGGAGAGGCTACAACGCACGGCACGATCGCATACCAGCGGGCAGATACCACAATCACCTCCACTCTTGTGCTTACCGGCTCCAGTCTCGTAGTTGGCGGCGCTAAATGGGCCGTTATGGATATGGACCCAGACGGCGAGCACTTGCTGATGGCCGACTGGGACCTGGCGAACGACGGCAACAAGACGGTGCGCCTGCACCACACCGGCCCGGTGGGCGATAACCCGCGCCTGGTATACACCCACAGTGGAGAGATGGGGAATGCCCAAATCAGCCCCGACAGCCGCTTCGTCCTGGTGGGCACTTACTCACCCATACCGTTGAGCCGTATGGAGAAGCAGGCTATTGTGGTTATAGACCTGGACGGCGAGTTGCCGCCACGCACTATCGCTGAAGGGGTAACGGCCATCTCTAGTAGGGACAGTAATTTATCCTACGGTTTCCTGACGGCTGCTTTTCTTCCCAGTGGGCCTTTCGCAGGTAAAATAGCCCTCTCTCAGCGGTACGAAGACGGCTATGCCTATGAGATCAGCGTGGTGGACCCAATCCATACCGAAACCCCTATCGCGCAGGTCAAAGTCAATGATACGGCGAGGGTAGCATGGACGGCGATGATGGACGAGGAAAGGCTGGTGTTCTTCAGCCAGCGCTTCTACAGCGGCTCTTCAGATAGCGACCCGGCAGATAAGCGCCCGGTCATGATAATGATGGTACCAGGCGCTACTCCAATAGTAAGCAGGCTATCGGCTAAAGAGTTCGGTAACGTGGTGTCAGTCTACCGAGTGCAGCAAGGCCACCTTGTGTACGGCGGCGAGGAATACAGGCGCATAGATAGGCGCAACAATACTGAGCGTAGCACTATAGCTTTCTACAGTATGCCGCTTGAGGAGATAAGCAGTAGCCGGGCGAAGTCCACAGAAATATACAGGCAGACGGTAAGCTCCAACTGGGGTGGGCGGTTCACATTCGGGCAGGGGTTGTTCGCCTATCTGGATGGCGGGAAGTTACACGCACGCACCTACGACGGCACGACGGACGTGCTCCTGGAAACGGGCGTGCAAACCCTCTACGAGATCAACTACTATGACAATTGGACGTGGCTGCGTTAGGCGGCCCCCCTAGAAATCAGAAATCAGAAGTCAGAAATCAGCTTCTTCAATCCGCTACTAGCTGACTTCTGATTTCTGATTTCTCTAAGCAGCCTCCGATGCCCGGCGAACGGAGTCTACGGCAGCATTGTAGTCAGGCTCGCGCATCTGGTCGGGCACGTATTCGGCGTGGACTACTTTGCCTTGCCCGTCAATCACGAAGACCGCGCGCTGTAGCAAGCGCCACTCCTTGAGCAGCACTCCGTAATCCTGGCCGAACTGCTCGCTCTTGTGGGATGAGAGCGATTGGTGGGTGACGCCCTCAGCGGTATGCCACCGCGCCTGGGCGTAGGGTAGGTCCATGCTGACGGTGTAGACCGCTACCTCCGGGGGCAGATCGGCCCGCAGCCTGTCCCAGTGGCGCGTCTCGACGTGGCACACCGGCGTGTCGAGGGAGTTGACCACGTTGAGCAGGCGCACCCTGCCTGCCGTGTCGCTCAACCTGACCGTTTGCATCGTCGAGGTGTTGGGGTCGAAATGCTCCAACTCGAAGTCGGGGGCCTGCTGGCCGGGCTGTAGCTTGCTCCCCACGACGGTAAGTTGCTCGTCAAGCTCAAACGCCTCGCCTGTCCGTTCTTCCATATTGTTACCTCCAAGAGTGATTAGGCGTAGTGAGCATACCACCGGCGGGCTATGGCGTCAATGAGTTGATGCCTTTCTACGTTGCGCATAAATACCACCGGGCCAAGAGAGTATAATTTAGAGAGGCCATCGATTACTCAAATGGTTCAGTCAATATACTGAACCCTAAGTTTTGGAACGGTAAGAATGATCACTGCTCCATTCAATTCGTTGCCGAAAGAGTAGATACCAGGATAGGCCGGGTATAGAATAGAAAGGAGAACGATTCAATATGAGTGGCTCTGTTGAAGGCGATATCACCGTGGAACTGCACGTTCCCGATTTTGACGCTGCGGTAGAGTTTTACGACAAACTCGGCTTTGCGCTGATGTCGAGACAAAATGGCGAACTTGGTTATATGGTCATGAGGAGGTCTCGGAGCGTTATTGGATTTTATGGGGGCAGCAATAAAGTTTATGAGCACGCATACTTCCAGAGATATGACACTAGAACTCCGAGAGGTTATGGAGTTGAGATTGTAATTGAGGTAGAGGAGATTGATGAAGTCTTTCGAGCAATAAAGAGCTTGCGAAGCGAGGCAATTGTTGAGGAATTGGTTGAGAGGCCCTGGGGCCCGAGGGATTTCCGACTCGTTGACCCATTTGGTTTTTATCTGAGGATTACGGAGAAGATAAATTGGTTGGTTCCCTGACCAATCCATTTGGAGCGAAGCAACTTCAGCGCATGATTGTGTGTAAGATTGGCAACTGTGTCATACCACCCAGGCCCACCAATGCAGTGCCGACGCGTGACGGTAGAGCAGCGGGGTGCTAGCTACGAGCAGCGCAGCCAACAATATCAGCCGATCAGCTTGTTCGAGCCATCTTGACCCTGATAAAAGCCTCTCACCTCACCCGCTTTTAGCTGCCGGCCTACCATTTCCTTGATTATCCATCAGACAAACTATTGCAGCCTAGTTGTTGCCGTACTTCCTCTTGTACTGGAATGTGCCTAACTGAGACAGCAACACATCGAAGGGCGGCTGGTTCTCAGGGTGATATTCGAACACCGCGCGCTCAAAGTACTGCACAAGGTAGTCCTTTCCGTCCAGGTCGCTCTTCTCCATGAATTCCTCTGAGATGGGTAGACCTTGCTGAGCCAGTCCCCCGTGCTCCCGCCAGTAAGCCAGGAACTTGCCTCCTACCCGTTTGCCTGTCTCCGGTAAGAGCACCGACCCGGCGCTCGTATTGGGTTGCTGGTTGGGAGCGCCGTCCTTGTATTTGCGCTTGTACTGGAAGGTGCCTAGCTGGGAGAGTAGCACGTTGAAGGGAGGTTGGTTCTCAGGGTGGTACTCGAATACCGCCCGCTCGAAGTATTGCACCGTGTAGGGCTGGCCGTTGAGGTCCGAAACCTCACCGAACACGCCGGATATGGGATAGCCCTGCTGCGCTAGACCACCATGCGTGTCCCAATATTCCAGGTACAAGCCGCTCGCGGTCTTGCCCGTTTCCGAGAAGGTACGCGTGCCTGTGCCTGGAATGGAAACGGCGGGCACGGTAGGTGCGACCGTTGGGGCAACCGGGGTGCCGGTAGTTGGTGCAGGTATGCTGGTGGGTGTGGGCAGCGGTGGAGCACACTGGTCAGCATAGTTCTCAATAAGGGGTCTATCGTCAAATGCCCTACCACCTGTTGCGCCGACGGCGATAAGCTCCCCACTGGGCAAGGCCGTTATGTCGTTCAGAATTTGCTGCTCACCCTGATCAGAGGCCGATGGGACAAAGCCCCAGGCTTGTCCATCTCCATGCAGTATCTGGGCACGATGAACATCCGAAGTGATCCCGTATCCCACGGCCCAGATGTCGTTGCGCGAAATGGCGGCCACACCTGTCAGTGCGCTCATATTCGACTGACCAGATAGGTTCTCAATTCTGCTCCAGGTCTTCCCATCCCAGTGTTCCACGACCGGTTCAGCCAGTCCAGAGCCACTATTGTGCTCTCCTACGGCCCATATATTATCGGGTGCTGTCGCGTCCACAGCGTAGAGTATCGTGGTACGGCGAAGCCTGACCACCGTGGAGAAATTCTCGCTCCATTCAGTGCCGTCCCAGTGCTTGGCTACAGTCATTGCGCCCTTACTCGAGATAGCGCCCCCTACAGCCCACACATCATTCGATGAGATGGCCAATACTCCATGAAGTACCTCTGCATCTCCCACCCTGGGATGGAACGCTTCTGTCCAGGCCACGCCATCGTAGTGCATAATCAGGCCAGAGGGATTGGCGGTAATACGCCCCTGGTACCCCACGGCCCAAATGTCCCTTGTGGATACTGCCGTAATATCATAGAGGCTCGAACCACCAACCTGGAGTGGAGGTAATTGGATACGAGACCATGTGTTCCCATCCCAGTGTAAGACATACGCTTGCGGAGTATTGGTAAGCCCACCTTCACCCACTGCCCACACATCGTTGGAAGCAATAGCTGCCACCCCCCATAATCGGGTACCCTCGGTGAACGGGCTGGGGCTTGGTACCGTCGTCCAGGCCTTGCCATCCCAATGTTGGATATGGGTACGGGCAATTTGATTGACTACGGTGTAGCCAACCGCCCACACATCCGTTGCGGTAATATCTGCAACAGAAGTAAGCACATCAGGCGTGCCCTCTCCGTCCGCGCTTACCATCCTTGCCCATGCCGGGCAGGGTGCGGCCATAGAATTCATGTTCCCCGCCGGTATTGCTGATACACCGGGGGCAAAACCCGCGGAGGTACGTTGTAGATGTCTTAGATGCATCTGGTAGAACAAGTCCATATTCGCATCGTGATCTTTTTGCAATCCTGCCTGCGAGGGGCCTGCGGACGCTCCAAGCAAAACCAGCAGCACAAGGGCTGCAATTCCAGCCATCATACGCCGCCCGTGCAGAGCAAATAGCCGGTGGGTAACTGTGTGGGCGAACGTTTCACCGTTTTGGATAGCGTTCATCTCTTCTATTTCCTTCCATGAGAATACGCAGGCAACCCACAAGTGACTACTCTTACAGGCAGCTACCGCCGCAGAGTGCTCCCACGATGCGACAACATGATTATACCCGCATTCCGAGACAATAACAATTGATTTATTGGTCAAACATAAGTTTCGGTGCCCTTCCTCTTGTATTGTTCAGTGCTGTAGCGGCTATTGACCGTGTAATGAGCAGGTGATATAATTTGGCCCAACCCTATATAGGAGCGGGCTTACGCCTATTTGGGAGAGTGAAAGGAGAGGTCACATGGCACTCGCCAGGGTGATGAGTTGCGCTGTGGTGGGGCTGGAAGGCTCGCTTGTCGAGGTGGAGGTGGACATCACCCGGAGCGGCCTGCCCTTCATGGCGATTGTGGGGCTTCCCGATACGGCGGTCAATGAGTCGAAGGAGCGGGTGCGCTCGGCCATACGCAACTCAGGAGGCAATATACCGCAGCCCTCGCGCATCATTGTCAACCTCGCGCCAGCCGATCTCCGCAAAGAAGGCCCCGCATATGACCTGCCCATAGCATTAGGAATGCTCGCGGCAACCGACCAGATACACGCGGACCTGAGCAAGACCGTCTTCCTGGGGGAGTTGAGCCTGGATGGGGGCTTGCGGCACACAAACGGGGTGCTGGCGATGGTAGTGCTCGCCAAAGAGCAGGGCATGAAGCAGGTGTACGTGCCTGCCGAGGACGCCGCCGAAGCCGCGCTCATCGAGGGGATAGAGGTGCTGCCCGTCACGACCCTGCGCCAGCTTGTCATGCACCTCAACGGGCACCCTGTGGCGGCAGGCTCCATCGTGCCATACGTCGCGCAACCGCCCACCGAGGAGGAGAGCAACGGGCACTACCCGGTGGATATGAGCCACATCAAGGGGCAGGAGCACGTGAAGCGCGCGCTTGAGGTGGCAGCCGCCGGGGGGCACAATTGCTTGATGTCGGGGCCGCCGGGCGCGGGCAAGACCCTGCTGGCGCGCTGCATGCCAACTATCCTGCCCAGCATGACGGGTGATGAGATGTTGGAAGTGACCAAGATATACTCCATCGCGGGTATGCTGGCATCGAATAAGCCCCTCATCAGGCAGCGACCCTTCCGCGCTCCCCACCACACAATATCGCATGCGGGGTTGGTGGGCGGCGGGCGCGTGCCCCGTCCCGGTGAGATTACACTGGCCCACAGGGGCGTGCTCTTCCTGGATGAGCTGCCCGAATATAGCAGCCAGGCGCTTGAGACGCTGCGCCAGCCCCTAGAAGACCGCATTGTGACCATTACCCGCGCCAGTGGTACCCTCACCTTCCCGGCCAACTTCACCCTCATATGCAGCATGAACCCCTGCCCCTGCGGTTACTACGGCGACCCCGTCAAAGAATGCACCTGCTCCAACTCCACCATCTCCCGCTACCAGAAGAAGATAAGCGGCCCTCTGCTCGATAGGATGGACATCTCGGTGGAGGTGCCCCGCGTGGAGTACGAAAAGCTCTCCGACAACCGCCAGGGCGAAACCTCTCTTGCGATACGAGCCAGAGTGGAGGCCGCCCGCAAGCGTCAGCGAGAGCGGTTCCAGGAAGTGCAGGGCGTATCGTGCAACGCCGAGATGCGCCCCGCCGAGATACGCGACTACTGCGTGCTGGACGCGGCAGGGCAGTCGCTCATCAAGGCGGCGATGCGGCAGTTGCACCTGTCGGCGCGTGCCTACCACCGGATATTGAAGCTGTCGAGGACGATAGCGGACTTGGCGGGGAGCGGTCGGATAGAGGCGGCGCATCTGGCGGAGGCGGTGCAGTATAGGCCCAGGGTGAGCGTAATTTAAGCTATCGTCGCCATTACACTGCGAGGTATTGTTTATTCCATAAGTCTTCTGCGGCTATTTTGTCCCACTTTTTGTACCACTCACTGTAGCAAAACAACAAGTATACTATGCTCAGGTAAGCAATAGTCATCTGTAGTGTAGATGTCCCCAACAGGCCACCTACACTACGAAATGGCTATAGTTGCGCCCATTTCAGCCTTGTTCTTTTAGTTGCTGTAAAAGTCAGCAGAAGACACCAGAAACCGGGAGGACACTATGCGCAATCCTGTAATACCTGATGCACCGAATAGTACAAATAATCGCGAAGGTGCCACTACTGCTAATGGCACCAACAGCAATGGAAGTGCCGGTCAGGTCAGTATCTATGGAGAGGAAAGTCGCACACGCCTCAATGCAAGCACAGTTAAGGGTAGAGGTATTGTTGGCGCTCGCATCTTGATGATGGCACCGCTTATCCCCTTGTTGGCTGCCCTCATTACTGTCATCGCTTACCTGGGAGGAACCACTATATTTGAGACTCAACCTGAGAATGCGGCTCTCAAGCCCTGGGAACCCTGGGTGAACTATCTCGCTGTGCTTGCAGGCGGCACGATAACTTTGATCTGTTGGGTGGTGCCCGCGCTCGTCTACAGGCGTTCTGCCACTGTGCAGGGTGCAAATGCACGTAGCTATGGCGACCTATGTAGCCGGTATCGGCAGTTAGATGCACGACTTGCCGCGTTTTCTCCCACTGGGGTATCCATGAACACGAATACAGACGATGTCACGCCTACCAAACCATCTGTAATAGCCGCCCGTAATGAGGCTCATGCTCACAAGGAATATCTCGCCGAGCAGCTCGGCTTCAATGGGCCAACACAAGAGGATATATCCTGGGTGTCGGCTTCGGGGTATCTTGACCTCTGGGTCCACATGCATCGCGCAGAAGAAGCTCTCATCGAGATTGAGCCCAGGGAAGATGTGGTCGAAGATGCGATACTGGACACGCTGCGCCTGGATGGCTGTGCGATAAGCAATAGCAAAGATCTGGCAGGCAAAGTGCAACAGGCTACCGGAGTGTTGAGCAAATCAGCAGTGCAATACCTCAATGCGCGGCCAGCTACAAGTGGCACGGGGAACGAGGAGCAAATGTTGCCTGCGGTAACGCCGAACACCACCCCGGAACAGAGAGCCGAAGCGCGCGCCGTCCTACGCGAAGTCAGATACGTAATCAACAGGTTCCGTGACGATCGGTGGGGAGGCCTAGTGCGCGCACGCAGCCATCTCTCAAACACCGTGGTATTCACCGGAACGGTAACCTATGTGGTGCTCGCGCTTGCCATTATCATGCGCGTACCTCGGGACACAGTCCTGGCCGCTACGACTTTCTTCCTGGTGGGGGCAATTGTCGGCCTGTTCAACCGTCTACGCCTCGATTCCAGGGCGGACTCTATAATCGAAGAGGATTACGGACTGGCGCGGATGCGTTTATTCCAGACGCCACTCTTCTCCGGCCTGGCCGCCATTGCTGGGGTCATACTCGTCGCGATGCTGCCTGTCCTGGTAAATGCCAGTGTACTGAAGCCCGAAGCCGAAGCCACCCCGACAAGCGGCACGGCCACGGCGACAACCACGCCGGTTCCGGCGGACACTGACACGGCTATCATTGCGGAGAAGCCCGCCCACCTCGCAGACATTTTCGACCTGGAAAAGAATGCCTTTGGCTTGATCATAGCAGCTACTTTCGGCTTGACACCAACCCTGGTCACAACCGCTCTTCAAAAGCAAGTCGAAAAACTCAGGGACGACCTGAAAAGCACTGACGCCCAACAGAGCTCTCCATAACGGTCCACGCGCTTACGTGCGGGCGAGAAGACCCATGCAAGCGCCGATGCAAATGGTTCAAGTAAGTGCGGGGCGTGTCAAGGAAAGCCGAGATGCGCCCCACTTACATACGCGACTACTGCGAGCTAGACGCCGCAGGGCAGGAGCTCATCAAAGCGGCCAGCGGCCATGAGGCAATTGCACCTATCGGCGCGCCTACCACCGCATATTGAAACTGTCCAGGACAATTGCGGATTTGGCGGGGAGTGAGAGGATAGAGGCGGCACATCTGGCGGAGGCGGTGCAGTATAGGCCGAGGCAGATGCTATAATGTCCTTATCAGTTGAGTTCTACCTATGATTAGGAGGCTCTCATGCCCCATGCCAATATCCCAGACCTGGACCGTCTCATCTATGACGGAGCAATCAAGTTAGAGATCACAAGAGGTATCCCGACATGGGAAGCGTTTCCGGGGATACGCCACCAGGAAACGATAGACCTGATTCGCGCCTCAATTAAGCCGCAACCAGATAGTACGACAGGGTGTGCTTGCGCTCACTACTCAGATGTGTTGATCCGATTCCAGGATGGGTCTCTAAAACGCCCAGACATTGCAATCTTCTGTGCTAGACCGCCCAGGCAAGACGAGGCCTTGACGATGATACCCCAAGCGGTTATTGAGGTCGTTAGCCCAGGGTATGAGTATAAGGACCTATCCCTGAATCCTCAGTTCTACATGGCCCAGGGTGTACTAGACGTGGTAATTGTTGACCCCCGTTCGGGAGTCGTGACCCACTATCGCACCACCCAAGTATCTAATCTGCGCGCTCCAGTCACGCTAGAATTGCTGTGTGGGTGCGTTTGTGTAATTCCGGAATAGCGAGGGGAAATGCCCTCCCAATATTTCCAACGCTTCCAAGATAGCTTCCTCGGCGACCCCTTCGACGCCTGGCACGACGGCCTCGACAAAGAGGCGCTGCTTATGCTGGAAGGGGAGGAGCGCGAGGAGGCCGAGAGGCTGCTTTTGCAACTCTTGGAGCGTGGGGGCGACTCTCGCGCCGCTGTAGGATTGGGATTGCTCAAATCTAATAAGGCGGAAGCAACGCTGAAGGAGAACCTGAACGCGACGGGAGGCTCGACACGGGTAGCTGTTGCCCAGGCTTTGTGGAGCATCGTGGGGCATAAGCCATCAGCCGCCGTGTTGATTGATACTCTGCGGAACCACAGCTTCTTTGGCGCTCGAATAGATGCGGCACGGGCTTTGAAGGGTGTAAAGACGCGCGAAAGCAAAGAGGCGCTCATCTACGCGCTGAATGACGAGGACGTAGTGGTCAGGGCTACGGCGGCGGATTCGCTGTTGGAGATGCATGGTATAGACAATCCTATCCCCTACTTCCATCCTTTATCGGAGAAAGCGTCGGCTATGGATGCCACCGAAAGGGCGCTAGGGATAGCGGAGTTGAAGAAGGCGATAGGGTGGAAGAAGTAAGGGCTAGGTTAGTAGCTTGCGATAGGTCGGCATGCGGATGAGCACGCGGAATCCCATGCTCTCGTAGAGTTGCAGGGCACCGGCTGGGTTCTGGCTGTCTACGCTGAGGGCGGCCTGGGTCATGCCAAGCTCTTTGTGCATCTGTAACGACCGTGCCAGCAGTGCGCGGGCGAGGCCGCGTCTGCGCCAGGGCCGCCGCACGCTGATCCATTCCGTGTAGCCTTGCTGTCGCCCGTACCTCTTATTCTCTTCCTCGCTGATGTAGTTGCGTATCATACCCGCTACCTGCTCTCCCCCCACGTCCCACGCGACCTGCCACAGATGGGGCTGGAAGTGGGGGGAATCGAGCCAATGCTGGTAATCTTCCTCCTCCGGTTCGGAGAAACCCCAGTGGTCCCGGAACGCCTCCACCTCGGCCTCCCAGATCGCCCGCAAGTGCTCAGGCTGCACCGGCCTTACCTCCAGCCCTTCGGGTAGTGGTAAATCGGGCACGTTCTCCAGGTCAGGCCGCACCATCTCGTATTCGTAGCGCACCGCCTCGTACCCTGTGCTCTCCAACGCCCGTGTGTAAGCCTGATAGCGGTCCGACACGAAGCTCTGGAAGAAGCGCGGGCCTGAGAAATCGTGGGAACTGGCTAACTCCTGTAAGTGCTGCTCAATGTGAAGCAACATGGCACTCTCAAGTCCCTTCTCACGCCATTCCGGCACCACGTAGAATTTGAAGTTGTAGATACGGTTCGGGAACGATCCGTCATCGTATGTCTCGTCCCACCACTCGGCCCGACCGTAGGCCACCAACTGCTGACGGCCCAGGCTCGCAGCTACCGTTGATGTTTCAACCATCAGGAAGTCCCGGTAGGAGTCGAAGTTCTTCATGCCGGAGTATAGGCGTGCAGCCTCCTCGGCGGTTATTGCCACATCTTTGCCGTCGGCTTCCCAACTGCGCGTGAAAACCTCCGCTATCTGCGGGTAGTCGCTCTCCCCTCGGAAGTGGCGAAACGCGAGACCCGGTATCGAAGACCCTTGCAAGAATCGTTGTGCGAACCGGATAGCGGCACCTGGCATTAGATTGTTAGGGTCGAAGGTGGGATCATAGGCGGTGATAGCGGCGGCACATATAGGGAAGTGGCTGCTGACTAATTCTATTGCTTCAACAACCTGAGTCGCTGTAAGGCCGCCTGGCGCGGCGTATTGGTTGGCGGTGGCCTCTTCAGGGTCGAGCACGTCCAGGTCAAGGTGGAGATAGACTCTGTCTACACGGCCACGCCAGGCGACTAGCGCCGGTTCCAGAGCCTGATCCACACCCGTCTGCTTGATTTGTTCCGCATCCAACGCTGTTATGGCTGAGTTATCAAGCAGCTCTTTCTCGGCAGGGTCGAGATCGCGCATGCCTATATGTATGACGTTCGCATCGGGGATTGGAGAGAAGCCGGGTATGGTTGCCGCCAGCGCACTCCAACACCTGCCCGTCGCCGTCGCTAATGACATGCCGTCGAGAAAGCCGCTTGGGGTTGTGTCCGGCGTGTTGAAGTCGCCGTGAGCATCGAACCAGACGACGCCCAAACGCTCAGGCCCGACACCCGCGATTGTGCCCAGGACGCTGCCGCAGTTTCCCGCCAGCACCAAGGGGAAACGTCCAGCTCCATATGCAGCCCTAACATGATTCGCTAACGAGCGATATAGCTCGTAGGAGGTGCCGACTTCCAGGGGAAATGCGCTTTCCGCTTCGATATACTGGACGCTTACGTCATGGCCTTCTGCGCGCAATCTATCAGCCATGCCATGCACTAAGAGATGGCCCGGACCCTTGCCCATACGCAGGTCCCTTTGGCCGGAGTCGTATGGCACCGTAATGATCTGGACCTTCTTCATGCTCATCACCGGGTTCTACGCGTATAACTCGCTGCGCCGCCGCCAGATGCCCCATGCAGCGAACAAGCCGCTCAGGGGGAAGATGATAGCAAGTCCCTGGTTGATGGTGCTGACGGTGTAGACGCGCTGCCATATCCTGTCGTACTCGGCGCGGGCTACCCGGTTAGCTGAGTTTATGCTCTCAACTACCTGGGCGAAGGTGCTGGCGCTCTCCCCTGCTGAAGTGCCGGAGGCGGCACCTATGTCTCCAGCGCGCACCTGCGTTTCAAGCTGGCTGTGGGCGTCTAGCCATGCCCTGTAGTCGGTGCGTAGCTGTTCGTATGCAGCGGCTTGCCCGGCGAAGTTTACGTTGGCTACGAGCGGCGTGCGCGGCAGGCCCAGCTTGCCCTGCTCATTCAGCCCTGCCGCTATGACTGCGGGCGCGATTCTGTCCTGGCTCGACAGGAAGGTGTTGGCGGTGCAGTCGCGCGGGCCGCATAGCCTCTGCTCTACAAGCTCGTTGTACTGGCCGAAGCTGGCTAGATGGAGCGCGGACTGCTCAGGGTCGAAGATGGCGATGCTTTCGAGGGCGCGGGCCTGGCTGAGGTTTGCGGATACGTCCTGCACGCCTGCCACACTGTCGTAAGCCTGGCGCACCATTATACGCGCATCGTTGCTGGCCTGCCCCAATTCCTGTTGCATGTATAAGGCCAGCAGCAACGACGCGAGGAGAGGAAGGCCAACCGGCCACGACCAGCGATAGCGCATCCTGCGTATCGCCAGCAAGCCCATGAGCAAGATGAGCGTGAGGAACCCCGCCACTCCTATGAGCGCGTACCGCCAGCGGGTTATGCGCTCGGCTGCGCCCGCGTAGGTGGCCTCCATCGCCTCTACCTTCACCGCTTCCAGCCCAGTGAGCGCGGGCACGAGGCGGGTGTTCAACGTCTCGCGTGCGGCAAGGAAGGCGTCCCCCGCGCGGTCTCGCTGGTTGGAGTTGTAGTAGGCGAACATCGACCCTATCTGCTGGATGTAGTCGCTCGCGGCGCGGTCTGCGGAGGCGTAGACGTTGCTCTCGCCGTGCGTGCTGTCGGTGATGTTGCGCCATGATACGCGCGCCTCGTTGTTGAACGCAGTCCAACGCTCCTGGGCGCGTGAGGCGGCGGCTTGCTGCGCCTCGCCTGTAGTTTCCAGGAAAGTTGCTGCGGCACTCATGTGGTCGAGCACGGCTGCGCGCGCCCGCAACGCCGCGTCCACGCTCACCGAGCCTTCGTCCACTATGGTGTGGTAGTCGTTGTAGGTGGTGAGGTTGGCCTGCCACGCCAGTAAGCCTGTGAGCACCCCGAAAGCTATCGCTGAGCTTATGAGGGTCAGCATCCACGAGCGCAGCCCGGCAACCCTCCTGTTGCCCGTTGACACGGTAGTCGGGGCTGCCTGGGACTGTGCCCGGTTAGCGGTAACTGTCGCCATTTACTTGCTCCACCCGTATACGCTGTCCAGCGCGTCAGAGGTAGCTTTAAGGGAGTCTACCTCCTCTCGTAGACTGTGGGATAGCTGGTCGGTGGCGGCGGTGTAGGATAGCGCCTCCGACGACTTTATGCGTAGCACCTGGGATAGGATGGTGTCGAGGGTGCTGAGGGCGTTGTCCAGTTGGGCGTCCCAGCGCTGCATCGCGACTGTGGTATCGGTGAGATTTTGCATCTGCTGGAGCTTGCCGTCAAGCGTGGCGTAATACTGGCTCTTCTGGAATTCATCGGTAGTGGTGTTGATGGCGGTGTTCAGGCGCTCTATCTCATCCGACAGCGCCAGGACGTTGTTCGAGGTTTGCAACGAGGTCTGCACGCTGCAAGCCTTGTAAGCAAGGTTGTAGATGCTGCTCAACATCTCCTCAAGGTCGCGGGTGGCGTCGGAGAGGGCGGCACGCACGCCTGGGTCTCCCGTGTCGGCAATCGCGCGCCCGATGTTGTGGCGCGTGGCGATGGCGCGCTGCATCGAGGCCAGGTACTTGCCCTCCAGCTTGCGCAAGTCGAGGCTGGCGGCGTTCTGTATGGGTCGCAAAGAGGCGGCTATCTGGCCCTGCCCAGATGCTGTGCGTGGCGCAAGGTAAGCCACCAGCCCGGCAGCCACGATGCCCACAAGCAAGAACCACCACCCTACGATGGCCCCCACTATGATACTGATCACCACTATGCCCGCCGCAACCGCCAACGGCTGCTGCAACGCCCTGGCGACCAACGCCCCTATACTGCCTGTTCCACTATTGTTCATGCTCATATCCCATCTAATTGTGCATCAATCTAACGCTATTCCCATCGCGCACCATCTACCCTTTGTCATTCTGAGCGCAGCGAAGAATCTCGTCCCTCGCGTAATTGCTTATTTTGTGCCTTACCAGCCAAAATGACATCAGGCGACACCCTTTGCCTTGACACGTAACCCCAGCATTGCACGCGAGGGACGAGATTCTTCGCTGCGCTCAGAATGACAGGGGGTAGAGAGTTCTCCTATGGATACATTGATTGCTCTCAACAACGCTCATCACGTTTCACGTTTCACGTTTCACGTTTCACGTTTCACTCCTCACGTCTTCGGCGGCAGCTTACCCGTACCCGACATTATCTTGCCGGTCTTGCCGGTGTGCAGCTTGCCGGTCTTGTTTATGGCGTCACTGGCGTTTGTGGAGACTAGCCTGCCCGTCTTGGGGTTGATGACCGCCTGGAGGACTACCGCCTGGGGGCTGTTGATTTGCACGGCTCTTGTGAGGGCCGCGCTCAGCTTGGCGGTGGCCTCGTTTACCGCGCCCATATCCAGCAGGGCAAAACCTTCTTTCGACAGTGTGGCAATCTCCTCTTCGCCCGTGTAGCGCGTCAGTTGGTCGTCCATGCGCACTTCGCCGGGGGTACCGACCCAGCGCACGAAGAACCAGGCCGAGCGGTCAAGCTCGTCCGTAAGCTCCTCGCTCCCCACGTTGTACAGGACTGTGGGCACCAATATGCGGAAGGGTATGTTAGTGCCGCGTGGGGTGGTCTCAAGCTCGATGACGAACTTCGGCTCCTCCTGGGTGAGCGCGCCTATGGGGATGATCCATTTCTGCTCGTTGATTTGCTGGGCGGCGCGGTCCTGCACCGACGGGTAGACCTGGCGCACGCTCTTTATCTGCGTACCTACGGGGGTGTTGAGCACCAGGCGCACGTTGCTCGCCTTCGTGCTCTGCACGTCGGTGAAGAGCGAGCTGACCGCGTCGGCCAGTTGCCGGGCGTTCGGTATCACGTCGGCCTCGCCGCCCGTGCTGTGCGCTATCGTCCGAAGCTGGTCGGCTTCCCAGGCGTTGCCCACCCCCCAGGCGTCCACCCTGATGCCCGCCTGCGCCAATTCGTTCGCGGCGTTGTAGGCGTCGCTTATGGGCAGGGTTCCCTCCTGCTTGCCGTCGGTTATCATCAGCACGCGGCGCTCGTACTCTCCGTAGCGTGCCGAGTCGCGCAGGGCGATACGCAGGCCGCTCCCCAGCGACGTGGCCCCTCCCGCGCTGATATTGCGGATGCGGCGGGTCAGGTCATCGAAGTTCTGGGAGATCTGGCGACCCGACATGGCTGGCGTGAAGGGGTCGGCCTCGTCGCTGAAGAGAGTTATGTCAACTACTACGTTGTCGCTGGGCGGCACCTCGCGCAGCAACTTGAGCAGCGCCTCCTTAGCCGAGTAGAGCTTCTCCCCCTCCATGCTCCCCGACTGGTCCATGACCACGCCCAGGAAGACAGGCACCGAGGAACCGCCCCCGCCGCCCGCGGAAGCATCGGCGGCTATGTCGTACAGGGTACGGACGAGGTTGTGCCCCTGTAATGCCTGCGCCTCACCAGGGTGCGGCGTCACGCGAAACTTGACCATCTAAACCCCCTATCTATTTTAGATTTTCGATTTTGGATTTTGGATTTTAGATTACGTTGCTAGCCACCTGTTCAATCGAAAATCTAAAATCTAAAATCCAAAATAAACTCATTGCCATTCCGCGACATCAAAGTATATGCGCGCCAGCACGTCCTCGCGGTCGGGGGCGTCGGGGGCGCGTTGGAGGTAGCGGCGGTAGGCTTCGCGGCATGCCTGGCCTATCTCCTGCGGGTCGTCTGCTTTGTGGGGCCTGCCATCGGGCCACTCCATGTTGGGTGTCAGACGCCTGGCTTTTGCCATGCGGTAGGCGGCATACCACCACTCGGCCTGTAATCGGTAGAAGTGGCGCGACTCCGTCCTGTCGTTCAGCCGCGCGATAGCGTGTCCCGCCAGGTTCAGGTCTTGAAGTAGGGCCTGCGTATCGGGGTCGCCCGGCTTGCCCTGGTAGAAGCGCGCCGCCTGCTTCGTCATGTAGCCATCAATACGCGCCAGGAAAAGCTCTATCAGTTGCAACTGCGCGTCTACGTAGCGCAGGGCGTTCTCGTTCACGTCATCCAGCACGCGGATGGCCGCGTCGGTGCGGTCGAGCGCCACCAGGCTGTCGGCCAGGCCAAGCACCGCGTCGGCGTTCGCGGGGTCGGCGGACACCACGCGCTGGTACATATCGGCTGCGGGGGCGTAGCGGCCCGTTTCCCTGTAAATGTCGGCTAGCCCTTGCTTGGGCAGCACCTCGCCGGGCACCAGCTTGATGAGTTCGGAGTAAAGCTGCTCCGCCCTCTTGTAATCCTGGGTAGCCTCCGCCGACTGCGCCTGCACCAGGAGGGTGCGCCAGCGCGTGGCGGGCGTGCTGAGGCGTCCGGCCTGCTCAAGCGCCTGCCTGGCCTCCTCGGCCTGGCCCATGTTGTTGAGGGAGGCGGCACGAAGCAGGTGGCCGTCTATGCTGGCGGGGTGGGTCTTGAGGGTGGCTTCGATCTGCGGGAGCGCCTCGCTGTAGCGCCCGGCGGCCATGAGGTCCCTGGCGGGTTGGAGCATCTGCGAGGCGGGGTCGGTCGCGCTGAGGGCGGGCAATACGCCTATCTTGCCGGTGCTGCCCGTGAGCAATTTGCCCGTAAACAAGGTACTCTGGACCGGCACGAGCGTGGCGGCTAAGGTCGAAGTGGAGCGGCCCGCCTGCATCTGGGGGCTGCCGGCTACCCTGGCGCGCTCCTGCCCCTGGATGAAGCGGTTGATACCCTCCAATTGGTCGAATAGCTCTTCGACGGTCTGGAAGCGCACGCGGGGGTCGGGGTCGCGCCCGCGCTCTACGAAGTCGTAAATCTCCTGGGAGACGGGCCACGCGCTGTGCGGGGGCGCGCCGATTTGCTGCTGGTTCACGTCCACGCCCAGGATCGCGGCCAGGGTGCTGGTGATGCCGAAGAGGTCCATCGCGGGGGGCTGCTCGCATATGCCGCCGATCTCAGGCGGGGCGAAGCCGACCGTGCCCCACGCCTCCTGCCTCTGGCCCGGTATGTACTCTATGGCGGTGCCCAGGTCAATCAGCACCTGCCGCTTCTCGCCGTTCGCTTCTTCGACCTGGATGACGTTGCCGGGCTTGAAATCGCGG
The DNA here is from genome assembly GCA_036399775.1 of Chloroflexia bacterium. Lineage (GTDB taxonomy): Bacteria > Chloroflexota > Chloroflexia > QHBQ01 > JADMIH01 > JADMIH01. Next base: position 3,548 of record DASWMJ010000071.1, on the reverse strand, counting down.
TAGACGACGGGCGGCGTGCGGTGGTGCAGGTACTCGAACGCGCCGCGTATGCCCAGCATCAGGCGCAGCGCCTCGCTTTCAGGCAAGGGGCCGCCGTTCTTATCGTACATCTCTTTCCAGCTCGTGCCCTTGACGAAGGCCATGACTATGAAGGGCAGCCCGCCTTCCTGGATGATGTCGTAGATACGCACGATATTGGGGTGGTCGAGGCGCACGAGCATCTCGCGCTCTTCGACGGCAGCCGCAAGCAGTTCGGGGTCGCTGGTGTTCAGGATGGCTTTGACGGCGACGGGGCGGCCCTCCGGCTCCTGGCGCGTGGTCAGGTTGGTATCCACGCCCTTGAATACCGCGCCCATGCCGCCGCCGCCGATGACCTTGGTTATCTTGTAGCGCCCCGCGAGCACCTGTCCTACCTTGAGGGCGCTCAGGCCGCTCTCTGCCTTCGGTTGGGCGGTAGCCATAGTGGTGAAGCGTTGCCCGCACTCTTTGCAGAACTTCGCGCCTGGACGGAGAGGCGCGCCGCAGTTGGGGCAATCAGGGGTCGCGCTGGCCGCCGCATCCGGTTCGGGCGTCTCGGCGGCAACGCTCCGGGGCGCGCCGCAGGAGAGGCAGTATTCTTCGTTGGGCGGTATATGCGCGCCACACACCGAGCACTTGACCGCAGTGGCAACGGCAGGTGCGGAAGCGCCATCGCCTGCGGGCGCGCTCCCCGCCACCTCGGCTATAGGGGCACCGCAATTAGGGCAGAACTCCGTGCCCGGCTGTATTGAGGTGCCGCACACGGGGCAGGCTGTGACAGCCTGGGTAGCGCCTGCGGCTGTGGGTGGGGACGCCTGGGCCGCTACTTGCATGGGCGAGCCGCACGAGGGGCAGTAGCCGTCGTCCGGCACGACATTCTTGTGGCAGGTGGGGCACTCCTGTGCCGCTTGTTTAGTTGCGCTTTGTTGTGGCTTGGCTTTAGCCAATTTCCAGCTCCATAATCTATTTTTGCTCTTGGACCATGCCTGGCACCCCAGCCTCTTGCACGCCGGGCAATCGGCGGCTATACTGTGTGGCGTACCGGGTGATGCTGGCTAATAGTATACTCAGTTTCCATTACCTTGTATAGCGTGCCCTGCCAAGATTCTCTACCTATATGTCTGACCCCGGCATCATGCGCGAGGGACGAGATTCTTCGCTGCGCTCAGAATGACAGGGGGTAGAGGGTTCGCTTACTTCTGAAATTCGCTCGGCTATGCTTCACATCCATTATGTACGATACGCAACATGATCAGCCATATTTACGTAGTTAGGGTGTAATAAGGTTACAGTCTAGCCATGGAGAAACGCGGGCTACCATAGGGAATGAATATAGCTTCAGGTTCTAACCCCTAACCCCTAACCCCTAACCCCTAACCCCTATTTCAAAGGATGTTACAAATGCGACCAAGATCGCCCAGGTTCAATACTGTAGAGGTCGTTCTGCCCATGGCGCTTGCGCTGGCGGTGGGAGTAGCGTTGCTGTTCCTGCTGGCTCCGGGGCTGGGGTTTGGCAAGACGGCGGACGCAGGCGTTATACGCATTTATTCGAGCGTGCCCATGAACGGGTTCGCCAGCATCACACATGGCGTACAGATGGCGCTGGACGAGGCAGGCGGGCGGGCAGGCAATTTCAGGATAGACTACGTGCCCCTCAATGGCGCTAAAGAGATAGGCGGAAAATGGGACGCGGAGGTGGAGCTTGCGAATGCCCGACGCGCCGCCGAAGACCCCGACGCCATGATATACATAGGCACTTACAACAGTGGAGCCGCCAAGATCAGCATCCCTGTGCTAAATCGAGTGAACATGGCGATGATAAGCCCCGGCAATACTTACCCCGGCCTGACCAAACCGGGTACGGGAACGGCAGGCGAACCCTGGACCTATTTCCCTCTCGGCGTGCGGAACTACTTCCGCGTTGTACCCGCTGACGATTTGCAGGGCGCGGCAGCGGCGGCTTACGCTAAGGAGATAGGCGCGAATTCGGTTTACGTGTTGGACGACACCGAGCTATACGGGCATGGCATCGCGGTGATATTCGCGCAATCGGCCCGCGACCTGGGCCTGCAAGTGGTGGGCGGACCTGAAGGCATAGACGTGCGCCAGAGCGATTACTCGCAGCTTGCCGATAAGATAATGCAGACGCAGCCCGACCTCGTCTACTTCGGGGGCATCTCCGATAACCACCCCGCGCTGGTGCTGCGCGACCTGCGAAATGCGGGTTTCACAGGCGTCTTCATGGGTGCCGACGGGATCGCTGATAATGCCTTTATCGAGCGGACACGCGAAGACGGCTCGACGGGCGGTGGGGATATCTATTCTACCCTGGTGGGCCTGCCCGCGAGCAAGCTGACGGGTGCGGGAGCATCCTGGTATGCGCGGTACACGCAACGCTACCCGAATGACGACAATCGGGACTTCGCGCCATTTGGTTACGAGGCCGCCAAAGTCGCCTTGAGCGCGATAGAGCGCGCAGGCAAAAAGGACAGGGAGGCAATACGAGCCGCCGTCGCGCAGACCGGCTCGGATGACCTCCCAGGCGATCACATCCTGGGCGAGTGGCAGTTCGACGCCAACGGCGACACCTCGCTAGTCACCATCAGCGTCCAAAAGCAAGAGAACGAATGGGTCTACCAGGGCGTCATGCAGTACGACCCTGAGACTAAGAGGTGGACGTTTGAACGGTAAAACGTGATGCGTGAAATTCTATAAACCACAAAGACACAAAGAGCACAAAGTTCGATAAGATTGTTGGGATTGAACCGCAGAGGCGCAAAGGCGCAGAGGTTTCTAAGGGTTTTACGCATTACGTTTCACGTTTCACGTTTTACGTGTAGCAAGGGAGTAAGAATGTGCTGATAGTTTGTCCTGATTGTGGGGCGGATGGGCAGGAGGTCGGCAAGTTTTGCGATAACTGCGGGCGGCTGCTCAGTGAGGCTGATGCCGGGGCACCGGCTGGGGGTGGGATTGCTGCGCCTGTGGCTGACCCTGTGGGCGATCCCGGCGGGGCGGGGGTGGCTTCGCCTGATGTGGCTGCCAGTCCGGCTGCTAATACCGTCGTGGACGCCGGGGCAGGTGTGGCACCTGCTACTGCCGCCGCGCCCGCCCCAGGAGCGCACTTCGCCGTGATACGCGATGGACAGCCAAGCGCGCTTGAGGGCTTTACGATAGCGCGCACGGGGGAGTTCCTGGTGGGCAGGCCCGACATGGAGACGGGCACGCCTGTGGATATAGACGTGCGCCAGTGGGTGCAGCCTCTCGACGTTCAGGGGCAGAAGATGTACCTGGTCCACCGCAGGCAATGCTACCTGGGGTTGGCGCAAGACGGCACGGTGACGATACGCGCCTGCCCCGGCTCGGAGGACGATACGCTCTTGAAACCTACCGGGCAGCCCACTTTCACGGCGCTGCGCTCTCTAGGCACGTTGCGCGCTCCCGGCTCGGACGGCTCGTTCCAATTACAGCAGGGGGACCAGGTTTACATGGGCGACCCTGAAGGGGTGAGTCTCTACCAGAATGGAGACCCT
>DASWMJ010000070.1:0-83162 GCA_036399775.1 Chloroflexia bacterium | reverse complement strand
CGAACCGTCACTCTTTATTGTTGATTTTACAAATCTAATGCGAGAGCTATAGCCTCTTCCAACCCCATCGCGCCGCCTTGCTCCCACGCCCTGGAAAAGGCAGCATCCCCCAGGTGTGATCGCGACAGTTCCATGCTGGATTCGTAAGCAGCGTGGTCAACCGGATAGAGGCGGAATCCCGTGACCTTTGCTAGACAATCGGCGGCACCGAAAAGCCTCGCGGCACGGTCATACCGGCCCTCGTCGGCAGCCACGCCCCCGATGGCAGCCAGGCACTCAATGATGCCTCGCTTGTTGCCCGATTCGTTCCTCATGGTGAGACTTTCCTTGAGTAGAGCTATCGCCTTCGCGCTATCACCCTGGTGACGGGCAATCTGGGCCATGTTGTGCAGCACTATAGCCAGGTCTTGCGCGTGTCCAAGCTCGCGGTCTATAGCCTCAGCGCGCTCATTGTAGCTGGCAGCTTCCTCGTAACGGCCTTCATATCGCGCTACCTCACCCAGGTCGATCAGGGCGAGGGCCATCACGAACTTGTCGCCAAGCTCCTCGGCTATCAGCATCGCTTGCTCATGGAGGGGACGCGCTGCGGCAGGGTCGCCCATCGCGAGCGTAGACGCGCCCAAACCGTTCATCGCGATGGCGATGCTGCGCTTGTCCCCCAGCTCCAGCCTTATGTTGTAACTCTCCTCCTGTAGCGAGTGTGCCCATGCATAGTTGCCCCGGTCCTGCGCCATCAGTGCCAGGTTGCCCAGGGTGGCGGCAATGCCCTCCTTGTCGCCAATCTCGCGCTTCAGGGCCAGGCTCTCTTCGCACAGCGCCAGCACGCGGTCGTACCTGCTAGCGGTAAGCTCCACCAGGGAGAGGTTGTTCAATAGCTGGCCCATGCTTAGCTTATCGTCTACTTCTTTGCTGAGTCGCAGGCCCTCCTCGTACAATACGCGAGCGCCCTCGTAGTTGTCCATGCTGAACGCCATGTTGCCCGCGCCTTTGATCGCGCCCACGCGCGCCAACTTCAGCGTGTCGCTGCTGGACGCGCCTGCGTCATATTCGAGCGATAGGGCCAGAGAGAGCCACCGGCTACCCTCGCTGAGATAGCCCCTGCCCAACCAGAACTTCCACAAGGCAGAGCCAAACCGTAGCGCAGTCTCGGCATCGCCCCAGCGAAGTGCAGAAGCAAGGGCTGCCCGCAGATTGTCGTGCTCGGTCTCAAGTTTTGCCAGCCATGCTGCCTGCTGCGTTCCCTTCAACTCCGGCGCGGCCTTTTCGGCCAAGTCCAGGTAGTGGGCGACATGCCACCCTTCCAACGCGACGGCTTCTCCACTTTCCGCCAGCATCTCGCGCGCGTAATCGCGCACGGTCTCCAGCATCACGTAGCGTGGCGCTTCGTTACTCCCTTCGAGCCTCAGCAGGTTCTTGGCAACCAAAGAAATGAGGGTGGCGCGTAGTCCGTCGGCATCCTGCGAGTCCGAAGCCCCCGATTGGCCCGCGATGGCCTCATGAGCCGCTTCTAACGTGCAGCCGCCCGCGAAGACCGACAGGTGCCGGAATACGGTGCGCTCGCTTTCGGATAGCAAATCATAGCTCCACCCGATAGCGCCTCTCAGGGTCCTTTGCCTGGGGGGAAGGTCCACCGGGCCTTGCGCCAGGAGGGCCAGCTTATCGCCGATCTTCGCCAGCATCTCGCCAAGCGGCAGGTCCCTCACCCTGACTGCCGCAAGCTCGATGGCGAGGGGCAATCCATCCAGGTGAGCGCAAATCTGGGCGGCAAGGCGCACTTCCTCGCCCGACATGCGAAAGCCGTACTGGGCGGTGCCTGCACGCTCTGAGAAGAGTTGCAGGGCCTCGTACTGCGTCCAATTTCCATTTACGTGCTCTTCTGTACGCGGGACGGACATGGGAGGCACGGGGAAGTCTTGCTCGCCATACAGTCGCAACACCTCGCGGCTCGTGACCACGATTTTCAGTTCGGAGGCAGCCGACAACAGCTCGCCCACTACCGGCGCGGCTGCCGTCACCTGCTCGAAGTTGTCGAGCACCAGCAGCATCTGGCGGGCGCGCAGGTAGTTTTTTAGTGTATCAACTAAAGGCTGGTCGCCGGAGTCGCGCACCCCCAGTGCCTGGGCTATCGCGGGCGGCACAAGATCGGGATCGCTGACGGGTGCCAGGGGCACGAAGAAGACCCCGTTGGCGAAATCGTCCAGCATCTCCGCGCTCACCTGCAAGCTGAGGCGCGTCTTGCCGATGCCGGGCGGGCCGTTGAGGGTCAGGAGGCGGGTGCCGGGGCGGCGCAACAAGCTGACTACCGCCGTTACTTCCTCTCTGCGGCCTATGAAGGTGGTGCGCTGGGCGGGCAGATTGTTGGGGCGCTGGGCAAGTCGTAATAGCTCTCCATCCGGCACCGGCGGCAGAGCATTTCGGGGTGCGCGGCTGCCTACCCTGGCGAACTCGACGAAGGTCTCCCGCTCGCTGGGGGGGATGTCTAATGAGTCCGCGAGAAGCTCGGCTATCTGCCTGGACGGGCGTCGCTCTCCCGCCTCGATCTTGACTATAGTGATAGCAGAGCAGCCGACACGGTCCGCAAGCTCTTTACGCGTCAAGCCTAGCGCCCTGCGGCGTTGCTTGAGCCATGCATCGAAGGTTGTGTGGTTATCAAGATAGAGCATCTGGGAGACCGGAAAAGTTATACTCGAATTTGTATAAAAAAAGGTATAAGCAAGTATATCGCCACGATGGGCCAGTACGCTGTATATTATGTAATAATACGTGTAAAGTTTCAGTTATGGCAAGGCACATAGCACAAATGAGCAATAGAAGTCTCCCCAATTCCTCCCAATCCATCTACCTACATCCCCGTCGCAGAAAGGGAACGACTCCATGTCCATTCGGCTATATCCAACCAGGAGCAGGCAATACTTCTTTGTAATTATGGCGCTCGCGGTCATGCTGGCGGGGAGCCTCTGGGGCCTCTCCACCAGGCACGCGCAACCCCTGCCCAACGGCGCAGACTTCGACCTGAGCAAACTGCCCCTCTCCTTTGAAGCCAACGCAGGCCAGGCAGACCCACAGGTACGCTTCCTGGCCCGCCAGCCCCAGGGCACGCTCCTTTTCGCCGACGAGTCGGTCTATATCGTCATCCCCAACTCCACCGGCGAGGCGGCTAAGCCGGATGCCAGGCGGGTATCTAGCACAGAGCTACCGTCCAACAGTTCCGCCACGTTCAGCGTAGTGCGGCTGCAATTCATGGGTGCCAACCCCGATCCACAGGTGGACGGCGGTAGCCTGCTGCCCGGCAAGGTGAACTACCTGAAGGGCAACAAGCCGTCGGATTGGCACACTAACCTGCCAACATACGGCGGTATCACCTACAGGGAGATATACCCCGGCATATCGCTGGACTACAGCGGCACGCGCTCCGCCCTGAAAGGCACATATACCCTCGCGCCGAACGCCGACCCATCCCTCATCAGGTGGCGATACGAAGGGGCCAAATCCGTTACGGTAGACCCGGAGGGCCGCCTGCAAATCGCTTCTGGAGCAGAAACGTCGGCACTAACCGAGGATACCCCCGTAGCCTGGCAGGAGATAGATGGGCAGCGAGTGAGCGTGAGCTCAAGTTATGCAATCGCGTCCGACGGAAGCATTGGTTTCGCGCTGGGCAGCTACGACCCGGCCTATCCCCTCACGATTGACCCGGCGCTCACCTTCTCCTCTTACGTGGGCGGCTCCGGCGTGGACTGGGCGCTAGACATAGCTACAGACTCAAGCGGCAGCATCTACATCACCGGGTACACTAACTCAACCGACTTCCCCTACGTCAATGGTTTCCAGCAGCAGTTCGCAGGCTTGAGCGATTCGTTTGTGACCCGGATAGACACCAACACGTCAACGATCATCTACTCCACCTACCTCGGCGGAAGCAACAGCGACCTCGGTTATGCGATAGCAGTCGATTCGTCCGGCAATGCTTATGTGGCCGGCCTCACGGGCAGCCAGAACTTCCCTACCGCGAACCCATACCAACCTACGAATCACGGCTTCAATGACGCCTTCTTGAGCAAGGTCAGCCCTGATGGGTCGTTCCTGGAGTATTCGACCTACCTGGGAGGCAGCGAGTCTGATGGGGCTTTAGGGGTCACGGTTGACAGGCTAGGGAACGCATACATCGGGGGCAGCACCCAATCCACCAACTTTCCCACGCAAAGCGCTTTCCAGCCCACGCATCACGGCACGACGGATGGCTTCCTGACCAAGTTCAACCCGGACGGTACGGGCCTGGTCCTGTCAACCTACCTGGGAGGGAGCGGGGGAGAGAATATCCTGGGCGTCGCTGTAGATGGATCGGGCAATATGTACGTCACCGGGGAGACCGGCTCGAACGACTTCCCCGTAGCCAACGCCTACCAGGACCACTGCTACCAGCTTTGCAGCAGCGACATCTTCGTGACCAAGTTCAGGGCCGACGGGCAGAGCCTGGTATATTCCACTTACCTGGGTGGAAACCTCGGCGAATCAGCGCAGGACATTGCCACAGACATCGAAGGCAACGCATACGTTACAGGCTGGACAGACTCCTCAAATTATCCCACGTACCTCGCCTACCAACCTGACTGGCGCGGGTTCGATGATGCGTTCGTGACCAAGTTCAACGCCGTCGGGCAGATAGGCGTGCCGGGCACCTATTCCACTTACCTGGGAGGTGGCGGCACCGAGGGGGGTTACGCCATCGCGGTGAATAGCGAAGGTAACGCTTACGTAGCAGGCTCCACCCAATCGGATGATTTCCCCCTCCTCAATCCCCTGTACACCCCGATGGCAGGCTTCGAGGATGGCTTCGTAACCAAGTTCGCCCGCGATGGGCAATCCCTCGTCTATTCGACCTTCTTTGGGGGCAGCAACGGTAGGGAGGAGGTCGGCGCGAACGGTCTCGACATAGACAACGCAGGCAACGCCTACATAGTGGGCAACACGGAATCGACCAACATGCCGGTGGTCCACCCCGCGCAGGCGCAGAACGCAGGCGGGTACGACGCCTTCGTCGCGCGGATAGCCGACCAGCGTCCCCCGACGGCCACACCCGCCCCAGGCAGCCCCACGCCCACGGCCTGCCCCACCAACTACACTTTCACGCAGACCACCGGTGTAAGCATCGTGCCGGGCACCAACAATATCGGCAGGTATGGCTTCGGTGAGACCGAGATCACGCTGCCCTTCCCCTTCCGGCTGTACGACAGCACCTTCACGACGGGCAAAGTAGGCACATTCGGCTACCTCAAGTTCGGTGACGACTTTATCCCACACGTCAACGAATGCCTGCCCGCGTCCCAGCCGGACATGATGCTCATGCCGTACTGGGACGACCTGTTCATAAGCAGCGAGCCGGGGGGCTACGGTGTCTTTACCTCGACGACCGGCGTCGCGCCCAACCGCATCTTCAACATCGAATGGCGCGCAGGACAGAGCAACGGTGGCGCGGCGGTGAACTTCGAGATACGACTCTACGAGGACCAGACCAACGGGCGCTTCGACTTCGTATATGGTAATGTCGGCAACCTGGCGACCGGCGCTACCATAGGCGTGCAGGAGGACTTCTTCGGGCGCTGGACCCAGCACTCCTGCAACCCTGCGCAGATCAGCAACGGCTTGCAGATAACCTTCACCCGCCCGGCGTGCGCGCTCACGCCTATACCGCCAACGTCTACGCGCACCGCCACGCCCACCATCACGGGCACGCCTCCCACCGTCACCCCAACCCGCACGCCCACAAGGACGCGCACCAGCACAACCACAGCCACTGTAACCAATACGCCAACGCCCACTCTGAGCGCCACTTCTACTTCCCCTGCAACTCAAACGCCGCTGCCGGGCACCTGGCAACAGCAAGCGCCCAAGCCTACGTCGCTGGATATAAACGGCGTGTTCATGCTGTCGGCAACGGAAGGCTGGGTCGCTACGATGGACGGCGCTATCATCCACACCACCGATGGGGGGCGCACATGGACCTACCAGTTCAGTGGCCTGAACGATTCCCTCGAAGACATCTTTTTCCTGGATAGCCAGCACGGTTGGGCGACCGGAAACGCCATGCTCTGGACCACCGACGGCGGCCAGCATTGGACGGAAGCTAACTCCGAAAAGGCCACCAACTACGACATCGAGTTTGGCGACCTCAACAACGGCCTCGCGGTCGGCATAGGGGGCGTGGTTTACAGAACTACCGACGGGGGCCGCAACTGGTTCCACGTGCTCACGCCCACGGGTAAGAACCTGAAGAATATATCTTACGCAAGCTCCCAGCTTGCGTGGGCGGTAGGCCAGGACGGGGAAATCATCCGCACCACCGACGGCGGGGCTACGTGGCACAGGCAGCTAAGCGGCACCGATGCCTTCCTTGACGGAGTAAGCTTCGTCAGCCCTACGGAGGGCTGGGCGGTTGGTGGGGACGTTTTTATCCACACGACCAATGCGGGGGCTACGTGGCAGAGGCAAACCGTGCCTTTCGGGACGTGGGCTTACAGCCTACACTTCACAGACAACCTCAACGGCTGGGCGGCGGGCGCGGGCTACAACATCGTGCATACAACCGATGGTGGGCAGACCTGGCGCACCGAGCTGGCGGATTGGATGTGGCGAAACGAACCGAGGGACCTGTTTGACATCTCCTCGGCTGACGGGGTACATGCCCTGGCCGTTGGCGAGTTTGGCGCGGTCTGGGGCACCGATAATGGGTCGCAATGGGACTTCCGCCAGAACGGTATGCCCTACCGCACTACTGATATGGACGCAAACGACGTCTACCACGCATGGACCGCAAGCGATTCGGGCGCGGTGGCCTTCACAACCGACGGTGGAGTGCACTGGGACTACTCCGTAGTGCCCTTGCGCCCTCAGTTCTACAATATAGCTGTGGACTTCGCGGACAATCTCAACGGGTGGACGGCGGGGGCCAGGGGCATCGTACACTCTACGGACGGTGGCCGGACCTGGGTGCAGCAAATATCTCCCACTCTAGGCCAATCGGAGATATGGAGTGTCTTTGCCGTGAACCCTACAACGGTCCTCGTCGGCGCCTCCGGTATCTTCCGCTCGACCGACGCGGGTAATAGCTGGACGCAGGCGCAGACGCCTGGCTCAACCAACTACTATGACATATTCTTCATAGATCAGAGCGTAGGTTGGGCTGTCGGGTCCGACGGCAAGATAGCCAAGAGCACGGATGGCGGGGCGACCTGGACCGCCCAGGGGAGCGCCACGAACCTCGACCTGCACCGGGTGAGCTTCGCCGACCACAACAATGGCTGGGTAGCAGGGCAGGGCAACCTGCTCCTGCACACGACCAACGGCGGCGCGACCTGGGCAACGCAAAACATAGGAATACCCAACAGCACTTACGTGCATATAAACGGCGTGAGCGCCATCAGCCCGCTAATCGCCTGGATTTGCGGCACCGACCCGATCCTGGACGGATTTGTGAAGCGCACGACGGATGGCGGCGCTACGTGGACAACCGACACTACGGGCACAGAGGCAGACAACACCTATCAAGCGATAGCGTTCATTGACGCGAACTATGGCTGGGTAGGAGGCACCAACTACCCTCCACTGGGCGGCACGCTACGCCGCACATCGGGCCTACCGCCTCCCACTCTAACTCCAATCGCGAGCAACACAGTCGTGGCCTCAACACCGACCACAGCGGCTTCTACCCCTACGGGTGTTGCTACCGCCACGGGTGTTGCTAGCGGCGTACCTGTTAGCACCTCCACGCCTCGCGCTACGGGCACCGCCACCGCCATCATTACTGCCCTGGCGAGCGTGACCGCACAGATCACTACAACTCCGATTACCTGTAACATGCAGTTCACGGATGTTGCTGCCAACAATACTTTCTACGCTAACATCATGTGCCTGGCATGCCAGGGCTTCATCTCCGGGTACTCGGATGGCACGTTCCGGCCTAATAACGAAGTGACTCGCGGCCAACTTGCCAAGATAGTCGCTAACGCGGCGGGGTACAACGAGCCGGTTAGCGGGCAGACCTTCACCGACGTTCCGCCTACCCACACCTTCTACCCGTTCATCGAGCGCATGGCGGCGAGGGGTGTCATTGGTGGGTACGCGGACGGCACCTTCCGCCCAGGCAACAACGCCTCACGCGGGCAGATAGCCAAGATCGTGTCTAACGCGGCAGGTTACAGCGAGCCGGTGAGCGGGCAGACCTTCACCGACGTGGCACCCGGCAGCACGTTCTACGAGTTTGTGGAGAGGTTGAGCGTGCGCGGCGTTATCGGGGGCTACAGCGACGGCACCTTCCGCCCAGGCAACAACGCCACGCGGGGGCAGACCTCCAAGATTGTGAGTAATGCTTTCTTCCCAGAGTGTACTCCCTGAGCGTTCATGATCCCAATGTCGGAAGAAAGGATAGAGTTTCCCTATGTTGACGGCAAGAGAAAGCAAGAAGCGGCGATACCTGTACATCTTCCTGGGCGTGATGGCGTTGCTGCTCTCCGGCGCGCTGGCTGGCAGCCTGGCTTTCGCGGGCACGCAGGGCGAGGGTGCCCCAGGCGCGGCCCATCCAGGAGTTAGAGCGGGAATGCCCGCAGGCGTCTCAGGTGGGACTGCTACGCCTACCGCGTGTCCTCCTACGCTACTCGAAGGGGCTATTACCGCTAGCGATCCCGTCAGTAACGGCGCTTATGAGCTTGATGGCACTCCCAGTGAGTGTGACTCTCCTCAAAGTTGTCCGATCATAGAAAACGGCTCTTTCCACTACGATGCATACACGTACACAAACACCGACAGTGTTACCAGGTGCATTTTCGTGACGGTCTACGGGCATGAGTGCGGCGAGGACTTCGAGGGGGTATTGAGCGCGGCTTACCTGGGCAGCTTTGACCCGAACAGCATATGCACCAACTACCTGGCAGACCCTGACGACTACAGCGACCCGTTTACGGGGCCTATGAGCTACTCGTTCGAGGTTCCGGCGGGCCGTTCCTTCGTGGTGGTGGTGGAAGAGGATCAGGAGGGGCTGGGCTGCCAGAATTACACCCTCTTCGTTGATGGCTTGCCTGAGTGTCCCATGTCTACAGCTACGCCTATGCCTACGCTTACCCCTCCGGGCACATCTACGACTACGGTCGTGGCTACCGATACCCCAGCTACGGCTGTCAGCACGGGTACGGCGATCGGTACGAGTGTGGCTACGTCTACCGCAAATAGCACGTCTGTCGTCTCAACTCAGACGGCAAGTGTGGTAGCTACCTCCACTACGACATCATGCAACATCCAGTTCACCGACGTGCCTGCGGGCAGCGCTTTCTATCCGTTCGTGCGCTGCCTGGCCTGTAGAGATGTGTTGGGCGGCTACTCAGACGGCACGTTCCGCCCCGGCAACCCGATGACGCGGGGACAGTTGGCTAAGGTTGTGTCTAACGCGGCGGGTTTCAGCGAAGCGCACGCCGGGCAGACTTTCCAGGACGTGCCGGAAGGCTCCACGTTCCACATCTTCATCGAGCGTCTAGCGTCGAGGGAAATCATAGGAGGCTACCCCTGCGGCAGTTCGGGCGAGCCTTGCGTCGGACCTGAGAACAAGCCGTACTTCCGGCCCAATAACGAGGTGACGAGGGGGCAGACCGCGAAGATAGTGGCTATCGCCGCCCTGCTGCCCGACCCGCCCCCCGGCTCGCGGACCTTAGAGGATGTGTCAACCCTCCATACCTTCTACAGGTGGATAGAGAGGATGGCGCTTAACGGCATTATCGGCGGCTACCCTTGCGGCGGGCCGGGCGAGCCGTGCAATTCCGGTAGCAGGCCGTACTTCCGCTTTGGCAACAACGTCACAAGGGGCCAGGCGTCGAAGATAGTGAGCAACACCTTCTTCCCGAATTGCAGTCCCTAGCTTGAGGTTTCGCTTCGACTTGTCAGCCAGTCTTTGATGCCGTTGCCCCTACCCAAGCTGCGACGTGGCGTCCGGCCCACCACGTCGCTATTGTAGCTATAACTGTCGGGGTCACTCCCCATACGAACCAACTCCATTCTGCTCCCCAGCCGTTAGCGCCATACTGGGGCAAGCCACCGGCCAGAACTAATAGTAAAGCTGCCGGCCCGCCAACAACAATGCACGTAATCTGTACAGCGTTGCTGTAGCGGCGGAGGTCAGGGGTTGGATTGAAGACCTTGTACGTCAGCGCAGCCAACACGACGCCGGTAAGTAAGCCGAGAAGCAGGCCTGCGATACCCCCGATGGCGAGTCCGACCATGCAACCCACCCCGACCCAGGTACTGAGCATTGATACATTTGCAGAGCTTGCATCACCGCCAAACAGTACCTTAAGCAATTGAATCAATATCACGGCCAACAAAGGAAAGAGAGCACCGAGCACAGCGCCCGAAGCCCCACCCCACGCAATCATGCGTGTTATGATGCCTATGCTTACCTGTTGTGCTTTCATGGTCTAAATATCCTGTGAGCAGTATACAGGCCAGGTGACGTTTTAGCTACATATTGTTGCGCACCCTTAGCTAAGGCGTGCTGCCGGTAGCGAAAAGCCTACCGTCGCGCCCATGCCTGGCGTGCTATAGGCCCAGATGCGGCCTCCATGCGCCTCTACGATGCGGCGGGCAATCGCTAACCCCAGCCCAGCGCCACCAGATCGGGAGCGCGCCCTGTCGGCCTTCCAGAAGCGGTCGAAAATGCGTGGCAGGTCCTCCGGCGCGATGCCAACCCCCGTATCCTGCACCGAGACATGAACCTGCCCTGCGTCCTCAGGCCCCACCCAGGCACGCAGCGTAATCGTGCCGCCGGATGGGGTATGGCGCAGAGCATTGGAGACGAGGTTGCCCAGCACCTGCGAGATGCGCTGCGGGTCTGCGTGCAGTTCGGGCAGGCTCGCGCCCGGCTCGACCCGTATCATCACCCCTGCCCCCTCTGCTTGTGGTGCGAAGGCACGCGCCACCGACCTGACCACCACTTCAATTTGAACCGGCTCTATATAGAGGGGCAACTGGCCCGCATCGGCCTGGGCGAGAATACGCAGGTCTTCAATCAACCGCTCAAGTAGAGCAGTTTCAGCGAGCAGCAGCTTTATCTGCTCAGGCGTGGTCGCGTAAACGCCGTCCTGCATGCCCTCCAGCCTGCCCTTGATGATCGAGAGGGGCGTGCGTAGCTCGTGCGCTACGTCGGCGGTTAGCTGGCGGCGCTGCCCGTCGGCGGCTTCTATTGACCCGGCCATCGAATTGAACGCCTCGGCCAGCTCGTTGATCTCACGCACTCTGTTCCCCGGCACTCTCACGCTCATATCACCTGCGGCCATCGTGCGTGCAGCCGCGGTCAGCCTGCTGATGGGCCTGGTGATGCGCCGGGAAAAGACCGTCGCAAGCACCAGCAGCACAGCCGCTACCACCAACCCGGCGCTAAGCACGCCCCGCGCCACGTTGCCGCCATTTACGTGCACGCGCCCATCGTTTCCGAGTGTTGGCGGGAGAGGCACATTAGACCCAGGCACACCCTCGACTACGGGCGGGGTCTGCGACCGCATAGCCGCATATTCGCTTCCAAACGTCAAGCCCGCCATCCCGGCCATGCCGCACACTCCCAGCACAATTACCATCGCGAAGGCGCTCAGCATAAGCGCAAAGAGCGGAGGGCGGCGGCCCGGCGACCGGCCACCGTATACCGCCCGCTCCCTGCCAGGCGTGGGTGGGTAATGTTCGGTCATGGGTTGGATGGCTCTACCTCACTGGCGTCTGTCTCAGCGAACCTGTAGCCAACCCCGTAGACCATCAAGATGAAGCGCGGCTCTCTTGGGTCCGGCTCGATCTTGCGGCGCAGGTTCTTGATGTGAGCGTCTATCGTGCGGTCATAGCCGTCGAACGCCTGGTCGTAGAGCATATCTACCAGTTGGGCGCGGGTGAAAGTACGCCCCGGTTCGCGGGCCAGCGCCGCCAGCAGGTCGAACTCGGTGGCGGTCAACTCCACCAGCGCGCCGTCACGCCGCACCACCCGCCTTTCTATATCTATGCTGAGCGGGCCGGCCTGCAAAACGCTGCTGTAAGTTAGATTACCTTCCGCCCGGCGCAGCAACGCCCTCACTCGCGCCACCACCTCGCGGGGGCTGAACGGCTTAGTGATATAGTCGTCCGCCCCCAATTCCAGGCCAACCAGTTTGTCGCTCTCGTCCACCAGCGCGGTCAGCATGATGATCGGCATGTTGCGGGTCGCCGGGTCCTGGCGCAGAGCGCGGGTTATGTCGAGGCCATCAATGCCGGGGAGCATCAGGTCGAGCAACATGAGGCTGGGACGCTCCGAGCGGGCTAGCCGGAGCGCTGTGCTGCCGTCACCGGCAGCCAGCACCCGGAAGCCCGCCCTGTCGAGATAATCTCGCACTATAGTGACTATACCCGGCTCATCGTCTACGACGAGTATCGTCCTGGTAGGCATATCGCTTGCATTACTCCTGGTTGCCCTGTCCGGGCCGCGTTATATCGCCATGATTGTCGCCCTGGCCTGGCCCTGCCTGTGACGCCTGTTCGTCCGCCTGCCACACCCAACGCCCTGGACCCTGGCCCGGCTGCGGTCCCGGTCCCTGCTGGCCTTGATGCCCTTGCCAGGGTCCCGCGCCATGTGCGTACCTCTGCCAGTTGCGCCTCCCGGAGAAGCGGAAGAAGAAGAATAGCAGCAGGGCCAGCCCGATGAGTGGGAAGCATGGGAAGAACGACCACCCATGCCCAAACCCGAAGTGGCGCGCATCCGCGTAGCCGTAAGGTACGCCTGGGGCCGACGCGGGGACGTTAGGGGCGGGTGCTACGTTGGCGGACCCCTCCGTGCCGCTATTCCCAACCACGATGCGCGGCTGGCTGGCGTCATTTCCATTTATCACTATCGCCGGACTCTGCCCTCCACCCGTGCCGGGTGAAGCATCGCGCCCGTTGAGGGCTACGAACAAAGCCAACCCTGCCAGGATAAGGGCGACAGGCACCTTCCAATCTGTGTTTCGTTCCATCATTCACTCCTCGTATTATACTTTGCTGATTGTTGATAGACTACGTACTACCCGATGCGTGTTCACTTTTTGCCTATTTCGCACCCGTACCACCAAAGTATATCCAGGCATTGTGAAGGGATTATGAAGACAAGCGGGAGAGAATGAGAAGGCCGGTGCCAACCTGAATGCTCCACTTTCGTTAAGAGTTCAGATTTGGGGTAGGGGCGACCCGGTGGGTCGCCCTGGTGGGGTTAGCATACCATACTTACCTGCTGCCCCAAGCAGGGCGACCCACCGGGTCGCCCCTACCAGAAACATTCCTTTACCTCTACTCTGAACATTTACTACTATCGGCCAGGTAGACGTTTAGCTGTCAAGGTGATACCATAGCCCTGCCTTCGGTTTGCGGTGGTGAACAATAAGGTAGACGGCATTATGGCGCATTATCTCCAACATAAGAACGACCTCGGCGTTATAGCACGGGTCTATGACGAGCTTTCTTTTTGGTCTTCCAGGTTCGGCGCGCTGCTCTTCGACAACCTGGAATTACGCAAGGGGATGAACATACTCGATGTGGGGTGCGGGACGGGGTTCCCGCTCTTCCACCTTGCTCACCTTCATGGTAGCTCATGCCGCGTGACTGGAATAGACGTGTGGGCGGAGGGATTGGAACGGGCGCGGGTAAAGCTGGAGACCTATGGACTGCCGAACGTGAGGATAATCAGGGCCGATGCGGCGGCGATGCCCTTTACTGATGGAGAGTTCGACCTGATTGTGCTGAACCTGATAGCCAACAACCTTGCCGAACCTGAAGCGGCGCTGGCCGAGTGCTTCCGGGTGGCAAAGCGCGGAGCAAGGGTCGTTCTCACGAGCAACCTCGTGGGCCATATGCAGACGTTTTACGACTTTTACCGGGAAGTATTGCTCGAATTGGACCTGGCTCAACACCTCCCACAATTGGAAGTTAACAGGATGCACAGAGGAACCAGGGAGTCGATGCATGACCTGTTAAGTAGAGCAGGCTTTCAGGTGGCGAAGGTGGTAGAAGATAACTTCCAGATGCGCTTTCTGGATAGCAGCGCCTTGTTCAACCACCCATTAATCAAGTTCGGGTTCCTGGATGGGTGGCGGGGCGTAGTGGAGCCGTCGGAAGAGCACGCGGTATTCGGCGCGTTAGAAGCGAAGCTGGATGCCCTGGCTGAGCGGGAGAGCGAACTTCGGATGGTTATACCGATGCTTTATATGGAGGCAGTGAAGCCACAAGGCACATGAGAGGCGTCCCGATAGTGCTGAAGTTGCTATTCATTAGTCGTGTTCAGGCAAGCGCCGCATTCACCGCCGCCACTACTTGCTTCCACTCTTGCGTGCGCGGGTCTATCACCTCGAAGTGGCCCGCGCCATGAAGGGTGATTAGCTCGCAATCGTCGCCTTTGGAGAGGGCTGCCTTGTGGTATGCCTGGCTGATTTCAAAAGGCACATTCTCGTCCTCTGTGCCGTGAATGAGCACCTGGCGCACGCCGAGGGGCAGCAATTCGATAGGTGATGCGGTGGCGTAGCGCTCCGGCATCTCTTCGGGAGTACCGCCCATCAGGTCTTGCACCACGCCATTGCTCAGGGCCATCTCCCAGCCCCGGCGTAAGTCTGCCACGCCTGCCAGGGATATAGCGGCCTGCACGGGGAGTGGGGAAGGTGTATAGAGGGGATCGCCTGCGGGTATGCGGGTGCGCCCCGCCACCCACAGGGCCAGGTGCCCACCTGCCGAGTGCCCTATCACCACTACGCGGCTGAGGTCGAGGTTGTGTATGGGCGCTATCTCGCGCAGGTGGTCTACGCCGGCAGCCACGTCGAGGAAGGTGCCGGGCCAGCGGCCGCCTGGGTTACCGATGCGACGGTATTCGACGCTCCAGGTCGCCACGCCGCCGGAGGTTAGCGCGGCGCATGCGTGCCCTATATGCTCAAGGCTAAAGCGCGCCCGCCAGAAACCGCCATGTATCACCACCACTACGGGGTGAGGGCCGTCATCGGACGGCAAGCGCAAGTCGCCAAAGTGAAGCGGGTCAGGCCCATACGGTATACGTATGTCAGCATGGGGGGCGGGCCTTTGCAAAATATCGCCGTCCATAAAAGCAGCCTTGTAACTTCGCAGTAACCGCCGCAAACGCTGAAACCAGGAAGGTCTATCCATCAGCACTCGCCACTCGCCACTCGCCATCTACAACTCAGCACTCAGCACTCGATACTACCAGGAGACTTCGTCCCTGAGCAGGGGCATGGTCATGCACCTGGGGCCGCCCCTGGCGCGGGATAGCTCAAGGCCGCCTATCTTGATGGCGTATTTTCTTTCGGGGTGGGTCCTTATCTCTTCCACCAGAATTTCGTTCGTCAGCCATGCGCGCTCGGTACCGGGTGCTACCTGCCACCTGACTATATCGCCTTCGGGTATGATCTTGTAGCCCGCAGCCTCAAGCGCCTTGTAGGTCTGGGGGTTGCGCTCGTAGCCGAGGATGAGGCCGGGGCGGAGGGCGAATGCGTTCGCGCCGTCTGTCCACTGCTCGCGTTCCTGGTAGAGGCGGCTGTTCCCGCCGCAGAAGATGGGGTTGAGGGGCCGCCCAAGCTCTTCCTCCAGGCAAGCCACCAGCGACTTGTTCATCTGGCGAAGCTCCGTCGTGCCGTCCGGCTTGATGGCGACGCGTACTATGCCTACCTGCTCGCCCCCACCAGGCATGATGAGGGGCGGGTATACCAGCAGATCGTCCCGCGACAGCATAGTAAAGATGGTATCCAGATGCATGGTGGAACGCTGCTTGGGCATTATCACGGCGTAGACTGTTCTGACGGGCGCGCCCTTTTTTGCGAACCCCTTCGCCAGGTCGTCTATCGCCTCGGAGGAGGTCCGCTCCGACAGGCCCACCAGCACCAGGTCCTCGCGTATCACCAGCACGTCGCCGCCTTCGATGGTGGCTGTTTCATCGGCAGGGTCATTTCGGAAGAGGGCTTCGGGAGAGAGCTTATCGAACCAGTGTGGCACTTGCTCCCCGCCTGCCACCTTCGGGTGCAGCGAGTAGATATAGCGCACCAGCAGCGACTCGCGCCGCCGCGCTTCCCTTGCCATGTGGCCCACCACGAGGCCGTTGCCCACGACGGCGCAGGGGTCGCGCATGAACATGAAGTTCGGTATGGGGGGCAATTGGTAGGGCATCTCCGATAGGAAGGAGGTCAGTTCCGCGTGCTTGCCCGGGTGAGGCTTTCCCTCGATGAGCCATGAGGTGAGTTGCGCGGGGTCGGCCTCCATCAACTCGCGGCAGAGGGCATCTGGGTCCGTGTTAGGCCCGACCTGCAAGCGGCAGACGCTCTCTATCAGGCTGCGGCGTACCTTCTCATCATGCAGGATGTCGCAGAGGAGATTGGCCGCGTCGAGCACGTCGAAGTGCGGCACGATGATAGAGATGAGCCTGCGAAAAGCCTCGTGCTCGTGCTTGGCGAGGTCGAGGTAGAGGATGTCATCGAAAAGGAGGTCGTGGCGCAGCGCAGGCGTCATCCGCCGCACCTCCTGTCCCGGCGCGTGGACCACTACCCTGCGTAACAGGCCGATTTCAGATGTGACGTTTAGCATTATTCTTAATCCATCACCCAATTCAGCAGCTTCTCTCGCACCAACAGCCAGGTTACAAGAGTTAGCACAGGAAATACTAGAAGCGCCAGCCGTACTAGCGTGGCCTGGAGATTTCGCTTCCTCCATCTCAGCAGTAGCTCTAATAATAAGAATACCAGCAGGCCATTGCCCACAAAGTACCACAAGACGATTATAGGCCCAGCTCGTACATACAGCGACTCACGCATATTGGAATAATAGGGATGCCAGCTAATGTCTATGGGGCTGGACCATATTTGACTGTCCGGCATCTGGTATATACCCATTGCGAAGAAAGGCAGGAGCAGGAGCAGAACGAATAATACGTTTAGTATGATGAGAGCTACCCAAGTTGCAATCAGGAGCTTTTGCCGTGTGGTATGCCCAGGAGGCTTGCTCGGCGGGTGGGTTTCAAATGTTGTATTGAGTATCAAGGTTTCCCTCTTTGTGGAGATGCGACCCGCTTGATCCCTATACCTAGTACCAAACTAAGAAGAGCGACAATGCTGATAGATACCAAAGAGTCATCAGCCTCACCAGATTCCGGCATGCCGGGTAATTCGCCCACTTGCTTGCCCTTACCTAGAGCCTTTAGGTCTTCCTCAGCGTACTGCAAACGTGTTGTCCTTGAGCACCCTCCAAAAGCATAGGGTTCTGCGTAATTATCACTCTGGAACGCATAAACAAGATAATTCTCACCTACATCAAAACTGGTATCACAGCTTGAAAAGGGATTACCGGCAGTGGCAACGGAGATTTGAGACTGTGACCTACCCTTCCATACCGACCCTACCTGGAATACATTCACTCTATACCACTCTGCATCTTCAGGACCATCCTGGCCTTCCACGCGGATGCTAAGCACCTTGCCACTGAATACTATGTCTGCCTTATCTAGCATTTCATTCGGTGATGGATAGGGCGCGCAACTACAGGCATGGGCCGATGCTGGCATAGCAACAGATGCAAGAAACCAGATGCCTATACCCAATAGAATACTGATGCTTATGCTTCTCATATGTTTGTAGCTCCTATTTGCATTCTCAAGAATATACCCAAACTCAGACTCATGATAGCCATAACCAGGATAATAACTAAGACTAAAGCTGGATAGCCCGACTTTGGCATACCCACAGGCTCAGTAAGCACTGCGTAAAAGTAGCGGTCATAATCAGCGACGTATACGACACCCTTTGACACGACTGGGGGTCCGATAGAAAAGCTTTCTAGCTCAAATTGCCACTTCAATTGCCCGGACTTAATATCTATAGCCTGCAAGAGATAGGGGAAATCAGTAGTCATATAAATAACGCCATCCTTAATGGCGACCTCGCCTCTAACCTCCTCTTCGGATTTGTATCTCCATCTCTCTTTTCCCGTACTCGCATCTAAGCCAAGCAGATAGAAATCAACCTTTCTGGAATAACCCTGAACAACCGGTTTGCCGTTATCCAGGTTCACAGAGAAATAGGCTACCCCACCCACAATAGTAGGAGGTGAGCTTACTTGCACCTGGGGTGTATATATTGACGTAAATACATTAGTAGCATAAATAGGATGTACTGCGCCTTTCTCAATCTGCAGATACTTAGAGTTGCCACCGGCGCAGCAAGAGGCAAGAGAAAGCCCGGCAGCCTGGCGTGTAGCGTCAAAGCTCCACTTGAGCTTGCCAGTCAGTGCGTTCACAGCGTACAGCCGGTAATGCCCGGTCACATAGATAAGATCTCCTGCAATCACTGGATCGAATAGAGTATCCTCAAAATAATCGTCTATCTCTAAGCGCCATTTCTCCCGTTGGGTCTTGAGGTCTATTGCATAGAGGAAACTATTGCGGGCTTGATAGCCAGTTCTATCAATAAAGTACAACACCCCATTTTTGACCACGGGAGTAGCCCACACGTCTCCGTCAGGTATTTCAAGCTTCCACCGCACCGCTCCCGTAGCCACATTTACCGAGTAGATGGCTCCTCTAGGTTGGTCGTTACGCCCGCCAATCCTGGCCGTTTCTTGTCCCGCTCCAAAATAAGCGAAGCCATCAATCACAACGGCCTTTGTTAACCTTTCTTCATCTGCTTTGAAACGCCATCTCTCCTCGCCGGTTTTTGCGTCCAGCGAGTACATATATCCCGTAAATGTATCCTCGTAATCCGGGAAAGCACCTTCACGCTTGTGGTCGTTGCCGGCGAAGAGAACTCTATCGCCAGCTAATATAGGTGATGTGCCCTCGAAGCTTGCCAACTCTGCATTGAACTTCCACTTTGTTGCTCCCGTTTCGGCATCCAACGCTGCAACAGATGAATTTCCTGTTGTCAGAAAAATTACGTCGCCACGAATGGCGGGACGTGTCCATGACCCTGTACCGGGCCTGACTTTCCACTTCAATGCTGGACTAGGTACTACCACAGTCGGGATGGCAGTTGCCGCCTCACTGGGTTGAATAGTTACCGTTGATCCCGCAACAGAGCTAACCCCAACGAGGATGGAAAAGATTATTGCGAAGATTATGGCAAAGAGTAAAGACAAGAGTTTCATTGGAAGTTCCCTACCTCCCATGCTCCTATACCAAAAGCAATCGTTTTTGCAAGGTCTTCAACCAAGGCCACTACATCAAGCAAACGTATCTTATCATCCAATCTGAGCTCCAACCTTCCACACAAACCATCTTGAAACAACTCGCTTCAATAAAGGCCAGAAATAGACAATAGCAGCCGACGCGATGAATAGAGGCACCAACCAAAAGCCGTCAAGAAGACGTCTGTAATGCTCCGTTGCACCTGATAAACCACTGTGAAATGGGTAGAAGTTCCATTTAGCAGCGCAACTCAGCAGGGCAAGCAGCCATTGAGCAAGGATTGCCAGCAACATTGACGTAAAAGCCGTATCAAGCACGGCATCGAGAACATCAAGGTCCTGTTCAATTCTCCGGGTCTTAGTATTCACCAGCCAAAGTATTAATCCAACAAATGGGACAAAAATACAGGTTAGAGGACTGATAGCTATACCCCAGCCGCCCGTTGTAACAGTGCCGCGCAAATCATAAGCAGTAAAATAAGCCTCACTCCACTGAGTAAGTCCCGTAAGACCAAGTAATAAGAAGGCGAGAAGATAGCGCACCAACCACTCCTCTTGCTAATCTCGAAGCAAAGGTAATATCAGCGAGTGCGTCCCACCGTGCCCGCGCGATAGCTCCGAACCCTTTATCTTGAGTACCCACTTGCCGGGGCTGTCGAGGTCCAGCTTGACGGCCCCCGTTTGAACGTCGTTGATGTCGTGGACCGCATATCCATGCCGAGAGAGGGCTTCCACCGTGCGCTCTGATGAGCGGTAGATTACCACCTTGCCGGGGGCCAGCGCGAGGAGGTTGGCCGCGCTGAACCACTGCTCCCGCTGCTGGTCTTCGGGGTCGGTGCCGCCGCAGGGGATAGGCGTCAGGTCGAAGCCGTCGGCCCTCAGACTTTGGAAGAAGTCGTCCGAGCGGTTGGGGCGCACCGGCCCCCTGCTTAGCTCTACCCTGACCACGTCCACCGACGCAGGCCCGTAAGGCTCAAACACGGGCGAGTAGACCACGCACTCCTTGTCGCTTATCAAGCCGAAGACGCTATCGAGGTGGTTGAAGCCTGCCGGGAGCCGTAGCACGTAGAGCACTACCTTCTTGCCTTGCTCCATGGCGTGGGCGCGCCAGGTATCGGATACGCGCTGCACGGCTTCCAGGCTGGTGCGCTGGCTCACTCCCACAACGATCAGGTCTTCCCTGATCTGCATCACGTTGCCCCCCTCAAAATAGAGGGAGGGAGACGAGGCGACGGGCCAGGCGGGGTCGTTGATGCGGGCGTCGGCCCAGGTCCAGCGCTCGCTCCCCCTGAGCCTGGGGTGATTGCGCTGCACGAAGTCCAGCAATAGAGGCTCGCGGCTGCGTCCCGGCACGCCCATGCGCGCCAGCAAGAGGCGGTCGTTGATGACGGTGCCCATATCGCGCACGAACATAAGGTTGGGGAGGGGCGTCAGGTAAAAGAGCGCGCCTTCAACGTAGTGGCGCAGGGCTTCAACGTCCCCCTCTAAAGGTTGGGTGGAACGGTCCGACTTGCCGTTTCCATTTGGGCCGGGCATCACGGAAGGCGACGCGCCGGCCACGCTCGACTCTATGCCCTCCACCAGTTCTTGCGCGAGCGCCTGGAAATCTCCCTCGTCGCACCAGGATTCAAGCCGGTGCTGCATGTAGTCGAACGACCCGGTCACTTGCTGCTCAGATAGTGGGCTGGTGTCGCGATTCTTCTGTTGCTCTGCTACCAGCGCGGCAAGGCCATGTGGCACGCCACTGGGCGCGGCGGCTTTCGGGTTGCCTTCGGGGTCCTGCGTGTACTGGGGCCAGCCGTGCCCCTGGAACCAGCGCACCATCACCTCAAGCTGGCCGATGCGCTGCTCTACCGGAGGCATGCCCGATTCCACCCGGCATACCTGCGAGATGAGCGCGTCACGCTCGGCCTGGGGCGCTTCGGCAAGGCTCTCCCCTAGCAGGCGCTCGAAGAAGTGGACCTTCACGCCGAGGTGGTTCTGGAGGAGGTCGGTCAGCCAGTCGTGCTCCTGGCGGGCGTGCTCATCATATAGGAGGTCGTCGAAGCGGAAATAGTCGCGGGTGGAGGGCGTCATCCGTACAAGCTCGCGCCCCGGACGGTGTACTATCGCCTCGCGCAGGCGGCCATATTCGGAGGTTACTCTTAGAGTCATTATTCTCCCACGTCGTTGTGGTTTGCCATGTCTATAAGTCTACAACGACTATATTGCTCATTCTAGAGTTACAAGCCCTATACGGAAGTCTATCATGAGTTTGTGACCTCGGAAGAAGTCCAGGCCAAGAATTCCGTCTACATCTGCACTAGGCGGCAAGGGTTGGCAAAGCATTGGGAAACTGTGCTCTGCCTGGCCCAGAGCTTCTACTCTTGCAAATGTTATTTTTGGAGCGCTTATCATGCCGCTAGCCGTAATTACTGGCACCAAGTCGGGAACAGCAGCCGGAGCATAGCCCAACATTTCAGCGAATTGCCACTTAATAGCCGAGCTTGTCGCACCTGTATCAAGGGCGAACAGCAATACCAAATCTCTGCCAAGTCCGAACACTCGTGTCGGCACAACGATAGGTCCATCAAAAGGGTTGAAGGGGAGCATCATAACATGAGAACTTCACCCTCCTTTAGGATTTTGCCTGTGTACAGAACAGCTGCGCTTCGTGGCTGTAACTCCTTCATCATACGATAGAGGTCATCTTTATCCTTGCCGTGCCACAACACCTTCCCGCGCTTCACGATAAGGTTCTCTTCTACCTCTGGGTCTTCCACCAACACCCACTCAGACTCGAACGCGGAATTGATTTCTTCCACCGACATTATCTGACCAACGCCATTGTCCATTATCCTCTCCTCTTACTAATCAGGCCACGCCCACCCCTTCCACTTTGTGCTGATGGCTCTATATTACCACCATCACATAATGTCGGGCGCGGTGATGCCCAGCAGCCCCAGGGCGTTCGCGATGGTCTGTTTCGCCGCCGCCGTGAGGGCGAGCCTTGCTCTGACTTGTGCCTCAGTCGGGGCCTTAAGGATGGGGGAGTTGTGGTAGAAGGTGTTGAAGGCGTCGGCTAGCTCGAAGCAGTACATGGCGATAATTACGGGCTTGTATGCGTCGGCGGCGCGGGATACTTCCTCCGGCAGCTTGGCTATTAATTCCAAGAGCGCGGTCTCGTGTAGCTCCTGCCTGCTGAAATCGTAGCGCGCTCCGCCCTGGGGCAGCATCTCGGCGGGGGCTTTCTCCAGTACGCGGGTGGCGCGGGCGTGCGAGTATTGTACGTAGGTGGCCGACTGGCTCTCAGGGTTGAGCGCATGCTCCCATATGAAGGTGATAACCTTGTTGTTGTCTTTGTCGAGCATGCCCATCTTGAGCGCGCCGTAGGCAACGGCCCTGGCTATGGCGTCCTTCTGCTCTTCGGTCAGGTTGCGCGGCTGCTCTGCCTCCTTCGCGTCCACTATGTCTCGCGCGCGCTGCAACGCCTCTTTCTCAAAGTCTTCGTAGAGGGGCGAGCCACCCCGGCGTGACGAGATGGCACCTTCAGCCGTGACGACGAACTCGTATGCCAGGTGGATGCACTTCTCCGCTTGCGGGAAGCCCCACAACTCAAGCGTGCGGTACACCTGCTGGAAGTAGAGCGACTGCCGCGTGTCTATCACGTAAATAGAGCGGTCTACGTGCCACTCGTTGAATTTGCGCCGCGCCAGCTCAAGGTCTTTGGTGGCGTAGAGGGAGGTGCCGTCAGAGCGCAACACCACCAGCACGCGCCACGCATCTTTCGGCTCGACCCTGCCGTCCTTGTGTACCTTGTATAGCTCTTTGAGGTACTTCTTGCTCAGTTCAGGATGGGCGCGCAACTGGTCGTCTATCCGCACGATCACAGGCTCGCCTTCTGCGCGATGGTCCTCGGCTATCCCCAGCTTGATAAGCTCGTCAACCACCTCCTTGCCCGGCTCTTCCACCTCGCTCTCGAAGAACCACACATCGAAGCTCACGCCGAGGTCGCCGAATATGCGCTGCAACATGTCGAGGCTCCACCGGCGGGTCTCTTTCCACAGGTCAACAAGCTCCTGGTCCTGCGCTTCCCAGCGTGCGAACAACTCCTTGATCTCGGCCTGCCACCTGGGCACGTCGTCCCACCACGCTATGTGCTCGTCCAACTGCTCATATTCGCGGCGAAAGGCTGCCAACGGGTCTGACGAGTGCTGAGTGCTGAGTGCTGAGTGCTGAGCAACTTCTGACTGACCACTGACCACTGACCACTGACCACTGAGTGGGGCGGCGTCAGTGTTTGTATGATCCAGGGTAGAGGACTGGGCTACCAGCATCCTGCCTAGCTCGGCCCAGAGATTGAGTATGATGTGGTCGCGGGAGGCTATGACGGCTTTCCAGTCGGGGCCGTCGCGTGTGGTCAGTTGCTCGGCTATCTGGCGGGCGAAGAGGCTGTCTTCCAGGTCGTTCTCGGACATGGATTGCAGGGCAATCGTAAGTTGCGCGGCTATGGCGGTGTCGGCCTTCGCGGCGTCCTCGATGAGTCCTACTACGTAAGTGCGGTACTCAAGCCTGGCGGTGGCCTCCACGTAGAGCTTTTCCAGCCACGCGCCACGGTTCTCGGCGGGTTCCTTGCCTTTGTAGAAGTTGAGGTAAGCCCATAACGTCCTGATGACGTGCAGGCCGATGTCGCCGATGTAGGTCGCGCCTACGGTGTCGAAGCCCGCGCACTTGAGGATGTTGTAGATGGTCTCGCCGAGCACGACGTTGCGCAGGTGGCCTACGTGCATAGTCTTGTGCGTGTTGAGGTTGGCGTACTCTACCATGACGCGCTCGCCCCTGGCGGGCCAGCAGCCATAGCCCTTGCCCTGTGAGAGCACCTGCGCCACGACGCGGTTGGCGTACCAATCTTTGTCCACGTAGAAGTTGATGTAGTTGTTGACTACCTCAACACGCTCTAATTGAGGGAGGGCGGGAAGTGCGCCCACCACGCGCTGGGCGATCTCCTGTGGGGTGCCCTGGGCGAAGCGTTTCAGCTGGAAGGCCACCGCCGACCCGAAGCCCCATGCGCCTTCAAGCGGTATGGGGCGCAGGGTCAGGTCCAGCCCATCAGCAGAAGAGATCCCTAAAGATTGTATAGTCTCTGCAAGCGCACGCACTATCTCCGCTTGCAGTTCACCCGATGGAGAAGCGCTCATATTGGTGGGAGTATCTATCATTTGCTATCTTTTCTCTCTAACTTCTGATTCTTGGGGATTATCATAATGTAACGCATATTATAGCCCCCACTGCTCATAGGGGCAAGGCTAGGGGCTAGGGGCTGTGTTGAGATCCCGCCTCATGCATGTACAGCCCAAATGAAGAGAAATTTTCTGTCGTCTTTACACGAAATTGGCGGCGAAGCCGCCAATTTCGTGTAAAGACAATCTCTCTTTTCTACCAGTACCTATCGCTCACAATCTGGGCCGTAGAGGTCGCTAATGTATTCCCTGCCGCTTTGTACGTCGAACTCGAAGTCCAGGGTGGTCTTGCCGCCGTTGAAGTTGAGGAGTGAGTGGTTTACCGCGCTGGGGAAGCTGCGTGGCTCGTATATTTGCGATAAGGCATCGTCGCCTTTGAGCAGTATCCACGAGGAGAGGCCGTTCATGTACGCCCTCAACTCCCCTTCGACGCTGCAATTGGTCCGGCGGGGTAGAGCGCCGGTGATGGCGTCATAGGCGTGGGTGGCCTCGTGGGCGATCACGCTGGCCAGGGCCTCCAACGGCTCTCCACGCTCGGACTCCGGGATGAGTATCACGTAGGGACGCGTGCGGCTGTTCGTGGAGATGAACGCCCCGGCGACCCCTTCTTCGTCTATCCCGGTCGTGAACTCTACCCATATTGTGTTGCGGACGATAAGGGTGGGGACCCAGCTAAACTGCGGGGTGCGGCCCAACGCCTGCACGACAGGAAGCAGGTCGTCCTCCACAAGCTCGGCAAGCTCCGGGGAGGCAGTCAAGTCCTGGTCAGCGCCTTCGATAGAGGCGGGCAGGAGGGTGCGAGCCAGGGGGTTGAGCGATACGCTACGGGCGTATTCCACGCCAAGCAGGCCCAGGAGCACGTTCTCGGAGGGGCCGCGCTCAGGGTGCCACTCGAAGCGGTTGCGCTCGAAATATTGTACCGCATAAGGCTGACCGTCTGCCTGGTTGATCTCCACGATCTCCTCGGAGATTGGGTAGCCGAATACCGCCAGGCCACCGTAACGCTGCCAGAAGGTCAGAAAGGCGTTGGCGAGGTTATGCCCGGTCTCCGGGAAGAAGAAGGAGTTGGGGGTATTCTCACCGGCGGGCAGGCGGTCGAATACCAGCCCTCGCGCCTCAGTCATCGTGGCACCCAGGCGGGTGAGCAGCACCTGCCGGCGGGGGTCGGACGAGATTTCGGGGTGCCACTCAAGAATAGCCCTCTCAAGGTACTGCACCACCATGCCATCCTCGGTGAGGGCTTCTGTGATGGGGAGGCCTAATATATCGGTACCGCCGTGCGTTTCCCAATAGGTGAGGAAAAGGCCGCGCAAGAAATGGCCCGTCTGCGCGAAGTACCTGAAGCGACCCGTAGCTACTTCAGCAGGCGCGGGTAGCGGATCGTCTATGGGCGAGAGAGCGTAATCAGTACCGAGTGCCGAGTACCGAGTACCGAGTGATTGGGGAGCGGCGTTTGCGGCTAACGGGGTCCAGAGGCCGACGAACGTAGCGAAGAGGGCTGCGAGGAGCAAGAGCGTGCGCCGCCTGCGTGCTTTGCTGCTGGGATGGAAGGTATTCATAGGAGCGTTGTACCGCCAATCAAGAATCTTGTAGGGCAAGTGGAACCGCGTTCGGGCAACGCATTATAACAGGGGCCAGGGATCAGGGGCCAGGAGGTAGGGTGCGCGATTGACACCCTCCTTCGTGCGGTATAGAATCGGGCTTGTGCAAGATGATGTAGAGAGACCCTGGGCGCGCGTAGTGCGGTGGGCTGCCTGGGTTGGGTTGGCGGTATGCGCGGTGGCGCTGCTGGGGCCGCTCGCTCGCTTCGCGGATACATCTTCTGCCTGGCTTGATTACCCCTATCCGCGCCCTGGGTCCGAAGGACTCATCTTGTACGAGTCCCTACTTGTGAAGCGTGGCGGCGACCCATACGCCCCTATCACCTCTGAGCGATTCATCTCAGGCCCCTATCCACCTATCTATTACTGGCTCGCATCTGCGACCTTACCCCAGGACTTGCCCGACTGGTCAGACCCTGGCAAGGTAACATCCGTTTTCCAGCCGGGGCGCACTATCTCTCTGCTTGCCGCGCTGCTGGCGGCTGTGCTGCTACCCATTTTGGTCGTAGCCGATGGAGGTTATACGGCAAAGGGGAGGCGGGCTACTCTGTTGGCCGGAGTAAGTGGCGTGCTGGGTGGCGCGCTCTTCCTGTCGCTGCCACAAGTGCTGGTGTGGGCCACTCGCTTCCGGGGTGACATGCTGATGATCGCCCTCACTGCGGCAGGCCTGGTTTGCGTAACGTTAGGGGTCAGGGGCCAGGGATCAGGGATCAGGGGTCGGGGAGCAGGGGTACAGAAGGCGTTAGCCGATAGTGCAAGCAAGGCGACGCAGCACCGCGCCACTAACCCCTGGCCCCTGACCCCTAACCCCTGGTTACTATTGAGCGCTTGCTTGTTCGCGCTGGCTTTCTACACCAAGCAGACGGCGCTGGCGGGGCCGGTTGCTGCGGCTCTCTACCTGCTGTTGCGCGACTGGCGTGTGGGATTGCGGTGGTGCGGGGTGATGGCGCTGGCGGTAATCTTGCCCTTCGTGGCGCTGGACGTTGCGACCGGACACTGGTTCTACCTCAAGATGGTGGACTATCATTCGCTGCCGCTTAGCAGGCTCACGCTCGCCCGCCTATTGGAGTTTGCGTTCTGGGAGGACCAGTGGCCCATCATCGTGGCGGCTGTAAGCTATGGCTTCATCCGGTTGTGGGAGGCGTTGAGCGCCAGGAGAGAGAAGCGGGTTGCGGGTGCGCCGTCGCTTATTGCCCTCTTTATGCTCGCTGCTTTCGCGACGCTCCCTACCGGCGCGGTGGTGGGGGCCGACCACAACCACCTGCTTATGTCGGGGCTGGCTATCAGCGCGGGCACGGGTGGCTTGCTGGCGTGGTCGCTGGCGAGGTTGGAGCCGGGTAGGGGGAATTTGATTGCTGGGGTGGCCGCGCCCGTAGCGTTGCTGCTTGTGCTGATATACGCTACGCTGACATCCGCGCCCTCCTCGTGGTATGGGCCGGACCTGGGGATGCCGGGGGTTGCCGAGCAGGAGCAGCTTCGCAAGATCGTGCTGAACGTGAGGCAGAACCCCGGCAGCGTCTTCTTCGCCGACGACCCCGGCATACTGGCCCTCGCGGGCAAAGAGACCCCCTACGACGACCCTTTCACCATGACCGCGTTGGCACTCCAGGGCAGGTGGGACGAGTCGGCTTATGTAAGTATGCTGAGGGAAGGGAAGTTCGGGCTGCTGGTGCTGTCGTGCGATGTAATCAACAGGCCCGACCTCTGCCGCGCTGATACGCTCACCCCTGGGGTGAAAGACGCTATAAGAGATGGCTACCAACTACTCTTCAGGGACGTTTTCTTTACCTATGCACCGAAGTAGGCAACTGTTCAGACTTAGAGGTATTGTAGGGGAACGCCGCCCTACCATCCATGTCATTCTGAACGAAGTGAAGAATCTCACTCCTCACGTATTTGTTGGGGTAGCGCAAAGGCAAGATAATGCGCGAGGGACGAGATTCTTCGCTGCGCTCAGAATGACAAGGGGTAGAGGGTTCGTTGATCCCAACATCATGCTTGATTGCGCGTTTGCTCTATTATCAGGGCAGCGCAGCCTTGACTTTGCGCCTGCTATTCCGCATAATCTATACACCTGGGAATCCTCCCGCATAACAATTCAATAATAAGGAGTCTTCTATGAGTGGCAGGCGCTCGTTACCTGTAGTGCTAATGTTGTTGTTCGTGCTCGTTATCGGTTGGTCGGGGGTTAGTAGCTCCGCCAACGCTAAGCCACTCTCCGGTGTGCCCGTCCCTGCGGATGTGGCGCAGCCCGATCCGGACTCCAAGCCCACCAAGCCGGAGCCGGGCCAGCAGCCTTCGCCCGGCCACCTGACGCACCCATGCAGTGGGATGCTGCCCGAACCTACTTTCGCGGGGCTGTCGCCGCTCACGATAAAATACACCTCCCTAAGCTGCACCGAGAGCTACGGCGACATCGGCGTGTGGCAGGCTAACGGGCATGACTACGTCATCCTGTCGGGCTTTTCGACGCGCATGTTCCATATCTTCAACGTGGACGACCCCTACAACCCGGTGCTGCTCAGAACGATGCCGTTCCCGACGGGCGGCTCGGCGGGCACCTCTGCTTCCTGGTTCAAGCAGCGCGACATCAACGGCGTCCAGCACTATTACGTCACGGCCACTATGCGCGGTTCAGGTACGGGCTGCGGCTTCTTCGTCTACAACGCGGACGACCCGGCCAACCCCGTGCTTGTGGACCGCAAGTTCGGGGCCGACTGGTGTACCGTACACGAGCACTTCATCTCTTATGATACCGACGGGGACGCCGACTACGCGTGGCTCGCGATGGGCAACGAGTCGGGGTCGCTATGGAAAGTGGTCGTAATGGACCTGCAAAACCTGCCCACAATGACGGAGCGAGGCCGCTACCAGCGTTCGGACGCCAACAGCGGCAACTTCGTACACGACGTGAACGTGGTGGGCAATCGCGTCTTCCTGGCGCACTGGGGCGGCGGGCTTATCATCCACGACAAGCAAACGCTGGTGAATAATGTCAACCCCACGCCGCTCAACCCCATTGACAGCATCCGGCCCTCCGGCTTCAACGTCCACCACGTCGTGCCGACGAGCGACGGCAACCACGTTCTTATCGAGGACGAGTTCATCAACAGCACCGCCCTTGAGAAGATAAAGATGTACAACATCTCCAATATCAACAGCCCCTTCTACGAAACGGGCATTGTCGGCACGGGCGAGGCGATGAACAGCCAGGCGCATAACATGCGCATCAAGAACATCGGCACCGGCCAGGACCTGCTCTTCGTCGGCTGGTACAAGGCCGGCACGCGCGGCTTCACTGTTGACACTACAGGCCCGCAGCCCAGCATCACGCAGACCTTCTACCACCAGTTGAGGTCCACGCCCGGCCCCGGCTTCGGCAACGTGTGGGGCGTTGATTACCTCCCATGCACGCTGGACGGCCAGGCTCGCACCTGCATATATACGGGCGACATGACATACGGACTGGTGGTTGACGCGCTCGACTACACCCCGGCGCTCGACCCCTACAATCCCGAAGCGGCGATCACCGACCCGGTTGACTTCCAGGTGATAAATGCCTGTACATACACCATTCGCGGCAACGCGCACGACTACTATAGCGGAGTGGCCCAGATTGAGGTGAGCACCGACGACGGGGCGACCTGGCACCCGGCGCAGGGCACCACTAGCTGGACATATGAGTGGACAGCACCCGCCGAAGGCCCGTACAGGCTCCGGGCGCGAGCCACTGACAACGCGGACAACGTAGGGCTGTCCACGATAATAAACGCCAACATCGCGCCACCCTGCACGGGAGCGACCACCACCCCGCAGACCACGCCAACGGTCCCGCAGACCACGCCAACGAGCACGATAATACCGGAGCCTACAGGCTCGCCTGTTGTGGCGCACACCAGCACAGCTACCAGGACGCCCACACACGGGCCGAGTCCAAGCGCTACGGCAACTCCTGTTCAACCCACGCTAACAGCCGAAAGCACTGTTACCCCCATCGAGCCAAGCGTAACCGCTGTCAGCACGTCGCAATCTACGACC
The DNA here is from genome assembly GCA_036399775.1 of Chloroflexia bacterium. GTDB lineage: Bacteria > Chloroflexota > Chloroflexia > QHBQ01 > JADMIH01 > JADMIH01. The sequence goes on along the minus strand of DASWMJ010000070.1, from coordinate 53,119 downwards.
ACCGTCGAACCCACCGCTATGTCTACAGCTACGGCAGAGAGCACAGCCACACCCTGCACCATGCAGTTCACGGACGTGCCTGAGAGCAACACATTCTATGCGCCGGTGCGGTGCCTCGCCTGCCAGGGGATCATGAGTGGGTATTCGGACGGCACATTCCGCCCCAACAACGACATTACACGCGGGCAGTTATCCAAGATAGTGGCTAACTCGGCTGGCTTCAACGAGCCTGTGAGCGGCCAGACTTTCGAGGATGTCTCGCCCACCCATACCTTCTACCAGTTCATAGAGAGGATGGCTTCCAGGGGGATCATTGGTGGCTACGCCTGCGGCGGCGTGTCGGAGCCGTGCGGTTCGGGCAAGCCCTACTTCCGCCCCAGCGCCAACGCGACCAGGGGCCAGATCTCCAAGATCGTGTCGGAGGCTAAGGGGTACAAGGACGTGCCGGAGGGCCAGACCTTCGAGGACGTGCCCGCCTCCAGTACCTTCTACGTCTGGATAGAGCGACTGGCTTCCAGGGGCGTAATGAGTGGCTATCCATGCGGAGGCCCAGGAGAGCCGTGCAAGTCCGGCAACAAGCCGTACTTCAGGCCCAACGCCAACGCCACGCGGGGGCAGACTTCCAAGATAGTGGCTAACACCTTCTATCCCGATTGCCAGGTCGCCACGCGCAGGTAAGATTTACGCCTGGCAAGAGAAAAATCCTTAGTTCAAAAACAAGAACATGGGCGGCTGAGCCGCCCATGTTCTTGTTTTTGAATGTACCTGTTGTATTGGTGCCCTACCCCTGACTCCTGATCCCTTTCAGATTGGGGCACGTTTCCTGCAAACGGACATGGCATACTTGTAGCTTACGCCTACTACTGAGATTAGTAACACCGTGAGGAGGGCAAGGATCATGTCTGATGAGAAGAATAGGGGCAGTGGCCGGCGCTATATACTGCCCGTGCTGATTATTCTGATGCTGGCAGTCGTGGCCGTCGCGCAAATGGGCGGGACGGCCAGGGCGGGCGCGCCTACCGGGCAGGTGGGCGTGCAATCGGCCAGCACGCTGAGCAAGATAGACGCGGCGGTGTTGCAGGACACGGCCAATGGCAAGAGCGCCTCATTTATCGTACTCATGTCTGGGCGGCCTGACCTTACCGCCGCCTATGGCATGCGCGACCAGGACGCTAGAGGCTGGTATGTGTTCAATGCGCTACGTTCCCATGCCACTCAGAGCCAGGCCGGATTGCGGGCGTGGCTTGAGGCGCGCGGGGTATCTTACAGGTCGTTCTGGATAGTAAACGCGCTTGCCGTGACGGGCGATCGTGCGCTTGTAGAGAGCATAGCGGCGCGGACCGATGTGCGCGTTATAGAGGCGAACCGGCCTTTCAAAGCTATAGACCCAATCGTGCCAGCCGAGAAGTCAAAGGGCAACAGCAGCCCGCAGGCAATCGAGTGGGGCGTTATGAACGTCAAAGCGCCCGAAGTGTGGGCGATGGGCTACAGGGGGCAGGGGATCGTGGTGGGCAACCAGGATACGGGTATGCGCTGGACCCACCAGGCTATAAAGAGTAAGTACAGGGGGTGGGACGGGGCCACAGCCAACCATAATTACAACTGGTGGGACGGTGTGCGCTTCCCCATCAACCCGGCGGGCAACATATGTGGATATGCCGTCAACGAGCCGTGCGATGACGACGAGATACTGGGCGGGGGGCACGGCACCCACACTACAGGCACGACAGTAGGTGGAGATGGTGGGGAGAACCAGATAGGGGTCGCACCGGACGCAAAGTGGATCGGTTGCCGCAATCTCGAACGCGGTATCGGCCTTCCTGTGACGTATCTTGAGTGCTTCGAGTTCTTCCTGGCACCGCACGACCTCAACGACGCTAACCCCGACCCCACAAAGCGGCCCCATGTGATGAACAATAGCTGGACTTGCGTCGAAGGGTGCGCGGCGGACATCTTGCGCGATGCGGTGGAGAATAGCCAGGCAGCGGGCATCTTCGTAGAGGCGTCGGCGGGCAACGACGGCCCCGCCTGCTCCACGATAGCCTGGGAGCCTCAGATATTTGAGGCCACGTTCGACACGGGTGCCATAAACATTGACAACGAGCTGGCGGACTTCAGCAGCCGGGGGCCTGTGGTAAGGGACGGCTCGATGCGCCTCAAGCCCAACATCTCCGCGCCCGGAGTGGACGTGCGCTCTTCGCTGAGAGGCAGCGACACGGAGTACGGCGAGCTTTCGGGCACGTCTATGGCGGGGCCGCACGTGGTGGGCGTGGTGGCGCTCCTGTGGTCGGCGCGGCCCGATCTGGTAAGGCAAATTACCGAAACCAAGACCCTGCTACAGGGCAGCGCCAACCCGAATGTGGCTGTGCTTGACCCTGTGCAAGATTGCGGTGGCACGACGCCCGACGATATACCCAACAACCACTTCGGCTGGGGGCGCGTGGATGCGCTGGCGGCAGTTAGCTTTGCGCAGGCCACAGTGACGCCGGGAGCGACAGTCACCGAGCAGCCTACCTTCACGCCGGGCACGCCGCCCACGCGCACACCCTTGCCGACTTTCGCGACGGGCACGGCTACGGGCACGGCTACGCGCACGGCGATGGGCACGGCTACGGTGGCTACGCCCGCAGTGATAACCGCTACGCCCAGCACCACCGCGACTGCGTGCGGCGAGGGGTTCGTTGACGTGCCCCCAAGCAACACCTTTTACTCATACATCAGGTGCCTGGTGTGTCGCTTCATCATCTCAGGCTACAACGACCACACTTTCCGGCCCAACAACAACATCACACGCGGGCAGATAGCCAAGATGGTGTCCAACTCGGCGGGCATTAACGATGACCCAGGCGAGCAGATTTACCAGGACGTGCCTCCCAACGATAATTTCTACCCCTGGATCAACAGGCTGACCAGGCGCGGGTATATAGGAGGGTACGAGTGCGACGAGAACGCGACCGAGCCGTGCGTGCCCCCCGAAAACAGGCCATACTACCGGCCCAGCGCGAGCGCGACACGCGGCCAGCTATCGAAGATAGTGGCAACGGCGGCGCAGTTCAACGAGCCGGTGAACGGCCAGTTCTATGCGGACGTGCCGCCTTCCAACCCTTTCTACCAGTGGATAGAGAGGCTGGCGACGCGCAACATCATGGGCGGGTACGCGTGCGGCAGCGTGCCGAGCGAGCCATGCGACGACCAGAACAGGCCGTACTTCAGGTGGGCCAACGAAGTGACCAGGGGGCAAGCGTCCAAGATAGTAGCCGGGGCCTTCTTCGAGGAGTGCCAGACGGAGTCCCGGCGCTAGCCGGGCGGAGGGAGTTTCATTGACTACATGAACAGGAGGGTGGAGTTATGTCCTCGCGGAAGCACGAACTCAAACGTTTGAACTTCGTCATTCCAGGTTTGGTGTTGGTTGCTTTGCTGGTAATCGCGGCGCCGGCGCAGAGAAGCGGCACCGCCAGCGCGGGTGCTCCCCCTCCCCAATTGGGCGTGTCCACAGCGAACACGCTGAGCAAGATAGACGCGGCGGTGTTGCAGGATACCGCCAACGGCAAGAGCGCAGCCTTCATAGTGCTCATGGCCGGGCGGCCCGACCTCACCGCCGCCTATGGCATGCGCGACCAGGACGCTAGAGGCTGGTACGTCTTCAACACTTTGCGCTCCCATGCCACCCAGGGCCAGTCAAGCCTGCGGGCGTGGCTTGAGGCGCGCGGGATAGCTTATAAGTCGTTCTGGATAGCAAACGCGCTTGTCGTGACGGGCGACCGTCTGCTTGCGGAGAGCATAGCGGCGCGGGCCGACGTGCGGAAGCTGGAGTCGAACAGGCCATTCCAGGGGATAAGCCCGCTGCCCGCCAGCGCGGACCAGCCGAGCAGCCCACAGGCCATAGAGTGGGGCGTGCAGAGGGTTAACGCGCCCCAGCTGTGGGCGATGGGGTACAGGGGGCAGGGTATCGTGGTGGGCAACCAGGATACGGGTATGCGCTGGACCCACCAGGCCATCAAGAACCAGTATAGAGGGTGGAATGGGGCCACAGCCAACCATAATTACAACTGGTGGGACGGTGTGCGCTTCCCGATTACTACCACAGGCAACATCTGTGGCTACGCAACGAGCGAGCCATGCGACGATGACGAGGTGCTGGGCGGCGGGCACGGCACCCACACCACGGGCACGGCTGTCGGCTGGGACGGCACGAACAACCAGATAGGCGTCGCGCCCGATGCAAAGTGGATAGGCTGCCGCAACCTTGAGAGGGGCGTCGGCCTTCCGGTGACGTACCTTGAGTGCTTCGAGTTCTTCCTTGCGCCGCACGACCTCAACGATGCCAATCCAGACCCCACGAAGCGGCCCCACGTAATGAATAATAGCTGGGCTTGCGTCGAAGGGTGCGCGGGAGACATCCTGCGCGACGCGGTAGAGTCGAGCCAGGCGGCGGGCATCTTCGTGGAGGTATCGGCGGGCAATGAAGGCCCCGCCTGCTCCACGATAGCGTGGGAGCCGCAAATATATGAAGCGTCCTTTGACACGGGGGCTATAGACATCGGCAACAACCTGGCGGACTTCAGCAGCCGGGGGCCTGTGGTGAGGGATGGATCATTGCGGCTCAAGCCCAACATCTCCGCGCCCGGAGTGGACGTGCGCTCCTCGCTGAGAGGCAGCGACTCGGAGTACGGGTTGCTTTCGGGCACGTCTATGGCCGGGCCGCATGTAGTGGGCGTGGTGGCGCTGCTGTGGTCGGCGCGGCCTGACCTGGTGAGGGCGATCACACCAACGAAGGTCCTGCTGGAGCGCAGCGCCAACCCCGCCGTGAACGTGCCTGACCCGCCGCCTATATGCGGGACGACAACGACCACTCAGATACCCAACAACCACTTCGGCTGGGGGCGAGTGGACGCCCTGGCTGCGCTGGCGCGGGCGCAGGCTACCGTCACGCCCGGCCCGATCGTGACCGAGATGCCCACCTTCACGCCCGGCACGCCACCAACGGGCACGCCGTTACCCACCCTGAGCACGGCCACGACAACCGTGATTGCGGGTACGGGCACGCCAACCCTTACTGTCATTGCCCAAACAGGCACGCCAACGGTCGTGGTTGGCACGGGCACGCCCACGCTTACTATTATCGCCCAAACAGGCACGCCGACGCTCACTGCGGTGGTTACAGGCACGTCTACGGCTGTAGTTACCGGGACCTCTACGGTTGTGCCAACGTCGAGCGCGACGCCACCATTGCCGACAAGCACGGTGCCCTCCGTCACCTCTACTCCAGGAGTCGCTACGGCTACGCAGACCGCCACAAGCATAGTGCCCACTCTTACGGTGGTTGCTCCTACTTCCACGCACAGCCCTACGGTACTTGTGCCTACCTCTACCACTACGGCTACGCAGATTAGCACCGCAATACCCACAAGCACTACCACCGCCATTCCCACGAGCATCGCAACGCCTACGTGCGTGGCAGGTTGGAGCGTGCAAAGCAGCGCGAACGTCGGGTCCTATGGCAATTACTTGAACGGGATCGCCGTCGTTGCTTCAAACGACATATGGGCCGTCGGGCGCACCGAGACCGGGGGCACCAGCGTTCCTTCGCTGATCATTCACTGGGATGGAGGGGCATGGAGCGTGGTATCCAGCCCTAACGGCGCGGAATACTACAATGAGCTTACGGCTATTGACGCGGTAACCGCTAACGACATCTGGGCGGTTGGCTACTCCGGCCAGGCGCCAGGGTATGGCAATCCCCTTATTCTGCACTGGAACGGGTCGAGTTGGGGTGTCGTGCCATACTCCACCACGGGCGGCACGCTCCACGGAGTGGCGGCTCTTTCCTCAGACAACGTATGGGCAGTAGGACATGCCGCATCGCAACAGACCCTGGTCCTGCGGTGGAACGGCACGCAATGGGATAGAGTGGCCAGTCCTAACCCGGGCAACTATGATAACTTCTTGTCCGGCGTCACTGCCCTGTCAGCGAACGACGTGTGGGCCGTCGGCTATTACAACGAGGGCGGCTGCTGCGCGTCCAAGACGTTGATTCTGCACTGGAACGGCACGCAATGGAGCGTCGTACCCAGCCCCAGCCCGGGGAACTACGCCAGCGTCCTGCGGGCTATCGCGGCGGTAGCTCCTGACGATATATGGGCGGTTGGCGACGCTGATGTTGGTAGCGCCCACCAGACGTTGATCGAGCATTGGAATGGGAGCGCGTGGAGCGTGGTCGCCAGCCCCAATGCGGGTACTGACTACAACTTTTTGAGGGGGGTCGCCGCCGTCTCTGCCGGCGACGTGTGGGCGGTTGGCGAGTCTACGGTTGGCAGCCCATATGAAACGTTGATCTTGCGCTGGAACGGTAGCGCCTGGAACCTGGTCAGCAGCCCCAGCCCAGGGTTTTACAATGGCCTGAGCGGGGTCGGTGTCGTGTCACCCAACGAGTTGTGGGCCGCCGGATATTACTATACCGATAGCTCACGAACGCTGACCCTCCGGTACAGGGGCACATGCGGCACGCCGACCCCGCTCGCTACAGGCACGGTAACGCCTACGCCTGTAGACGGTACTCCTACGGCCACTCTTACGGGGGTGCCCACCACACAGGCGACCCCTTCAGCCCCACCACCAACGCAAGGTACTGCTACGCCGATAGCGAATACAAGCACGCCCGTACCGCCGACAAGCTGTCCGTTGGAGTTCACAGACGTGCCGGAGGGTAGCACCTTCCACGCCTACGTGAGATGCCTGGTGTGCCGCTTCATCATCTCAGGCTATAGCGACAATACGTTCCGCCCCAACAACAATATCACACGCGGGCAGATAGCCAAGATGGTATCCAACTCGGCAGGCATCAACGACAACCCCGGCGAGCAGATATACGAGGACGTGAACAATACCAACTCCTTCTATGTCTGGATCAACAGGCTGAGCAGGCGTGGGTACATAGGTGGGTACCCGTGCGGCACCAACGTTTACGAGCCATGCCGCGCGGGCAACAGGCCATACTTCAGGCCGGGAGCTAATGCCACGCGCGGCCAGCTATCGAAGATAGTAGCCACAGCAGCGCAGTTCAACGACCCGGTGAGCGGGCAGTTCTTCGAGGACGTGCCTGACGACAACCCGTTCTACGTGTGGATAGAGAGGCTGGCGACGCTCAACATCATGGGTGGCTACCCGTGCGGTGGGGTGAACCCGCAGACGGGGCAACCTGAGCCGTGCGTCGGACCTGAGAACAGGCCGTACTTCAGGTGGGCCAATCAAGTTACGAGGGGACAGGCGTCCAAGATAGTGGCGGGCGCGTTCTACCCAAACTGCCAGACGCCTTAGCCATCCCGGACTATGGGTTCGAAACCCTGGCACCCCACGCGTGGGGCAAGGGGGAATAAAAACAAACAAGAACAAGGCCCGGTTGTGCGCTCCGCGCACAACCGGGCCTTGTTCTTGTTTGTATTCAAGGATGTTTATGCCTAGCACACAAGGATGCCCATTCCTGCAAGCTTAGAGAATAGATTGGAGATTTGTGTTACTTTTCATGAGCAGATTACGATAAAGATAGTAGAAGAAAGTAATTATGGGAGAATGGTTCTCAACTGTGAGGTGCGTCCGTTGCACGAGCAGCTACAACTGAAGATCGCCGATAGAGCAGATCTGGCGGAGGTTGAGGCCGAGAGCGAGCAGGCGCTGGCCGGGCGCGGCGATATTGGCAGCTTCGTGCTTCTGTACAGGCAGCACGTGAAGGCGGTGTACGGCTATTTGTATAGCCGCCTTGTCAACCGCCAGGAGGCCGAAGACCTGACCTCGGCCACCTTTGAGCGGGCATGGCAAAGCCTCCCCGGCTACCAGTCGACCGGCTCGTTCAAGAGCTGGCTTTTCACGATAGCCCATCGCACCCTGGCGGACCACTTGCGGCAGAAGAAGCCGCACCCCGTATCGCTCGGCATCCTGGCCGACGTGCTGCTCGACCCGGCGATTGGGCCGGAGGAGGCGGCGCTGGTGTCGGAGCAGTTGAGGGCGGTATTGCAGATCGTAGCGGGCCTGGGCGCGGAGCAGCAAGAGGTAGTCGCCCTGCGCTTCATAGCCGGGCTGCCCTACGCAGAGATCGCGCACATCATGGGCAAGAGCGAACCCGCCGCCAAGATGATGGCTTACCGGGCGCTTGAGGAGATAAAGCGGAGGTACAACGATGTTCAAGAGTAAACCCGACCTGGACCGCGAGCTGGAAAGGCTTGAGGGCGACACTCCGGGGACGCTGCTCAGGTTCGCGGGAGAGCAAATGAAACCCCGCGCAGAGTTCGCGAGGCAATTGGAAGCTAACTTGGCCGGGCTTGCGCGACCTGTAAGCGAAGAAGGATTGCGAACATCCGACCTGAAGATGAGCCAAACGAGGGCAGGCAATCGCTATGCAAGAAGGAGCGAGCCGGTATTTACGCGGCCAAAGATCAGGCTGTCGCTGGCCGGGGCCGGCCTGGGGGTGGTGATGGTCGTGGTGCTGGGGCTTGCGGTGCTCTTCAACGGCAACCCACAGCCCAAGCACCCGTTTGTCAGCCCTCCACCGCAGTTCCCTTCCGAGTTGGGGGCAAGCGTTCTCGTAGCGCAATGGAACCCGAAACTAGGCCACTACGAAGTGCGCCCGGTTGACCCGGCGACGGGAGAGACCACACCCGGCTACGAGCCGATAACCGTTGGGACGAAACGCGACTTCGCTGGGGCACCTATCCTGTCAGCAGATAGCACCCGGCTATTGGTTGTCGAATCTCCCGGTAGGATGGCGGAGCCATACGCTGACGGGACGAGATATCAGCTAACCGCCAATGTACTGCATCTGATAGACGTGCAAGCTTGGCGCGATGTGACCGCTACCCTCACTTCCACACTGGGTACGGGGGGAGTCGGGCAGGTTGCCTTCAGCCCCGACGGCGGACGCCTTGCGTTGGCCCACCACATATACAGGCGCGATTTGAATAAATCGCTCGATACGCTGGCGCTTGTTGATACCGGCACGGGGAAGGTCCTCCTCAAGAGAGAGATTGAGTTCGCCCCCTGGGTTGTGGAGTTCAATCAGAGCGGCTCTCAAGTAGTAGTATACGGCCAGCCTGGTGGCTCGGAGCCTGGCACTATGAAGCCAGGCCCGGTGCGGCTGCTCCTGCTGGATGCCGCCACCCTGGAAACGGTGTGGGAGCAGACTCTCACCAACATCCTCAGTGGGAACTGGTGCGAAGCGCATTGTGATGGGGCGCACGACGAGCGGGTACAGGCCTTCTGGGAGCCTGCGGTGGTCCCCTCGCACGACCGGAGCAAGCTATATATAGTACACGCCGACGAGGATAAGCTGACCGTTGCAGACCTGGAAGCTCGAAAGGTTAGCACAATGGAGGTGCGAGAGGCGCGGTCGTTGCTAGAGGAGTTGTTGAGCCTGACGGCAGGCAGCGCGGAGGCGAAAGGGGGGCAGAATGGCGTCCGGAGAGATGCCGTGCTCTCCGCCGATGGGACGAAACTGTACGTAGTGGGGCGGAAGATGGACGCGAAGCGCGGCTGGGAGGCCGATGAGCCTCTGGCCTTGCGAGTTATCAACGTAGACAACGGCCAGATAGTCGCAAGTTCCGGCCTCACTGCTTTCGATGTAAGTATCTCACCGGACGATACGTACCTGTATTTGTATAGCAGCTATGTTGACACATCTACGAGATCGCCAACGACGAAAGCGTGGAGGGACGTGGTTGATTTGAAGACCCTCAGAAGCGTGAAGCGCATAGAAGACGAAGGGCTAATAGTACCGGCGCGGCGGCTGAACGGGCAACCTATCGTCCTTGCATACAATTGGATATACCAGGTGAGCGGTAACTACGTGCAGCTCGCCGTGCTCGATCCACAGACTCTTGAGGTCGTCGCATCGTGGGCTGGGACCCAGTATACTAACTGGATCATTAGCCCGTAAGGGCCAGATAAGCAACACTAAAATATCAAGAAAAAGGCTTGGGTTCGCGCGGAACGCCGAACCCAAGCCTTTTTCTTGATATTATTCTTTCAATATGGTAGCAGGTTGCGCCAATACGCTATAATAGAAACTTGATGGGCGGACTTGCCCTACCGGAAGCTCTCACTTTGGCTTCCATAGAGGCTATTTGCGGTGCGCCAGCCCACTAATATCGAAAGGAGCAAACCTGCGATGGTACAGGTTACTGACACAGAAGAAATGGTCGCGCTTGACGCGAATCCCGCCGAGATAGACGGCGATGGCCCTTCATCTCATGGCTACCTCTACAGCCCCGATACGCTGCTCAGGCGCATAGAGAAAGTACGCGCCGCGATGGAGGAGAAGGAGATAGACAGCCTGCTCATCTCCCACCCAGACAACCGCCGCTACATGAGCGGCTTCAGCGGCCACGACGCGCCCCCGCTCGATACTGCGGGCTTCTTCCTGATAGGGCCGGACGACCTCTGCCTCATCACTGATGGCCGCTACGACATCCAGGCGGCGGGCGAGTTGCACCGCGAGCTTGGCGTGAAGGTGGTTGTGCGCTCCGGCAAGCTGGTGCCCACGATTGCCGAGCAGATACAGGCCCGCAACTGCAAGCGCCTCGGCTTCGAGAGTGCCCACCTGCTGCACCTCTGGTGGAGTGGGCTTGTGGAGGCCCTGCCGGAGACGACTCTGGTGCCTACGCAGAAGCTGGTGGAGCCGCTACGCCTCACGAAGGACGAGGACGAGCTACGCATCATGCGCCGTGCCATCAAGATTTCGGACGAGGCGTTCAACATCGTGAGCCGCCGCATCGAGGCAGGCATGACCGAGAAGCAGGTCGCCTGGGAGATAGAGAAGACGATGCGCGACCTGGGAGCCGAGGACCGCGCGTTCGGCACGATTGTGGCCGCAGGTCCCAACGGCGCGATGGCCCACGCGGTGCCGGGCGACCGCCCCATCCGGGAGGGCGAGCCTATCGTTATTGACATGGGCGCGAAGCTGGACGGCTACAACTCCGACATGACGCGCACCCTCTTCCTGGGCGAGCCGACCGACAAGTTCCGCGAGGTATACAATACCGTGCTCAAGGCCCACCTGAACGCCGAGGAGAAGTTGAAGGCGGGTGTGGGCGGCGTGGAGGGTGACGCTTACAGCCGAGACCTTATCGCTGAAGCAGGCTATGGGGACCAATACACCCACAGCCTGGGTCACGGCATCGGTCTGGAAGTACACGAAGGCCCCAGCCTGAGCAAGCTGTCCGAGGACACTATCCCCGAAAACGCCGTGACAAGCGTAGAGCCGGGCATTTACATAGAGGGTTGGGGTGGCGTGCGCATAGAGGACCTCGTCCTATTCCGCGCCAACGACGTAGAAGTGCTGACCAAAGCGGACAAGCATCTGTACTATTAGCGTATTGCGTAGTACGTATTGCGTATTTTTTAACCACAAAGACACAAAGAGCACAAAGTTCGGTAAGGTTTTGTGGTTTGAACCGCAGAGGCGCTGAGGTTTCTAAGGGTTTTACGGAATACGTACTACGCAATACGCACAAGCAAGTTTTGACCGGGGAGAGGAAGCAATATGACAGTAACAACATCCGAATTGAGGAAGGGGCTGACCATCCTGATGGATGGGGAGCTTTACAAAGTGATGGACTGGGCGCACAATAAGCAGGGTCGTGGGAGCGCGCAGGTACGCTTGCAACTGAAGAACCTGCGTAGCGGCAGCAACATCGAGCGTTCTTTCCAGGCGGGGGCTAAGTTCGATGACGTGCGAATGGAGCGTCGTCCACTCCAATTCCTCTATGCAGACGGCGACCAGTACAATTTCATGGACCCGGAGACCTACGACCAGATAGCTATGGGTGCAGGCGTGCTTGGCAGCGCCGTTAATTACATCAAGGAAAACGACACGGTGGACATGCTCATGTACAATGATGAGGTGGTGGAAGTGGACCTCCCGGCTGCCGTAGTGCTGACCATCACCCAGAGCGATCCCGGCGTCAGGGGCGACACCGCCACCGGCGCGACCAAGCCGGCCAGGCTTGAGACCGGCATCACCGTGAACGTGCCCCTCTTCGTAAATGAGGGCGACCGCATCAAAGTAGACACTCGTAGCGGCAAATACCTGGAAAGAGTGTGACGAATTTAGATTTTAGATTTCCGATTTTATTACGCGCGGGCCCGAAGTCGGAATCTAAAATCTAAAATCGGAAATCTAAAATCGTTTGGGGGGTATATGGTAAGGCTTCCAGATAAGGGGAGCGACGACAGGCAAGGCAGCGAGACGCATTTGCCCAGCCTTGCGGATTTGAGCCAGGAAGTGAAAGAGTTGGTGCGCCTCATATCGGCCACCGACGTAAATGAGTTGCAGATCGAGAGCGGCCAGGTGCGTATCGTCATCAAGCGCGGTGCGGTGCAAGCCCCGGCGGGCAACTCGCACGCGGGCATGGTCTATACGCCCCCCGCCACTCTCCCCGCTCCGGCTGCTACCAACCCGGTCAACCTGATAGGCCACAGCCCGGCGCACGGCGAGGACATAGTTGTCAACGAAGGCGAACAGCTAATAGTGGCCCCTATGGTGGGCACGTTCTACTCAGCCTCCGCCCCAACCGAGCCTGCATTCGTCTCCGAAGGCGACTTTGTTGAGCCGGGCCAGGTCGTAGGCATCATCGAAGCCATGAAGATGATGAACGAAATCGAGTCGGAAGTGAGTGGCAGCCTTGTCCGCATCCTGGTCCAGAACGCCCAACCCGTAGAATACGGCCAACCTCTGATGGTGGTGCAGACGAACGGCGTTTAGGGGTCAGGGTCAGGGGCCAGGGATCAGAAACCTGTAGCCTGAGCAGATGCTAAATCCTGACCCCTGACCCCTGACCCTGACCCCTGATGAAGAACCTCCGCAGAATCGCCCTCGGCCTGGTTGTTAGCGGGGTTTGCCTTTACTTTGTTTTGCGGGACGTGAAATGGCGTGAAGTCTGGGCGCACTTGCTACAGATGAACCTCCCTTTGTTCCTGGTCTCCATGCTGCTTATGCTGGCGGCATATTTTCTTATGACGTGGCGCTGGCAGCACCTACTCGACCCGTTGCAGATGCCGACGTCCGGCCCGAAAGCCTCTCCTGCTACTTCTGCTCAAGGCGTGCGGGGGCATGAAACTATCTTCAGCCTCTACGGGAAGATGATGACCGGCTACTTCTTCAACGCCTTCTTTCCGGCCAGGGCAGGCGATCTGGTGCGCGCCTACCTGCTGGGCCGCAGCACGGGCCTGCGCAAGACCACCGTGCTTGCCACCATCGTTATTGAGAAGGCATTCGACGGTATAGCGTTGTTACTAATGCTACTGTTGAGCCTGCTCTTGCTGCCGTCGGTCACTCGCTCTACGGCGGTGGGGTTCTCGCCCGATACGCTGGCATGGGCGGCGGGGGTGTTGCTGGTGGCCGCGCTTGTAGGGCTGGCGCTCTTCTATTTATATAGCGACGCTATAGCCCGGCTGGTCGAGCGCGTCATGTCGAAATTGCCCCTGCCCGCGAGTGTGCGGCGGCTCGCTGTGCGCCTCATCGAGACGTTCGCCGGTGGCATGCACGTGTTCAAAAGCCCCCGGCCTCTTGTCAGCGCGGCGGTTATCTCGCTGCTGGTATGGGTTGTGGTGGCCGGTATGTTCGCTACCGCGTTGGCCTCGTTCGATACGCCCTTTCCGGCGGAACTTGTCGGCGTGGTGGGATTGCTCTTCATTACCTCGCTGGTTAACCTGGGCCTGTTGGTGCCCGCCCTCCCCGGTAACGTCGGCACCTATGAAGCCCTGTGTATAGCGGCTATGGCCTTCTTCGGGGTGGACAAGGAACTTGCGGTGGCCTTCGCCCTGGTGTTCCACGTGGGACAGCTAGCTACAACGCTTGCGGTGGGGCTGGTGGCGTTCTGGATGCAGAACCTCTCGCTGTCGGAGATGCGCCCCGTGGAGGAAGCCGCCGAGAGGGAATATCGGGAATTTGTAGAATAAGAAAAAAGGCGGCTTAGCCGCCTTTTTTCTTATTCTGCTAGCAGCGTGGAGCTTATCTCTCGTAGCCGCGCCGCCGCATGACGTTGGCCGCGATGCCCATACCGGCCAGTGCGATGCCCACAGCGAGCAGGACGAACAACCCTGTGTTGTCGCCGCTATCGCCCGTGCGTGGCATACCGATGTCTATCGGGGTTGCCTCGGCTGTCGGGAACGTTTCAACCGTCGGGATCGCCTCGCTCGTGGATGTCGCAACGGGCACCGACGTGGATACTGGTACCACAGTGCTGGTGGCTACTGCCGTGCCGCCAGCTACCGTGCCTGTGGCTGCCGGGGCTGGGGTGCTGGTGCCACCTACTACTGTGCCGGTGACTACCGAGGTGGTTGTGGCCTGGGCGGTGCCTGTCACGACCACAGTGCTGGTCGCTGCAACCGTCCCGGTGACAACTACCGTGCTGGTAGCGCCCACTGTGCCGGTGATTACCGGGCTGGCGGTGGCTTGAACGACTGTCGGGCTTGCCTGGGCAGCAGCGCCTTTGGCGCTGAATGCGAACAGGAACAATCCAAACAGCAAGGCTACCCCGAACCCTAAAACTGACCTCTTATTCATCATTCTCCTCCTCCTGAAATTGTCCTTGTAGAAGTAGTAAGTCGTATCGCCGCCACGATGTAGGGAAGGTAGATTATCGTTAGCGCGATGTTCGGGAGTATTAAAGCAAAATGTGTACCAGATGCGGCTCGAATTGTTAGAACAGAGGTACTGCATATTACGTAATTTCTATTCTGTGGTTCCGCCAGCAAGGGTCTCTAACCGCAAAGACGCAAAGAAACGCAAAGTTCGCTTGGAAGAGTGTTGTTTGCTGGTTAATCAGTGAGTTACAGACTCTGCCGTAAATCTCAATGCAATACACTATAAGACCTTTGCGAACTTTGCGTTTCTTTGCGCCTTTGCGGTAAGAACAATAGCTGCATAGAACGCTGGCGGGAGAGGGAGAGAATGCGGTAGAATGTAGAGTGCGCGGCCCCGCTAAATGCGCCGTTTATGGCACCCGCAACGTATATTAATCATAGATGGAGACCACTATTCCCATGCCCACCACCGACGTGGCGCATCCCGTCAATTTGCAGACCCCTCGCGTGGTGAAATGCCCCACGCCTCAATGCCCGGGCTGGATAACACTCGACAGCACCCGCCACCAGACCGAGCCGTGCCGCTACTGCCGCATCGGCGTGGACACCCTACGCTTCCTCCTGTCGAGGGTGGGAGCGGAGAACAAAGCCCTACCTCCCCAGGTGCATGACGAGTTCAACCGGCTCATGCTCACGATGGCGGGCGCGTGGGGGCAGAACGTGTACCTGCGCCCCTCGAACGATACGCTGGTAGACCTGAAAGCGGGCACTCGCGGGGTCATTGTGGAGTACAACCCACTGTTGGGGGACGCCGGGAACGATGGTCCCGCGCCGCTGGTGGGCATCATCTTGCACAAATTGCTGCACTTCGAGGCGCACCTGGGCAACCGCCCACCTCAACTCTCCGTGAAGTCAGGCTCACGCGAGAAGGAAGGCCTGATACCGCTACTCAACTACATAACGACGGTGGCGGACCACGCCTGGGTGACGGCGAGGTTGGAGCAGCTCAACCCTCTGCTGCACAGCGCGCAGAGCCACTGGGGCCTCGACCTGGCGCAGATGCTGGTGGGGTCGGAGAGCATGTTCAATCGCTACCTGTCGGAGCGCAATTTGAGCAAGCTGGTGGCGGTCCTCCAGGGCACGGAGGAAGCCGAAGCCTTCAGAGCATCCGTGCTAGACCGCCTCGCCACCCTCACCCAGCAGACCATCGAGCGCGAGAAAGAGGATACGCGCCGCATCTACCTGGCGATACAGCTTGTAAACGTGCGCCTAATGAACCCGGAAGCATACCAGGCCTACCAGGAGGCTCTGCAAAAGCGCGAGATCGCGGGGGTGCGTGAAGCGTCCTCCCTTGCAGATCGCCTCTACAACGACCTGAGCAACTCTCCTGTCGCGTCGCCGCCCACGTCCCAGGCAAAAGAAGGTGACACCGGCCACGCGGTAACGATGGATCAATCGCAGTTCCACCGCGCCATCGAAACGAGCCTCAAGGCGCTTGGGGTGGCGAACTATTTTGAGGTGAAGGCGTAGGCTCGGAAGCTAAACCCATATGGGCGGTGGAAGCGAGTAGTGGTGTTTGAGCGAGTCCTGAGGCGTATGCGCGAGAAGGTACGCACCCGCCAGTATGTTATGACCCTCCACGCTGAAGAGGAGATGAATGACGACGATCTGACTATATTCGACGTGGAGAATTGCATTCTTACCGGCAGGATAGTGGAACGTCAAAGGGATAAAACGACAGCAGAGTGGAAGTACCGCATAATAGGAGAGACTTTTGACGGGAGCCAGGCCGAAATAGTCACCAAGTTGAGCATCACCGGCAAACTTGTTATTGTAACTGTGTACCTGTCATGAACACAAGAGAGAACCAAATGATATGCGAAATCTGCGGTAAGGAAGGTGCGCGCGTGCGGCTGGTTGCCAGAACTTACGGCAAAGGCGATGACCTGCTGGTGATTGAGAATGTTCCCGTTGTAAGTTGTCCGCATTGTGGTGAAAGCTATCTCACTGCTGAAACACTTCACGAGATAGAACGTATTAAGCTTCACCGGAAGAGCTTCGCGGTAGAGCGGCCTGTGGAAGTTGCTAACTTTGCTTGTTAGCTAAAAGATGGTGAGGATAATGTATTACTCAAACTAGCATAGGACAAATATTATGAAATGGTTTAGCAACCTGTTTGACAACACAGACAAAGAGATAGGCCGCCTGCGCCGCATAGTGGCTCAAGCGAATGCCGAGGTAGAGAAGCTGCTGGAAGAGCAGCGCGAGCGCGTAGCGGGCATCCGCGCCGACGCGGGTGAGGCATTGTCCTCCGCGGGCGCGGGCGAGGCATGGCAGAGCGCGCATGCCCAACAGGTAGCTAGCGTCGCTGCCGAGGCGCGCCGCCTTGCTGGTGAGGCCGACACCCTGCGCGCGGTCATTGAGAAGGGCGAGCAGACGAGCCGCGACCTGTCGGTGCTGCTGGCCGACTCCAAGCAGCTATCCGCGATGAACGCCGAGAAGACTCAGCGCCCGCCAGCAGAGCGCCGCGAGCTTGAGGAGGAGATAGAACTCCTCATAGCGGAGCTTGGCGAGCAACTGGCGGCTATGATAGAGGCCAAGCCCGGCCTGCGCGAAGCCATCCTGCACGCGCTGCCTAAAGCCAAATTACACCCGCAGAAGCCCGCCGCCGACGAAATGGTGAAGCAGGTAGAGGCCGTCGCCGCCTTCCTGGGGCGCGAGGTAGCCGACTACTTCAGCCGCACCAACGAGACCCTCCTGGCCCTGCGCCGGGCGATCGGCCTGAGCACACTGCCGAGGGTGACGCCCGATTTCGTGAAGTCGCAGCGCGCCGTATCCCTGCAAGATCTGGAAGCGGCCACGCAGCAACTTGTGCGCGCCCTCTCCGAGCGCGACCTGCTGAAGCACCTGGCGCGGCAGGGATTGCGCCTGCCCCCGGAAGTAAAGAGCGCAGCCGGGTTGATAGAAGGCCAGGCCCAAATGCAGGATACGCGCGGCAGGCGGGGCAGGAACGACGCCCGCCCCAACCAGACACCCGAACTTGGCGCGAAGGACGGCCTCGCGGACGAACTCTACTGGGAAGAGCAGGCCACAGCCGAATTGCTGGCCATTGCCGCCTCTGTGCTTGGCGATACACAATCTAAAGTAGAAATGGAGACTTTGGCCGAGAAGTTCGCGGGCAGAGAGGAACGGTTGCAGGCGCGCACGAGCATGTTCCGCGCTACCATACTTGAAGCGCGCACCGCTTTCTGGCGGGGGATACAGGGCAGGATAGCGGATATAGTGGGCCAGGCCGCCATGACGCCGTACCTGGAGCGTTTCGCGGAGCTTGACGAGGAGCAGGCCGCACTCGTTGAGCAGATAGAGCAGCAGGCTAGCGATATGGACGCGCCTGTGAGCGTCAAGCCGGATGCGGTGGCCGCCCTCATGCAGCGCCGTGACGCCCTGGAAGATACCACGTTCATGGAGTTGATGAACGAACTGCGCGTGGAGGACCGGGCAGCTTATGGCCGCCTGAAAGCGTTGCAGGACGAGTTCCGCAAGGAGCAGCGCAAGGACGAGCAGGCGATACTGGACTCGCTCATACCGGATGCGTACGCGTCAGTGTGGGAGGCGTCGCGCCGCACGACAGGCCTGCGCCCCTACGACGTACAATTGATGGGCGGAATCGTGCTCCACGAGGGCAAAATATCGGAGATGAAGACGGGCGAAGGCAAGACGCTGGTGGCCGTCGCTCCGCTCTACCTCAACGGCCTCACGGCTCGCGGCTCGCACCTCTGCACGGTCAACGAGTACCTAATCCGGCGTGACAGCGACTGGATGGGTCCCATCTATAAGATGCTGGGCCTCTCTGTCGGTATCATTCTAAGCGGCATGGCCCCGTGGGAGCGCAAGGACGAGTACCGCGCCGACATCACCTACGGCAGCAACTCGGAGTTCGGCTTCGACTACCTGCGCGACAACATCTCCAACAGCCCCGACGACATAGTGCAGCGCCCGCACAATTACTGCATCGTGGACGAGGTGGACAACATCCTGATTGACGAGGCCCGAACGCCTCTAATCATATCGGGCGCGTCGGAGGGCAACGCCGAGATACATATCAGGGCCGCGCAGTTCGCGAAGACGTTGCGCCCTGAGGTTGATTATACGGTGGACGAAAAGAGCCGCAGCGCCATGCTTACCGACGAGGGCATCAGCCAGGCCGAGCGTTTCTTCCGGGTAGATAACCTCTACCACCCCGACAACTTCCAGCTCGTATACGGCGCGGACAACGCCCTCAAGGCGCACGCCCTGTTCCGCCGCGACAAGGACTACGTGCTGTGGCAGGAAGGCAAGGTGGTGAGCGCGAGCGAGCGACTCAATCCGAAGCTGCCCGTCGAGGTGGTAATCGTGGACGAGTTTACGGGCCGCTTGATGCAAGGCCGCCGCTATTCGGAGGGTCTGCACGAGGCAATCGAGGCGAAGGAAGGCATACGGGTGCAGTCCGAGAGCCAGACCTTCGCCACTATCACCATCCAGAACTACTTCCGCCTCTACCCCAAGCTGGCAGGCATGACGGGTACCGCCGCGACCGAAGCGGAAGAGTTTATGAAGATTTACAAGCTGGAAGTGATGCCCATCCCTACGCACAAGACGATGGTGCGCCAGGACCACCCGGACCGCATCTACCGCACCGAGAGTGCCAAGTTCCGCGCCGTCGTGGACGAAATACGGGAGATGCACCAGGCAGGTCGCCCCGTGCTGGTGGGTACGGTATCCATCGAGAAGTCGGAAGAGCTAAGCCATATGCTGGAGGAGGAAGGGCTGACTCACTCGGTGCTCAACGCCAAGCAGCACGAGCGCGAGGCGAGCATAGTCGCGCAGGCGGGCCAGCGCGGGGCCGTCACCATAGCCACCAACATGGCGGGCCGCGGCACCGACATTACGTTGGGCTTCGGCGTGAACGAGCTAGGCGGCCTCCACATTATAGGCACCGAGCGGCACGAGAGCCGCCGCATTGACAACCAGCTTCGCGGGCGCGCCGGACGCCAGGGCGATAACGGCTCGTCACGCTTCTACGTCTCGGTCGAAGACGAAATTATGCGCCGGTCGGGTGTGAACCAGAACATCGTCAACTCCAACCTCTTCAAGAACCTGTGGGAAGAGGACATGCCGATAGAGCACTCGATGATAAGCCGGTCGGTGGAGCAGGCGCAGGTGAAGATGGAAGGGTACAACTTCGACATCCGCAAGCACCTCGTAGAGTATGACGACGTGGTGAACACCCACCGCGACGTGATCTACAACGAGCGGCGCTACATCTTGAAAAGCGGCGACCCCCGCCCCATCATCAGCGAGATGATAATGGAGAAGGTGCAGGAGCTATCCGGCTCAACCGAAGATGGGCGAGGTAAGAAGAGTCGGGCGAGCACGGGTTACACCACCCTGTTTGAAGCCCTCAAAGAGACCTTCCCGGAAGACGTTATACGCCGCCTGCTGCGCTCCATCTTGACGGACCGCATCGCGCCCATAGCCGAGGAGGGAGATACGCAGGGCCTCGCTGAAGAACTGAAGCTGGTAGCGCAGGACGCCTACGAGGGTGTGCTTGAGAACCAGGTCAAGAATGTAGATGAGAAGCTGCAAGACTTCTTCCATATAGGCGACGTCTACTACGAGATAGCGGGCGAAGGCACGCTCGATTACAACAAGCTGACGCACACGCTCGGCCTGCCCCTCGACATAATCAGGAAGATGCAGGACGAGGAGATGCAGTATGAGGAGGCACGCGACTTCCTTACGGAGATCATGCGTGCCAACTACGAGCGCGACCTCAGCCCGCGCTTGCAGAAGCTACAGGAGCAGTTGGAAGCGGAAGCGGCGAAAGTAGTACCGAGTACCGAGTACCGAGTACCGAGTAGTGATGAGGCTGACAATGAGAACTCAAAACTCAAAACTCAAAACTCAAAACTGGAGATGCGCGTACGCAGCCTGCTTGATACGATAGACGCCAACTTCGCGCTATCGTCTGCGTCCGCCGCGAGGTATGTGGAGGCTGAGAGCGCGAACCGCGACAGGTCTATCATGTCGGCGGCTGGGGATAGCGTGGTGCTTGAGGTGCAGGAGCAGCTTGAGGTCCTGTATGGGGAAGTCGAGAAGACATTGGGTGACGTGTTTGTCGAGACGAACCAGCAGTTGCCCCTCATAGCGATGGTGGACAATCGCCTGCCGAGGCCGGTCTACCGCAGGATAGAGGAGCAGCTTGGGTTGGAAGGTCTTGAGCAGGTAGAGAACGTGCCTCTCGGCCAGCTTGACGGCGAGGTGCGCGAGATCGTGACCACCGCCTTCGTGCGCTGGCAGGAGGCCGACCTGATGCTGCGGGTGATAGACTACCTGTGGACGCGCCACCTGACCACGATGGAGGGTCTGCGGCATTCAATCGGCTTGCAAGCCTACGGCCAGAAAGACCCCCTGGTGCAATACAAGGTCAAGGCTTACGAGATGTTCGACGAGTTGAAGGGGGAGATACGCCAGCTCGTAGTGCTGAACGTGCTGCTGCAAGGCTCGAAAGCCGAGGCCGCACGCGCCTCATCCCGCGCTACGGCAGCCCAGCAAGCGGCGCAACAGGCCGCCCGCCAAAGCACATCAGCGCCGGCGCCGGGCGATGGCCGCGCCAAAGGTGGTGCAGGAGGCAACGGCAAGCCTCGCCCCGGCCAGCAACAGCAGAGGCCGGGTCAGAAGTCCTCGACACCGGTCCCTGTGGGCGCGGGCGCGAACCGGCCCAAGATCGGGCGCAACGACCCCTGTTTCTGCGGCAGTGGGCGGAAATTCAAGCATTGCCACGGACGTTAGCCAACACCGCTGAACTTCCCAGCAAGCATTGACACTTGCTTTCAACAATACCAAGCACCCTCTCACAATCTGTCAGCAGGGTCTCGATGGCGTCTGCAATTTCAAGATGCGATATCCGGTATTTTGCGCTGAAGTAGCGCGTATCTACTTTTAGCGTCGAATAGTTAAGAGTGTATGGCTGCGAAAGGACCGATTGTAACTGATGATTTCATTGACATGGGAGCAAGTGCATGCGTGGAGGTTGGAGCAACAGGGTTTGGAGCCGAGGTTGGGGCGGCGCAACTTTATTGGGGCTGTTGAGCGCGTACTAGGGGTGCAAGCGCAGGTTATGTCGGCTGCCGAGCTGTCAATCGGGGCACGGGTGGATGGACTGAAGCGCGCTGATGTGCAGAGGGCGCTGTGGCAGGACCGCACGCTCGTCAAGACGTGGGCCATGCGCGGGACTATTCATCTATTTGCCGCCGAAGATTTGCCGCTCATCGTGGCGGCGCGGTGCGCGAGTGGGGGGCGACACCGGCTCCATGACTTCCTCCAACTTGGCTTTACCGAGGCGCAGTACGACGAGTTCTTGCTGGCGGTGCCTGAGGTGCTTGGCGACGGCGGTGAGCTGATGGCGCGGGAAGCTCTAGCGAACGGGGTGGCCGGGCGGCTGAAGACGCCTGAGATTAGCAAGGCATTGCTTGGGTCAAGTTGGGGGACGCTCTGGAAGCCGTCTATGTTCAGGGGCGAGCTTTGCTTTGGGCCTGGTGAGGGGCGTACTAAAACCTTCGTGAACCCGCGCAAGTGGCTCAGAGAGTGGAAGGAGTGGGAGCCGAGGGAGGCGCAGCAGGAGGTCACACGGCGCTACCTGCGGACCTATGGCCCGGCCACGCCACGAGACTTCAGCTTCTGGTGGGACGGCGGTGGGAGGACCTTCGGGAAGAAGATGTTCGAGTCGCTGGGGGATGAAGTGGAGACGGTAGACGTGGAGGGGTGGAAGGCGACAGCGCTCAGATCGACGCTTGAAGCGATGGCGAAAGTGAAAGTGGAGCATAGTGTGCGATTGCTGCCTATGTTTGATGTGTATGTGCTGACGCAAAGTCGTAATCTTGAGCCGGTGCTTGCTGCGGAGCACAAAGGCAAGGTGTTTCGGCCTGCGGCGTGGGTTAGCGCCGTAGTGCTTGTAGACGGTAGGATAGAGGGAGTGTGGGAGCACGAGACGCGGAAGGGTCAAACGCTCGTTACAGTCAGAATGTTTGCCACGCCTGCCGAGAAGATTCGCAGGGGGATAGAGGCTGAGGCGGAGCGACTGGAAGGCTTTCTCGATACGAAAGTGGCGGTGGAGTTCGCGGATGCGGCTTAGCATTGGGAAGGTAGGCCCAAGCCAGTGACCCTACAACTCCTCCCTCCTGAAAATCTAAGAATAGACATCGGATGCGCAGGTTGGACTATTCCCAAAGCATTCAGCATGCACTTCCCTGAGGAAGGCACCCACCTCGAACGATACGCCCAAGTATTCCAGGCTGTTGAAATCAATTCATCATTCTACCGCCCCCACAAACCCTCTACATACGAGCGGTGGTCTAATTCTGTTCCGGAGGAGTTTCGCTTCGCGGTAAAAATACCGAAAGCGATTACCCATGTAAGGAGGCTGGTAGGCACGGAGGGATACCTGCGGGACTTCTTGAGCGAGTGCTCCCATCTTGGCGCAAAGCTCGGCCCGCTCCTGGTGCAGCTGCCCCCAAGCCTCCTTTTTGACGCACGGACAGTAGACACCTTCTTCACTCTCCTGCGCGCTCACTTTAGCGGCGATGTCGTTTGTGAACCTCGACACCCCTCGTGGTTTGCGCCCGAACCGGAAAGTCTGCTGTCCAGTTTCCATGTCGCCCGCGTAGCCGCAGACCCCCACATAGTACCGGAGGCTGCGGAGCCTGGAGGTTGGAGCAATCTGGTGTACTATCGTCTTCACGGCTCCCCTCGTATCTATTATTCGGCGTATCCACATGGGTATCTTCAGGCTCTCGCTGAGAAGCTGACTGATAAGGCGGCAAGCGGGTGTCATGTGTGGTGCATATTCGATAACACGGCAGAAGGGGCTGCTTTCGCAGATGCGCGATCAGTTATGAGTATGATTGGCACCGTTGCTATTCGGCAGCATCAGGAAGAACTCCGGGATGATTGAGCCTCAGAGTAACTGGGCGGGCAGTTACACTTACAGCGCCGCCAGATTGCACTACCCGGAAACGCTCCAGCAAGTCCGGGAACTGGTAATCCGCAGCAGTAAGCTCAGGGTACTTGGCTCGCGTCATTCGTTCAATAGCATCGCGGACACCCCTGAAGATATGGTCTCACTTGATCGCTTCGGGCATGCGGATGACGTGCTGGCGTTAGACCCTGAGCGTCTCAGCGTGACAGTTGACGCCAATATCAAGTACGGGCAGCTCTGCGGGCAGCTTCATCGCGAAGGCTATGCGCTACACAACCTGGCCTCGTTACCGCATATTTCGGTCGCAGGCGCCTGCGCGACGGCGACGCATGGTTCGGGCGACCGCCATGGCAACCTGGCAACGGCAGTATCGGCAATGGAGATTGTCACCGCCGACGGGGATATGGTCGTGCTATCCCGCGACCAGTACAATACGCAAAGCGAAGGGGGCGAGCAATTCCTGGGGGCGGTCGTGGGGCTGGGCGGCTTTGGGGTAGTCACCAAACTTACGCTCGACATTGTTCCAACCTTTGATATGAGGCAGGATGTGTACGAGAACCTGCCCCTGACACAGGTGGAGGAACACTTCGATGAGATCGTATCGAAAGCCTACAGCGTCAGCTTATTCACCGACTGGCAAAATGAGCGGGTGAACCAGGTCTGGTTGAAGAGCCATATCGCGGATGAGGCCACGTTAGAGTTGGAACCGGAGTTGTTTGGGGCGACGCTGGCCCCAACCCACAGACACCCGATTCCAGGCTTCTCAGCGCGAGCTTGCACTCCCCAGATGGGCATCCCCGGCCCCTGGCACGAACGGTTGCCCCACTTCCGGATGGATTTCACACCAAGTAGTGGCGACGAGCTGCAAAGCGAGTACCTGGTGCCTCGCCAACACGCCGTCGCGGCCTTCCGTGCGATCCATCGCTTACGGAATCAGGTGGCCCCGTTGCTACAGATTTCCGAGGTGCGTACCGTCGCCGCGGACAATCTGTGGATTAGCCCATGTTACAGGCAGACCTGTGTCGCCATTCACTTTACCTGGAAAAAGAACTGGGAGGCGGTAAGGCAGTTGCTCCCGTTGATCGAAGAAGAACTCGCCCCGCTCAATGCCCGCCCGCATTGGGGCAAGCTGTTTACGATGCAGGCACCCAGAGTGGGAGCGCTCTACCCCAGGCTGGCGGACTTTCAACGATTGTTGAGCTTGTACGATCCACGGGGCAAGTTCCGCAACGCGTTCCTTGACACTTATATATTTGGCGGCAACTGAAGACTTTACTACATTGAACAACAACATATCCCCCAACAAGGAGGTCCAGCAATATGGGTACGTTCATACGGGTCGATCCCGAAGGAAGCAATCTTCGCGCATATTACGCCGAGGCCGAGGGCAGTGCACGCAGAGGCCCGGGCGTGCTGGTTTGCCATGCCTGGTGGGGTCTAAACGAATTCTTCACCGAGCTAGCTGATAAACTGGCAGCCGAAGGCTTCACCGTGCTTGCTCCCGACCTCTACGATGGCCGCATAGCCTCCACTATTCGTGAAGCCGAAGCCCTGGTTACCGCCTTTGAAGAAGATGGCGGAGAAAAAGGCATCCGCATGGAGCAGGCCGCCCTCGACTATCTCCTGAGCAGTCCCAACGTGCAATCCAGTATGCAAGGGCAAGGGCAAGGCGCACGCATCGGGGCGATTGGCTTCTCGATGGGGGCGAACTACGTCACATGGCTTGCCACCTTACGACCTGAGATAGCTGCTGTGGTTGTATTTTATGGGGCAAGCGATTGGAATGCAGATTATCACGAGAACGCAAACGCGCCCTTACAGGGTCACTGGGCCTCCGACGACCAGTTCGAGTCGAACGAAGAAGCGGTAAGCGCTTTCGATGCCAAAATGAAAGCCGCCGGACATACACCCGACTTCCACACTTACCCCAACACCAAACACTGGTTCTTCGAGAGCAACCGCCCGGAATACGAACCCGAAGCCTCCAGGCTGGCATGGGAGCGCACCCTCGCATTCTTGCGCGAGCACGTCGGCTAGGTAGCGTCAGAATTCAGGGCGGGAGATGTGATTTTCACCTCATTGCCGAAAGGCCACGTATATGTTATCCCTATTCAGACGAGAACGACCAGCCGGGCAAAGGCTGGGCGATGTTGCCTCGGAGCGCATAAGCATATCCACCTGGAACGCGCCGTGCTTATGCATAGTAACGTCCAAGTTGTGCTGTTGCGCGGTGCCTGGGGAGGCGTTGTTTGAGAGTAATGGTCCTCAATAACGGCAGTTCGTCGGTGAAGTTTGACCTGATTGATCTGTCTGGCACAAACGGCCCCCCGTCTGCGCGCACGCTGGCTCACGGGCAGATTGACCTTCTTGGGCACGAGGCCACTCTGCCTGCGGGCGCATCGCCGGAGGCTGGTCGCGGCACCCTGCGCCGCTCGGCGGGCGCGAGGGACCGCGAGCAGGCAATCGGCCAGGCAATCGATGCCATCTCCGAGGTGGTCATTCCAGGTACAGGCAGCACAGGTGCGCCCGTGCAAGCGGTGGGACATCGAGTAGTACATGGGGGAGATCGCTTCGTAGCGCCCGTACTGGTGGACGACTCGGTCCTCTCCGCCCTGGAGGGACTGGAGGAGCTAGCACCCCTCCACAACCCGGCAGCAGTCGAGGGAATACGGGTCGCGAGGGAGGCTCTCGGCCCGGAGGTGCCTATGGTGGCCGTCTTCGATACCGCTTTTCACGCTACAATGCCTGAACACGCCTACACTTACGCCTTGCCACATGATATGGCGCAGCGGAAGCCGGACGTTAAGCAGAGCCTGCGCCGCTACGGCTTCCATGGCACGGCGCACGAATATATGCTGAAGCGCTATTCCGAAAGCCTGGGCATCCCCACCTATGAGGCTACTATCATCACACTGCAACTCGGCAACGGCTGCTCCGCTACGGCAATTCGCGATGGACGCTCGGTAGACACCTCGATGGGCTTCACTCCCCTGGAAGGCCTGGTTATGGGCACTCGCTCCGGAGACATAGACCCAAGCATCGTAGGTTACCTGGTCCGCAAAGAGGGGATCTCCGCAGAGGAGGTCGAGCACCTGCTGAACGAGCGCTCAGGGCTGCTGGGCATATCCGGGCGCTCCGCCGACATGCGCGATCTGCTGGCCGCCGCCCCGCATGACCCGCAGGCGCAGCTTGCGATAGATATCTTCTGCTACCGGGCCAGGAAGTATATCGGCGCATACCTGGCTGCTATGGGCGGCGCGCAGGCGATAGTGTTCGGGGGAGGGATTGGGGAAAACGCTCCGGCCATACGGGCCGGTATATGCGAAGGTCTTGAGTGGTGCGGATTGCGACTCGACGCGCCCCGCAACGCCGCCACCGTGGGAGCGGAAGGCCGCATCAGCGTTGACGAGGCCCCGATAGCCGCCCACGTGGTCACAGTGAACGAGGCGATACTTATAGCTATGCACACAGCGGAGTGCATCCGCCTGTCTTCCGCCGGGCCATGAAAGCGGTTACGGGAAGGAACACTTTTGTTGGTAATACTGAGGAGTGAAATGATGTACGAGTTTGACACGACTATCTCAAGCGCCGTCGCCGGTAACGGTAAGAAAGGAGAGGTCTCAGCCGCCAAAAAGAAGATTGTAGAGGGACCCCTCTCCCCTGAGTTATTAGAGAGGATGCAGCGCTACTGGCAGGCGGCTAACTACCTTACGGTAGGGCAGATATACCTGCAAGATAACCCGCTCCTGCGCGACCCTCTGCGCCGGGAACATATCAAGCCTCGGCTTCTCGGCCACTGGGGTACGTCGCCTGGGCTAAGCCTTATCTACGTACACCTGAACCGGCTCATCAAGGAGCGTGATTGTAGCGTGATCTACCTGGCAGGCCCAGGTCACGGCGGGCCTGCCCTCGTAGCCAACGTCTACCTGGAAGGCACCTATTCGGAGGTATATCCCGACGTCACCCAGGACGTGGAGGGCATCAGACAGATGTTTCGCCAATTCTCAACTCCCGGTGGGGTGCCGAGCCATGTGAGCGTGCCCACGCCCGGCTCGATCCACGAGGGGGGAGAGCTTGGCTACGTGCTGGTCCACGCGTTCGGTGCGGCTTTCGACAACCCTGATCTTATCGTGGCTGCGGTGGTGGGCGACGGGGAGGCCGAAACGGGGCCGCTCATGGGGTCATGGCAGGGGATCAACTTCATCAACCCCGTACGCGATGGCGCGGTGCTGCCCATCCTGCACCTCAACGGCTACAAGATCGCCGGTCCCACCGTCCTGGGGCGTTCGGATGACAGCGACGTGCGCTCCCTGCTCGAAGGTTTCGGCTACGAGGTGCATACCGTAGAAGGCGACGACCCGGCACAGGTACACCAGGAGTTCGCCGCCACGCTGGACGCTTGCTACGACGCTATCCGCCGCATACAACAGGAGGCTCGCGCCCAGGGTTTCACCGGACGCCCGCGCTGGCCCGTCATAGTGCTCCGCACGCCCAAAGGGTGGACAGGCCCCAGGGAGGTAGACGGTCTGCCCGTCGAAGGCACATTTCGCTCGCACCAAGTACCTCTGCATAACGTCAAAAGCGATCCGGCAGCCCTCGTTGCGCTGGAAGAGTGGCTGAACAGCTACCAACCCGGCGAATTGTTCGACCGGGAAGGGAGACTCATACCGGAATTGGCCGACCTAGCCCCCGGTGGAGACAGGCGCATGGGTGCGAACCCGCACGCCAACGGCGGAAAGCTACTGGCGGACCTGAAGATACCCGACTTTCGCGGCTACGCGGTGGAAGTCGCACAGCCGGCGAACCAGCGCCTTGAGTCTACCCGCCACCTCGGTAAGCTTATGCGCGATATCTTCGTTGAGAACCGCGAAGAAGCCAATTTCCGGCTCTTCTGCCCGGACGAGACCCACTCCAACCGCCTGGCTAACGTCTTCGAGACCGAGACCCGCTGCTTTGTGGGCAAGACTATACCGATTGACGAGCATGTTTCGGCGGACGGGCGGGTGATGGAGCTGTTAAGCGAGCACAGTTGTCATGGGTGGCTTGAGGGCTATTTGCTCACGGGGCGCCACGGCCTGTTCGCCACTTATGAAGCGTTCGCGATGGTGTCTGCTTCGATGACGGTGCAGCACACCAAGTGGCTGCAAGAGAGCATAGAGCTACCCTGGCGCGACTCCATAGCTTCGCTCAACATACTGCTGACCTCCACCACCTGGCGCAACGACCACAACGGCTTCAGCCACCAGGGCCCCGGCCTGATAGACGTGATGCTCTCCAAGCGGGGCACCGTGACGCGCATCTACCTCCCGCCCGACGCCAACTGCCTGCTGTCGGTGGCCGACCACTGCTTACGCAGCCGCAACTACGTCAACCTGATAGTACAGGACAAGCAGCCCCAGTTGCAGTACCTGGGCATGGAAGAGGCAGTCGAACACTGCGCCCGTGGTGCGTCCAGGTGGGAGTGGGCCTCGAACGACGAAGGTATAGAGCCTGACATAGTGCTCGCCTGCGCGGGCGACATACCGACTATGGAGACCGTGGCCGCGGCCTGGTGGCTGCGAAAGAATATCCCTGAGATGAAGGTGCGGGTGGTGAATATAGTGGACCTGATGACCCTCTTCCCTCCCGCCGTCCACCCGCACGGGATGAGCGAGACCAATTTTGCCAACCTGTTCACGGCGCATGCCCCGGTTATCTTCGCTTTTCATGGATACCAGAGAGCGATCCACCAGCTCGTGCATGGGCGGGCCAACGCGGAGCGGTTCCACGTGCGCGGCTTCAACGAGCAGGGCACGACCACCACGCCCTTCGATATGGTGGTGCTCAACGACATGAGCCGCTACCACCTGGCCATAGACGCGATGAAGTATGCTACCCGCCTGCGAGCGCGCACTGCTGCCCTGATGGACGAGTGTGCTACCCTGATTCAGCGGGCGGTGGCCTACTCGCGAGAGCACTTCGAGGATATGCCGGAGATACGCGACTGGGTATGGACGGAAGCAGACTAAGGGAGGGCTGAATAATCAAGGGGCAATAGACGCCTCGTTATCAGCTATTTACAATTTAGTCCTTACGTGCTAGAATTCTAAGGGAACAATACCGGCCAGGTGGGTCTCCTTTTACAACGCGGGTAAAAGGGCTATCCGTATTGTCAGGCACCCCTGGTCTGCCCTTTCCACTGCTCCTGGGTTGGGGCGCAAGATGCTCTATCCTGGCCCATTCTTTATCTTTGAGGTCTGTCGGATAGGCTTTTCGTGTCTGCATACCTGGAAATATAGCCTATCATTTGCTTTCTAAACACGCTCTCAATAGAAAGGAGCCATGTAGATGCAGCAACGCAGGCTATTGATCGCCCTGGTTCTGGCGTGCCTCGTGGGGCTTATTTACGGCATTACTCTTTTAGCGCCTTTCGAGTCGCTGGCGTCTCCCCTCACGCGCCAGGCGTCAGCGCCCGGCAACGCGGGCTTACCCACACCGAGCGCCACGCCCGCCTGCGGACCCGGTTGGAGCGTGGTGCCCAGCCCCAACGTCGGAACGCGCTCCAACGCCTTCGAAGGGGTGGCCGCCGTCGCCGCGAACGATGTGTGGGCGGTAGGCTACAGCTACGATAGCAGCAGCCGGGAGCAGGCGCTAATTCAGCATTGGGACGGCAGCGCGTGGAGTGTGGTATCCGCGCCGCAATCTGGACAGAGCAGCAGGCTCAAAGGTGTATCGGCACTATCGGCTAACAATGTGTGGGCGGTAGGCTACTACGTGGGCGGCACGACGCGCACTCTCATCGAGCATTGGGACGGCACCGCCTGGACCATCATCCCCAGCCCCAATACGGGCGATTGCGCCAACTACCTCCAATCTGTTACCGCCATCGCGCCCAACGACGTGTGGGCGGTGGGCTATTATGACCTGTGCGATTTCACGCTACAGACACTCACAATGCACTGGGACGGCACCGCCTGGACCATCGTTTCAAGTCCCAACATCGGGACGATTGGCAACAGGCTCACCGGCGTGGCCGCAATCTCGTCCGGGGACGTGTGGGCCGTAGGTATGTATAACCAGGGGAGCGATGACGTCATACCCCTGGGTCTCCACTGGAACGGCACCAGTTGGAGCAGCGTGGCCATGCCTGGGCGGACCGGCTTCGCTGACAATATCCTGGGGGTAGCAGCGGTCTCCTCCAACGACGTGTGGGCAGTCGGCTATTCCTTCAACGACCAGGGCGCGACTCGCTCGCTTATAGAGCACTGGAACGGCACCGGTTGGAGCATAGCGACCACCCCGAATATAGGTTCCGATAAACTCCGGGGCGTGTCTGCCCGCGCGGTAAACGACGTGTGGGCGGTGGGCGAATCTAATAATCAAACGCTCACGCTGCATTGGGACGGTACGCAGTGGGTTGCCGTGCCCAGCGCGAACACCGGCCCTACTTTCCTCAACGCCGTAGACATTGTGTCGGCCAACGACGTATGGGCAGTCGGGTCGTACTCCATCGGGGCCAACACCTCCAAGACTTTCACCGAGCGCTTTACCGGCCCGTTATGCGTGACCGCAACCCCGGTGGCGACATTTACGCCTGATCGCTCGGCCACAGTCACGCCTACGACCACGCCTGGGTGCGGGCCGAGTTGGAGCATCGTCCCCAGCCCCAACAATAATAGCGCGCAAAACAACTACCTGAACGACGTCGTCTCCCTTGCCGCCAATGATGCATGGGCTGTGGGGGCCTATTCCGGCGGCACCGACGGGGCACACACGCTGGCGCAACACTGGGATGGGGTGAGTTGGAGCATAGTGGCAAGTCCTTCGCCAGGCCAGGGCAGCGAGCTAGACGGAATTGCCGCCGTCGCACCAAACGATGTCTGGGCAGTGGGGTCCTATACGGGTGTTACCCGGACATTGACGCTTATTGAGCATTGGGATGGTACTCAATGGGCCGTAATCCCCAGCCCCAACGTAGGGGAATATGCGAACTCTCTGAGCAGTGTAACCGCGATTTCGGCGGATGATATGTGGGCTGTAGGGCAGTATCGCCTCAGCAATACTGCCATGCAAACACTCACCCTGCATTGGGATGGTATTTCCTGGTCGGTTGTTACCAGCCCTAACGTTGGATCTCAAAGCAATACACTCACCGGAGTCTCTGCCGTCTCTAGTAACGATGTATGGGCAGTAGGATGGTATCGTGGGGGCGTGGATTCCACACTGCCGCTAACTATGCGATGGAACGGTACTGCGTGGAACATCGTCTCCGTGCCGGTTCTCGGCGAGCATAATGCCGAGCTATACGGGTTAAGCGCTCTTTCCGCTAATGATGCCTGGGCAGTGGGATATTCGTTCAACGGCAGTCTGATCCGCACGCTGATCTTGCATTGGGACGGCACCGCATGGAGCAGGGACTTCAGCCCAAATCCAGGCACCGACTTCGGTTTCAATCGATTGAATGCCGTTGATGCCAGGGCATCCAACGACGTCTGGGCTGTGGGGTTCTATGAGGATAGTGGCCCCTGGCGGACTTTAATCTTACACTGGGACGGCAATGCGTGGTACGTAGTTCCAAGCCCTAATGCCAGCCCTGGGGATAATAGCTTTCGGGGGGTAGATGCCGCGCCAGGAAGCGTGTGGGCGGTCGGACTACAGGATGTTGGAGGCAACATACTTCACACGCAAGTACAGCGTTACGAAAATTTATGTCCCACCGGCACAGTTTCTCCGGTGTCCACTTCTAGCACCGCCTCCCCCACGCGCACCCCGACAGGCGTAGCTACTGCCACCGCCATCCCCACATGCACCGCATGGGAGGTGGTCCCCAATGCAAACCCGGTGACGACAGGCAACCGCCTGGTTGGAGTGGCGGCTATCGCGCCCGACGACGTGTGGGCGGTAGGCAACACTATCACCAATAACAGGCCCCAGACCTATATAGTGCATTGGAACGGCAGCGCGTGGAGCATCGTGCCCAGTCCTAACGTAGGCACAGGGTTCAACTATCTGCAAGATATATCGGGCTTATCGGCCAACGACATATGGGCGGCGGGTTCGTGGTCGGATGAGGGCCAGCCTTACCACCCACTCATAATCCATTGGAACGGCGCTTCGTGGGGGGTCAGCACCGCGCCAACACCGGGCACGGGGGATAACGAAATATATGCTATCGAGGCCATCGCTCCGAACGACGCGTGGGCGGTGGGGCAGTGGCGCAACGGCTTTGTAGACCCCTTCCAGACCCTCTTCCTGCACTGGGACGGCACCGCCTGGAGCCAGGTGACAGGGGCGAACCCAGGCTCTGCGAGCAACCAGCTCTTCGACGTGTCCGGCTCTTCGGCTAACGACGTGTGGGCGTCGGGGTTGATGTATGACGGCAGCCACACATCGCCCCTCATCGAGCATTGGGATGGCGCGCAGTGGACTGCTGTCTCAGTACCCCCGGTCGGCACAGGCGTCAACTCGATCAACGCGGTGGAGGCAATCGCGCCCAACGACGCATGGGCAGTGGGTTACTTCTATGACCCTGGCACCACCATTTACAAGACTCTCACTCTGCACTGGAACGGCACCGAATGGAGCGTGGTAGCGAGTCCCAACGTGGGGGGTTATGACAATACCCTTGAGGGAGTGGTGGCGTTAGCGCCCGATGACGTGTGGGCGGTGGGGTCTTATGGCTCAAATTGCACCGACTTCTGCCAGTTTACCCTCACCATGCACTGGGACGGCACGGCATGGAGCATCGTGTCGAGCGGCAACGTGCCTACGGGCAACAATTTCCTCATGGCGGTTGACGCCGCGCCGTCAGGCGACCTGTGGGCCGTAGGCAGATATTTCGACAACCATTACGCGCGGGCGCTTTCTCTTCATTACACATCCGCGTGTGGCACTCCTACCGCTACGCCTGTTGCTACCAGCGTTGCCACCAACACGCCAGTTGGCAGCAGCACGGCTACCAACACGCCCGCGTCTACTTCCACGTTCATACCTATCTCTACAACTGTGACAGGCACGCCGACCCGACAGGCCACCGCCACAGCCT
Source organism: Chloroflexia bacterium (assembly GCA_036399775.1). GTDB lineage: Bacteria > Chloroflexota > Chloroflexia > QHBQ01 > JADMIH01 > JADMIH01. The sequence goes on along the minus strand of DASWMJ010000070.1, from coordinate 19,505 downwards.
GCGCCATCCAGTTTACCGACGTGCTACAAGGGAGCACCTTCTATAGCTTCGTGCGCTGCCTTGCATGCCAGGGCATACTGGGTGGCTACTCGGACGGCACTTTCCGGCCCAACAACGACATAACGCGGGGGCAGATCTCGAAGATAGTGGCTAACTCGGCGGGCTTCTCCGAGCCTGTGGCCGGGCAGACCTTCGAGGACGTGCCATCTTCTAACACTTTCCACGTGTATGTGGAGAGGATGGCGGCGCGGGGCATCATCGGCGGGTATCCGTGCGGAGGCGCGGGAGAGCCTTGCGTTACGGGTAATCGCCCTTACTTCAGGCCGAACGCCAACGCCACGCGGGGGCAAATCTCGAAGATCGTGTCCGAGTCGGCCAACTTCAATGACCCGCAGACGGGACAGGCGTTTGAAGATGTGCCTGTAGGTAGCACGTTCCACCTGTGGATAGAGCGCCTCGTGTCGAGGGGCATCATGGGTGGCTACCCTTGTGGTGGGCCGGGCGATCCGTGCGTGCCGGGTAACCGGCCTTATTTCCGGCCTAATAACAATGCTACGAGGGGGCAGGTGTCGAAGATCGTGACCAACACCTTCTTCCCAGGCTGCGTTACGACCACTCAAGCGCGGCGATAGCCCGGATTGGGTGAATACGATTGCTTATGTCGGGTGAAATAGATGAGACATCCCGAATTTTATATTTGTGCCTGCCTCATGCACACAAGAACTCGTGCTCCCCTCCCCGCACGCGGGGAGAGACTTTCAAACAAATGAAAAAGCACAAAATGGGCGGCGCAGCCGCCCATTTTGTGCTTTTTCATTTGTTTGAACTTAAGATACTACGCTCGCCCAAGCGTAAACCTTAAATCCGGGATGACTCAAGTTTCGAGCGCCAAAGGGGACGGTGCATGTTCCGGTTAGTATTAAGACCGTTGTGATTGCAGCATAAGTATCAAAGCGAAGCACGCGCAAAGGAACATGGTACCCAGCACAACCCAAACAACCACCTTCCACGCCGGCATGCCTTGTTTAGGCTTTGGAGGCTGTTGTATTGCCCTCATCGAGCGTTGTTGGTCGAGAGAGGTTTGCTGCGCCGCCAGGCGCTGCTGCTCGATGAGTTGTGCCGCGCGGCGGCGTTCTGCTTCTTGGAGGAGTTCCATTTCTTGACGTTCTTTTGCACGCTGTTGATCTTCCGCGCGGCGTTGCTCTTCCTCCCGACGCTCCAGATTTTGTCGTACCTCAAGTAGCTTCAGTTGGCGCAGCCATTCGGCCTTTCGCTTATTCTCCTCAGCCAGCGCCAGCTCACGCTGCTCCTCTTCCTGGCGTGCCAGCTCGGCTTCACGCTGGGCTGCAGCCTGGCGAGCCAGCTCGGCGTTGCGTCGTTCTATCTCTTGCCGTTCCGCCTCCCGTTTTCGCTCTTCCTCGGCCAACCGCGCCTCTTCCACGAGACGTTTCTGCTCTATCTCTGCGGCCTGCTGGGCGAGACGCAGTTGCTCGGCTTCCCTCTCCAGTTGCGCTTTGCGCTTTTCCTCCGCCAGGTCCTTGTACAATATCTCTCCCATGACAGTGCAGCCGAGGTCCCCCTTGCTTGCCGCTTTATCGCCCCCTACTATGTGGGCCGCGAGGGTGAACTGGTACGAGCTACCCTGCTCGGCCAGGTCCGGCTGGCCCGGCTTGATCGTTACGGGCACTATCACGCTCTCACCCGCCTTGATCGCAGGCTTAACGCTCTCAAATCCATAAGAAAGCAAGCCGTCCCGGTCTCGCCCGGACAGTTCTAGTTGAACGGTGTAGTTGCCGTTATTGTCGAGGCGAAGCTTGTAAGTACCCTGGAGGCCGGTGATCCTTTGTGGTTCGAGGGTGGCATTGAGGTCCATATAGGGTTCGATAGTAATTACGCCCTCGACCGTATTTTCCGGCTTGTTGTTTTGCTCAACCCCCACTGTGAATCTGTGCTGCCCAGCAGCGATTACGCCCTCTTTAGGAAGATGGAACTTGACAGGCACTTCCGTGACCTGCTTGGGCCAGAGCCGCACGTTCTTCCCATCGAGCGTGTACCAGGAAGAATCAATACCTTGCACCTCTATTTCGCGTTCCTCCACAGTCTGGCCGGCATTGCTCACTTTGAGCAACACTACCTTCTCCCTCCCATCAGGCGTAAGGGTCGTTTCTACAGGATCAAGTTTGATGCTTATGGGGTCAACAAGGACTTCAAGCACGCCCTCTGCTTCTCCGACCAGATTGGTATACGCATGAGAGCGCGCTCGAACCACAAATCCGATATGATCCGTGACATCTATGCTCTCCTTCGGCGGCATCAACTTAAGGCGAATTTGCTTGCTCTCGCCAGGCAGTAAGGATGCCTGTTGAAAGCCCAGTTTGTACCAGTCCGGCCCTATGCCATCTATCTCCAGGGTATACTGGTCCGCCTTTGTCCCGATATTACGTATGCTGACCTCTGTCTCCTGGGCCGTGCCCGCCATCACTTCCACCGAGGGCGATTGCAGAGTGACCTCAACGCCTTCGGCCTCTACTTCAACCATCGCGCTTGCTTCGCTTCTAAACTCCGGCTTGTTGAGCGAGCCGGCCTGTATCAGGAAGGGGTAGCGCCCGCTACGCGTCTTCTGTCCCAAAGGAGGGTGTAGCTTTACGTTGACAGTTTCTACATCCCCAGGAAAGAGGCTGAAGCTCTCAGGGTCGAGTGTATACCAGGACGGGTCGAGATCCCTGATCGTGATGGCGAATTGGTCTACCTCGGAACTATTGTTGCTTATAGTGGCTCCAATGCTCACCGTCTCGCCGCCCGCCGTCGCCCGGGCAATTGGCGTCTGCACAAGCACGGTGATAGGTGTGCCGCTGATTTCCAACGTGCCCTTCGTTGTCCCCACCTGGCCGGGATCAGACTTCGAGTTAGCGCTCACTGTGAACCTGTAAGTCCCAGGCTTGGGGTTGTTCTCCTTAGGTGGGTGGAGCGTGACCAGCACGGACAATTCATCACCAGGGGAGAGACGCAGCTTGTAATCTTCGATGGTGTACCAGGCTGCATCTATGCCTTCAATTGCGAGGATATACTCATCCCTGGCCGCACCCGCATTGGTTACCCTGGTGACCATTTCGACAGGCTCCGCCCCGGCGACCATCTTTATGGAGGGGGGAGTGATATTGACGATGATCGGTTCGTCGTTGGCGGGGGTGGCTTGTCTGTCCATGCCTTCTCCTCGGCGCTGATTGGAAGTTTCCGGCCTTGTAAACGAAGAAGCCCGCTCACAAAATGCGGCGGATTGAGATATAAGTAATACAAGGGCCGATGCTTACGATAAGACTCGCCCTATTATAGCACTCTATTTAGACTAATGCCAGGGACGCACGGACGGCTAATTATTCAGCCTCAGGGTACCGGTGCAAGCGTAGCGGGGGCCAGGCATCGACCTGGTGGGGACGGCCAATAGGCTTGGCACGTGAACCCAACCAGGTCGAGGCATTACGCTTATGCCATTACACAATACATTCCTTTACCCTGACTCTGACCACTTACCACTGCCCAGGTTTTTACCAGTCTCCCTTTATAGAGTATATCCTGCCGTTGGAGGTTACGTAGAAGGCGTTGCGTATGCGGTCGTAGGTTACGTCGCTGACGGCTGCGGGGGCGTCGAAGTAGACGCGGTTGGTGATTGTGCCATCGGCCAGGTTGACCTTGTAGAGGTCGCCGTTGTTGCCGCCCACGTAGAGGTGCCCGCGCTGCTGGAAGACGAGGGGGGTGCCCGCGCCCGGCACGGTTATGTAGCCGGCATTCCAGCCCGGTTTGAAGGGGAGGGTGCCGGTGCCGCCGCTATCGCTGAAGGCGTAGACCCTATCGCCTGCTACGGTGTACATGTGGACGACGCCACCCCCTACGCTCTGCGCCCAGGGTGAGCCCCGGAAGTCGCCCACGCCTGCGGGTGCGGTGAAGGATGCCCGCACGCTGCCGTCGCTTGTGCGTAGGGCGTAGAGGGTGAAGGTGGTGCCGTTTACGGTGCCAATGTAGAGGGTCTGGCCGTCAGGGCTAATGGTGGGCGCGCTGTTGGTGACGCCGCCTATGGTGGTGTTCACCCAGCGTATGATGCCGTTGGTGGTATTGACCGCCCACACGCCCCGGCTGCCAGGGCCGTTAGAGGGCGTATTCGTGCCAAAGAAGATGGTGTTGCTCGCGTAGTCTACGGCGGGGGTGGTGGGCATTATGCCCATAGTGGCGGTGACGGTGCCGAGGAAAGTCCACACAACGTCGCCTGTGGTTGTGCTGTTCGCGTCGAACGCCACCAGCTTGTTGGGATCGAGGGTGCTATCGTTGTTGAAGGTGCCCGCGAATATAAGGTTGCGCGGGCCCATGATGGTAGCCACGTTGGGCTGGTAGGCCACGCCCGCCACCACGCTCTCGCCGAGGTCGCTGTGCCAGTTGAGGAAGCCGGTCTCGGCGTTGAGGGCGGTCACCCAGCCGTCCTGCGAGGTGACGAAGATGGTGTTGCTGCCGTTGACGTTGATGACCGGGGCGCGGTTCTGCACGGGGGAGTTGAGGTTGGTGAACCAGCGCACCGTGCCATTCGCGCGAAGAGATCTCACTATGCCGGAGTTGCCCGCCACCGAGATGTAGGTATTGGGGGTGGGGGTGGCGTTGTCCCAGTAGACGCCGGGGGCTGCTAATGCCGCGCCTGGACCCTCAAGGTTGGTGCTCCATTCTAGCGCATCCGGGCTGCGGCATCGGCCAGGATGACCGTGTTCTTGGGGCCGAGGGGCACACTGACGATGCCTGATGCCACCGTGTAGCGGTTGCCCGTAAGCTGGTCGGTGAGCACGGTGCCGTTGGCGATGTAGCCTGTGACGGTTATGGGCAGGGTGTGCGTGACTATGTCATTGTTGAGCGCGACTACCATCTTGGCGGTGACGTCGCTGCGCCCGAAGGCGTAGGTCAGGTTGACGTCGTCGGTGAGGAGGTTGCGGAAGTCGCCCGTTCGCAACGCGGAGTAGTTCTTGCGGATGTTGGCAAGTTGCTGATAGTAGGCGTACATCGAGGCGTCCGGCGCGCCATATATGGGGTTGGGGAAGCCGCTAGTGTCGGCCCAGGGGTAGGGAGCGCGGTTGTAAGGGTCGTCCTCCGGCCCGTTGGTGCCCGTGATGGCCTGCGACGGGGCGTTGAGGGCGATTTCATCGCCGTAGTAGATGGTGGGCGCGCCCATGTAGGTGAACTGCAACGCGGCGACCATCTTGAGGCGTTTCTTGGCTTCTACGTTGTCGGCCTCGCTTGAGAAGCGGAGCACGTAGAGGACGCGGTTGGTGTCGTGCGAGTCTACAAGGTTGAGCATGCCGTACTGGGCTTCGGGCGCGTAATCCTCGCGTATTGAGCGGAGGGAGCGGTCTAGCTCGGACGGCTTGAGGGCCTTTATGAAGTTGGTGCCGTTGTTGTCGTTGTCGGTCCAGTCGAAGCATTGGGCCACAGCCGAGCAGCGAGCGAAGCCAAGCACGGCCTTGCGGAAGCGGTAATTCATCACGCTATCAAGCTCATCGCCCAGGAGCCAGGGGCTGGCGTCGGGCCATATTTCGCCTATGAGGGGGCCGTCGCTTTTGTAGCCCTTCGACTTGGGACGGAAAGCCTGCCAGTAGTTGTGGTGGAAGGAGGGATCGTCGGCCACGTCGAAGCGCCAGCCGTCCGCGCCCCGGTTGTACCAGAACTGCGTGACGTTCTCGGTGTGGCCTGGGGGGAGGAGGGTGTTGTTGGACGCGCCGAATATGAAGTCGCGCACCTGGGCGTTGGCTTTCTCCATCACGGGGAGGCTGGGATAGCCGAACCAGCCGTCGTAGCCCATCGTGTTGGGGCCGCCCGGCCCGGCGCAAGGCCCGCCAGCCTGGGCGAAGAAGGGGAACCACGCACGGAAGACGGATGACACGCTCTCGCACGCGCCGTCGGAGGCGTAGCGATGGTAGCGGTCGAAGTAGAGGCTGTCGGAGGAGGTGTGGTTGTACACGCCGTCCAGGATGAGCCTGATGCCGCGCGCCTCCGCCTGGGCCTCAAGGGTTTGGAAGGCCGCCATGTTGCCCAGGTAGGGGTCAACCTCCTGGTAGTTGTCGGTGTCGTAGCGGTGGTTGCTGGGCGCTTTGACGATGGGGTTGAGGTAGATGGCGGTTATGCCGAGGTTCTTCAGGTAGTCGAGCTTGTTGGTGATGCCCTGGAGGTCGCCGCCGAAGAAGTCGCGGTTGTAGAAGCCCGTTTCGCGCCCGTCCTCCGGCTGCTCGTTCCAGGTGGTGTGGAAGGTGGCCGGGATGTCGCCGTAGAAGGTGCGCGGGTTGGAGGGCGGGTCGTTGGTGGTATCGCCGTTGCGGAAGCGGTCAGGGAATATCTGGTAGACCGTGCCGTTTTTCAGCCATGAGGGGGAGGAGAAGGCCGGATCGTAAACGCTCAATTGGAAGCTCAGGGGTGGCTCGCTGTGGTTGGGGGTGCCGGTGCCTCCCTGCGCCAGGTTGTCGTGGTCGTCGGCGTAGCTGTCGGAGTACCAGTCGGTGAGGCCGCCGCCCGGCCCGTCGTTGCCCCGGAGGAGTCTGAACTTGTAGTACCAGATGGTGGGGGTGGTGGGCAGGGTCGGGGTAATCTGCCAGTAGTCGTAGGTGGCGTCGTTGGACGAGAAAGGCACATTGAGATCAAACGCGGTAGAGGTTTCTTTGTCGGGGTTGAGCTGGTAAACGCGCAGCACTACGGCGTTGACGTTGAGGCGCTCGGTACGCATCTTGAGGTTGACGGTGCTGCCGGTAGGTCGCGGGCCGAAGGGGCTGCGGTAGGCGGGGTCGAAGGTGTCGTGGTAGAGGCCGTTCCAGTGGATGTCGGTCACGCTGTACTGCCAGTTGAAGCCGGTGAAGCCGTAGTCGTTACCGAACTCGTTGCGGTTGAATAGCTGGTAGCGCACCGACGTGCCGGAGACCTGCACGGAGGCGGGGATGTCTACGCGCCAGTTGGCCCCCGGAAAGCTGGTGTCGAAGGTGCCACAGAGCTTGACGAATGTGCCTGTGCCCACAGGATTGTATTCCAGGCAGGCGCTCTCGCCCAGGGCCGTGTCGCTGTTGATCCAGACGCGTACTACCTGGCCGGGGACGACCTGGTTGAGCGCGGGCTGCTGGGCAACCCAATTGCGGAAGGTCGCCGCTTCCGCTTGACGAGCCGGCGCGACAACCAGCGCCATGACAAGTACCAGAAGGCCAAAGGCAGGCCCGCCCACCTTACGCACGACAGAACGCATCATGTATGTTTTCTCCAATCTTTATGAAAGCGGCAGGCTTTACGTGGGCCTCTCTGCCGGGTTGTTCAACGACGCCTTATCATACATCGCCTGGGTCGAGCACCCCGAAGCCGGGTATGCGCGGTGGAAAGTAAATGTGGGGGTGAAATAGAGGTCATATGGAGAATATAGTACCAGGATGAGGCTGTGTAGCGCAAGGGTTTGGCTCTCGGTTGCGTGAGTTTGATTAGGGTAGTAAGAGGTCGGCAGATTAGGGCCACCACCAGCGAGTGAGAAGCCCTCGTAGGCTTCTCCGATTAGCTCTTTTCCGCAATTCCTCCACCGTGGCTGCGTGCTTTTCAGCATCCCTATGGCCTATCTCACGCTCGTAAGCAACCCTGATTTGCAGAAGCTCTACAGCTCTTGTCAAATTACCTTCTTCAGCTAGTAACGCACCTAGGTTCCAACTGGCGATACCTTCACCCTGACGAGATCCTATCTCGCGGGCGATCTCCAGATTCTGTTCATGATACAGCATGGCTTTCCTTCTATCTCCCAACGCTGCGTAAGCTACACCCAGATTACCTAAAGCCTTGCCTTGACTTGGTCGGTCTCCTGTCTCACGGGCGATTTCCAAGCCTTGTTCATAATATTGTATGGCTTTGCGTGTATCTCCCAGGTTCTTGTATTCGATGCCTAGATTACCTAAGATATTCCCTTCATTCCTACGGTCTCCTATCTCGCGGGCGATCTCCAGATTCTGTTCGTAATATTGTATGGCTTTCCTTCTATCCCCCAAAACTGCATAAGCTACACCCAGATTACCCAAGATATTGCCTTGACTTCTACGGTCTCCTATCTCACGGGCGATTTCCAAGCCCTGTTCGTAATATTGTATGGCTTTGCGTGTATCTCCCAAGTTCTTGTAAACGATGCCTAGATTGCCCAGAGTTTTGCCTTCATTCCGGTGGTCTCTTGTCTCACGGGCGATTTCCAAGCCCTGTTCATAATATTGTATGGCTTTGCGTGTTTCTCCCAGGTCCCTATAAGCGTTACCTAGATTGCCCAGAGTGTTACGTTCACTCAAAAGGTCTCCTAATTCCCGTGCGATTTCTAGACCCTGTTCGTAATACTGGATGGCTTTGCGTATCTCTCCTAAAGCTGCGTAAGCTACTCCCAGATAGCCCAAGGCATAACTCTCAACACCTCGGTGGTTTAGGCTCCGTGCCGCACCTACCGCCGCTTCAAGCCGACTGATGCGCTCCTGGTGTTTGTTATAGCGTAGATCACCCACATAGGCGGTTGCAAATGCATAGTTCAGCAGTAGCGCATTAATTGCTTCGGATATGCTGTTTGACTGACCTTTTGCCTGCATCTGCGCCCAGTTCCATCCTGCGTCTATGTTAGCCCGCTCCTGATCGAACAACTTCAACCCCAGCAGTACGTTCTCTCCACCTTTCTTATACAGGTTGTCCGCCTGAGCAGCAATCAAGGCGTAATGTTGTGCGTAGCGTATGCGCGCAGCCTCCTCACCCTCCACTCTCCCTAACCCAAAGATACGCACTAGATAGTGCAAGCTATAGCGCCCGGTTTGCCTATCGCACTCCAACAGGCTTCGCCGGTACAGGAGATCGAGCATCTCGTCTAGGGGCTGATGATCGATAGCTGTTCCCTGGACTTCTCCCTGTCGCATTAGCACAACAGCCCTTGCCGCTGCAATGTCGAAGCTTGAGGGAAAAACGCTGAGTTGACATAATACTTTTTGTACCTGTGGATCGAGGGTAGCATAACTCAGTTGTAGGGAGGCTTCCACGTTCGTGTTGGGGGCGTCTGGGTCTCGTAGATGTGCTAGGCGGGCTCGTTCATCCTCTAACGCCTTGAGATGATACTCGATGCTCATGGCGGAGCTGGCGCATATACTGGCATACAAGCGTAGAGCCAGAGGCACCCAGCCGCAGAGTTGCGCCGTGCGAGAGGCCGTAGAGCCGATTCGTGGGGAGACTTCCAGAAGTAGTGTTTCAGCTTCTAGCTGGGACAGAGTGTCTATATCTGAGATTTCCATACCCGGCAAGGTAAAGCGTTGGCGGCTGGTCAATAGAAGAGCGCACCCAGGTGGGGGCAGTAACTCCTCGATCTGTCCTTTATCTCGTGCATCATCGGCCAAAATAAGGACGTGCTTTCCTTTGAGAAGTGTAAGGTAAATTGAGCGGAGTGCGCCGGGGTTGTCGGGTAGCTGTGCAAGCGGCTCGAAGGCACGTATGATAGTTTGGAGGGCCTGTTCAGGGGTTAAAGGGTTATCGCTGGTCCCACGCAACTCAAGGTGAAGTTGAGCATCAGGAAAGGTTTCTGCTAGGCGTTGGGCCACAGCGTAGGCAAGTTGCGTCTTGCCCATTCCTCCTAGCCCTCGAATGCCCCCGATGGCTACCTCGCCGCTCTCGGTTGCCTTGCAGATCGCTTGCACAAGTTGCTCAATTTCACCTACGCGTCCAACGAAGTCAGTAACAGGGGGACGAAGCTGGTGCAGAGGCTTGATGGTGGGCGGGGGTACTTCGTATATTGTCTGGTAGATAGTACTTCCAAAATAGGCATCGCCCTCTATTTGTATATGCTCGATATACCAATTGTCCATAGCATTATCCCTTTGGTACAAAGTTATAGATTTCGAGGAAGAAGTCAGATACAACAGCACAGAGAGAAGATGTAATAGTGTGCATCTAGTTCCAGGATAAGTGTAGTAGTATAGTAGGGTATCGGTATGGCTATGTCAATAGTTGTGGGAAGGACCAAGCAAGGATACAGAGGCGCGGCAATGACGCAGACAACCGCCAGGGTGCGGGCAGACTTCGACCGCATAGCTATGCTGTCGGAGCAGCATGGGTGGAATCACAACAACCACTACCACGATTTCCTGCTGAGGCACGTCCCGCGAGGGTGCGGGGAGGCTCTTGATGTAGGGTGTGGGGCGGGTGGGTTTTCGCGGTTGTTGGCGGGGCGTTGTGAGCGCGTGCTGGGGCTTGACCTGTCGCTTGAGATGGTGCGGGTTGCGAGGGAGCAGTCACGGGATTATTCTAATGTCGAGTATGAGGTTGCGGACGTGATGGAGTGGCCTTTTCCGGCAGACCGCTTTGATTGCATCGTGTCTATAGCTACTCTGCACCATTTGCCCTTGAGTAGCATGCTGGTCAAGATGCGGGATGGGTTGAAGGTGGGCGGCACGCTGCTGATGCTTGACTTGTACCATGCGCGGGGAGTGGCGGATAAGCTGACGTGTATGTTGGCGGTGCCTGCTAGCTTGGCGTTGAGAGTAGCCAGGGGTGGTGGGTTGAGGGAGCCGCCGGAAGTGAGACGAGCGTGGGAAGAGCATGGGCGGTATGATATGTACCCTACGCTGGATGAGGTGCGGCAAGCCTGCTCGGAAGCGATACCGGGCGCTAAGGTGAGAAGGCACCTCTTTTGGCGGTATTCTATAGTTTGGACTAAAGGTTCAGGATAAGGATACGGTGGGGTAGTAGGTAAGCATGATGCGCCATCCCCACCAGGGCGACCCACCGGGTCGCCCCTACCGTACCTTTACACAAGTTGTTCTTGGTTATAAAAAGAGAGAAAGCGGTTTGTGGGCCGCTTTCTCTCTTTTGTTGTACCAATTGGAAGGGTTGGGACTAGGGGCCGATGCTCCAACTGGGGTGGGTGTCCATGCCGGTCTGGATGGTGATGCGCTCCTGGTTGCTGCCGTCTACGTTCATGATGTATAGCTCAAGGTTGTCGGCGGCTACGCGGGCCGAGGAGAAGACTATCTTTGCGCCGTCGGGTGAGAAGGCCGGGTCCCAATCTTCGGCGTTGTTGTTGGTGAGCCTGGTCTGGTCCTGGCCGGCTGAGCCCATGATGTAGATTTCGTTCAGGCCGTCCCTTGTGGAGACGAACACAATGCGGTTGGCCGAGGGGCTCCACTTGGGCAGGAAGTTAGTGCCGCTTGTGGTGAGTGCACCGCTTACGCTGGTGCCGTCGGGGTTCATAGTGTATATCTGGTTGGCCCCGGACCGCTTGGAGGCGAACACTATCCTACCGGTGCTGCCCCACGAAGGGCTGGTGTCCTCGCCCGCGCTCTGGGTGATGTTCACCTGCCCGGTGCCGTTTGCGTTCATCGTGTAGATATCGGGGAGAGTGTCGTTGCGCTCGGACACGAACACGATCTTGGTGCCGTCGGGCGACCACGAGGGGTCGTAGTCCTTGCCGGGGCTGTTGGTCAGGCGGGTGACGCCCGAGCCGTCGGCGTTCATGACGTATATCTCCTGGTTGCCGTCGCGCTCCGATGTGAAGACAATCTTGGTGCGGTCGGGCGAGTAGGAGGGATAGTCGTCGTGCTTGGGGCTGTTGGCGGTCAGGTTGGTGGGCGATGTGCCGTCGCCCTTGATGCGCCATATGTCCTTGTTGCCGGTGCGCTCAGACGAGAAGGCTATCACGCCCTGGCTGATGACGTTGGGTGTAGCAGTGACCGTGGGCGTGGCGGTGGGCGGGGTGCCGGTCACGCTGGGCGCGGGAGTATTGGTGGACACGGCGGTGGTAGTGATCGTGCCGGTGGATACGGCGGTGGTTGTTGCCGCGGGGGTGCCGGGCGTGGTGGTTGTAGTTATGGTGCCTGTGGGCTTACCCGCGTCCTTGTAGCGCCAATCGAAGTAGTGCAGGCCGATGTTGCCCATTTCGACCTGGAAGCCCGGAATGTTGGTGGGCACGTAGGTGAGCACGCGGCGCTCGTAAGCCTGGATCATCACGTCCTGCATCTCGCCCTTGATCTTCACGCGGCTCCAATAGGCGTCCGAGACGGGAAAGCCTGAAGCGTAGAACCAGGGGTCGATCAGGCGCTTGTTGACTATCTGGCCGGTCTCCGAGATGGGGCCTGTGGCGTTCAAGAACTGCCAGAAGATGTCGGGTATGTTGTGCCTGGTAGCAGGCTCGAAGTAGGCTATGCGGGTGCCGGCTACGGTGGCCTTTGAGGGGTCTTCGCCTACCTCGCCGGCCTTGTTGATGGTGCCCGTGGCAAACTGACCTCGGCGGTCAGGCTGAGGGTGGTCGCCCCGGCGGCTGTTGGCGACAGAGAGGAAGGATGCATAGGTAGGTGCCTGCGCGTCGTCGGTATCGCCGGAGATGGGTATGTTGGCCGAGTAGCGGTTGACGAACGCGTTGTCGCCTATCTGCATCTGGCCGCTGATTAGCTCGATGGTGAGCAGGCCGTTGGTGACGAAGAATATGGCGTTGGGGTCCGCGTTGGGGTTGTTGATCTCCATGCGGCTCTTATCAAAGTACTGCACGAGGCGGGTGCTTGTGCCGCCGGGCGCGTCTAGGTATTGCTCCTGGGCGGAGGAGCGCGGCTCCGGCCCCCAGAAGAAGGTGCGGCTCACCTGGCCCGAAGCCACCAGCGAGTCGGTGCGGTCCCACACGCGCTTGAAGGCGGGGTGGGCGAAGTCCACTGCTGCGGCAGGCATAGCGTTGAGGAGCATGGCCCCAACCGTCATCACGCTAACAAGCCCCACACCTGCCCTGGCAGCTTTGTGTTGCCTTATGTTCATTTAGCTGATCCTCCTAATTCTTTTTACCCTGGACTAAACGTATTTGACTGCTAACCTGTGGCTTATTAGTCCCATAAACATAACGGCCTATCAAAACGGAGGTTGCATCGCGCCCCGTTCAGGCGAGTATAGCATTGGGAGAAAGTGGGATGGTGGTTTTCCACCGCGTTAGAAAATAGATATGGGATGCCCCATAATTTAATTTCTGAACTCCAGCACCCCACCCCCGGCCCCTCCCCACACGTGGGGAGGGGAGAATAAAACAAACAAAAATGCTGGTTCGGCGCGGAGCGCCGAACCAGCATTTTTGTTTGTTTTACAAGATAGCTTTTTATTTTCCTAGTGCTCTTGCTGGGCCAGGATAGAGGGGAGTTGTGCGCGGGGGACGGTTTGCTGGTTGGATTGGGTGGCGCGGAGGTCTTTTACGGTGGCGGTACCCTGGGCTTGCTCGTCTGGGCCTAGCACGATGGCGAAGGGTATGCCCAGCTTGTCGGCGTAGGCGATCTGCTTGCCTAGTTTGTCGCCTGGGTTGAGGTAGACCTCGCAGGGGATGTCCTGCCGGCGGAGATCGGCGGCGAGCTGGAAGGAGGCGGAGGCGCTTTGCTGGGTGGCGTCAAAGATGGTGATGAGGGCGCGGCTGGAAGTGGGGGGGTGGGTGTACATGTTGAGAGCGGTGATTACGTCTATGATACGCTCGAAGCCAAAGGAGGCGCCTGTGGTGGGGAGGGCGCGGCCTGAGAAGAGGAACATTAGCTCGTCGTAGCGCCCGCCGCCGCCCAAAGAGCCTATCTTCGGCTCGTCTACATGCACCTCGTAGACGGGGCCGGTGTAGTAGTCTATGCCGCGTGCCAGGGTAGTATCTACTTGGAAGCGGTCTTTTTCTATGCTCATGGCGTCGAGGGCCGCGAGAATTTGTTGGAGTTCCTGGATGCCCTGGGTGGCCGATGGATCGTCTTTGAGGGGGCCGGAAAGCTCGGACAGGAGGGCATAGTTGTCGTCAAAGGTGCGGGCGTTGTTGCCTGCCATGAAGAGGTCGAGGGCGCGGGCGGCTATTTCAGGGGGGATGCCGTTGCGGACCATCTCTTCCTGGACCCCGGATCGACCTATTCTTTCTATCTTGTCTACGGCGCGGAAGATGGTGCCCGCTTGCTCCTGGGGGACTCCTGCGGCGCGGGCTATGCCTGCGAGGAGCTTGCGGTGGTTGATGAGGACGCGGTAGCCGGTAAAGCCGAGGCGCTGCATGGCGGCGCCGTAGATGGAGAGGATTTCGGCGTCGGCGAGCATGGAGGGCGCACCGACTATGTCTATGTCACACTGGTAGAACTCGCGGTAGCGGCCAAACTGGGGGTTCTCGCCGCGCCAGACGGGGGCCATCTGGTACCGCTTCCAGGGGAACGTGAGTTCGCTGAGGTGCATGGCGACTACCCGGGCGAGGGGGACTGTAAGGTCGTAGCGCATGCCGACGCGGCGGCCACCTTTAGTCTCGAACTTGTAGATGAGGCGCTCGTCTTCGCCGTACTTGCCTTCGAGGGTGGCGGCGTATTCGAGGGCGGGGGTTTCGAGGGGTGAGAAGCCGTGTAGCTCGAAGATGGAGCGCAGGGTCTCCATGACGTGGCGGCGCACGTACATGGAGGCGGGCATGATGTCTCGGAAGCCTTTTGGCCTTTGGGCCTCGATACGCTTTGGTTTTTCCTTCTCTTCGGGCATGTGCTGTTCTCCTCTCCTCAACTCATGTCTATTACCAAATTATATCACAGGGTAAGTCAGGCTTCTCTAACCGCAAAGACGCGAAGGAACGCAAAGTTCGCAAAGGATTTGACTGTTTTTGAACCACAAAGGCACAAAGTTCACAAAGAATATGAGGGCTTGGGGGTCAGCGCTTTCGCAGTTCGCAATCAAGAGGCTTGGGGTAGGGAGAAGCGGAAGGTCGCGCCTTTGCCGGGGGTGGATTCTACTGTGAGGGTGCCGTTGTGGGCGTGGGCTATGCTGTGGGCGAGGTAGAGGCCGAGGCCGAGGCCGGTGGAGCCTGGGCCTGATGTGAAGGGGGTGAAGATGTTGGGGAGGAGTTCGGGGGCGATGCCTGGCCCTTCGTCGGTGACTGTGATTATGGCATATTGGCCGTCCCGTTGGGTGCGGGTGGCTAGCTCGATGTGGACGGGGACACCTTCGGGGCCGTGCTTGAGGGCATTTGTCAGGAGGTTTTCGATGGCCTGGCGGAGACGGATGGGGTCGGCTTTGACGGCGAGGCAGTCGGGTGCGCGGAGGTTGATGTTGGCGTCGGCGGCGCACAGGAGGTCTACGGTCTCGCGGACCAGGGCGGTGAGGTCTACGGGTTGGAGGGACAGGGAAAATAGGCCCTGTTTGAGGCGGCTGACATCGAGGAGGTCGCGGACGAGGACTCTGATCTGGGCGAGAGCGCTGTAGGCTACTTCGGCGGCCTGGAGGTACCTGTCGTTGCCTTCGCGGCGGGCATGGCGGCGGATGAGGTCTACGCGGCCCAGGGCGGGGGTGAGGTAGTTGCCGAGGTCATGGGCGAGGACGGTGACTAGCTGCTCGGCGGTGACTTTGCGGGCCTCTTCGGCGACGTGCTGCTTGAGGCTCTCTACCAGTTCGGCACGGTGGGCGAGCGCGCCGACCCACCTGGAGACGGCTTCAATGAAGCGCAGATCGTCGCCGGTGTACTGGTCGGGCTGGGCGCTGACTGCGGAGAGGACGCCGCGCAGGTCGCCGCCTATGTATAGAGGGGCGACGAGCATAGAGCGGACGCTGAGGGTGTGCTTGATGCCAGGTAGGACGGCGGGGTCCTGGTCGGCGCGGCCTGTCACGAACGTCTTGCCGGTCTGGTAGGCTTCGACGGTGCGGCCTCCGTTGGCTATGGGGAGATGGTCGAGGCCAGTGGCTTTCTGCTTCTCGCCCATGGGGGTGTGGCTGGTGCCGAATGCGACCAGGGAGTCGGTTGCGGGGTCGTGGAGAAAGACGTCTATTTTGTCGGAGTGGAGGGCGGGGATGAGGAGGTCGCTTGCCTGGTCGAGGGCAGGCTCTAGCTCGGTGGCGTCAATGACCAGGAGTTGCTCAAGGGTGGTGAGCAGCCTGTTATGGTCCTGGCGGGTCGAGGTGTCTGTGAGGTCCATAATGCTATGCCACTTTCTTGTTTTGGATTGTGGTGGGATGTTGCATTAAGTGTGCCAAGAACGAGGGGTCAGGGGTTAGGGATTAGGGGTCAGGTATTGAGTTGGATGATGGGTGATAGGGGCGGATTCGTGGGTCCGCCCCTGGGTTTTTGGTTGTGGTGGGTCGCGCTGGGCAGGAAGGTAGCCTAAGCAGCCTGGTTTGGTTCAGGACGCTTGCCCCTGCTTACGCAACTGGTTTGAAGGCCTGCCTGGCTCATGCCTTACCATGTGGGTAGCGGGCGCTTCGCCTTCCGGGCGGTCCGCTTGCGGCTTGAGCAGGGTCTTGGGTTGTGGGTCTCTGTACGGTAGGTCCTCCTGGGCCTGGTACAGAGGGTAGCTTCTTCATACGAAGCGGTTATGGGTTGTCTTTTAGCAGGGGCACCAGCGGGACCCTGTTCCCTGGGAGTTTTGAGTTTTGAGTTATGAGTTTTGAGTTGGTGGCTCTGGCTCTGGCTGTTGGCTCGGTGGCTCTCAGGGAGTGTGGCTACTGTTGCGCAACAGTAGCCGGAAACATGCTTCTATTAACTTAATCCCTTTTGGAGGGCAAAACGGGACATGATTTGGTGGGGAATTTGAGGGGAGTTTTGCACATTTCTAGGTAAGGGTGGAAAGTTGAAATCGCTTCAGACCAATTCTTGACAATATATGGTAGCATTAAGGAAGAAGTCCCACTATTTCTTGTGTTCAGAAAGGGCGAGCTAATGTTTGACTCTCTGGCAATCAGACCTCTGCGTATGTTTCGGGATAAAGATAATATTGATGTAGGCTTTTTGGCAGAAGCGCTGCTATTCTATCAGCAGGTGCATGTTGCTGTGAGTAAGCGAGGGCTTAATCAGTTGATCAAAATATGTGGTCCAGATGCGCTCTTGGAATTGCTGAAGTCAGGACATCTCAAGATGAGTTATCTGGAGAACGGATATTTATTGGGTCAAGACGAGCAGAATGGCCGGACGCTCTATTTTCCTGGCATTGCTAAAGTACCTGGGCAGTCGCTTCAAGAAGTGGCTTGGGAGTTATTCATTGATGCTACTGGGAGACCTGGCAGAGGGAAAAGACTTGCCAGTAGTTTCTGTCGCTTTGTTGATGTGATTTCATATGATGAGTCCTTCCTAGACAGGATCGCTGAGGATTACCAAGATAAGACCTATATGCATGATTCCGTAGTGAGGTTACTTGAGTTCTTAGTTCCTGAGTATAGGCAGACTGAAGAGATTGTATTTCAGGTTTCAGCGGAGCCGAAGGGGTCATGGCGGACAATGAGGCTTAGTTTGGAAGCAGAAGACCATATCCGCAATGGTAATCCGAACATCCCTCAGTCCATGGTGGTTTCAACTCGACGCTTTTTCACAGTAAGAACAAACGTAAACTTCGACCTAGTAGAGCAGCTATATAGTAGTCGCTATCCAACCTCCCTGAGGCTCACATTGAGTCATGTGCTCGATCGCTTTATGTACGCGAGAGATGATTTGGAAGCTGCGGCGCGCACGTATTCAGAGCTCGCTGTTGATCCGTTCAGTTCTGAGATGGTCAAGCGCAAGATCAGTCGTTTCATAACAAGACATGCGCATAGTGAAGAACAATTCAGCCAGTTCCAAGATGTCTTTCTAAAAGACGCAAGAGCAATTAAGGAAGCTGTGAACTCAGGGGAGCGAAGTTTCTATGATGTTATGAAGCTCCTAGAAAAGGCTCGAAAGTTCAAACACTGGCTGAAAGGCCAACCTACAGATATTGATTTGGTAACAGAGTATTTTCGAGAGGTCACCTCAGATTCATGGGTGGACAAACTACAGAGTAAAACGTTGCGGTGGATATTATTCGACTTGTCTGGCGTAGTATTAGATAAATTGGGTTGGGAGCCATATGGTACTCTAACAGGTGTTGCCCTCAGTGTGGC
The DNA here is from genome assembly GCA_036399775.1 of Chloroflexia bacterium. GTDB lineage: Bacteria > Chloroflexota > Chloroflexia > QHBQ01 > JADMIH01 > JADMIH01. Next base: position 1,643 of record DASWMJ010000070.1, on the reverse strand, counting down.
GGACGCATTTCTTCTAGACTCCATTGCTACAGGATGGAGACCTAGTCAATTCGTAAATGGCCCTCTAAGGGCTTTTGTAAGTAAGCAATAAGCGTTGTGGAATAGGGGCTGATACACGAGCGACATTTCATAGCAGGATAAGTAGTCAGTCTGGCAATTGTTATACCGAAGATGGTTCTAGGCTGAAAGTTGAAGTCCTATTTGTTGCGCTCCTTCCACACGTAATCCACACCATCCACAGTGGGCATGGCCGGGTATATACTCGGCTGTATGAGCCACTACTTTGCTTATCTCCACGTACATTCTTATTTCAGCCGGGGGGGCGGGCCTCACTCGCCTGACGATTGGTGCAGGGCGGCTGCGAAGCTTGGTTACAGGGCGCTGGCGCTGACGGACCGGGGGCCTATGGCTGGGTTTCCGGCGTTTGCGCGCGCTGCTCGCAAGGCGGGGTTGGTGGCGGTGTATGGAGTTGAGGTGGACGTGGTCCTGCCTGGAGGGGGGGCGAGTGGGAGGAAGGGTGGAGAGCCGGTTGTGGTGCCGGTGACGCTGTATGCGCGGGATGGGGAGGGGATGTCGAACCTGGCGCGGCTCTGCTCGCTGGCTCATGCGGGGTGGCCGCGGCGGGAGGAGGCGCTGGCGTGGGAGGCGCTGGCGCAGAGGGCGGCGGGGCTGGTTATGGCGCTGCCGGGGGGCGATGAAGCGGGGGCGCTGTCGCCGTTCGTGGGCTTCGTGGGGAAGAAGCTGGGGGAGCTTGGCGGGCAGATAAAGGAAGCGTTTGGGGAGAGTGCATTCGTGGGGCTGCCGCATTCGGGGCGGCCTGGGGACAGCGCGCTCGCGGCGTCGGTGATGTCGGCGGCGTACCAGATGGGGGTGCCGGTGGTGGCTATGCCGTCGGCGCGGTATATCAGGCCGGAGGATGCGCCCGCTTATGAGGCGTTGAAGGTAGCGCGAGCGCGGGCGGGGTGGCCTGAAGAGAGTGGGAATGGGAACGGGTTTGGGCATACGGGGTCTACGGCGATAGACAGGCCGGGTCCGTACTGGATGAGGTCGCGGGACGACGTGGAGGAGTTGTTCAAGGAGTGGCCCTCGGCGATGGAGAACGTGGGGCGGGTGGTGGAACTCTGCTCGAATGCGGAATTCGGAATTCGGAATTCGGAATTGACGGGGATTGAGGAGTGGGTTGAGAAGAGGTTGGTGGAGAGGTTGGGGGTTGGGGGGGTTACGGAGGAGGTTCGGGAGAGGTTGCGGGGTGAGTTGGAGGTTGTGGAGAAGAGGGGTGCTGGTGGGGCTTGGGCCGGGTTGGGGGCGCTGGTGGAGGCGGCTTGGAAGGGGAATGTGCTGCTGGGTGCGCCACTTGGGGTGGCGGATGGGTCGTTGGTTGGGTTTGCGCTGGGGCTGTCTGCGGGTTGGACTGTTGGGGATGGGCCAGTTGTAGGGGAGGGTGTGTTGCCTCTGCCTGGGGTGGAGGTGCCTGCGGGGAGGCGGGAGGAGTTGCTGGGGGCGCTGGCGCAGGAGTTTGGGGCGGGGAGAGTGGCGCTTGGGGCGTGCTCTCTGGATATTACGCCCATGTCGGCTGCGCGGGCGGCTGGGGGCGTGATGGGGGTCGCGGGGGAGGAGTTGAAGGCGCTCGTGGATGGGGCGTT